>NZ_SIJB01000030.1 GCF_009910845.1 Chengkuizengella marina | reverse complement strand
GTCCAGTCTTGAATTTCTGGCTTATCGTAAATTCCAGGTGTAGCAGGGAAGTTACCCGTTGCTTTAAAGATTTCATATTGATTATCTACACTTAACAACCACTCAATGAAATCATATGCTGCTTGTGGATGTTCGGATGCTGCTGGGATCGTTAAGAAAGATCCACCCCAGTTACCTGACGCAACTGGCATTTGTGCAATATTCCAATTTCCAGAACCATCTGGCGCACTACTCTTCATGTAGTTCATCATCCATGCCGGTGCCATCAACGTAGCGAATCCACCATCATTAATACCAGCATTCCATTCTGGAGACCATTGTCCCACTTTTGCTGTAATGCCTGCTTCTACCATTGCCGTAGCTCTATCGTATGCTTCTTTAACACCCGCGTTTGTTTCTAATAATAATTCGTTGTTTTCATCAAAATAAACTTCAGTTAATTGACCAACCATCGTGTCATAAATGGTTCCGCCTGAGTCTGTCATTGGCTTTCCAGTTTTCTCTAACACTGTTTTACCTACTTCAACAAATTTTTCCCAGTCTGTAATTAAAGCAGAAACTTCATCTGGATCTGTTGGAAGACCTGCTTGTTCAAAGATATCTGTACGGTAAGCCATTGCCATTGGACCAATATCTGTTGGTAATCCAAACAAGAAAGAACCATCCGCATTTTCAGCTTGATTGATTTTCCAGTCTAAGTAATCACCCGTAACATCTTTCGCACCTAAATCATATAGGTTTGTAAAGTTGTTTTGTTGACCCTTAAAAGTTTCTAAGAAACCAATTTCCACAAATGCGATATCAGGAATACCAGATCCTGCTGCCATAGCAGTCACTAAACCATTATGGTGGTCTGCAAATTCAGCTTCTTGATAATTGATTTTCACATTAGGATTTTCTGATTGATACTGTTCAACTAATACATCCAAACCAGTGTTAGGAATGTTTTGGAATGTAAGTTCTATTACTTCATTAGAAGGTGTCTCAGTTGCTGGAGTTTCTTCATCAGCTGGTTTATCACTCACTGGTTTTTCAACTTCATCAGAAGAACAAGCTGCTAATGCAAAGGAAAATAAAAGCATTAAACTCATTAAAATAAGACCAAACTTCTTCATTTAAAAATCCCCCTTTTTTTGAACGTTTATTACGCCCTACTAAAATTATAATGGAAGCGATTTCATATTGATATATGGTGATTCTCATATTTTTTGTATATATCTCATTTATTTAAATATTCAGTTTATTAATGGATTGAAAATGTGTTATTTTATAAAATTACTTGTTTTCATAAATAAAAAACCTTGATTACAATATGTAATCAAGGTCAGATTATAAGTTTAATAGATACCTCTTAAATATTAAATATGTTCACAAACAATAATATATTACCCCTTTACAGATCCTTCCGCTAAACCAGCAATAAATTGTCGACTAAATGGAATGAAAATAGCAAGAAGTGGTAATGTTGTAATAAATGCACCTGTTACGATTAATGCTGTATCCCGGTTATATGCATTCTGTAACCCTCGAACAGCTAGCTGTAATGTTTGTACAGATTGCTCTTTCAATACAATCGATGGCCATACAAAATCATTCCAAACCCCCATAAATGTAATAATAGCTAGTGTAGCTAACCCAGGTTTTAGGATTGGTAAAACAATTCGGTAATACGTTTGAAAATTTCTAGCTCCGTCCATTTTAGCTGATTCAATTAGTTCCGGATGTATGGAGGATTCTATGAATTGCTTCATTAGAAATACACCAAATGCTCCCACTAAGAATGGGATAATAACGGCATATAAACTATTGATCCAGTCAAATTTACTTACGATCATGTAAAGTGGAATCGGACTAGCTGGTGGTAATAACATCGTACTTACAATTAATAAGAATATTAACTTTCGTCCTTTAAACTCTAATCTAGCTAGTGCAAAAGCAGCAAGCGAACAGAAAAATAACTGGGATATCGTAATTGTTCCTGCAACGATTAAAGTGTTAAATAGAGCCGTAATAAAATCTGCGTTTTCCCAAGCGTTTTGAACATTTGTAAAAAACTGATCACCTGGAATAACTTTTGGTGGGAACTTATTGGCTGCCGCCGTTGTATTTGTGCTTATAGCAAACATCCAATAAAATGGGAATATTGAAACTAAAGATGAGATTATTAAAAATATATACGATATAAGACGTCCTGTTCTATTTTTCATGACTTCTCATCCCCTCTAATCCTTAATAACTTTCGTAGTAATGAACCAATTCAACAATGCAAACATAACCACAATGACAAACATGACCCAAGAAATAGCTGCAGAATATCCAACATTATATTTAGTTCCAAATGCGGTTTCATATAAGTATAAGAACATGGTCAAACCTTGATTGTGTGATCCACCTCTTAAATCTAAGAAAACCAATGGTTCTATAAATAATGACATGCCTCCGATAGAGGACATGATGATCGTAAAGAGAATAATGGGACGAAGCTGTGGAATTGTGATATAGAAAAACTGCTGGATTTTATTTGCTCCATCTATTGTTGCGGCTTCATATAAATCCTTACCGATCGTTTGTAATCCTGCCATGTAAATGATCGTATTATAACCAACCCATCTCCAGTTGACCATCGTAGCAATGGCTATATGAGATAAGAAACGATCAATCTTCCAATCTAATCCTGCGGTGCCTAAAATAAAGTTAATTAAACCAAAATCTCTTGAAAATAAAGAATTAAAAATAATCGTTACTGCTAAAATGGATGTGATAAATGGCATAAAAATGGCCATTCGAAACATATCCTTCATTTTCACAAAACCTTGGTTTAATACATAAGCAAGCACTAAAGCGATAAATAGTTGAGGTAAAGTAGAAATAATCCAAATGGAAAAAGTATTCACTACTGCTTTAATAAATGTTGGATCATCCGTTAATAACCATACATAGTTTTGTAAACCGATAAACTCAGGCTCAGCTCCAAATAATTTCCAACTAAATAAAGAGATATACAAGTTATAAAAAATCGGAAATATACCAAACGTTAGAAACAAAATAAAAAATGGAGCTACATATAAATAACCTGATAATGCATCCCTACTTGCTTGTGAACCATATTTAAAACGAGGTTTTTTATTGGATTTAGTACTCATTGCTATGACCTCCTCCTACCATAAAATATGGAAAATCCTATCCAGATTATACACGCGCTGATCAACATATGATCAGCGCGTGCCATTTTACTTATATTGTTCTAATATATTTATTATCTTAATTCGCGATTTACACGTTCAATAGCCGCATCCCACTCTGCTTGTGGATCTGCATCATTGTTTTCAACGTTGTTAATTGCATCTTTAACTGCAGTGTTCACTGTTTGATGATCAGGACCAAAGTATACTGGAACCACTTTCTCTGCAGCTTCTGCATAAATTTGTCCTACTGGAGCTCCTTGGAAGTACTCATCTGTCCAGTCTTGAATTTCTGGCTTATCGTAAATTCCAGGTGTAGAAGGGAAATTACCCGTTGCTTTAAAGATTTCATATTGATTATCTACACTTAACAACCACTCAATGAAATCATATGCTGCTTGTGGATGTTCGGATGCTGCTGGGATCGTTAAGAAAGATCCACCCCAGTTACCTGACGCAACTGGCATTTGTGCGATATTCCAGTTTCCAGCACCATCTGGTGCACTGCTCTTCATGTAATTCATCATCCAAGCTGGTGCCATCAACGTAGCGAATCCACCATCATTAATGCCAGCATTCCATTCTGGAGACCATTGTCCCACTTTTGCTGTAATGCCTGCTTCTACCATTGCCGTAGCTCTATCGTATGCTTCTTTAACACCCGCGTTTGTTTCTAATAACAATTCATTGTTTTCATCAAAATAAACTTCAGTTAATTGACCAACCATCGTGTCATAAATGGTTCCGCCTGAGTCTGTCATTGGCTTTCCAGTTTTCTCTAGCACTGTTTTACCTACTTCAACAAATTTTTCCCAGTCTGTAATTAAAGCAGAAACTTCATCCGGATCTGTTGGAAGACCTGCTTGTTCAAAGATATCTGTACGGTAAGCCATTGCCATTGGACCGATATCTGTTGGTAATCCAAACAAGAAAGAACCATCCGCATTTTCAGCTTGTTTGATTTTCCAGTCTAAGTAATCACCCGTAGCATCTTTCGCACCTAAATCATATAGGTTTGTAAAGTTGTTTTGTTGACCTTTAAAAGTTTCTAAGAATCCAATTTCCACAAATGCGATATCAGGAATCCCAGATCCTGCTGCCATAGCAGTCACTAAACCATTATGGTGGTCTGCAAATTCAGCTTCCTGATAGTTGATTTTAATATTAGGATTTTCTGATTGATACTGTTCAACTAATACATCCAAACCAGTGTTAGGAATGTTTTGGAAAGTAAGTTCTATTACCTCATCATCTGGTTCTGGAGTCGTTGTTCCATTCCCTTCATCAGTTGTACCTTCACCGCCTTCATCAGTAGCACAAGCTGCCAATGCAAATGAGAATAAAAGCATTAGACTCATTAAAATTAAACCAAACCTTTTCATTTAAAAATCCCCCTTTTGATTAATCTTGGAACGTGAAATACGTCCTACTAAAAGTATAGTGGATTCGATTTCACAATACTATGCGGTCATTCTTATATTTCTTGTATATTTTTCACCTCTATGTGAAAAATGTTCACAAAATGATAATTTACCTTTTCATAGTATTGTATAAGTAAAGAAATTTATTCATTATTCATTCTTTTCATTTCAAATATATAAGTGAAATAATCTTAACATATGGTAATCCTCATATTTTTGTTGTATATTTCACATCTAGATGAAAAATGTACAATAAGTTATGAAAACTATATGATATACACTCATCTCAAATGGACTTTCTAAACTTAGTATAGTAAATTGAGAGTTAGTGAAATGAATTAAAAGATAAAATTTTAAAAGAAAGGAATGTCAACAATGAAAAATGAAAACAAATCTTCAGGTTGGAAGTTTATTGATGAAGATAGTACTTTTGCTATAAGCAACCCACAAAAATCAAGCTATTTGTATTTCCCTTTAGTAAACGAAGCTGGTATGATGTCGGCCATCACACCTACTTTACATGGTGATATAAAAACGAGTCAAAATACGTTTTTAATGGCTCCCGTTTCAGCAGAGGATTTGCATAATTCCCGTGCAGCCAGAAATTTTTGGGTTCATATTGAGGGAAAAGAGGTTTGGTCTGCAACAGGTAATTCTGCAAAACAGATAAGCCTTAACTTTAATCAAGAAGAGAAAGAAGAAGTTCATTTAGAGGCAGGGTTATTATGGCATAAAGTCATTCGTGAAAATAAAACAATGGGAATTAAAGCAGTATGCACTAGTTTTGTACCTGCAAATGAAGATCAAGTTGAACTTTTAAAAGTTCAATTATCAAACACTAGTGATCAAAATTTAACAGTAACACCTACAGCAGCTATTCCTCTTTATGCAAGGTCTGCTGATGATATTCGTGATCATCGTCACGTTACCTCTTTACTTCATCGTATATATACTTCAACATACGGTATTGAAGTACAACCTACACTTTCATTTGATGAAAGAGGGCACAAAATAAATCATGTAACTTATAGTGTTTTTGGCTCTGAAGGTAATGGAGAAGCACCGACAGGTTTCTTCCCGGTTGTTGAAGATTTTATAGGAGAAGGTGGAAACCTAGACTGGCCTGAAGTCATTGTGAAAAATGCATCACCACAATCAAATGCTGGTGAAACAATAGAAGGATATGAAGCAATAGGAGCACTAAAGTTTAATACGATAACATTAAAACCAGGGGAATCCAAGTCCTACATTGTTGCACTTATGATTACAGACAACCGATTAAAGGATGTAAGTGAAATCATCAAAAAATATTGTTCAGAAGAGCAATTTGATCTTTTATTAGAACAAAATAAAATAGATTGGAAAGAAAAACTTAACAATTTAAATTTTCAAACTAGTGATATCGATTTCAACAAATGGATGAAGTGGGTCACTTTACAACCTATTTTAAGAAGAATATATGGATGTTCTTTTCTGCCACATCATGATTACGGGAAAGGTGGACGTGGATGGAGAGATTTATGGCAAGATTGTCTAGCACTTCTAATTATGGATGATCCACAAAAAGTAAAAGATTTATTGTATAACAACTTTGCGGGGGTACGAATTGATGGAAGCAATGCTACGATCATTGGTTCTGAACCAGGTGAATTTGTTGCAGATCGAAACAATATTGCTCGTGTTTGGATGGATCATGGCGCATGGCCATTTTTAACTACAATGTTATATATTAATCAAAGTGGGGACATCGAGTTTTTATTAGAAAATCAAACTTATTTTAAAGATACACAAATTAAACGTTCAAAGGACTTAGATTTACAATGGAAGCCTGAACAAGGAAACCTACTTAAATCTGAAAATAGTGATATTTATAAAGGCACTATCTTTGAGCATATGTTACTGCAAAATATTGTGCAATTTTTCAATGTAGGAAAACATAATAACATCAAACTTGAAGGTGCGGATTGGAATGATGCTTTTGACTTAGCACCTGAATTAGGTGAAAGTGTTGCATTCACAGCTCTTTATGCTAGTAATTTAAAAGAGATGAGTCAACTGCTGTTATCTCTTCAAGAAAAAACAGGTACTGAGGAGTTACATCTTGCAAAAGAAATCATGATCTTATTGGATTCAATCTCAAACCCTATCAACTATGATAGTGCTGAACAAAAATTGCAACGTCTAAATCAATACTTTGAAAGCTGTAGTCACAAAATCAGTGGAGATAAGATATCTGTCAGTATAAAAGATATAGCAGCTGACTTAAACAGCAAAGCCGATTGGATGATCACCCACTTAAGACAAAATGAGTGGATTAAAAATGAAGAAGGTTTTGAATGGTTTAATGGTTATTACAATAATGATGCTGAACGTGTTGAAGGGAATCATACAAATGGGGTTCGTATGACACTAACAGGTCAAGTATTTCCTGTAATGGGTGAAGTGGCTACTAAGGATCAAGTGAAAAAAATATCAAAATCAGTAACGAAGTATCTTAAAGATGAAAAAATTGGATATCGATTAAATTCACAATTTGGGGAAATTCAACAAAACATTGGCCGAGGATTTGGTTTTGCATTTGGTCATAAAGAAAATGGAGCTATGTTCAGCCATATGGCTGTAATGTACAGTAATGCAATGTACCAACGTCAATTTGCACATGAAGGTTATGATGTACTTAACTCTATTTACGAGTTAAGTAAAAACTTTGAGCTTAGTCGTATTTATCCTGGCGTACCTGAATATATTAGTGAAAAAGGCAGAGGCATGTACCACTACTTAACGGGTTCAGCAAGTTGGTTATTGCTTACTGTACTAACTGAGATGTTTGGAGTAAAAGGAAAACTTGGTGATTTATCTTTAGAACCTAAACTACTTCTAAATCAGTTTAATGATCAGAACCAATCATCTGTATTCTCCTATTTTGCAAACCGTCATTTAGACATTATATACAAAAATGAAAATGGCTTAGAATATGGGGAATATCAAATTCAAACCATTACTTTAAATGGTGAAGAGATTTCATTTGAAACTAAACAAAAAGCAGTGATTATTAGCCGTGAGTTCATAAGCCGACTTACAGAAAATGAAAACCACACCCTAGAGGTTATTTTAGGTTAATCTTTTAATAAATGAAAGGAGCATTCATATGAGTCTATCTAAACATGAATTTTTTAACCCTCCTTCATTCATTTTGCAAAATAATCAACTAAAAATAAATATAGCAAAACCGGGAGCCTTTCAAAAAGGCTCTCGCTTTGATTGGACGGGTTATATAACACAAGTTACATTAAACAATAAACATACTTTTTGCGTACCAGAAACCTACACACCTGAAAAAGGAACAGAGGGTCAAGGAATATGCAACGAATTTGGGATATTTACACCCATAGGTTATGAAGAAACAAATGTAGGTGAACAATTTCCAAAGTTAGGAATTGGTAATCTTACTCGTACTGAAAAGAAAGAATATCAATTCCACTCACCTTATCCTATCTCTCCCTATAGAATAGAAGTCTTTGAAGAAGAAAGTAAAATACTCTTTAAGGTATCGCCTATAAATTGTCAGGGATATGCAGCTGCTATAGAAAAAACCATCGACTTAAACGATCAAAGTTTAACCATACACTACAACTTAAAAAACGTCGGGACAAAATCGATTAAAACTGAAGAATATGTGCATAACTTTATAGGCATCAATAATCAACCCATTGGTCCTGATTACAAATTGAGGTTACCTTATACACCACAAATCAATGATTTGCCAGATATTATGATGATTAAGGATCATGAATTAAGTTGGAGGCGGAAACCCATTGAACCTTTCTATTGCCGTCCTACAGGATACAACAACACAGACCATAAATGGGAGCTATTTCATGAACCAAGCGGTGTAGGTATGAGAGAGAAGAATGAATTCCCACCCAGTATGTTTGCGATTTGGGGTACTACTCACGTCGTTTCACCAGAAATATTTATTGATATTGATATAAAACCTGGAGAAACACAGACTTGGTCTCGTACTTTCGAATTTTTCGAAAGATAAATGAAATGCAGAAAACTTAATTTAATAACATAAACATCGTATATAAAAAAAAGAGGAAATCATAGAATTATTTTATAAGACTACGATTTCCTCAATATATTAGTATGTTTGATTCATTTCTAATTGTCACGGATGAACAAGTTCTCATCATCCTACTCTTTCCAACTATACTTTTGTTCCCATCCTAAAATTTGTTTCAACTTTTTGTTGGATAATAAACTTTCTCTGTCTTTAAATGCTGATCGAATATCCTTTACATCAGGTAAAAACCTCTCAATCAGTTGCTTTGATGGTATGTCAGAAGATGTATCGTCTGCTGCAATAATTAACTCTTGAACTCCCAAATCATCTTTTTCAATAGATAATCGGCATGCTGTTGCTACATCACGTGCATCAATATAAGACCAAAGAATGAGGAGACGTTCTTCAGGTTTGTCAAATCTTTCCCTAAGCCAAATATAATCAGAAGGCTCCAATATATTTCCTAAACGAAGAGAGATAACTTGCATACCTGTTCGTCTGTTAAAAGCTTGTGCAGTCACTTCATTCACTACCTTTGATAATCCATAACTGTCTTCTGGGGTTTGTGGATGTTCTTCATCTACTGGTAAATACATAGGGTCAAAAAACTCACTTGCAAATACCATTCCATATGAAGATTCACTTGAAGCAAGTACTACTTTATCAATACCTAGATTAGCAGCCGCTTCCAATATATTATATGTATTCATTACATTATTTCTAAAAGTCACATCATTAGGATAAATAAAAGCTTGAGGAATAGCTGCAAAATGAACGATTCCTTTCACAGGAATGTGTTCTCTTGTATTATACTGAGCCAAAGCATTCTGAACTTCACCTAAGTTATTTAAATCCACAATAATGGTTTGACAAAGCTCTTCCTCAGGTCTTTTCCAATCTAAATTCAGAACATCATATCCATGTTCAACAAGGTCTTTTATAACCCACTTACCTGCCTTACCACTCCCACCAGTCACAATTATTCGTTCATTTGCCATAGTAATAACCTCCTGTATAGATCTAAATAAAACTTTCATTGGTTATGTTAGATTCATTTCCTTTTCATTTTATCCAATTTATATTGAAATTGCTATTCCACAATTTGTAACTAGATGAAAAACCTAACCTTTACACAAATAATCTGCAATTGGTTAGGGTTATTCATCATTTATTTATGTCTTAAAATCATCACTTTTCATTCTTTATTTACTGCTGATTCTTCATCCCTATTCTGCATCATTCTAAAACAGAATCACCTTCACCATTTAAGACACCTTCAATAATACTCACGTTATCTAAGTTAATTGTTGCAGGGATAGCCTGACCAGCAATGTTCCCTAATTCAAAAACGATCTTCCCATTATTGTAAGTGTCCTCATTCATTGTAAAAGTAAAATGATAATTTTCTTGATCTGTACTTAAATTGATGACTTGTGTAGCAGCGTATGGAATAAACCATGGTGCTTCTGTTAATTCTTTCCCTATGTTTACATTCATTTGCCTTGCTTCACTTGAGCTTGCATCAAAGGAAACTGTATAGGTTTTTCCATTTTCAAAATATAAACCATCTTGGAAAACTTGTGGACTATAGGATTGATCCCCTGTCTGCTCAATATCAATAACCAGTAGTCCATCAACTGCATTCATTTCTCCAACTGCATATCCAGCCCATTGATCTCCCCACCAAGCTTGCCATGATTCAATGGAAGAGCTGAAATGTCCATTTTGAATAATATCTCTTTTAATACTTAGATTATCAAAATATACATCACCTGCAACTGCTTCTCCATCAATGGGTCCTAATTCAAATACGATCTTTCCATTGTCATAAGAAGCTTCGTTCATTGTAAATGTAAACTGATAGGTTTGCAGTTCATCATTTAATTGTACCTGTTGTGTATCTACATATGGAATAAACCAAGGGGCTGCATCCAACCCTCTGCCAACATTTACGTTTATCGTTTTAGGTGAGGTAGATTTCGCATCAAAACTTACTGTATAGGTTTGTCCACTAATAAATGGCAATCCTTCTTGAACAACTTGTGGAATGAAAGGTTGTGCTCCTAAACTTTCAAGATGAACTTTAAGTAAACCATCTTCTATTGAGGCTTCACCTTCAGCATACCCATTCCATTGATCTCCCCACCAAGCAAAAGTGGGTTCAACAACGGAATCAAACGTACCATTAACAATTAAATCTTCACCTTGACTTTGGCTTTCAGTTGAAATCGTAAACCAATCCAAATTCACTCCTGGTGATGCAATTTGAAGGGTTTGTACACCTTCTTCTAAATGAACGGTTTGCGTTACTATACCCCAGTTATTCCATCCACCAGTGCTAGCAATATCCATGTAATATACACCATCAGCTTCAGCTTCTGTTATTTCATCATTAAATTCCAATTCACCGGTATATGCACTTCCCATTTTTGTTAACAAAGTCAAATTCCCTGTATCTACGTTAGACGCAACAGAGTATGAAATAACATATTCGCCAGCTTCTTCAACGTCTATAGCGTATTGCAACCAATCTCCTTCATCAATAAAACCAATGGTTTGACCATCATTTTCAGCGATCACACCATACATACTAACATAGTCTTCCGCTTCAATTTGTATATTTCCAGCAACATCTTTTGGTGGAGAAATGGCTTTCATTGTTACATTATCAATGTAAACACCTGGATCATGATTTCCGAATAAAAACTGGAACAATGCATGTTCATCTGTTGTATTATTCATTCTAAATATTTTTGAGTATTCTTGTGTCATTGTTGATAAATCAATGGATTCATTCATATAAATTTCAGTTTGATCAGCATTCGTTAATTGAATTTCAATTGATCTTTCTTCTATTGCTCGTGCATCAAAAGAAACAATATAACTTTGGTTCTCTTCTATGTTTAAATGGTTTTGACTTATAGCAATAGAATCAGATGAAGTTCCTGCTTCATCAATAGAAACATAGAGTTCACGATAATAGATTTCACTATTCACTGAAGCAGTGGCGTCTGCAGTATGATCTGTAGTTAACTCCCAGAATCCTAATCGATCCGTTCCTTGATCAAATGTTCCGTTATATATATAGTTGCCATCAGGTAATACTTCCTTAGAAGCATTTGGATCCTTTTCAATTTTTTCTAATCGCACATTATCTATGAAAACTGGAAGTGTTGAAGCTTGCCCCATATTAAATTCAGTACGTGCATTGAAGTCCGTCGGTTGAACCATGTCAAAAACAAACTCAAAATGTTGAGGTGTATCTGTTAATTCGATCGTTGCATCTTGCAAATAACGAGCAAAATTATTATCTGGTCCAGATACATTAACCATCATAGAACGATCCCCTGTAGACCATGCATCAAAGGAATACTTATATCTTTCACCATTTTCAATTGGTAGATTTGGTTGAACAAATTGTATAGCCCATAGTGCATCCCCTGCACTTGTGATGGTTGCATTCAATACACCATCAACTACAGAAACCTCACCTTCACCACCAAATAAATCATCTGGATCAAAAGGTTGGAAATCCCAATAAGTTAAATTATTATCAAATTCACCATTATAAATATAATTTCCATCTTCTAATGGTTCTCTTCCTTCAGAATCATTGTTGCCATAAGGTGATGGACCTGGTCTTTCACCAGCTTCTCTATATTCCCCGTCTAATTCATATACGCGAACATAATCTATTAAAAATTGCTGTGGAAATACAGTCGTTTCATCAGGATAACCTGGCCAGTTCCCTCCAACAGCTAAGTTCATTTGAATATAAAAATCTCTGTCATATGGTGCTGGATAAGTGAAATTGTCTGCTCCTTGTGGGTCTTTAGAGAACCAATCATTTTGAGTAGAGAATAAAATCCCGTCGACGTACCATCTCATTTCACCTGGTTCCCATTCTAATGTGAATGTATGATAATCATCAACAAAACTTTCTCCACTTGGCAGTTGGAAAGACTGACCCGTATGAGTCCACGGCACCCCATAGTGAAGCGTTCCATAAACGGTATAAGGATCATGTCCTAAAAATTCCATAATATCAATTTCTCCTGATGACGGCCAAATATCATAGACTCCATAATCTGTAGGCATCATCCAAATCGCAGGCCATATCCCTTGTCCCTCTGGCATTTTCGCTCTAAACTCATACTTACCGTAAGTCCAATCACCTTTTCCTTCAGTAGTTAACTTAGCAGAAGTATACTCATTTCCATCAAAATTTTCTTCATGTGCTTCAAGAATGAGTAGACCATCTTCTACTCGTGCATTCTTTTCACGATTTGTATAGTTTTGAAGTTCATTATTTCCGTACCCTCCACCACCTTGGATGAAGTTCCATTTTGTTTCGTCTATTGCTTGTCCATCAAAGTTATCTTCCCAAACTAGATTCCATTTTTCTTTTTGAATTTTACCTTTTGTAAGTTTAAGTAATTTAAAATCTACGACTTTATTTTTATCATCCGCTAAATAAACAGCTAGGTATTTATTGATCTCTGCATCCACACCTGAAATATCATCAAGTGGTGTATATGGGTTTTTAATAGAAAAGTCGGTAGGTACATCATCCCCTGCATTTGGTGTTTCTATCGGCTGGCTGGAAACTTGTACAGCCAAATGATGTACGCTTTCATCAATTTTTACATCCACTTCAGTTGAACCATGCAACTGACCTTTAGAAGCTCTGGGATTAAAGTTATTCGTAGCAGGTGTGTCATTTCCATTCCCTTTCTTTTCAGCAAATGCAATTTGGAAACTACTTAACACCATCATTAAAACTAGTAAAAGGGGTAATATTTTCTTCAAATGAACTCTCTCCTTTAATATTAGAATAAGTGCATACTCATAGATTAAAACAACTTGGTTTACTATCTACTAAATTCGAAAGACAACTACGAAATCTAAATGGATTCTTAAAAAGTATCACCCCTTTCAAAAAATAAATTTATATAAATATTGAAATTGTTTATGAAATCGTTTCCATTTTAGATAATTTATCATTTATCAAAGAAACTGCAATATCTTTTTTTATTCATCATTTATTTTAATAGAAAACGTTACCAATATGGAGATAAAGAGTAAATATGAGGTTAAATTACTCTTTGATTTAGAACTATATATTGAGGAAGGAAGTATATTTCTCCCTTCCTCAATAATAAATCTGTTCACAAAAGATTGTCAATAACTAATCTCTTAAATGATAAGCCCCTTCAAACAAGTCACCTAATTTCCATCAAAAATTCACTAATTTCTCACTTTTCTTTCCTTAGACTAAACCAATGTAAATTGACATTTGGAGCATAAATCTGAATCGTCTGAACTCCTCTATCTAAAGTTATCGTATCATTCATTGAGCGATACGACTGCCAGCCTCCTGTATTTTCTACTTGAATGGATGTTTGGTGATCAGAATCACTTTCCAAATATTCACCCGATTCTAGATTTTGAGTAAACACACTACCTGATTTGGCTAACATCGTTACTTTGCCGTCATCTCTTTCTGATGCAGCAAAGTAAGAAATATTATAATCTCCTGCTTCCTTTACATCTATGACATATTGCATCCAGTCCCCTTCTTCAATAAAACCAACCGTCTCACCTTCAATAACGACTCCCTTCATGTCATAATACTCTTTGGCTCTAATTACAACATGTTCTTCCAATAATGTTGGTGGTAATAGTTCTTTTAACAATATATTATCTAAAAATACTGCATTTTTTTGACTGCCGAATAGAAAATGAAGTTGTGATTGATCGTCTGTTTTATTTTCCATTTTAAATATTAACCGATTTGACTGAGTTTCTCTTACCAAATCAAATGTATTTGAAGCATAAGCAGTTTGTTGTGTTTTATCCGTTATTTGAACACCAATCAGTCGTTTTTGTTCTGCACGTGCGTCAAAGGAGAGTAAATATGTTTTTCCTTTTTCCATGTTAAGAGAAGTTTGAGTTAAACGTATGGATTCAAGTGAATCTCCTGTCTCATTGATCTTTACTTGCAGTTCTCGTTCTTCAAGTTCAACCCCTACAGTTGCCCTTGCATCTACTCCATTTTGGCTTGTGAATTCCCAAAATGCTAAACGTTGATCACCTTGATCAAATGTTCCATTATAAATATAGTTTCCTGTAGGAAGAATTGTTTTTGTTTCATTTGGATCCTTTTGCTTTTTAACAAGTTTAACATTATCAATCCATACAGGTAAGGTAGAGACCTGCCCCATATTAAATTCAATACGAGCATTCATATCGGAATCTTGAACCATATCAAATGTAAATTCATAATGCTGCATATTTTCATCTAAAGAAACGTTCGTGTCCTGAAAATAACGAGAGAAATTTCGATCTGGACCTGAGACATTTACCATCATTTGACGATTTCCAGAAGATCTAGCATCAAATGAAAGAGTGTAACGTTCATTTTTTTCCATTGGTATTTGTGTTTGTACTAGTTGTATTGCCCAAGGTGCTTCTCCCTGTTTCTGAATCACTGTGTTTAATTCTCCATCAACAACGGTAACTTTACCTTCACCCCCAAATTGTGTTTTCGGCTCATAGGGTTGAAATTCCCAATTTGATAACTCATCCTCAAAAGAGCCATTATATACATAATTTCCATCTTCTAATGGTTCTCTTCCATCTCTAGTTGTTTGGGATTCATAAGGAGAAGGTTCAGGTCGACTACCTGATTCTCTATATTCTCCGTCTAATTCATACACCCTTACATAATCGATTAAAAATTGCTGAGGGAATACTGTCGTATTGTCTGGATATCCAGGCCAGTCTCCACCAACTGCTAAATTTAATTGTAAATAAAACGCTCGATCATATGGTGCGGGATACGTATAATTTTCTGGATTGTTTGGATCTTTGGAAAACCAATCATTTTGCTTTGAAAATAGAACATCGTCTACATACCATCTTATTTCTCCAGGTACCCATTCCATTGTATAAGTATGGTAATCATCACTAAACTTCTTCTCATCTGGCAGTTGATAAGATTCACCTGTATAAGTATGTGGAACACCGTAATGTAATGTACCATGTACAGTGTAAGGATCATGTCCTACCAACTCAAAAATATCAATTTCACCGGATGAAGGCCAAATATTGTAAACTTGATAATCCGTAGGCATCATCCATATCGCAGGCCAAATCCCTTGTCCTTCAGGTGATTTGGCTCTAATTTCAAACCGTCCGTATTTCCAGTCGCCTTTTCCCTCTGTTGTTAACTTAGCAGAAGTATATTGTTCAGCACCAAAATTTTCTGCATGTGCTTCAATAATTAATTTACCATCTTCAATACGTGCATTTTCTTT
This sequence comes from Chengkuizengella marina, assembly GCF_009910845.1. Taxonomy (GTDB): domain Bacteria; phylum Bacillota; class Bacilli; order Paenibacillales; family KCTC-33759; genus Chengkuizengella; species Chengkuizengella marina. The sequence goes on along the minus strand of NZ_SIJB01000030.1, from coordinate 164,098 downwards.
ACGGTTTGTATAATGCTGTAATTCATGATTACCATAACCTCCACCACCTTGGATGAAGTTCCACTTACTTACATTAATTTCCTCTTCCTCAAACTCATCTTCCCATACCAATTTCCATTTTTCAGTCTGGACTTTTCCTTTTGATAATTTTAGTTCCTTAAAATCTATAATTTTGTTATTTTCATCCGCTAGAAAAACTCCTACATACTTATTTGTTTTCGCATCTACACCAGAAATATCGGTTCCTGGAAGATAAGGGTTTGAAACAGTGCGATGAGTAGGCACTACTTCTCCTGAATCAGGCTCAGAAAATGATTCACTTGAAACCTGAACTGCTAAATGATGAATGGTTTCATCGAAATCTACAGTTACAGCCGTCGTACCATGGATTGTTCCTTTTGAAGCTTTTGGTTGAAATCCATTGTTATCATTTTTTTGAATAAAGTAGAAAACGATACCAATTATGATAATAACGACTAAAGAAGATATGACTAAACCTCGTTTTTTCAATTTGATCCTCTACTTTCTGTTATAATAATACTCCAGAATACAGGAAAAACTTTTTGGAGCTATAAATCTAATCTAAATAAGCATTAATTTTAGAAATTTGACCTTCACGAACCATAGAAGCGAATGGATCAGGAATAGAACCATCTTTGAAACTGATTTGTTCACCATCTTTTTTTGTCAGTACAAGTTTCTTAACTTCTACGCCATTTGTTCCATACGTATTTTTACCCGATTTATTTATATAAGTTACATCACATTTGGATAAAAATTTAAATTCCACAGTACCATTTTCATCAAATAACCAGCCTGGTAAAATCGGCTTCAATTTTAGACAAAGCTTCTTTCCTTCCATTTGAAAAGGTTGTTTGTTTACCATCATTATATGCCACATGGATAGAAACTCTGCTGTAGATCCACTTAACCTTGCCACAAAACCTGTACCATGTTGTGTAACATCTGGATTTGCACTGCTAGCGATAAATGAGCTATTCTCAATAATACTTCTTCCATAAACTTCAGGGTCTAAAAATGGAACCATCACATTTTTCATATCTTCAAAGAACTCATCGTATAAACCAGCTTTTAATACCTCTAAAATATACTTATATTCCATATGCATAAAAACAGATTCATTTTCTAGCCAACCTGCAGTAAATGCTCTAACTCTACCTAGTTCAAAAGGATACCCTTCCAGAGATGCATTAACTTTATACATTTTCAACTTTTCATCATATACTCCACTACTTTTGATTTGCTCGTATAACTTTTGCTTTTCTTCAAAGGAGTCCAATACCTTTAGTGCTCTTGTAGGACCCTCCAAAAATTGAGGAAGGTTATGCAGTTTAAACTTTGTCACTTTGACATTTGGTAAATGATTTTTATTTACTTTTTGTTTTCCATCTTTATCAACGAGCTCTTCAAAACTTTCTGCTTCAAAATAGAAATAAGTAGGATACTTTCCATCATTCAGCTCTAAAGCACGCTTCATTCCTGCATTCATTTTTAACATAAACTTTTTAAAAATATGCATGATTTCAGATACACTCAGCTCTGTTTCTGCTCCGTCTAATCCATATTTCGTTTGATCACGATATTCTTCTCTAGCTTTAGAAACCTGATCCCAATATTGGTAATCCTTATCTGATTCTTCTGATTGATTATAAACATCAAGCATACGATCCACAGAGGTTAACAATTCCGCCATTTCCACTGGAAGTTTGATTGTTCTATTAATTCCTTCACTTGAGTTAATCACAAATTGAATCAATCTTTTTAACTCGCTTGCTTCACTAAAACCAGAGGCAAATAAACCTGGCAATCCGTTCATAGAATCGTTCCAGCCTGGTTTGTTCGCTTCCATCTCTACACCTAATCCAAAGGGATCTAAGGTTGCAAATTTAATTAAAGCTAGTGATACTGCTTTGCTATATAGATTCGTATAATAAATATCACCTTCACCATATTTTGTTCTTACCCAATTTGGCAATTCTTTTCTTGAATGAAGTAAAGCTTCTTTTTGTGTATCTTCTTTAATAGCATCATATTGACGTACCTTTCCATCTACCAAGACGTATTTATCTTCTCTTGGTAACACAACAGCTGGACTATCAAAGTAAGTATAAGTTTCTTGTTCAAATAAAAATTGCTGTAAATGATCTGGATAAATTGCAAGATAACTATCCACTAGATCCATATTATATGTCCAGTGATCGACCCAATACCCTTCACCAAATTCTGCCTCAACATGTTGTTCACTATTTTGAAGTACTTCTAATAAGAATTGTTGTGCAGAATTACTTAACTGGATGTTTTCGTTTTCTAATTTGGTAAGCAGTTTACCTGGAGTAAATGGATTTGAAAAGAAAACTTGCATTTTATTTTTATCTTTTTTATCAACAAATTTCAAAGTTTCCTCTAATTGATTTTGTCTAACTGTAAAACTACATCCCTTTACTACTAAAGGATTATATCCGTCAGTCTGAATTAAGTTAAAGAACATATTGACATTAAAATCATGAATCTCAGGATGGAATAACACATCACTTCTTCTATTTTGATTTGCATCTCGAAAATTTCCGTTACCTTGTGAATAATACCCTGCTTCTAATGAGAAAAAATTATAATCTCTTTCTAAATCACCATGTTTTCTCGAGAAAACATGATAAACAAGTGGTTTTTCACCTGTTTCAAACGTAACAGGATATCCACCACGTAGTAGATTGTCCAAGTAATTTTGTTTACAGTAAGCATCAAACAAACTAGAGGAAGTTTTTGTGGAGATGTCATCTGTTAATTCATTAACAAGCTGTTTAGCTTCATTTCTTTTTATATCGATATAAGTCTTTTTACATAATTCATCTTTACGACCATTGATTTGTTCAATATCTTGAACAAATCCTATTAGGGTATTTATTTCAATGGATTGGTCAGGTTGTAATTCCTTTTCTACTCCAGAAAAACCTGTGGGTACTTTATTTGTTGTCACTTGTTGATGATTTAATAACTCACTTAAAGAATGTTTCAAGAAGGTATCAGGTTTATTAAGAGAGGTATTCATTCCAAATACAAGATTTGCATCTACAATAGGAGATATAAGGTTTTCATCTTCAAAACTTAAATAAAAATAACCCCCTTTAATTTCACCAACAGCAGCGGTATCAGCGGTATCTCCTCTAAGTTTATAAAAAGGGATATGTTGATCAAGATTGTATACATCCATCCAACTTTTCAAGGTATGCCCTAATCTTTTATAAGGTTCTTCAGTAATACCGTATGGAAGTATAGACGGCATTCCATCCAATATTTCACATTTTATACTTTCTTGAGAAATATTTTTAATCGTTACAGTACGAACTAGTGAAGCAAATGATTCATTAGGCAATATATAATAACTAACTTTAACATGTAAACCTGCCTCTTGGTTTTTGGAATCGATTTCAAGAAGATTAGGTGAAATAAACATATTTTCTTCTAACTTCAATCCACCTGTTTGATATGTGAAAGGTTCATAATATCCACTACCGTCATTTTTATGATATTTTATAAATGTGCGAAATCCAGTTGAAGGAATTTGCTGGTAAGATTTATTCGCTGGGAAAAACTCCATAATAGAACTATCTTTATTTTGTATTCCAAAACTTGCGATGCCCTGACCTCTATTTACATAAAAAGCCCAGAGTGGAATTCCCATCGTTCCTGCAATACCAGGAAAAAAACTAGAAAATGGCTTCTGATTGTTATAATCTTTAATAACAAAGCGTTCTTTTTCATCAAAAAAGTATGGTTTCATCATAACCTCCAAGTGAGTTTTTTTATTTATCCCTTTAATATATCAAAATTATTAATCATTTTGTAGTACTTTAAACTTGACGTTATTGCGAATGTTTTTGTTGAGGTTTATTTTGTTCTCTATACTCATAAGGACTCGTATTTTCCAAAGCTTTAAATACTTTACTGAAATGGGCTTGATCTGTATAACCAACCATTTTACAAACTTGGTATATTTTATGATTCGTTTCACGCAATAACTGCTTGGCTTTGTTGATTCGAGTTTTCGTTACATGGTGACTAAAGGTTTCTCCCATTTCACTTTTAAATAAACTACTCAGGTAATTAGGATTTACAAATAATTGCTCTGCTAACGAAGTCAAAGTGATTTCTTTTGAATAATCATTTTCCACGTATTCTAGCACAGAACGAATTAATCGATGTATAGATTCGGTTGATTTTCCGTTCTTAACTGGAACCTTCTCCTCATATAAACCTAATTCCATTAAACTTTTTTTATATAATGTGCTGACTTCATTCAGCTTGTTACTTACTCCTCCAATTCCAATTTCACAACTTCTTTTTAAAAATTGTTCAATGGATGAAGAGATATTCTTCAAAACTTTTTCAACATGATTAGATTGATCCTTGTAAGAGAATAAAACGGTGGATAAATGGCTTTCCTCTACTACTACAATGGAGGTACCAAGTTCATTCATTACATCAGAAATAATATTTTTTATGGAAAATCGGATCGTTTTTTTTCTTAATTCATCTGGTTTCATCGTAATGGAAAATAAAAAAATAGATTGAAATTGTGGAAATAACGATTCATCGTAATAAGGTACTGGCATCTCATAAAATAAATCTTGAACTCTTTTTTCTAGTAAGTTTCTTTCCCTTAAGCGACCAATTTCAGATTTGGATTTTCTATTTTGAATCATCAGTTCAATTTTATTAATGATTTCTTTCACACTTTCCATAGAGATGGGTTTTAATAAATATTCAACGACCTTATATTGAAGAGCAGTGCGTGCGTATTCAAAGTCAGCATGCCCTGTTAACATCACGATATAAGTTTTTGGGTAATTTTCGTATATATATTTTGCAAGTTTTAATCCATCTACTCCAGGCATCCTAATATCTGTAATCACAATGTCAAAACTTATATCGTTAAGTTTAATCATCGCATCTTCACCATCTTCAGCCGTCTTTACATCATAATCATCCTCCATAGATTGAATCATATTGGCCATTGCATTTCTCACAATCGGTTCATCATCTACCATTAATATATTCATGATTAGCTCCTTTTTTAAAATAGAATTTGTTAAATGAATAACAAAACTAATAATATAGACTTTAAAACTAAAATATTAATCATTGTTTAGCTGGTTTTTGATTAACCTCATTGCTTCACTCCATATTTCCTCTGGAGGTGTATTTGTTGTATCAACCTCTATAAGAGCGTTATCTATAATTTTAGTTACAATATGTTGATTTGGACCTTCGTATACTGGTTTTAGATGTTTAGCTGAATCAACAAAAATCTCACCTACCGGAGCATTATTAAAATAATGTAATTTAGTCTCTAAAATAATGGGATGATCATAAAGTAATGAAGACGATGGAAAATTTTTATCCTTAGTAAATACTCTTAGTTGGCTATCAGGTGAGGTCAAGTGTTCTATTAATTTATAAGATTCTCTAGGATGTTTGCCTTCTTTTGGCATCGTTAAAAATGATCCTCCCCAGTTTCCTCCTCCTTCAGGTAAATAAGTTACATCCCATTCCCCTACATTACTAACATTAATTTCAGAGGATGAATGAAATGATTTTTCTATCGATGACAACATCCATGAAGTTGCAAAAGTAATTGCAAATTCATTTTCTCTTAATCTTTCACCCCATTCAGGATCCCAATATTGGGGAGTTCCTCTTGAATAACCCAATTTTTTTGCATTCACTGCATATTCCCAAGCTTTTTTAACCGTAGGATTAGTATCTATAATAAGTTGATTAGTTCCTTTTTCAAAATATTGTTGTTCACCTTGACCTAAAATCATTCGATATAATATATAAATATTATCCACCATATAAATATGATGTTCCTTTAATTTTTCCCCAACCTCAAATAAATCATCCCATGTTCTAATTTGCTCAGCAACTAATTTACGGTCTGTAGGTAATCCAGCTTCTTTAAACAATGTTCGATTATACAACATTGCAACAGGGCCAATATCCGTAGGTAAACCAAACAAGAAACCTTCCGTATTAGTAGCTTGCTGCCACTTCCAATCCAAATATTGATCTTTTAAAGTTTGCCCTCCAAATAATGTTAAATCATAAAACGACTTATCAAATTCTTTAAAACGTTCAAAATAACTTACCTCAACAAGACTAATATCAGGTGCTCCATATCCAGCTGCAAATGCAGTTTGTAAATTGTTATGAACATCTATATAAGGCAATATAATCATTGAAATATTAACATTTGGATTTTGCAAGTCATATTCGCGTATCATGTCTTCTAGTCCACTTCCTGGCCACAGCCAAACGGTTAGATCCACAACTGGATTGTCATTCGTTCTATTGGAAGCGATATTTCCAAAATCATTATATTTCACTAAATCACATGCCGAAATATGAAGAAGTAAAAAAATAGACAGTATAATTAGAATTGACTTTTTAAATAGATCCAACATCATGATACCTCCAATCGTAAATAAAAACGCTTTGTTTTAACTTTTATCTTTTTTTAAAGGAAGTTTAATTTGAACTTTTAAACCACCTAAATTACTTTTTGAAAGATGTAAACCATAACTTTTTCCATAAACTAATTGAATTCTATATTTGAGGTTAGACAACCCTATTCCAGAATGCATGATATTTTGATCATTCATCTCTGCATGGCTTTGAACCTCCTCGAATTTCTTCATGTCCTCTTCTGACATTCCAATTCCATTGTCTTCTACTATAAAACATACATGGTTTTCAATTCTATAAATATGAATATTGATCATCCACTCTGGTACTCTCTTTGGCTCCAATCCATGTGAAATGGCATTTTCCACTAATGGTTGTAACAAAAGCTTCATGATATAAGTGGATAATATAGATTCAGGATTTATCTCTATGTTTACCTTAAGTTTCTCTCCATATCTGGCTTTTAAAATATCAAGGAAATGATTCAAATGTTTTAAGTCCTCATCAATCGTAACCAACTCAGATCCAGGCTGAATACTGTAACGTAACAAATCACTTAAGCTTAAGACCATGTTTGCTGTATTATATTGACCCTCATTAATTAATTCCCAATAAATTGTATTTAAAGTGTTATATAAAAAATGAGGTTTAAATTGAGCTTTCAAAGCAATCAACTGTGCATGTTTTTCACTAATTTGTTTATCTGATAAATCCTTCACTGTTTTATTTAAATTTTGAAGCATCTGATTGTAGCTTTTATACAGCATGTATACTTCTCTGTTCCCCATGATTCCTTTATAAGGTTCTAATGCTCCTTGTTCTATCTGATTAAATCTAGAAGCAAGCTTCCTAATTGGTTTGGACAATGACCATGAAAAAAACAATGTAAAAACCAGTGCTGTAATCACACCTGTCAATCCAATGATCAACAAATTATTCTCGATACTTTTTAAATCTTTAAATGCCTCCTCAATATCTACATAAACCATAAATGTCCATTCAGCATATTCAGATTGAGCATGAGAAATGTATGTTTTGTCCCCATCGATTTCCCAATCAATCATATCATTAGGATGGTTCAACATTTCATTAAGCAAACCTTCGTCGACTTGTGTCCCTATTTGGCTTTTATCTTCAGAATAAATGACGTAACCTTCGTTATCTACAATTTGCACTTTTCCACTTGCACCAAAGTTAACTTCTCCAACAAGTCTTTTTAAAGTTTCAATAGGAAACACTGTGAACAAATATCCGATTGGTTCTAAGTGATCTAAATCATTAATTTGTCTTGCACCAATTACACTAGGCAATACTTCTTCGTCTCTCCAAGCATCTCCAGCAACCCATACCATTCTTCCGCTGTGCTCATTTACTTTATTAAACCATCTATTTTCCATTAATTCATTTAGATCTTGATTTAAATATAAAGTGTTATTTTCAAAGTAATCATCTCCAACACTATCAATGACGTGGATAATATAATCTTCTTTTATAAAACGACTCTGTTCTCCAATAATATTATTTATTTCAAATCTATTTTGTGTAGGAATATCTCCTTTATGTATATCCAAGAGATAATCCTGTACAATTGGATGAAATGCAACCGTCTGTGATACCTTATCAAACTCCAATAGATTCACATCAATTTTCCCTTTTAGTTGGATAACAGACTCCTGTAAATACTGTGAAGTTTTTATTAAAACAACTTCAGATGAATTTCGAATTGAAAAGTAACTAATTAAACTAACTGTGATGAGCAATATCGTCGAAAAAACTAACATTAATTGGACTAAAATAGGTATTTTTTTATTCAACTTACTACTCACCTCCAGTTGCTTACGAAATCGAATTCATTTATTATATTAATAATTTAAAACTTTAATAATAATAGAATGTAATACTACAACTTTAGCTTAGACCTTGTATTTCCTTCTGTCAAATTACAAGGTTAAACATAACATATGCTCATTTCTTATTGTCAGATAACATCAAATAATGGATTGACACATGCATGACACATTCCTATTGTAAAATGAACTTGTGAAGATGACTGAAATGAGGTTTTTATTTTTAAAATTGGAAACGTTTTCAATTTATCTTAGAATAACCATATATGTGAGCATGAAATTAAGGGTTAAAGCAATCATTGATTTATTGAATATCGTTTGAAAGGAGAATGCAATATGCTTAAAAATAAAGATAAACGATTTACTATTCACGAAATTAAGTTTATTACAAATAATATAGACAAAATGGCTGTTGAAGAAATCGCACAACTATTAGGTAGATCAGAGCAGGGAGTTCGAAAGAAAATTGAAAGAATGGGTATTAAATTATCAAAACTGGAACGAAACAAGCCTTATAAGTGGACTAAGATCGATATTGAAACACTTAAGCGACACTATCAATCCTATTCGGATAAAATGCTAGTGGAGAAATTCTTCCCACATCTGACAGTGCCTATCATTCGGCATAAAAGAAAAGAAATTGGATTAATGAATCAAATAGGACGACCAAAAAAACAAGTATCTGAGCAATACGATTTTCAGACTCACCAGTGACTGGTGAGTCTGATCATTAATTGTATGTTAAAACTCAAAGAATCAAAGTTTGGATCACAATTTTTTCACCTTGAATATGAAGCAACTGGATAGTGATCAGAATAATCATTGTAGTCGTTAATAATTGCTGTCCATGTAGGAGATTTAACATTTAGTACTTCATTTACCCATAAAGCGGGATGTGCATGGTCTTTTTCAACAAAGATATAGTCTAAATACTGAGGATCAGAATTAGAATGTCCATAGGCAAGAATACTGTTCGTTCCATAATCAAATGTAGATGAATGACCTGTAAATTCATCTGGAGGAACTACATTTAATGTTTCAAGCATCAAGGTATATTCTTGATCGTTCTCCTTGTTCACATTGAAATCTCCACCCATAAGTACAATATCTTCGACAGGAATATTTTTATCTATAATAAAATCTCTCATCTCTTGAAATTGTGTGCTTCGAACAGATTCAGCTTCGCCATAACCACAACCTGTATCGTTCGCTTGTGCATGTGTTCCTATAATGTGATAAAAGCGATCGTTCTTTTGTATTTTCGCATACACAAATCCTTTATTTGAATAATAATCAACTCCGCAGCCATTTTTATAAATATATTGGATTTGTTCTTCAATTGGCCATTTGCTTACAATAGATACTCCTCCATCTTCTGGAACAAAATTAGAATAAGAACCTAACGTTTCATCCCATCCACTATTACTTCGCCCCATAACAGGTGTTTGGTAAGTATATTCTTCGTCAAGTTTGGAAAGCAAAACATCAGAAGCTTTATTGTCAAATAATTCATTAAGTATAATAGCATCATGACCTTTCACATAATCGGCTTCGCCAATTAAATTTGCACGCTCTTGTTGTCCCCAACTAGCCAAATACGTTGGTAATAATAAGACATTATGTTGTAATAATTTAAAATCATCAGTGTAACTGTCACTTGCATTAGACACATTGTTTGGAATAATACTCAACATTGTAAAAATAAAACTTAACATCAAAATCCATTTTTTCATAATTAGGCCTCCCATTGAATATTAATCATTGTTGAATATGAACAACAATCATATCGTATAGGAGTTTTGTTAGTGTAAATCCACCGCAATATCAATTGAAAATTATTTTTTGTAAATATTTCCATAAAAGTAAAGAAAGTTTTAACTTTATATAAAAAAAGAATCATCGTTAACTAAAATGAACCTCAAGTTACAATAGACTGAAGAACTGTTTACAATAAGCAAAAGAACCGTCCAAAAATCTTCGAACGGTTCTTTTAATATTCTTCTTTGTACATCTATTGTTTATTTATCGATTTAATAAACTACCAACATATCTTAACATTTCATTTGCACATATAGAGCAATACCCATGTTCTTCAATTAATCTTTTAGATACTTCATTAATTTTTTTCAGTTGTTTTTCATCTGGTGTTTTCGTTGAAGTTGTAATTTTTACAATATCTTTTAGATCAGCAAATAATTTCTTCTCGATCGCTTCCTTTAAACGTTCATGACTACTATAATTAAATTTAATATTTTTTCTAGAGTAAGAAGACATTCGAATCAAGATTTCCTCACGAAATGCCTTTTTAGCGTTTTCTGAGATGCCTATCTGCTCTTCTATGGATCTCATCAAACGTTCATCAGGCTCTAGCTCTTCATCTGTAATCGGATCTTTTATTTTATTTTGATTGCAAAATGCTTCTATATTGTCTAAATAATTCTCAAATAATGTTTTAGCTGATTCCTCAAATGAATAAACAAAGGCTTTTTGTAATTCTTTTTTAGCGAGTTCATCGTACTCTTTTCTAGCTAATGAAATGAAATTCAGATAACGCTCTTTTTCTTCTTTAGTGATAGAAGAATGTTGGTCTAATCCATCTTTCAATGATCTGAGCACATCCAGTGCATTTATACAGTTTATATCCTGCCGTATGAGCGCACTTGAAATTCGATTGACGACATACCTAGGATCAATTCCTGTCATTCCCTCTTCATCATACTCATTTTGCATTTCTTTTAAGTCAGCATCTTTAAACCCTTCAACAGATTCACCGTCATACATCCTCATTTTTTTAATGAAATCCATACCTTGTTTTTTCGTTTCTTTTAATCTTGTTAGAATGGAAAAAATACTAGCTGTTTTTAAAGTATGAGGTGCAATATGAATGTGACCAACATCCCCTTGATTAATTAATTTATGATAGATTTTTTCTTCTTGAGTAACTTGTAAATTATAAGGAACAGGCATAATAATCATTCTAGATTGAAGTGCTTCATTTTTTTTGTTAGATATAAACGCTTTATATTCTGATTCATTTGTATGAGCAACAATCAATTCATCTGCTGATATTAATGCAAATCTACCTGCTTTAAAATTCCCTTCTTGTGTGAGTGAAAGTAAATTCCATAAAAATTTCTCATCACATTTCAACATTTCTTGAAACTCCATCATTCCTCGATTTGCCTTGTTCAGTTCCCCATCAAAACGATATGCTCTAGGGTCGGATTCAGATCCAAATTCAGTAATGGTAGAAAAGTCTATACTGCCTGTTAAATCTGCGATATCTTGAGATTTTGGATCAGATGGACTAAAAGTACCAATCCCAACACGCTTATCCTCTGATAATGTGATTCTTTCAACTTCAACGTTCTCAATGACTCCATTGTACTTAGTTCTTAAACGCATTTGACATGATGGGCATAAATTACCTTCAATTCTTACATCCAATTCTTTTTCAATGTCTGGTCTGAGTTCATGAGGGATTAGATGTAAAGGTTCTTCGTACATAGGGCAGTCTTTAATTCCATACAGCGCCCCTTCATCCGTACGTGAGTATTGTTCTAATCCACGTTTTAACATCATCACAAGTGTGGATTTTCCTCCACTCACAGGACCCATAAGCAACAATATTCTTTTTCTTACATCTAATCTACGTGCAGCTGAATGAAAATACTCTTCTGTTAATTTTTCTAAAGTTTTATTTAATCCAAAAATTTCTTTTTCAAAAAATTTATATATTCTCTTTCCATTCTTTTCTGTCACGCCATGTGAAGCAATCATATCATATACTCTTGCATGAGCAGTTCTTGATACTTTAGGGTTTTGACGAACAATGTCGATGTAATCCTTGAAGGTGCCAGACCAATTCAACTTCTCCTCATCTGCCCGATGGCTAGTGATCCTCTTAAATATATCCATGTTTCACTCCTCCCAACTCATCATGGGCATTGCAATAAATAGGTAACAATTACGAAAGGAAAAAAATGATTCGTAATAATATTTATGCAATAAGTAAGAGGATGTTGACGAGAAATTTATGTTTCTTTTAAATGTTTGATTTTAGGAAAAGCACTAACAATCTCTAGGATTTTCATCATTTTCTTCAATTTCTGCTTTTAAAGTTTGAATTGCTTCATCATCCTTCTGTTTTGGAGATTGCTCATTGTTATTCAATTGTACATTTTCTTCCTCTTGATTTTCGTTATGCATTTTCATACCTCCTTAAAATTTATGGTACCTAACTGGGATAGGCACTATTAGTGAGTGTTCAATAAATTTCGTTTTCAACACCGAGAAGATTGTGCGAACATGCAGAAGCCGGAGCGGAGCGGAGTGTAGTGATTGCTTACATGAGCACCGGACTTCAAATGTGAGTGCAATATTCGATGCCGAAATCGCCCCCTCTAGTTGCTTCGTGATCAAAAGGGGATTTAATGAACTACATCTATTAGAGTGTCAATAGTCAATAGGAATTATTCACCAATGATTTATGTATCCATATCGCTGCCTGCGAGCCTTCTCCCATAGCAATCGATACTTGTTCTGAGTGCACATTCACATCTCCTGCTGACCATACATGTTTTACACTTGTCATTTTTGTTCGTGGATCGGTTATAATATGTTTGTTTTCTTGCCTCTCAACACCCATTTGAGATGCCAGAGAGGATTTTACGTCATTTCCGCCAAAAGCTATAAAACCTCTTTCACAATGGATCACTTCTCCACTCATTAAAACAACACCATAAATCATCCCTCTAGTTTCCAACACTTCTTCAAAAGGCTCCTCTATATAATAAACCTTAGTCTCATCTAATTTTTTTCTAGTGTTTGAACTAATCTGTTTTTGTTCATGATTGATATAAACTAGTTCATCCGTCCATTGTTTTAAAGTAAATGCCATGTTAGCACCAACCTCACCAGATCCTAATATAATGGTTTTTTTATTTTTCACTTCATAACCGTCACAATCTGGGCATACGTAAACAGATAATCCTAAACATGAAATCAAATTTGGAAAATGAGGCATACGATCTAAAATTCCAGTTGCTAGCAGTATAGTCTTCCCTTTATATACTTGTTTCTGATCCTTTAAAGAAATATGAAATTGTTCAGACTTTTTTTCTGCTTGAATCACCTCTCCCTGCAAAAATTCAACATCTAAACTTTCAGCATGGTTTTTACCAAGTTCCCTAAGTTTTGAACCGGAAATACCATTGGGCCACCCTAATAAATTATGATATCCTTTACATAAAGTTGATCTTCCCTCACCTTTATCAATAACAAGAACATCGTGTTCATATCTTCCTAATTGTATAGCAGCTTGTAATCCAGCAATTCCACCACCAATAATGATACAATCGTATAACATATCCAAATTTTTTCTTCCTTTCTTGTATTTATACGCACAAAAAAACACTGACAAGTTAGTTTACTTTTTATCAGTGTTTTTAATTTATATCATTTTTATTCCACTTAATAATATAATGGTGGCTAAAATAGTTCTTAATGGTTTGGTAGGTACTTTCGCTGATAACGTGCTGCCAATTAACACACCGGGAATTGATCCTAATAATAAATTTAAGGTTAGAAGATAATCTACATTGCCTAATCCTGCATGTAAAAACCCTGCAACTGAGACTAATAATAAAGCATGTGCAATATCTGTACCTACAATTTCTGAACCCTTTAATCTATATAGATAAATTAGTGCTAAAGCAAAAAGAGAACCTGAACCTATTGAAGTTAATCCAACCACAAATCCCAAAATAAAACCAATTGCAATGGTTAGCATCTTTTTCTCTTCAAGTGGTTTCTTCTGCCAACGGTTTTCTCTCCATTTTTTATCAAAGATTTGTCTGAAAATAGTGGCCAAAGCGATGATAATTAACATCACTCCTAAAGCCGTTCTAATAATTGATTCTTGATTTTGAAAAAAATTCTCAAACAATTGGAGCACACCAATGGCGGTTATTGCTCCTGGTATACTGCCTATAGCAAAAAATTTAACTAGTTTCAAATTAATCGTTTTCTGTCTAAAATGCTGGATAGCTCCAAACATTTTTGTAATTGCATTATAAAACAAATCAGTTCCCACTGCGATCGTTGCAGGGACACCGAGCATAATCATAATTGGAGTTAATAATGCAGCTCCGCCTACTCCAGTTAATCCTACTAAAAATCCAACAACGAGTCCAAGTATAGTCATCTCTATTCCAAATCCCATAAGCTACACCCCAAGTAATTCCGAGTATTTACATAGGATTATAAGGTAATGAATTGGATAAGTAAAGGTTTTTTTCAAAGAAACCGCATAAGTACTAGTAAAATATTCTTTTGTACCCCTAAAATTTAACCAACCCCTATGAAACTAGCAATTCAGTGTATTTCAACTTTGGGGTCCTCTAAAATGCTTATGATTCTATGTTTCTGATTATTCTACACTTTTTGGTGTGATAAAAATCTAGTATACTAGTAAATAGAACTTACTTAAAATCAAAGACATCGAGGTGAAGTAACTGATGAATGAGAAAAAAAAGAAAAGAAATAAATGGCTTCGTTTCATCCCATTTTTCATGCTTTGGACACTTTTAATCAGCAGTGGAGTATTTGGTAGCAAAATGTACATCGAACATTTAAAACAACAAATAGTATCAGATTTGTCAAATCAAATGGAAATTCAACTTTCAAATGTACAATCAGATGTTAATGAACAAATTAATGATATGAAAAACAACATTCTGATAGATATTGAAACACTTCAAGAGCAAATTAATTCCTTTAATGAATTATTAAATTTCACTAAGGACAGTACGAGTGACCAAACAGACAACAGTAATCAACTTTATTCTCAACTACTCCAATTAGAAGATCAGTTAATCAAATTGCAACAAGAATTGGACCTTATTAAATGAAATATACATATATAAATAAAACAATCATGTTAGCTATCGCTCCTTTTTTAGGTGTTTTCATTTTGTTATGTATTTCAACTATTCAAATTAACATTTCTGAATCACGATTACCATCTGTATCAATTGTTTCTATTAAAGAACAATCAGAGGGAATGTTATTAGATTTAAATGAAGCCAAAATCCAAATCGATGGAATTCATTCCTCCCTTTCTAACTTGTTTGAAATCTATAATAAAAGTGCTGATACTGCAAATCAACTGGTTCATGTAGCTTCTGCACAGGTAAATAAACCCGGAATCATATATGATAAAAGAATTCTAAGCAAATTAGGGTCACCTATTAAACATATTCAATCAGATAAAATTGATTTGAAGTTATTTAATATCGTTGAAGATCATTATAGAGGTCATGCACTAAAAGTTGAGCTTAAATCTATGGAAGGTATGGATATGGTATTAGCTAAAAATGAACTTGGTAAAAGCGAAACTACTTTACAAGCTGTCCAAAGAACTGGAGCCATCGCAGGAATCAATGCAGGAGGATTTGCTGATGATTTTCGCACAGGAAAACGTTATCCTTTAAGCACCACGATTGTGGATGGTAATTATGTTACAGGCTTCGAAGCAAGTTTTAAAGACTTATTTTTTGTAGGTATCAATGATAATGGAAAATTAATTGGGGGTAAGTTTTATCAAAAATCTGACTTAGATCAACTTCAACCGAAGTTTGGTGCTACTTTTGTCCCGATTTTAATTCAAAACCAAATTAAACAAACCATTCCACAAAAATGGTTAACTTCACCTAAAAGGGCAGCTCGTACCGTAATTGCCAATTATAAAAATGATCACTTGTTATTTTTAGTAACTGAAGGTCAAGATACCCAAGGTAATTATGGCGCTTCATTAATAGAAATGCAGGATAAATTAATGGAATTAGGGGTGATTGATGCTTATAACCTTGATGGAGGCGGCTCTACTTCATTCGTATTAAATCACAGTATTATCAACCAACCTAGTGATGGAAACTTAAGACCATTGTCCACTCATTTTTTATTTTTTAAATAAGTGGATAAGATATGCCTTTTGTTTAAAGGTTAGGTGAACATTCAATAAAAATTCGAAATTTCAGATTGGTTTTTTATACTTACTTGGGTATAATAGATTTAATTGTTTATGTTACTACTTAGGGGGTTTATGCATGTTTTCTTCAACATTTTGGATTGTTATGATTGTGTTTGCAATGTTTTTAACAGCCATTTTAACTGCAGCGTTTAGCGACGATAAAACTAAAGGACTATAAGAGTTTTATAAAATTAACTATATCCAATTTTTAAAAAAACAAACTCTAATGATTATTCCTAATCAATGGAGTTTGTTTTTTTATAATATTTGCTAATTAAACAAATTGTTGCATTTCACCTAGACAAGATGAGCAGATGTATTTTTCTTTGTATTCAACCACATTATCAGAAGATGTGCAAAAGACACATCTAGGTTTATATTTTTCCAGAATGATATGATCACCTTGAACTAATATTTCTACTGGGTCGCCTTCATTCATCATATACCTTTTACGCAATGATTTTGGTAATACGATACGCCCAAGCTGATCTACTTTGCGAACAACACCCATTGGCTTCATGTATATTTTCACCTCATTTTAAATTTATCTAGAATAATATTCGACATAAATCGATAATTTCCTTCTATATTCGCTAATTTTTATCAAATTTTATAAATTTATAACTAATTTATACTAATCCATGTTTGAAAAGCCGATTTGCCTTAAAGCATCATAAACAATAACAGCGGCCACATTGGATAAATTTAGCGATCTTACAACTCCTGTCATAGGTAATCTTATACAAGTTTCTTTATGGACTTCTAACATATCTTTAGGCAAACCCGCAGATTCTTTTCCTAAAACAAAAAAATCCCCATCTTGATATTTAAAATCTGTATATAAATGATCCGTTCTCGTTTCTACAAAGAAAAATCGATGATCTGAATATTTGGCTTGTAGGGCTTCAAAAGATTCATGATGTTCAACATCTACTTCATGCCAATAATCTAATCCCGCTCTTTTTAATGCTTTATTATCTGTTTCAAAACCAAGGGGATGAACTAAATGAAGTCTAGCCCCAGTCGCAGCACATGTTCTACCTATATTACCTGTATTTGATGGAATTTCTGGTTCTATTAGTACAATGTGTATCATATTACCTCACCTTTATTATGAAATAAGCTAATGAGTATTGTAACACATATTGAATCTAATTACTTATGGGATATAGATTTATTCTAAGCGCTTTTGGCAGGATTATATAATATATGTTTAAATTTTCCACTTTTGTCCAGGAGCAAAAGCACAAGCTATTCATAGAGAATATGAATACTCTATTATTATGGAAGGAGGGGAAGTTATTTAATGAATAGAAAAAAAGATACAGTTTGTGACTGTTGTGTAAGACCAATGAAAAAAATATTACAACAGCTCATTGGTAAAACTACTATATTAACAACAGAAAATGAATTCTTTAATGTAAATGATCAAGGAGAAATAGAACCCATTGAAATTATAGATGTTAAAGGTTGTGTTGTTAAAACATCAGTTGGATCTTTTCCAATTTCTCAAGTAAAGGGTGTTTCAGTTGACGAAATTATAGATAATATTAAGCTGCTTCCTGTCAGGAGAAGTAATTTTGCATGTAAGTGTATTGAAGATCCAGCTACAAAACTATTAAAAAATAATATAGGAGAAACTGTTAGTCTAAGTGCACTTATTCCTTTATTTGCACTCGAAGGGGCTGGTGTTGAAATATTAGATGTTGGAGAAGGTATTGTACTATTTAACATTACATTTCAGGGTGTATTAGTGAGTGCAGTATTATCAACTTGTATTATAACTCGTGTAGGTCCCTTTGAAACTCAATAAATTAATTACGAATCATAAGATGGCTTAAATAAAAAACGATTAAAGTAAATAAATAAAGTTGAAAGGAAGATACGTCCAATTATTCAAGGCGATCTTCCTTTTCATTTTTATCTACTCCTCAATTTATCCGTTTCTTTTTTGGAATTCGACCATAAACTGACTCAAAGCCTTACAGCTTTCAAAAGGAACAGCATTATAAGTTGAGGCCCTCATTCCTCCAACACTTCGATGACCTTTCAGACCAACAAAACCGTCCTCCTCAGATTGTTTCAAAAACTGCTTTTCTAAATGTTCATCCTTTAATCTAAATGGAATATTCATAATGGAACGATCCTTTTTATCGACTGTACCAATATAAAATCCTTGACTCTCATCAATAACATCATATATCAATTTTGTTTTTTCACGATTTATTTTCTCTATTTGTTCAAGCCCACCTTTTTCTTTTATCCACTTTAAAACTAAATTCACAATATAAACTGAATAAACTGGTGGTGTATTATATAAAGAGTTTGCTTTAATATGCGTATCATATCGTAACATCGTTGGAATATGATCAGGAATATCTTCTAATAAATCTTCCCTGACTACAACCAAAGTTACTCCTGATGGACCTAAATTTTTCTGAGCTCCTGCATAAATCATTGCAAATTGGGATACATCAATAGGTCTGCATAATATATCACTAGACATATCTGCTATCAGTGGTATGCTTCCTGTATCCGGAAATTGTTGATATTGAATCCCCTCAATGGTTTCATTTGAAGTTATGTGTAAATATGCACTATCATTCTGAAGTTGAAGTTGAGATATATCAGGGACGTGTGAGAATTTTTCTGGCTGAGCTGATACGAAAGTCTCTCCAATTAACTTGGATTCTTTTAAAGCTTTTTTACCCCAGCTTCCTGTGATAATATAATTTGATACTTTACCAGCATTTAAAAAATTTAATGGTATCATTGCGAATTGTGTACTAGCCCCACCTTGTAAAAATAAAGTTTTGTAACCAGATGGGATGTTTAAAAGTTCTGATAATAATTCTTGTGTTTCTTCATTTAATTGTTCATACTCTTTGCTTCGGTGGGATATTTCCATTACAGACATGCCTATGCCTTGATAATCTACCAACTCTTCTTGTGCTTTTTGCAATACTTCTAGAGGTAATGCTGCTGGACCTGCGTTAAAATTGTAAGCTCTGTTACTCAATAGGAATCCACTCCTTTTTCCGAATATTAAACTAGCAAACGGAATTAATTATTAGTTTTTTCTATTATTTATGCATATGATAGCAGTATTCAACGTTCTGTTCAAGATAAAATATGACATACCCACTAGAGATCAAATCACCTTTATACTCTAATAAATTTTTCTACCAAAAAAGACCACCGTCATAGATGGTCTTTTCACAAAACTATTTGTTAGCAATCATAATATAAAGAAAATTCATGTGGATGAGTGCGTATTGCGATTTCCTTAGCTTCATCACGCTTAAAACTAATGTAATGTTTAATAAATTCTTCTGTAAATACTCCGCCTTCTATTAAAAAATCATAATCTGCTTCAAGAGCATCCATTGCTTCCTCTATATTAGCTGGTACACTGCGGATTTCATTTTTTTCAACATCAGATAATTCATAAATGTTTTTATCTAAAGGACCGTAACCTTCTTGACGAGGGTCAATTTTGTTTTTAATTCCGTCTAAACCAGCCATTAACATAGCTGAGAATGCTAGGTATGGGTTAGCAGTTGAATCCGGTGTACGGAACTCAATACGAGCTCCTTTAGGCGTTACTGCAGCCACTGGAATACGAACAGCTGCTGATCTATTACCTTTAGAGAATACAAGGTTTACAGGAGCTTCATATCCAGGAACTAATCGTTTATATGAATTCGTACTAGGATTTGTTAAAGCAATTAAGGCAGGAGCATGTTTTAAAATACCTCCGATATAATACATTCCTAGCTCACTAATGTTTGCATATGCACCTTTTTCATAAAATAATGGAGTATCTCCATTAAAAATACTTTGATGTACATGCATTCCACTACCGTTATCTCCAAACAAAGGTTTTGGCATAAATGTCGCTGTTTTTCCAAACTTCATTGCTGTATTATGAACAATATATTTATATTTCATTAAATTATCTGCAGTATCAACTAATGTGCTGAAACGGAAGTTAATTTCCTGTTGTCCAGCAGTAGCAACTTCATGGTGATGACGTTCAATGACTAAACCAGCTTCTTCTAAAACTCGACAAATTTCACTACGTAGGTCTTGAGTTGTGTCTGCAGGAGATACCGGTACATAACCACCCTTATTGCGAATTTTAAATCCTAAATTTCCACCTTCTTCTTCACGTCCAGTATTCCAAATCCCTTCGTCGGAATCAACTGAATAAGAAGAAACATTCTGACCACTTTCAAATCTTACATCATCAAAGATAAAAAATTCAGATTCTGGTGCAAAAAAGGCTGAAGTACCAATACCAGTTGATTGTAGGTATTCTTCTGCTTTTTGAGCAATATTCCTTGGATCACGATCATAACGATCTCCATCAGGTGAAAAAATGTTACACATAATGTTCAAAGTGTTATGTGCAGTAAATTCATCTACAAAAATAGCTTCAGGATCAGGCATCATCACCATGTCTGATTCCTCAATCCCTCTAAAACCAGGAATGGAAGAGCCGTCAAAAGCTACTCCGTTTGTAAAAGTATCTTCCCCAACAGATAAAGCAGGCACTGTAATATGATGTGCTTTACCTGATAAATCCACAAATCTAAAATCTACAAACTCTATGTTTTTTTCCTTAATTGTATCTAAAACGTTTTGAACTGACATCCTATTTCCTCCCATTTGCCATTTTTCCGAACGTTAACTGATATATTGACTGTTAATGTTCAAGTTTATAAGTTAAAGTTATTATAAAACTTGATATGATGATAGTCAATAGTCATGTAAGGTATTTTTAAGTTTAATGTTAGATATTCTCACACTTCCTCCATAGGTTTGGTTTATATTTCAAATAAATCAAAAAAAAGGTTATATTGAGAAGAGAAAATCCCCTCCAAGTTCATTTATTCCTTCAACTATCATAAAGGATTTTTAATTACTTAGAGGGGAGGATAGCTATTCACTTTAAAGCAAGTAAAATTTTTCTAAAAAAAATTATAGTCAAGGTCCATAATTATCTAAATTATTAAATGCAATTCCAAAGTAATAAAATAACAAAAAAAGTATGATATATATTATAAAAAGCAAACTAAAACTTTGCGTTTTTTTATAAATAAAATAAAACGGAACATATAGAAAAATTAATAATATAAAATTTATTGTAAAAAAGTTACTACTTATCATACTAATAGGAACATTTGGATTTATGTTTTTAACTATAAAAAACACCAAAGTAAAAAGTAAGATAATTGTACCTATTAGTGATATTACAAACCTAAAAACTTTCTTGTTAATTACAATCACATCCATTTTTAAAGTCCTTTTTATTTAACTTCCAACTGTTAGGATATAGATTGATTATTTTAAGCATCAATGAAAATCCCCTTCAAGTTCATTTATTCCTTCATCTAAAAAGAGTATAGGATTTTTAAATGTCTCTTATAGGGGATAGGTCCTGTTACTATTTTATTTCAGGTAAAGTCTAGTTTTATTTTAATACAGGTTCTTTTATGATATCAAATTTTTTGCCCAATAACGGAGCTAACTTTTCGATATCTTGCAAAAGAGAAGTAAATTGATCTGGGAACAATGATTGTACCCCATCACCTGTCATTGAGTTATCAGGATCTGTATGCATCTCCACAATCAGCCCATTTGCACCTGCAGCAACAGAAGCTTTGGACATTGTTTCAACTAACTCCCTACGTCCTGTACCATGACTTGGATCAGAAATTACCGGTAAATGACTTAATTGTTGGAGTACTGGAATAGCCGTTAGATCAAGTGTATTTCTTGTGTAAGTTTCAAACGTACGAATTCCTCTTTCACATAACATAACATTTGGATTTCCACCTGCTAATATATATTCAGCCGCATTTAAAAGCTCATCATAAGTAGCAGAAAATCCTCTTTTTAATAAAACAGGTGTATCAATTTCTCCTAATTTGCGCAACAAATCAAAATTTTGCATATTACGTGTACCGATCTGTAAAATATCAGCATGTTCTGCTATTACATCTACATATTCTGGAGTCATAACTTCTGTAATCGTTAAAAGACCGTGTTTTCTTCCTGCTTCAGCCATCATTTCAAGTCCCTCTACTCCAACCCCTTGGAAACTATAAGGACCTGTTCTTGGTTTGAAGGCACCTCCACGCAATACTTGACCACCAGCCGCTTTAACAATCGCTGCAATTTCATCCATTTGCTCAGCAGATTCAACTGCACATGGCCCTCCCATGATTACTAAGTTATCTCCTCCAATTTTAACACCTTTAATATCTATGATTGTATCATTCGGTTGGAAATCACGACTTGCAAGTTTATATGATTTTGTAATTTTTATAACATCTTCAACATCTTTCATTTGACGAATCTGTTCTGCTAATATTGGATCTGCTTTTCCCACAATTCCAATGACCGTACGATCCGTTCCTTTTGATATATGTGTTTTTACTCCTTGTGTTTCAATGTGTCCTACGATTTCTGACAATCGATCTTCGCTTATTGCATTTGATGTAATTACGATCATGTTTCTCCACTCCCAATTTTTTATATTTCAAATCAAAAATTTTTATATACTTTTCATTTAAATATGCTAATACGCTTCAACGCTTATACGCTTTTAAGTATTAAAGTTAATATATATCATTTTCCCTCTTTAGTCAAGGTACTTGTAAAAAATGGTTGATTTACTTTGATGATTTTATTTTTGCACGAGGCAATAGTTTATCTTTATTGATGGTGCGATGAATGCCTTTTGTATTCTCATCATTTGGATCATATTGTTCCAAGTATTCTATCACTTCTTTTGTAATCAACGTTGGAGTTGAGGCACCTGAAGTGACTGCTACATTTCTAACGTGTTTCAACCATTCTTGTTTTAATTCTGATACATCTGCTATTCTGTATGCTTTTACTCCAGATATTTCTTCAGAAACTTGAGCAAGACGATTCGAATTATTACTTCGTGGGTCACCCACAACGATTAATAAATCAGCGTCTCTGGCCTGATTGGCTACTGCTTCTTGCCTTACTTGAGTAGCCAGGCAAATTTCATTATGGATTTCGGCTGTTGGATATTTTTCAATTAAACGATTAATAATATGTCGAATATCCCATTGACTCATCGTAGTTTGATTTGTGATAATAATACGCTCCGTATTTACATTTAACTTATCAATTTCGCCTTCTTTTTCTATTAAAGTAACATGATCAGGAGCAATACCCATAGCACCCTCTGGTTCAGGATGTCCCTTTTTTCCAATGTATATGACTTGATAACCTTCTGCCGCTTTCTCTCGAATTAAATCATGTGTTCTTGTTACATCTGGACAAGTAGCATCTACAACCGTTAAGCCTTTTTCCCTCGTTTTTTTGCGAACTTCTGGTGAAACACCATGAGCGGTAAAAATCACTGTTCCCTTATCCACTTTTTCTAATATTTCTAGGCGATTTTCCCCATCTAAGGTAATCACACCCTCTTCTTGAAAAGCATCTGTAACATGTTTATTATGAACAATCATACCTAATATATAAATAGGCCTTGGTAAATCTAAGTTTTTAGCTGTTTGCATAGCAAGCACCATAGCATCTACTACACCATAACAATAACCCCTAGGGGAGATTTTAATAACTTCCATTTCATATCACCTCAAATAAATATAAACACATAAAACCCTATGCTCATTATAGCATTAATCATCTAGATATGATTGAACCAAAGGAATCCAAATTATAAATTTTGTACCTGACCCTAAACTCGTATATACTTCCACTGATCCGTAATGTTCGTCAATAATCCACTTTGCAATAGATAATCCTAAACCTGTTCCTGGTTTTGTCCCTCTAGATACATCAGCACGATAAAATCTTTGAAAAATATGAGGAATATCATCTTTGTTCATTCCTATTCCAGTATCTGAAATATGAATACCAACTTGGTTTTCTAGAATTTTTACTTCTAATTCAACATGGCCCTCTTCAGTATATTTAAAGGCATTTTCTATAAAAATAAACAACATCTCTTGTAAATACTCGTTATTTCCATATACTAAATTATCGTTTAGAATCTCTAAATCTCCAACTATAAAATCAACATTCTTAGGTAAGAATTGTGCTTTTCTTATGACTTGTTCTAAAACTGGTTTAATGGCAATGTTCTCTTTTTCCATTTCATAACCAGCATCAGCCCTAGCTAGAGATAATAAATCATTAACAAGATTACTCATTCTTTCTGCTTCTGAAGAAATGTCTACAACAGATTCCATCGTCAGCTTCATTTTTTCTCCATCGGATAGATGAGTATCTTTATTGGTCTGCCACATTTTTTCTAAAAATTCAATATTCCCTCTAATTGTAGTTAAAGGAGTTCTTAATTCATGAGAAGCATCCGAAACAAACCTTCTTTGCAAACGATACGCATCTTCCAATTCTGCATAAATAACCTGAATACGTGATAACATACCGTTAATAGTATGAATTAATCGCCCTATTTCATCATTAGGCCCTTCATACAAGATTCGGTTATCTAAATCTGTACTTTTTTCAATTTGATTAGCAGCTAATATAACATTTTCAATGGGCTTTAATGTTTTCCGAGCCATAAATAATCCTATAGTAGCAGCAATTCCAATTAAAACTACACCAGATATCGTATAAATCCACTGAAACATATTTAAATAAGAATAAATATCATCAATTACTGTAGCGATTAGCAAAATACCAATGACTTCATTCTGTTGTACGATTGGTTTGTAAAGTGTTAATAAAGAGACATTATTAATCTTCGTTGTTTTAATGATTTGGGCTCCATCTTTTACAGCCTCAAATGTTTCCTCATCTAATGGAATTTCATTATCAAATAGAGCAAAGCTCTTATCCTCTACAACTCCTTTTCTGTTCACAACTTGCAATAAATACGAAGAGGATGTCAAAAAGTTGAGATTAGGCAGTTCATACTGAATGACAGGTGTTCCATCAGGAGCTAAATAAAATGTTCTTTCTAAGTTAATTAACATTTCATTATATACTTCATCACCTTGACTTATTAAATTATCTTCTTCTGAGTTAAATAAATTGGTTGCTAGAACTAAATACAACACGATGCCAAGCACAATGATCATCACGGCTAGAATTCCTGTATACCACATTGTTAAACGTAAACGAATAGACATTAAGTTTCACCTCAACTAAGCACCATAAAAAAGCTCTGTATGACCTATCTTAGGACATAACCCGCCCCTCTTTTTGTGTGAATGATTCTTTTTTCTCCATTTTCTTCTGTTTTCTGTCTCAGTAACGCAATGTATACCTCAATTACATTTGATTCTCCACTATAATCATAACCCCATATTTTATCCATGATGACATCACGAGAG
Organism: Chengkuizengella marina; assembly: GCF_009910845.1. Lineage (GTDB taxonomy): Bacteria > Bacillota > Bacilli > Paenibacillales > KCTC-33759 > Chengkuizengella > Chengkuizengella marina. The sequence continues at coordinate 138,368 of NZ_SIJB01000030.1, read as the reverse complement.
AGCACTTTATTAGGATTGCTTAAAAATAAATGCAACAACTCAAATTCTTTCGTTGTTAACTCTATAGATATTCCATTTCGAAATACTTCCCTAGTGTCTAAATCAAGAATGATATCTTCATATTGAAGTTGTTGTTTATCTTCTTCAACAACACCTTGGTTTCTACGAAGTAAAGCTCTAACTCTTGCCAAAAGTTCTTCTAAAGCAAACGGCTTTACTAAATAATCATCCGCTCCTGTATCTAAGCCTTTCACTCGATCACTGACATCGTCTTTAGCAGTTAACATAAGGATGGGCATTTGACTTCCACCCTCTCGAATTCTTCTGCATACCTCCCAGCCATCCATTACAGGCATCATAATGTCCAAAATTAAAAGATCAGGCTCTTCATCTCTTAAAATCATTAAACCATCATTTACGTGATTGGCCGTTTGTATCATATAACCTTCAAATGCAAGGTTTCTTTTTAACATAGATGTGATTTTTTCATCATCATCAATTATTAAAATTTTTTTCCTCATTCGTACTCTCCTTTTTTACCAAAATGAACTTTTACAAATTTTCCTTTAAAAAAGAAAGTAGAGTTAGCCTTACACCACTATCACTCTACTTTCTTACAAGTTTAACATTCATTATTCATTTTTTATATGATTACAAGACGTCCATTCATCACTTTGCATTTTTATCTCCGATAGTAACTGCTGTCTCGTAAGTCTTACCTTCTCTTATAACCGTTAAATTGACTGACTCACCAATATTCATTTCCTTTACTTTATTAATGAGATCATTTGCATTGTTAATTGGCTCACCATTTAATTCAATAATCACATCATTTGGCTTAATACCTGCACGAGAAGCTGGACTAGGTCTTTCAACTTGAGTGATCAAAACACCATCTTTGTCTTTTAAATTTAATGCTTGCTGTACTTCATCATCTATATCGTATAACCCAACCCCGATATACGGTTTAGGGATGGATACATTATTTTTCAAATTATCTAATACTTCATCTATGGTACTTGTCGGTATAGCAAAGCCAATTCCTTGAGCATCTGTACTTACCGCAGTATTAATTCCAATAACCTCTCCATTAAGATTAATCAAAGGTCCTCCAGAATTTCCTGGGTTAATAGATGCATCTGTTTGAAGTAAATGTTCATAGGTTCTTGTTCCTTGTGAATCAGGAATTGAGATCTCTCTTTCATTTGCACTAAGAACACCTACACTCACAGAATGATCAAATCCTACTGGATTCCCAATTGCCGTTACCCAATCCCCTACTCTTAGTTGATCAGAGTCACCTATTTCTAAGGTTGGAAAGGATTCACTTCCTTCTATTTTTAAAACTGCAAGATCCAAATCATAAGATGAACCTAATAATTCAGCTTCAAATTTATTTTCATATCCTTCAAGCTCTACATATATCTCATCTGCTCCTGATACTACATGTTCATTGGTTAAAATGTATCCCTCTTGGTCAAAAATAAAACCTGACCCTAATCCAGAAGCCTGCGGTCCATTTGGTGTTGAATTATAATCATCTCCAAAAAAGTATCTGAAAATATCATCATTGCGATTGTTACTGTTGTTCTTTGTATTATATGTTTCTATTTTCACTACTGCAGGACTAGCTTGTTCTACAATATCTGCTATATTGTCTGGTCTATTTTGAAATGTAATGGAAGCCTGGTTTTCACTACCATTTGCTGGGATTACATTTGAAGGTACAGAAGGTTGGCCAGATAGAGGTGTCTCAGATGAAAATAAATTCATTTTATCTGAGGCAAACATAAGCCCACCTACAACTACAACACCTGCCATAAATGCAGCAAACATACCTTTAAAAGAAGATCGCTTTTTCCTAGTAGAATATGTCCATTCTGATCCGTTATATTCATTATTTGGCACATCTTTTTGTTCAGCATTATAAACAGATATTTCATTTGGTTTATTAATTTCCACCTCTGTTGAGTGCCCTCTGCTAGATGAATATGATGTATATTCTGTCTCCTTTATAGGTTCAGTAGGTTTAAATGATCCGTATGAATAATATTCACTTTTTTGCTCTTGTTTATCTTGATCTTTTCTTTCTTTCGACTTATCTTCGCTGAAAAAATCACTATAATCATTTTTACCTCTATTATTATCATCCATAAGAAAACCTCCTTAAGTTGTATTAAGATTTATTTATGAATAATGACATAAATCATTATATCATTTATTGTTGTCTATATCATGCAGTATAAACATTAAATAAACCTTAAAAATAGATAAAATAGAAGTAAAAAGTCTCGGGATCAAAAAAATAATAGATTTCTTATGTATATAATCATTTTTATTGTGAATTAAATTTGAAGTTCAACTTCTTTAATAAGTTCTTCCGCTTTTAATATCCACATTTCTTCAATTTCTGCATCTTTGTCCAATGGTGTTTGAAATTGATCTAATAAAGCTCCATATGTACGGATACTAGCTTCTTGATCTAATCCTTCATTGTAGACATGTTTCAGTACGAATGGAGTGCGTATTTGAATCATCGTGGATTGATTTTCAATTTCTCCATCTAATTGTCCACTCGTCACTTGAAATGGAATACGTAACCATACCTGTGACTTATCGTCTAAAGCATGGTCGAAATAGCCATGGTCATACTCCCAATTGCTTCCAAGTGAAAATTGTAAAGGTTTTAATCCTTTATATATATTTGAAAATAAATCCTCTTTATTTTCGATTTTAGACTGAATAGGCTTCAATGTTTCCTACCTCCAAATCATTTATTGTAAAGAAAACTCATCGATTGGCAAGCTTTAAAGGCAAGACAGTATATATAAATTCTAATTTCTGAAAAAGAAAGTGATTTGCTGTATGCAAATCACTTTCTTAAAAAATAAATGAACTTTTACTCATTTGCTTCTTGATTTCTTGCATTCTGACCTGTTTTCTTAGTATTCTTAGCAGTTACTTCTTCTGCAAATTCTTCATTAAACTGCTCATTGTTTTGATTATTCTGATTCTGATTTCTTTGGTTGTTTCTATTTTTAGCCACTATGAATTCACCTCCCACCACAATACTAATCGTTGTATTCGATAGTATTATTTCACATAAAAAACATTTTATGCATATTAATTTAGTGGGTTGTGAACATTAATTAACTTCGAAAGGTATCTATTTTCTGTTGAAGAATAGCCTCGGTAATTCGTCCATTACCTTCCTCAATAATAAAAACATCTAATTTCTTTTTGCCCCATAACTTATATACGTCTTCCTTTGTGTTAAAATATAGATCAATGACATTGCCCTTGATAGCAGAACCTATATCTGCCACAATACCATAACCATAACCTGGTATATAGAGAACTGTACCTAATGGAAATAAGTTTAAATCAGCAGCAATTGTAGATACTGATTCAGGCATTCTTCTAACCTTTACACCTGAATATGTAATTCCATATTCAGGATGATCAGGCGTTTTGCCGGTTGAATCTACTCCAGCATAATATCCAGTTGCTATAACTTCTACAGCTCGATATTGCTTACGTATTTGGTTTTCACTTAAAATTGCTACCGAATTACTTAATTTCTCATTCTTTATTTTTATATTCGCATTTTGTATCTCTTTTTCACGTTTTCTTTTTGAGATTTCTTGTTTCATTTTTTTTATTTCTTCCAAAATAAAATCTTTTTGATAAGTCGATGATGTTGAGTCTAATTGTGTATTTATCACAGAAACGTTATTGTAAGAATCTTCATATTCCAATACTTCGTCACTTTCAACCTGTTGTAATTGTGGAGTAATACTTGATGTGGTTAATAATGCAATCATAGGCAAAAATAAGATAGATATCATTTTCACTCTAAAATTTTTAAAAAACATTTAACAAACCTCCCCTAGTAAAGGAGGTTTTCCAAAATGACTATGAATTATACCTTTACACTAATTAGCCAAAACGAACATTAACGTCTATAAAATTTAAAAAAATTTATAGATTGTTAAAGTGTAAAAAAGAAACAGTAATGATTGAATTCATTACTGTTTCCATAAATTGATATATCTTATCATTCATTAATCACTTTATTGTCAACTTCTTCTGTGATCTGATTCATCACCTCAGTAATGGATTTTGTACCTACATCACCTTGACCTCGAACACGAACAGACACACTCTCAGAATTTTTCTCATTTTCACCAACGACTAACATATATTTTACTTTTTCAAGCTGTGCTTCTCGAATTTTATATCCTAATTTCTCATTCCTCAAATCTGTCTCCACTCGTATTCCACCAAGCTGCAGTTTTTCTGCTACATGTTTTGCATATTCATCATAAGAATTTGAAACAGGAATTACTTTTGCTTGAACGGGAGCCAACCATGTTGGTAAATCACCAGCAAAATTCTCTAATAAAAAGGCAGTCATTCTTTCCATTGTACTGATAATTCCTCTGTGTATGACAACTGGACGATGTTTATTCCCGTCCTCAGCAATATACTCTAACTCAAACCTTTCTGGCAATAAGAAATCAATTTGAGCCGTGGACAAGGTTTCTTCCTTACCCAGTGCAGTTTTAATCTGCACATCTAATTTTGGTCCATAAAAAGCTGCTTCACCTTCAGCTTCATAAAACTCAAGTTCTAGTTCTTCAACTACTTCACGTAACATCTTTTGAGACAATTCCCACATGTTGTCATCCGGGAAATATTTTTCTTTATCTTGCGGATCACGATATGAAAGTCTAAAACGATAGTCTTTAATTCCAAAATCTTTATACACTTGTCTTATTAAATGAATCACTCTTGCAAACTCTTCTTTAATTTGATCTGGTCTACAGAAAATATGTGCATCATTTAATGTCATTGCTCTTACACGATGCAGTCCAGTTAATGCACCTGACATTTCATATCTATGCATTGTCCCTAATTCAGCGATTCGCAAAGGTAAATCTCGATAACTGCGCATATCGTCTTTAAATACCATCATGTGATGTGGACAGTTCATAGGCCTTAAAACTAATTCTTCATTATCCAGTTCCATTTTAGGAAACATATCTTCTTGGTAATGCTCCCAATGTCCTGAAGTTTTATATAAATCAACATTAGCTAATACAGGTGTATATACGTGGTTATAACCTAATCTTTCCTCCAGATCAACAATATATCTCTCAAGTGTTCTTCTTAACTTAGCACCATTTGGAAGCCATAATGGTAACCCTTGTCCTACTTCTTGAGAAAAAGTAAACATTTTAAATTCCTTGCCAAGTTTTCTGTGATCCCGCTTCTTCGCTTCCTCTAATAAGTGCAAATGTTCATCAAGATCGGCTTTTTTAGGAAATGCTGTTCCATAAATACGTTGCAACATTTTATTTTTTGAATCTCCACGCCAATATGCACCCGCAACACTTAATAATTTAAAAGCTTTAATCTTACTTGTAGATGGTAAATGAGGACCTCTGCATAAATCAAAAAACTCACCTTGATCATAGATTGTAATGACCGAATCCTCTGGTAAATCCTGAATTAATTCTAACTTCAAAGGATCATTCAGCTGAGTATATATATTTAATGCTTCTTCTCTACTTACTTCTCGTCTTGTGATCTTTAAATTCTCATTAATAATTTTTTTCATTTCTTTTTCAATTTTACTCAAATCTTCAGGAGTAATGGATTGATCTAGATCAATATCATAATAAAAACCATTTTCAATAACAGGACCTATTCCCAATTTCACATTTTTCTCACCATATATTCTTTTAATGGCTTGTGCCATTAAATGAGCTGTACTATGACGATAAACTTCCAACCCTTCCTCACTGTCCAATGTCACAATTTCAATCGCAGCATCATCATTTAAATTGAAGCTTAGATCCACTACTTTACCGTCTACTTTTCCAGCAACAGCTTTCTTCTTTAACCCTGGACTGATGGATGCAGCAATGTCTTCAATACTGATCTCTTTTTCATATGAACGACTCGCACCATCAGGAAATGTAATTTGTACTGACATATCATTCTTCCTCCGTTTTACATACTTTTTTATACATTAAAAAAACGCATTCCTCCCAAAAGGGACGAGTGCGTTTAGCTCGTGGTTCCACCCTAGTTCAATCGATAAAATATTGATCCTTCATTCTATTCTTTAACGTGAATAACTCGGTGGGAACTACTTTATTTAAAATTCATGTTCATTCTCACAGCTACAAAGTGGTAAATCAAATTTAAATTCAGGAGGAACTTACAGCCCAGGTTACCTCTCTCTGATCAGATTCGACAAAATGATTCATGTCTTTGATATTGGCTATTTATAAAATTATTAACTTTTATAATAGTATTATAGTGAAGGATATCTTTTTGTCAAGTACATTTACATTATTATTTTTGTGCTTTACGATAATTTGAAAGAATCTTCTCACACATATTACATCTTTTGCATAAAATTGTACGTTGTTCAAAAATTTGCTCTATAACATGAATGACTTGCATTTCAGGTTTTCTCGTATGGATGACAATTTTTTGTGGAGATAAAGAAACTAATTTAGTAATAATCAGATCATCAAAATTTTTATCATAAATTTCATTATTTGTATCGTCATGATCTAAACATTTCAAATCATCATCTAAAATTAAAAAATCATTTTCTCCGTCATGGATAATGTGAACAGTTGGTACTTTATACTCTTGTGTAAAAACAAATGATTTTAACAAGGACATAAATTCTTTATATTGTTGATCACTAATATACTCTTCTACGGCGTATTCAACGACATCATTAAGTTCTTGAATATAAAACTGCAATCTAAAACGAATGAAGGCATCTAAATTCAGTTGCGTATTTTTTTCAATATAATGATACAATTGCTCTTCTATTTTTTGATATTTTTTTCTAATGAAATTTGAAGAATGAGAAGATTCGTTTAAAAGGTCAGAACAATATTTATTTAACCTTGAAATTTCATTTTTATCAAATTGAGGCTGCTCCTTTTTCAAAAGCCGAAGAACAAGTATATTTTGTAAATCGTTGATTATAAAGTGTGCAAGTGATTGACTTATAGATTGATAAAGCATTGCAGCATGTTTATTTAGTTGAAATTGTGGTAAAACACCTGTACTAACAAGATTATTATCCACTTTCATAATTTTAATAATCTGTTTTTTTAGATTATTTTTTTTATGTATAAGGGTGATTTCTTTTTGTAATTTTACATAACATTGTTGTATTTCATCTTCTGAAAAATTGTCCATATTAATGGTTATTAGGTCCATATTCACACTCCTTTCACGTATATATCTGCCATCTAAAGTATATGTTTCTAATGAGGTAGATATACGAAGAAAAGAATGGGATTATTAACTGGACAAAAGTATGAACATAAAAAACCGCACCTCCAATTGTTAGATTGTTCTAACAATTGGGATGCAGTTCAATTGGACTGTTTCATTCATATTTTGTATTAGTTTTGCATAATGAAATCTTTGTCTATACTTGACCCTTCATTAAATACTTTTAAAGTTTCATAAGCTGTATTTCTTTGCGCAGGTATTTTTCCAGCCTCTCGAATTAATCTTAAAATGGTTTCAATATTCACCTTATGCGTTGTACCAGCTGCAGATACCACATTTTCTTCCATCATCGTACTTCCAAAATCATTACATCCATACTCTAATGATTTCTTTCCTATTTCTGCTCCTAATGTCACCCAAGAAGCTTGAAAATTAGGTATATTATCAATCATTAATCGGCTGATTGCTAATGTTTTTAAGTAATCTTCAGGGGTAGCTTTTTCTTGTTTATAATTCGTATTTTCAGGTTGAAAAGTCCATGTAATGTAAGCTAAAAATCCAGCTGAATTCCACTTATTATGGATGCATTCATCCTGAGCCTCTCTAACTCTCAACATGTGCAGCACTCGTTCTTCAAAAGTTTCACCAAAGCCAATAACCATAGTTGCCGTTGTATTCATCCCCACTTTATGTGCTGCTTGATGAATGTCCATCCATTCTCTCCATGATCCTTTTAAACGGCTGACTTTATTACGAATACGATCAATGAGCATTTCTGCTCCAGCACCAGGAAGAGAATCCAATCCTGCTTCATGTAATTGCTTCAACACTTCTTCATAAGGTAAACCTGACATTTCTTTCATCTTACGAATTTCAACGGTTGACAATGAATGCATATGAATATCAAATCTTTGTTTTATTTCTTTCAGTAAATTTAAATAATATTCAAAAGGAAGGTCAGGATTTACACCACCTTGCATTAAAATTTCTGTACCACCTACATCTAAGGTTTCTTGGATTTTCTGAAATATGACTTCATTAGGAAGTACATATCCTTCTTCATGACCGGGCGGTCTATAAAAGGCACAAAATTTACAATAAACGTCACAAAAATTAGTGTAATTTATATTTCTACCGATCACAAATGTAGTGATGGGATCAGGGTGAAATTGAAGCATTTTTTTATTCGCAGCTTGACCGATTTTTTCAATCTCATCAGATTCAAATAAAACAACACCGTCTTCTAATGTTAACCTTTCACCTGATAATGCTTTATTTAAAATTTGATCTATTTGACTCATAACGATCACTCCTTATCTATCAAAATATTATCACAAAAAAATAGGAGCGTCATTATTTTGAAGAATGAACCTTTTGGATATAATGGAAACTTTAAGTTAAAGATTCTAACTTTGAGTTTAACTCCTTAATATAATCGTCAAGTTTAGAAACTCCTGTATTTTCTAAAACCAACATGAGTCCTTCTAAAATGATAATTCGTGGGTTTTCTTGCTCCAATTCTTCATCCATGGCTGACAAAGAATCGTTAATTTTTTTCTTTACATTTTTATCTAAATTTAAACTCATTAATAGATTCTCTGTCTCAACTATTATTTTCTTAATTTTTTTAACTGTAGCTTTTCTAATTTCTTCTTCTATATTTATGAAATTTTCCAATAAATCTTCTGTCAGAAAAGGTTCGTTTTGAGATTTTTTAAAATGATCTACCACTTGATCTAATACAGAAATTAATAAACCTGGTAAACGTTCTATTTCAATTTTCTTTTTATCAATAATGACATAAAACATAAATTCTCTCATCATGCCTATTAATATGGTTGCACAATCATAAGCATATTGTTTTACTTCTTCCCCATAAATCTCAATAATGTGTCTTGTAACCCAGTTGATGGTTTGAGCCCTGATTTTGAACATAAACTGCTTTATTTCCTCATTAATTTGAGAAACCTGTTCTCTCATGATCATTTTTATAAATTCTTTATATTTAGACTGTTGTTCCATCTGTACCATCAATTGCCTAGTAAAAATTTCTTTTGGTGATAAATCATCTTCGTTTTCTCTAACCATTTCTACTTTTTCATACATGGGATCAAAATAATATCTCAATAGGGAGATCATCAAATTCTCTTTTGAATCAAAGTAATTGTATATAGACCCTTTGGCCATACCAAGATCATCAGCAATCTCTTTCATAGATGTTGCGTGGTACCCTTTTTGAGAAATTAATTTCATCGCAGATTCCATAATGTTCTTCCGTTTATCGCTCATAAAAAACAACCCTCAATCTAAAAATAATTTCATTTCATTATATTTCTTTCCAATTGACCTGTCACTATCTTTTTTATATAATATGTCTACATGGTCATAAAATAATTGACTGACTGTTTTTATTATACAATGACTATCTAGTCAATACAAATAGCTCTGAAGGGGAAGACTAAGGATGTTACAACAAAAACAAATAAATACAAGAATCGTTCTTTTAGGTTTAATGATCGGTATGTTTTTCAGTGCACTTGAACAGACCGTAGTTGGTACAGCTATGCCGACCATTATTGGTGAGTTAAATGGTTTTGAAATTTTTGCATGGGTAACTACAGCATACTTAATTACATCTACTGCTGTAATTCCTATTGTTGGGAAAATATCTGATTTATTTGGAAGAAGATACTTATACTTAACTGGAATGGTCATTTTCATTGTAGGATCTGCATTGTGTGCAACTGCAACTACAATGGAACAGTTAATCATTTTCCGCGGTATTCAAGGTATCGGCGGCGGTATGATCATGCCATTATCACAAACCATTGTGGGAGATATTTTCACAGCTGAACAGCGTGCAAAATGGCAGGGAGTATTTGGAGCCATCTTTGGTCTGAGCTCAGTTATCGGTCCGTTAGTTGGAGGCTTTTTTGTAGATACAATTAGCTGGCACTGGATCTTTTTAATTAATGTTCCTTTTGGACTCTTATCTGCTGCTTTAATTTTTATAGGTATGAAAAATGAAATTGTACAAAACACAAAAAAAGTTACCATTGGATATATGAGTAAAATTTCACTGATTATCGCTGGTATCCTATTATTGATTGGTTTAATACTTGGTGGAGATGCCTTTGAATGGAATTCTTTAGAAAGTTATTTGATATTTGGTATTCCCCTCTTTATCTTTACTTTGTTTGGTTTTATAAAACGGAAAGATTTAAATATTGATTTTTTTGGGATTATGACATTAATTCCTGCACTGACTATATTATTACTCGGTTTAACGTTCGGGGGAGACAAATTTGCTTGGTTATCCTTAACTAGTTATCTTATTTTTGGTATTTCTATACTATTAATGATTATTTTTATCTTCATCGAACGTATAACAGCTGAACCGATTCTGGATCTAAGTTTGTTTAAAAACAGAGTTTTTGCTGCAACCAACGGGCTAGGATTTCTACTAGGTTTAGGTATGTTTGGAGCGATTATGTTTGTTCCGATGTTTATGCAAGCTATCTTAGGAGTTTCACCAACAGAAGCAGGATCTACAATGACACCCATGATGATATCTTTAATTGTTGCGAGCGTAATAGGAGGTAGGTTGTTGCTGCGAATTAAATATAGAACAAACCTTACCGTAGGCATGATCATTACAAGCATAGGATTTTTCCTTATGAGCACGATGGGTCTGGAGTCAACAATGTGGACAGCCTATGGATTTATGACTGTTATGGGATTTGGAATGGGGTTAGTGATGCCTACATTGATGATCGCTGTACAAAATGCATTTCCAAAAGAAAAGTTAGGCGCTGTGACATCTGCATCTACATTTTTTAGATCCATTGGAGGTACCATCGGGGTTACAATCTTTAATGTGGTCATGAATAATACATTAACTGATAAAATATCCAATGTAACAAGTGAACAAAGTGATCCAGCTGTGGCCTCTACGTTAAGTGCGATAGGTAATGAACCCGATGATTTATTCAACATATTAATTACAACACCTGATGAACTTAAAGAGATGTTGCCGATTCCAGAAGAAACATTACATGGCGTTGTTCTTGCTATTAAAACTGCATGGTCACAATCATTCTCCTTTGTATTTTTAACAGGATTAAGTATTATCGCTTTAGGTATATTTGTTGCTCTTTCTGTAGGAAACGGACGTATTAAACGAGATAAAAAGAAATCCGCGATAATCGGAAGAGAAAAGAAGGAACAAGGAATGAAAAAAGAGCTTGTGACAGAGTAAAGCAAAAAGAAAGGCAAAACAAAAATAAACTAGTGCCATCATTATCTTTGGTTTGGGACTAGTTTATTTTACCTTTTTTAAAACAATTAATTATGAAGTGCTTATTCTCCTTCAACCTCTACTTTTGCCTTTTCAAAAGCCTGAGATAGATCTGTAATCAAATCCTCAACATGTTCTATACCTACTGAATAACGTAATAAACGATCATCTACTCCTATTTTTTCACGTATCTCTTTTGGAATATCAGCATGTGTCTGTACGGAAGGATAAGTCATCAGAGATTCGACTCCACCCAAACTCTCTGCAAATGCAATAATTTGAATATGACGTAAAATGGGCTCAATCGTTCTTGCATCTTTCATTTTAAAAGAAAAAATACCCGTGTTTCCTGAAGATTGTCGATTTTGCACTTCATGACTAGGGTGTGATGGCAAGGCCGGATAAAAAACTTCTTCCACCATTGGATGTTCAAGTAAATACTCAGCTATTTTCGTTGCATTTTCTTGATGTCGTTCCATTCGAAGTGCTAACGTCTTCATCCCTCTCATTAATAACCAACAATCCTGAGGTCCTAATACCGCACCAATAGAATTATGCAGTTCAAACATCTTTTCTGATAATTCCTCTCCTATAGTGACAATTAAACCTGCAATCACATCGTTATGTCCTCCTAGATATTTGGATGCACTATGAATAATAATGTCTGCCCCTAATTCAATCGGTCTTTGAAAATATGGGGAAAGCAGTGTGTTATCTACGATCGTAAGCAGATTTTTTGATTTTGCCCATGTGCTAACTTTCTCAATATCAGTTACCATCATTAATGGATTAGTAGGTGTTTCAATTAAAATCGCTTTTGTATTTGAAGTGATAAGCTTTTCCATTTCTTCAATATTATTTGTATTAACATAACTAGAGGTTACTCCGAATCGAGACATAGTTTTCTCCAATAATCTATACGTTCCACCATAAAGATCTAATGAAACAATCAAATGATCTCCTTGTGAAAATAAAGCAAATATCGTCTGTAAAGCAGCCATTCCTGAACTGCATGCAAATCCAGCATCTCCATTTTCTAGATCTGCTATGGCATCTTCTAATATGGCACGTGTAGGACTTTTGGTTCTAGCATAATCAAACCCAGTACTTTCCCCTAGTTTTGGATGTCTGAAAGCAGTGGAATGATAGATCGGATAATTAACTGCACCAGTTTTAGGGTCAGCTTGTGAACCTATTTGAGCTAAGCGACTTTCTATTCTCATAACTATATCCTCCTTTAAATAACCCAGTCATATGTGGTTTCTTGATATACATAATAGTTCAACCAATTGGAAAACAGCAAACTTCCATGCGCTCTCCAAGTATTATAAGGCTTATTAGTAGGGTCATCTTTTGGAAAATAATTTCTAGGAATAGCACATTCCATGCCTTTATTTATGTCTCTATCGTATTCCCATTTTAAAGTCTCTGAGTCGTACTCAGCGTGACCTGTAACAAAAATTTGCTTTCCATCTTTTGTTCCGACAATGTATACCCCTGCCTCTTCTGATTCGGATAAGATTTCCAGATTTTCATGTTTTTCAATATCTTCTCTACGTATTTCTGTATGTCTTGACTGAGGGGCATTAAATACTTCATCAAAACCTCTAAATAATTTCACGTTTTTTACATTCGTTTGATGTTGGAATACTCCAAATATTTTTTCATCTAATAAATACTTAGGAACGTCAAAGTGATGGTATAGACCTGCTTGTGAAGCCCAACATATATGCAATGTTGAGGTAACATTTACTTTAGACCATTCCATAATATCCTTTAATTCTTCCCAATAATTCACATCTTCAAAGTTTAAAGTTTCAACAGGTGCCCCAGTAATAATCATTCCATCAAAACGCAGATGCCTAACTTCTTCAAACGTTTTATAAAATTGTTTTAAATGTTTTTGTGATGTGTTTTTACTTGCATGTGTTTTAGGATGAATCAGTGTAAACTCTACTTGTAAAGGGGTATTGCTTAATAAGCGCAAGATTTGTGTTTCTGTCGTTTCTTTAGTAGGCATCAAATTTAACATGATCACCTTTAATGGACGAATATCCTGATGGAAGGCTCTAGATTCATCCATTACGAATATATTCTCATTATTTAATATTTCTTTGGCTGGTAGATGATCTGGAATCTTAACGGGCATCTTAACTTCACTCCTTTAGTTTGAATGTATCAATCATAAAACTCATCAGAGTAGTTAGAAAAAAACCTTTCTCACTGCTTACTGAGAAAGGTTTTTTATATCATTATACAATGATATCCTCTCTCATCTCTCAGAAGGTACACTTCTGCAAGAATTAGCACCGTGCAAAATTATTTTAAAAAATGCCGGTTGCCGGGTTTCATCGGGCCAGTCCCTCCACCTGCTCTTGATAAGAGTTTCACGATTATTTAATTATTATTACTTTAATTGAAAAAAGTATTTGAGTCAAGAAGAAAAAAAATAAATATAATAAATTAAAATGTGTTAAATTTTATTTATTTAAAATTTTGATTATGCTATTGTTCATTATGGGGCAATTTACAATTATATTGACGAATTTAGGTGAATAACATAAATGAAACATTCACAAATTGAAAATGTTCTGTTAACAGTCATTAAATATATTAAAGATTATAAAAAAGAGGAAGTTCAAAATTTATTTGATGAACTACAGCCATATGATATTGCTGAACTTTACAAAGCTTTACCAGATAAACATAGAATAAAGTTTATTTTGTGTTTATCCTCCAAACATTTAGCTATTTTAATACAAGAATTGGAAAGCGAACTACAATTAGAAATATTACAAGCTTTGGGGATAGAAAGATCATCTAAGGTTATGGATCTAATGGAAAATGACGACCTTGCTGATTTATTAAATGAGCTGTCAGAAGAAAAAATGGAAGAATTTTTGTCTTCCATGCAAAAAGAAGAATCCAAAACGGTTCAAGATCTAATGCAATATCCGCCTGAAACTGCAGGTGGAATCATGACAAACCGATATGTATGGATACGCAGCTATTATACTGTACGTGAAGCCATAGATAAAATAAAATCATTTGCCCAAATTGCAGAAAATATTTACTATCTATATGTACTAGATGAAGATAAAAAATTAGTTGGTGTAGTATCTTACAGGGATTTACTATTGGCAGATATTGAAGATTCAATTAAGGATATTATGTATAACCGAGTCATCTCTGTACCTGTAACTATGGATCAAGAACATGTGGCTACAATTATTGAAAGATATGACTTTATCGCTGTTCCTGTTGTGGATGAAGAACAAAGACTCTCTGGTATCATTACTGTTGATGATGTTATTGATGTTATGATAACAGAAGCAAATGAAGATATTCATAAATTATCTGCCAGTGGTAAATCCATTGATTTTAATACAAGTACTATCACTGCCTCTATGCGTCGTTTACCATGGTTAGTTCTACTATTATTTTTAGGGTTATTATCAGGCAGTGTAATCTCAAATTTTGAAGGAACTTTAGAAAAAGTAGTTGCATTAACCTTTTTCATGCCTATGATTGCTGGTATGACAGGAAACACAGGTACTCAATCTTTAGCTATTGCTGTTCGTGGGCTAACTACTCAACACTTGGATAAAACATCATTTTTCAAATTATTGTTTAGAGAAATTGGTGTTGGACTTATCATTGGAACGGTTTGTGGAATGCTCATTTCATTGATCTCCTTTTTTTGGCAGGGAAATTTAATGCTTAGTTTCGTTATTGGTTCCTCACTATTTTTAACACTGATTATAGGTACATTAGCAGGGACCATTATTCCATTAATTCTATATCAGTTTAAAGTAGACCCAGCTATCGCTTCAGGACCACTAATTACAACATTAAATGATATTTTTTCATTAACCGTTTATTTCGGTTTAGCCACCTTATTTATGTCTTATTTTTAAACATGTTTTACTTCATCATTTGTTTTTTATAAAACCAATCATCAAATTGCGGAACATTTATTTGCTCTTCAACCCACATAAGAGGAAATTTAGTTACACGTTCAAATTGATTCGTTATATTTAAAATTGAATCACCGAATTGATCAACTTTAGCTGTTGCAAGTCCAGGAATTTGCAATAGCTCTTCTTTTGTTTTTGGAATAAACGTACTTAACATTTTTAACACTCGATTAGATGCAATAATATAAGGAGGCTTTTCTAATTTATCAGACTCTTGCCTCCTCCATCCACGCAATTGCTCAAACAATTCATGATTTCCCATTTGTTCACTATAAAAATACAGCAGTTGAGTCCTTTTATTTTTTGAAGAGAGTGACTTAGAATGATTAAAATGGTCAGCATACAACGGGAGATAACCCTCCCTTATATACTGTTTAAATTTTAATCTTAATTGTACTAAAATAACTTCTAAACTTTTTTCTTCAATCGTTAAGTCTTTCACAGTTTCCACATTTTCATTTATGACCTTCATTTGCCAAAATGACTCGAGTTCAAATAAATGAACTTGAACAACATTACTTTCATTTTTGTCGTCTGATTCCTTTTTCAACGTATTCATGTAAACTAAATTTTCTTTCATTTTTATACTTCCTTCCCTAACTGGCAATATAACTAAAAAACACCCCTTCTACAAAGTTTGTAAAAGAGGTGCTTCCTCATGTTTTTCATCTTTTTTTTGAATGATACATCATTTTCCCTAATGTAATCAATAGGACTTAAATATTATTTTTCTTTTGTAATTTCACAACTACGTTATTTTATATTGAAATAAATACTGTTTTTCTTTACGATTAAATTAACTTAAAACATGTGATCATATCAACTACATAATCATAAAACAAATCATGTGTGGAGGTGAAAAATGAGTTTTTTAATATTAATACATGTGTTATCCGCTGTAATTGGGGTGGGTCCTATCTTTTTCATCCATATATTATTAAGGAAAGAGCAATCTGTACAGGAACTTCGTTTTTCCATGAAAATAGCAAAAAAACTGTTGTTATTTCCAAAAATAGGCGGTTTAACTGCGGTTTTAACTGGACTCTTAATTATACTTTTAAACGATTATGGTACTTTTTTTCAACTATGGTTAGTTGGTTCCTTAGTTTTATATCTTATTGCTCAAGTCATTTTATTGGGTTTCATAGCGCCGAGGCAGAAAAAAATAGCTTCATGGTTGTTTGATCCAAATAATAATAATGAAATCAAATTGCCATTTGAAATCATATTAATGCGAAGTCAAGTAAACTTACTTTTTTATATTAGTACAACACTAATATTATTCATTTTTGTATTGATGATACTTAAACCTTTAGTATTTGTATAATATGTTGTAATATAAAAGAACATATATACAGTAAAAGAGGTGATCACATGTCTGATATTTCATTTGATTTTCTATCAGATAGCACTGAAGAAACATCAACACGCTTTGTTACATTTGTTGGGGAGCAAAGCTTAAAGCGATATGACTTAGCTATTACAACAACAGGAAGATTTTACGGTAAAAAATTAGTTGCCGATTTACAATCAGGTAAAACCGCAATTCTTGGTCCTGATGATTTAGAGGAAGAAGGTTATTTAGAGCATGTATATCAATTAAATGAAGAAGAAGGAATAGAGCTGCGTGCCTTTTTAGACCTTGTCGTAGGTGTTGTTAATTTTTCTGACCTATAATCCAATCTAATGTATATAAGTTAGATGGGAGTTAAATCTATATATTTTTTATTTCCAAGGTGAATATTACGAATAGAACAAACCTCCAAGGGAAAAATAATGTGACAATACGATCACATCTTTCCTGGGAGGTTTTTTCATGAATAATAAACCATTTCAAAAAGAAAGAAAAAGTAAATTTACAGATCTAAAAACAGTAGAATCTCAGCGCAATGATTTAACAGCTGAAGAATTTCCAGAAGGGGCTTATGGTATGGATTTATTAAGTGAATCTTTAGGAAAAAGCTCTCCTTGGAGAGAAGACCAACGACCTCCTAACCGATTCACTTATGAAAACCGGGAGTTGCATGAGGGGCTTCCTCGACAAGATCCACCTGGACATGCTACTCATGACGAATAACCCACAAAAGTGAACAAAATTTGATGATGCATAGTCCGAATACTTTTGTGGGTATAAATTAATAAAATCAATAATATTTAGACTGCAAACTTTCTTATTAAAGATTTAAACTCAAATTCTTTTAATTTATGAATAAGTTTCTCTTGATTAATCACATAAGTACAGTCATCTAAATGGCATTGGAATGTAACATCTGTATGAATCGTTGCTAATTCCCTTGATAAATAAATTAATTCCTTATTTTCTAACAATCTTTCTTGTAACTTACCTTTAACTTGATCTATGTTTTCAAACAATTGATTTATATTTTCAAACTCATCAATTAATTTGATTGCAGTTTTGGGACCTACTTTAGGACATCCAGGAATATTATCTGACGCATCCCCCATTAATCCTTTCATTTCAATAATTTGATATGGATAGGTTACACCTGTTTCTTCCTTAAAATTATCCATACCAATTGTTAAGTAATTACCGAATCCTTTTTTCATAAGTGTAACATTCGTTTTTTCATTGATTAATTGTAAAGTATCTTTATCCCCTGTTAAAACATTTATCTCTATCCCTTGATTCGAATAGTATTTAGCAATAGATCCGATCATGTCATCTGCTTCATAACCAACCTTCCCCATACAAGGGATTTCAAATGCTTCTACTAATTCCCACAGCTTACCAAATTGTGGAACGAGTTCTTCTGGTGGAGCTCCTCGGTTTGCTTTATAATCTGAATACATGTCGTTGCGGAACGTTTTTTCTCCCATATCAAAAGCACAAATTACATGGGTAGGTTTAAATCTCTCAATGGCATCTAGCATATATCTAGTAAACTGATATAAACCATTTGTATAAAGACCTTGAGAGTTTCTCATATAGTTTCCAGTGACTGCAGTAGCGTAAAAACCTCTAAATAATAATGCAAAGCTATCAATGATTAAAATAGAATTTTCTTGATCTTCTATGTGATTATTTCCTGTCATTTTTATCTCCTTTAAGCTGATGATAGATTTAATTATAAACTAATTCTACAATAAAAAGGGATTTCCTTTTGGAAAATTGAACAAGTAACTCCTCGAAAAGTAAAATAAAAGCACCCCAATTTCCACCACAGAAGTGATTTTTGAAGGTGCTTTAGCTATTTTTTTGGAATCTCTATTTTTGATTGATAATTATGTTATTATTTTAACCCCCATAATGCAGGTACATTTGGCGGTTCCCAACCTATTTGTGAAGTATGAGCTTGTATACAATAATAGGTGTTCCCATTATAAGTGACCTCATCATTTACACTGTAACTAACCCCTGTTTCCCATGGATCAGCACTCGATGGATCATCTGCATCTGTTGTGGCTTGAATGGACGCCCCTTCTGACTCATTTCCTGCTCCATCCTTTGCCGTGACTGTAAAAGTGTACGTTGTTTCAGCACTTAATCCATTGATAGTTGTCGTAGTATTTGTTACTTCTACACTGCCTAAATCATATGTGATTGTATATCCTGTTACACCCACATTATCTGTTGAAGCATCCCATCCTAAACTTACACTATTTGAACTTTTTTCTGTAACTTGGAGATTGCTTGGAATACTTGGTGCTTCATGATCTATTTCACCTCCGTCACCATCACAGGTACTAATATATTTCCATACTCCCCATTCTCCACTTTGATCAGGAAATTCTCCCACTGTCCACCATTTAGACTCGTAGACCTTCCCGTTGTAGGTTACTCTCACACCACCAACATATTCTGTATTCTCATCCCAAGCTGGATAAGGACAACTGTTTGGTGCATCCGTTGTTACCTGTATTGAACTTTCATCTGATATATTCCCCGCTCCATCTTTTGCTGTCACTGTAAAAGTATACGTTGTATCTGCTGTTAATCCACTAATACTTACAGTAGGTTCTGTCACTTCTACAGTACCTAAATCATATGAAACAATATAGCCTGTCACCCCTTCATCATCTGTGGAAGCTGACCAACTTAAATCAACACTTGAAGCAGTTTTTGCAGTGACTTGTAAATTTGCAGGAGCGCTTGGCGGCGTAGTATCATTAGATTGATCCGTTGATTCCGTTACTGCATTACTTGCTCCCGAGACATTACCTGCTGCATCTTTCGCTTTTACCGTAAAAGTGTAGGATGTATTTGGAGCAAGACCACCAATGGTTGCATTTAAACTACCTACATTTATTGAAGTATTACCATAGGTTATAATGTATCCTGTTACTCCTACATTATCTGTTGAAGCATCCCAAGCCAAACTTATACTACTTGATGTTTTTCCTGTTACTCGTAGGTTACTTGGTACAGTTGGTGCTTCGTTATCAGGCACCCCACCACTATCTAAATCACTTGTTAACTTATTTAATAAGACCTTGTTCCGATCCCCACTAAACTCCCAGAACATGGCTCCACCTAGTCCATTTGATTTTATAAAATCTGTTTTATAACCGAAAGATTTCACATCATCATAAGTAATAAAGTTACCATTGGAAGCGTTATATAAAAAAGGTACTTTAGCTACATCATTCCAATAACGTACATAACCATTTTTATTGATATAGTTGTCTTCTAAATCAGTATAGTCCCAAACCCCATTCTCCCAAGTTCCATCATTTGCAGAAGAACAGTTTTGATATTCTCCGTTATTGTCTGATAAACAACTACTCCAGCCTCGCCCATAAAATGGCGTTCCTATTACGATTTTTTGTGAGGGTACTCCAGCATTTATATGACCTTGAACACCTGCCTCAATATTAAATTCAGCAGCGTTTGGCACATTTGAACTGGCTGCTGCTGGGTCAAAATACAATGGTGAGTTATGGGCACTAATCGTTTGCCATCCTCCATTAAAGTCATAAGTCATGATATTAATCCAATCTACAACATTTGCTATTTTATCAAGCTCTGTATTCTGAGCATAAGTTGGTCCTGCTCCTGAAGCGATAGTGAGAGAATAATATTTGCCATCTTCAGCTCCTGCAATATCTAGTTTTTCACGTACTTCTTGTAATAATAATGTATAGTTTTGTTTATCCTCTGAACGAGTACTATTCCCTGGTAAACCACCACTAACCGGATATTCCCAATCTAAATCAACACCATCAAATTGATACTTTCTTAGAAAATCTACTGCCGAATTAGCAAAATTCTCTCGAGTGATTTGACTAGCTGCAGCATCAGAAAAACGATTAGACCAAGTCCATCCGCCGACAGAAATCATCGTTTTCAAATGAGGATGTTGTTCTTTTAATAGATTTAACTGTTTGATGTTCCCTTTAATCGGTTCATCCCAAGTATCCCCAGGATTACTTTTTTGAACATCAATCCATGGGTCCCCTAACACAATTGAACCGTTCGGTACATCTATCGTTCCATTTTCATCCTGACAAGTCCATGTAGTAGGATTAGGACCTGTGGGATCAGGATTGCCATGTCTTCCGTCCCAGCAAATATCAGCAAAAGCATAGTTAATATGTGTCACCTTTGAGACATCCATGTCCCAAACTTGATAATTACGCCCATAGGCACCCCAGGAAGGATAATAACCAACAATTTTATAATCAGAATTAGCTTCTACCTTTTCTATATTAAAAACATGAAATTGAAACAGAGAAAATAATAGTGTAATAATGAATAGCAAAATAAATGATTTTTTAATAGACTTTCTTTTTAAAATCATATTTGTTCCTCCTCGTATTAAAAATCAATCAATATCTTTTTAACTCTAGTATTGTTTTAATCTAATAGAATAAATGCTTTAACAAGCCAAATATATAGTAAAAATTAAACTACCTACCACGTTAATAAATAGAAAGAATTGCTAGTAAAAATGCTAGAAGTATTTACTTTAATCCCCATAAAGCAGGTACATTAGGCGGTTCCCAACCTATTTGTGAAGTATGAGCTTGTATACAATAATAAATGCTTCCATTATAGGTGACCTCATCATTTATACTGTAACTAACTCCAGCTTCCCAAGGCTCAACACCCGATGGATCACCTTCATCTGTAGTCGCTTGAATGGATACCCCATCTGATTCATTGCCCGCTGCATCCTTTGCTGTCACTGTAAAAGTATACGTTGTTTCAGCACTTAATCCATTGATGGTTGTTGTTGTATTTGTTACCTCTACACTGCCTATATCATATGTGATCATGTATCCTGTTACACCCACATTATCTGTAGAAGCATCCCAAGCTAAACTTACACTATTTGAACTTTTTCCTGTAACTTGGAGATTACTTGGAATGCTTGGTGCTTCATGATCTATTTCACCTCCGCCACCATCACAGGTACTAATATATTTCCACACGCCCCATTCTCCACTTTGATCAGGAAATTCTCCTGCTGTCCACCATTTAGACTCGTAGACCTTCCCGTTGTAGGTTACTCTCACACCACCAACATATTCTGTATTCTCATCCCAAGCTGGATAAGGACAACTGTTTGGTCCATCCGTTGTTACCTGAATGGAAGCTTCATCTGATATGTTTCCAGCTGCATCCTTTGCTATGACAGTGAAAGTATACGTTGTATCTGCTGTTAATCCGTTAATACTTACGGTTGTTCCTGTTACTTCTACAGAGTCTAAGTGATATGAAACAGTATAGCCTGTAACCCCTTCATCATCTGTGGAAGCTGACCAGCTTAAATCAACACTTGTAGAAGTTTTTGAAGTGACTTGTAGATTTGTAGGTGCTGTTGGCGGAGTAGTATCGTTAGACTGCTCCGTTGTTTCTGTAACTGCATTACTTGCTCCCGAGACATTACCTGCTGCATCTTTCGCTTTTACTGTAAAAGTGTAAGATGTATTTGGTGTAAGACCGCTAATCGTTGCATTTAAACTACCTACATTGATTGAAGTATTTCCATAGGTTACAATGTATCCCGTTACTCCTACATTATCTGTTGAAGCATCCCAAGCCAAACTTATACTACTTGTTGTTTTTCCTGTTACTCGTAGGTTACTTGGTACAGTTGGTGCTTGAGTATCTATCTGTCCTGTAAGACTATCCAAATATGCTCGATGACTGTTAGAAAACTCGAAATGATTAAAAGCATCCCAATTGATAGACCATGTCATCAATCCTTTAAAACCAGGGTATCCAGATGGATTACGTAACACATAATTCCCTCCAAATGACTTTCCTTTTATCAAATAATCAAGTGCTTGTTGAACGATAACAGGTGATGTATAACCACCTCCAGCCGCTTGCGGAGAAGCTGGTAATCCAATGATTACCTGATCCGATCGCAAGGGTTCAAAAAAATGATTCTGATTGTTTGCTACAGGAAAACCTTGTAGTAACAATTCTGCCATAGCCACATGAAAGTCAGCAGTACCTTGCGAATAAGACAAACCGTCAAGTGCAATCATTGAACCCGTATTATAATGCTGTACATGTAAATAAGTAAGTTTATCACGCAAAGCATGTATGACTGGTAAGTATGCACCCCACGGACCTCCATAAACACTATATCCTCCCTGTACATATGCAGTTTCTGGCGCCATGGTTAACATGAAATCTGGACCATAGTGATCCAAAATCTCATTTATGGCTTCTATCAAATTAACGATTTTAGTAGAAGTTGGATTTTTAAAATCGGTGTCTCCAGCACCAATTGATAAAGAACTGCCTTCTAAATCAATATCCATTCCATCAAATCCATATTTATCAATAATATTTTTCATCGTACTAACAAAAGTTAGTTTAGCTTGTTCCGTTGATAAATCCGTTGTTCCGTTAGCTCCGCCTACCGATATCAATACTTTTTTACCTTGAGCTTGCAAATCATCAATGTCAGATATAAATTCACTATCTGTAGCATTATATGGTGTAAATCCCATATTTCCAGTACTTGGACCTCCAATAGGTTCTGCAAAAGCTACTTGAATTACATCATACTTTGGTGATATATTACGCAAATGGATATTCGTTGAACCGTTGTCAAAGTTATGCCAATAACCCACAATCACTTTATTTGAAGCAGTAGAAGCTTCAGCTTTTCCATAATTAGAAGTTAAAAATTGAAAAGATGTTACTATCAATGGCAAAATAAATATAATAATGATTGTTTTTTTATGTGATTTCCCTATCAAAATCATGGTTAAATCCCTCCTTAATTAGACATTTCAATCTCTTTCACCACCTCCAAACAATAATATTCACCCTTGTATCTCGTAACCAAAACATACTTAATACCATAAATCTAGTAACAATAAAAAGTCAGAGTAAAATATTTGGATAGTTGGATGGCTACTGTAAAAGATTGAAATTTAAAAATCAATATGAAGATGAATAATAATAGAAAATAAGAGGGATAGAATTTCATTTTTTTATTTAAGGGAATACAAGGATATATTCTTATTTTCTTTAATATTTCTACATTTTGTAAGGGGGAATTTTTCATTATTGGGGATAAGTTTCTATAGAAACAAATTTATTGACTTTTTGTGGTATTGTTTGCATAGTTTTATTTCTTAGAGTTTTAAAAAAAAACACTTTATGAAATAAAAATTTCATAATATAATATTTGTGAAATAAATATTTAAAATAAAGAAGTGGAGGTCTTACTGTTGAAAACAACAAAATTGGATTTATTATCAGAGAATACAAAGCAATCTGCACAATTATTTGAACAAGCGAAAAAAGGAATTCCAGGTGGTGTTACAGCGAATATCAAGTATATTGCACCCCACCCTATTATCATGGAAAGAGGAAAGGGAAGTAAGCTTTATGATGTAGACAAAAATGAGTATATCGATTATCTCTTATGTTATGGTGCTTTAATTCTAGGTCATGGTCATCCATATGTGTTTGAATCAGTGATGAAACAAATGAAGGAAGCTGGTACGACAATTTTTGGAACACCTCATCGTTTAGAATCAGTAATGGCTGAAAAATTAATTTCACTTTATCCAGGAATTGAAATGGTCAGATATACAAATTCCGGCCTAGAAGCTACTTTGCTTGCGATCAGAATGGCAATGGCTTATACAGGTAAATCGAAGCTAGCTAAATTTGAAGGGCACTACCATGGTGGATTCGATCAAGTATTGTTGAGTGTTAATCCCGAGGAAGATCAAGCAGGCAATGAGAAAATTCCAAATACGGTGCCTGAGTCTCGTGGAATACCTGATTATTATGTGGAAAATACGGTCATACTTCCATTTAATGATTTAATAGCAACAGAGAAGATTTTGAGAGCTAGAGCGCATGAAATTTCTTCAATTATAATGGAACCTATTCAAGGCGGGTTTATTCCTGCAGATCAAGAATTTATAACTGGGCTCAGAGGTTTAACTGAAGAACTTGGCATCCTTCTCATCTTTGATGAAGTCAAAACGGGATTTAGGTTATCTCTTGGTGGTGCACAAAAAAATTACGACATTAAACCTGATATTACGGCTCTTGGAAAAGTACTTGGAGGTGGGTTCCCTGTCGGTGCAATCGGTGGAAAAAAAGAAATTATGCTCATCAGTGCCCCTGATGGAGGGAGAGATATTTTAACGGCTGGTGCTGAAAATAAAAACAAACAGGATGCTTTGTTTCACAGCGGAACATACAACGGTCATCCAACAATCCTTGCGTCAGGACTTGCTACAATCGAGGTGCTTGAGAGTGAAGGTACTATGGAGTCATTATTCTCTAATACACAATTACTAAGACATCAACTCGAGGATGTATATCAACAATACAATATACCTATGCAAACAATTGGAGAAGGCAGCATTTTTAATATCATTCTTACACAAAACAACATTAAAAACTATCGAGATATGAACAAAGCCGATACCACCTTAAGAAAAAAGCTAGATTATGAATTACTGAAACTTGGAATTTATACAAAACCACTAAACCGTTACTCCATGTCAATCGCTCATACAGAGGAAGACATTACTCGCACTGTAGAAGCGCATAAAAGGGCAATTCAAATTATTCTTGATTTAAGGGAATCATAGAAACATACGTGTCCTGTATCATGAGTAGGGTTTCTATCTAATCAAAGAGTGAAGCCCTGCTTTCATTTTGTAGATGCAAACAGCAACATATTAAGGTAAACTGAAGAAAATGGTTACTTTCTAGTAATAATAGAAAGAGGTTTAACATGGATATTAATGTGTATAAAGTCATCTCAGAGAAAATGTCATCAATGAGCAGATCACAATTAAAAATTGCGCAGTACATTTTGAAAAATCCAAATCATGTACCTTTTCATAACGTAGGGGAATTGGCAAAATTGGTGGAGGTCAGTGATGCAACGATTGTTCGATTTGCAACTTTTCTAGGTTTTTCAGGCTATCCTGAATTTCAACGTCATATTCAAACGTCAGTGCAACAACAACTATCAACAGCTGAGAGACTTAAGCTGTCTAACCAGGTGTACGGTGAGAATGATCAAGGAATTTCTCAAATCTTTAAGGAGGATATGGGGAATATTCAATTAACCATGGAAAATTTAGATACCAATAGCTTTCATCAAGCAGTTGAATATTTATTAAAAGCAAAAAAAGTGTATATCGTAGCAAATCGAAGTGCAGTAGCATTAGGATTATTTATGCATTATTATTTGAAAATGATGCTAGATCATGTTGAAATAATTGAATCTGTTAAAGAAAATACAGACCTATTATATGATTTGCAAAGTGACGACTTAGTGATAGGTATTAGTTATACACGTTACACTAAAAACACTGTTGATATTTTTTCTTATGCAAAAGAAAAAGGTGCAATAACAATCGCATTAACAGATAACCTTATGTCACCACTAATTCAACATGCAGACGTTTCATTAACAGCAACAAGTCAAATGCCAACATTTATCGATTCATTTGTTGCACCATTAAGTTTAATTAATGCTTTAATTATCTTTACTGGAAAAGAAAAAAAAGATGATTTTGATCACAAATTAAATGCATTAGAAGATGTATGGAATAAATTCAACGTTTTTTATAAAAATGAATAAAGTCCTTTCTTTCCACTTACACTATCTCTTATCAAAAAATCTACCCATTCTCTCAACTGCTTCTAATAACACTTCTTCGTTATGCACTAGCGCTATTCTAACGTAGCCTTCCCCTTGGCTTCCGAAAGCATCTCCTGGGATGACTACCACCCCTTCAGAAAAAAGTAATTCATTGGCAAATTGCCGAGAAGTCCAGCCTTTAGGAATTTTAGCCCATATAAACATTGACGCTTTTGGCTTTTTAATATGCCAACCAATGTCAGCAAGACCATTAACCATCAAGTTTCTACGTTTTTCATAATGAATAGCAACTGACTCATTATTGTTCATATCTTCTTCTAATGCTGCAATAGCCGCTTTTTGAACAGGTATAAATACACCGTAGTCAATATTCGATTTTATTATCTTTAATGCACTTACCACGTCAGAATGACCTACTAAAAACCCAATTCTACAACCAGCCATATTAAATGCTTTAGACATGGAATGAAATTCAACAGCGATCTCTTTAGCTCCTTTGACTTCAAGTACACTTGGTGGTTTAAATCCATCAAAGGCCATTTCTGAATAAGCTAAATCGTGGACAACGAGTATTTCATGCTCTTTTGCCCAATTTACCCATCTCTCAAAAAAGGCTAGATCCGTTACTGCTGCTAAAGGATTACTAGGATAGTTCAGTATCATAAACTTAGCTTGTTTTAAAATTGAATCTGGTATTTTCTCTAACTGAGGTAAGAAGTCATGTTCCTCCTGAAGAGGAACAAAGTAAGGTTTGACCCCTGCAAGTTCTAAACTAGCACTGTATATTGGATATCCTGGGTCGGGGACTAAGACAATATCCCCTGGATTACAAATTGCCATTGCTAGATGTGCCAAACCATCCTGAGATCCCATTAATGTAAGTACTTCTGTATGTGCATCCAACACTACATTAAATCGATATTGATACCACTTCGAGACTGTTACCCTTAAGTCTAAGTTCCCTTCTGACATGGGATACCCGTAAAGATTTGAATTATCAATGGCTTCATGAAGTGTCTGAATCACTTTAGCAGAGGGAGGAAGATCGGGACTTCCAATTCCTAAATCGATTACATCTATCCCTGATTTTATAACTTGTTCTTTCCATTCAGCGAGTTCAGTAAAAATAGCCGAACCCAAATTATTTAATCGATCAGAGCCAGATATTTTCATTCGATCAAACCTCACTTTTGTGTTTTTCTTAAATATGCCCACCCTGTATAGATGTCACATACATCATATAACCTAAAAATATAGCTAAAACTCCATAAGCTAAACCGAATCTCCACCTAGTATCCAAAGGTACATTATAATAATCATCAGGTTCGTATTGCTCAGATTGGATCAAACAATGGATTCTTATAATCCTGCCTGATTCCTTTTGTACATTTTCGATTTGACTTACTTCCACTTTTTTAATGATCCCTTGGGATGGAAGATCTATAGACTGATTCAAGCCAATCTCATTCCACAATATGGACACTTTTTGTTGTCCATCTAATGTAGAGAATGTACGGAAGGCAATTTCTTGTTGGAGGATGGATAATAAATGGTTCAACCTCTCAGTACCCTCTGGAATAATAAACCCTTTATCTAATAGTAATTCTACCGGAACATCAATTTTAGCACCAACCTCTGCATTTCTGCCTTTCCCTTTTCTTTTCACGTACTTTTGAAATAACTCCCAAGCAAATAAAGCCCATATGATAAAGAATAAAGGACTTTGTAAAAAGAAGATGATGACAACTAAACCACCGATTAATCCAGCTAACCATAACCATCTAGTTACCGCTGTAGCAATTCTTCCACCGTCCAAAGGATGAATTGGCAATAAGTTGACCAAGTTTAATAAAAATCCTACGTAAGCAATGACTAAAAGGAGTTGTCCCCACTCCCCATCCATATTAGAGCCTAATAAATACACTACAAAAGCTCCTGCTGTTCCTAAAATAGGACCGCCAATAGCAATGTAAGCTTCTGTTACTGCATCTCTTGGATTTCTTTTCATTGCAATCAATGCTCCTAAAAAAGGTATAAATAAAGGGGCAGATACAGGTAATCCCTTTTGTTTAGCTGCTGCGACATGACCTAACTCATGAATCAATAACATGATGACAAGTCCAATCGCAAATTCGAGTGGAAAAATAAGTGCATAAGCACCTATTGAAATGAACATTGAGATTAAAGGACCTGCAAATTTCACTGATTTTAAAACTAAAAAAATATTTTTCCCAGCACCTAACAAAAAGACTCCAACTGCACCCAGCAACCACATTGGATTTCGTTTGTTTTCTTTGTTGCTTCCATTCTGATTTTGAACCTCCAAAAGCTCAACACCTGCCTCTAAATAAAGTAAATCCTTTAATAGGGATTAATTATTCCATACCTCTTGAAACGTTTCTTCTTTAAATCCTACTGTTACTTTATCACCATCTGTAACGATTGGTCTTTTTAGTAATTTTCCATTAGAAGCTAACAATTTAATCTTTTCTTCTTCAATCATAGATGGAAGTTTATCTTTCAATTTCATTTCTTTATAAACTTGACCTGATGTATTAAAGAACTTTTTAATATCTAAACCACTTTTTTGTATAAGTTCTGAAATTTCTGATGCAGAAGGAGGTTCTTCCACAATCGGTATTAATTTAATATCTATATTTTTTTCTTTAAACCATTTGATTGCTTTTCGACAAGTGCCACATCTTGAGTATTCATAAACTGTTAAAGACATCGTATTCTCTCCTTTATATATGGTTCATATTAAATTAGGTTATTCATTAAATTGTCAATCAAAAAAAAAGGAAAGTCAAGTAAATGGAAGACATAGATATAAAGATTACTTAAACCTTATTAGATTTTTATGAAACTAAATTAAAACAGATTTATATCTCAAAAGAGTTATACATCATTTTAACAGTTGGTAGCCCCCCTTATATCCGAGGATTAAACAATAGTATAGGGGGGTTTTCTTTACTTTACAAATTTAAATGAATTGTCAACAATCATATCAATCAATAACTCATTCTCGTAATCAATTTCAATATCTAGTCCAATTAATTCATCCGTGATCATAGATTTAGTCAACTGCTTTTTATATTCAATATTTTTATTTTGTAATTGATCTACATACTTCAATACATCTCGTATAGAATTCAATACTAATTTCAAATTATGATAATTTGAAGTTTTGTCCAAAATGATTTTTATAAATAATAAAAGCTGATCAGTTAAATGAATTGAATCTACAGTCACGTATCCTTTACGTTGTAAAAATGGGTATACAAAGAATCCGATAGCAATAATTGTAACACTAACGATTATAATCCACATTGTTTCCATTGTTTCCTACTCCTTTCTTATATTTTGACTTATTCGATCTAACATCACAAAAAATAACCATGGCATTTCTTTTATGATTTGTTCTGGACACTCAATAACTTTCTCTTTCCATTTTTCTACGTTACTCAACAAACCTTTTTTACTTAAATTATTTAATGAATCTAGAGCAACTTGTAGTTTCCAACCTTCTAATTTCATTAAAGTCTCCTGTTTAGATAAACATTCAAAATACTCGATTACTACATCTTGCAAAAACTGTTCATATGATTTTTCCATTTTTAAAAAAGCATTTTGTGGGTCTGTCTTCCGTTTTGGGTCTAATATGTGATGACCTATGATTTTTTTAGCTGGATCTAATCCAAATTTGTAGCAAAGATAAGCTAAAACCCAAACATATCTTTTATAAGCATCTTCATTATTAATATTTCCATGATTATTTGAATAACAAAGTTCTACTCCAGCAGCAATATCATTGGCATCATCGCCAAACAATTCATTATCTATAGGCTTTTGATATTGTACATGCCATGCCTTTTCTGGAGGTCCAGTAAGTAAAGGGATACATTCATAAATCCCTTTATCATCCACAAATATATGAGCTGAAGCACTAATTGTATTTTTTGAATTTTCATAATAATTAATATTTTGTAGGGCTGTTGATCCATCATTACCCGTATCGTGAGCAACAATAAATTCCAATTTTGCGAGCATGATTCCTGAGCGTCTTTTTGTTCCTGTTGTGAGGTATTTTTTAGTAATAGGATATTTTATTTTGAAACTCAAATTTGTTATTCCTTTCTTAGATAAGGTAAAACAAAGCTTACCTAATATACTCAGATTGATTATTTCATCCCATAAAAAATGGTTATTAGTATAGCTAATAAAGCTACGACTACACCAGACCAGGCAGGATACAGCGCTTTGTTGTCCCTTTTATCTAATCTCAAATTCTTGATTTCAATATTCAAGTCACTAATATCTTTATCTCTAGCTTTTAACATCTCTGTTAATTCTGATCGTGGTACATAGTTTTTGCTCCAGTCAACTAACTTGTTGTCCACTTTTATAACAACTTCTTTCAATGATTTAATTTCTGTTTCAACACTAGCTAATCTTTCAGCATTTTGAATCTCCATTTCATACCAATTCCTTCAGTGTGATAAAAAAGAGTAGTTATTCTAAACTACTCTTTTGAATGAGTACCAGCAAAATAAAAAGTAGATCTTTTCTACTGGTGTACTCCTGTATTTAAATTTTTCTTTTAATTTGCTCTCTTGAATAATTATTACAATTAATGGTACTTCGTTCTCTTGTATCATTATTACAATTAAAGATAAAATTAACAAGGAAATACATGAAAGAAAAATATTTTTTTGTTTTCAAATGTACCAATTCGTCTTCTTTATGAAACATAAAAATACTGTGATCTTCATTTATTGGGTAATAAAAACTGCCATCTTTTGATTTTTTAAGAAATATAAGTGCTTTTTCACCAGAGCGTAAATGAGTAGTTTCAGCATGCTTTACAAAATGTTCACAACTTTGCCCGCCCATTTGGTGAACCAAAATATTATCACCTTTTGCATTATTATCTAGATCTTTTAATATATCTCCAATCTGGATTTTTGATCTAGTAAAGTACGCATGAAAATCTTCTATATTATCTGGTGGGGTAGAGCCATGCTCTTCAATTACTTCTCCACAAATGACAAGATCTGCATCATCATAAAGATTTCGAAGCTCTTTAGGTCTGTCGATGCTATATTTTCTACTCCAACTGGCATGCATGACAATATAAGATTTTCCATCAATACTATCATAATTGTATAAACTTTTTATAGCATTTTTATCAGCATCTTGAGGTGTAGTTTTTTCTCTCCCACTAGTGGCTCCATACATAACCGAACAATTGTTATCCTCATGATGATCAAGACCAAGAGCATGTCCCAACTCATGAGTAGCCACACCTACAATTGTTTCATAATCATAAACATCTGCATTTCTTTCTATTGGATTCTTATTGAGAATACATATTTTTTTTTGTGAGGATGGAACTGGATAAGTTATTCCATCCCAAGTAACATCTACCTCATCAACTTCATTTACTGAAATTACTGCAGCATCTGAATCCACAAGAGTTAAATTTACAGGACTTCCTGAATATGTCCAAGCTAGTGCTGCTTCGTTCCAATGATCTTTATAATCTGTACAATTATTGTCATAATAAACTTCATTATTTTCCAATTTCCAACTCCAATCAATTGGTGTTGGTGCACAATCATAATCAACTATTGACTTCATTAACATTGCTCCTTTATATTAAAACTCTACTGAGCGGATTAGATTTTATTAAAATGAATTCCATCATATACTATCTCTGCTGTCTTATCATTACCACCAAATTCTATTTTCGTCTTATTACAAGTGGAAGTTAATGAGTGAACTGATCCTGTATTTACCGTATTTTGTAGAAAAACTACAACATCTTCAAAAGGTGTTAATTGAATACACTGACCTTTAGATGCCCTTACAGCATTAAGAGGGGCTCCTTCAGTTGTTTTATTGTGTACTGTAACATCCTGTGCCAAACCAAACGTAAGATTTTCATCGAAATTATTGATGATTCCAAATGAACCAGGTTTAAGATCAAGAGAAGATGATGCTAGTTTAAAACATCCATTTTCAAATGTATATGAATCTTCTTCCACAGCACTTCGTTCAGACAGTTTGTTGATTGTAGCCCCATCTTCAATCTCTGTACCCGAAGCATAAACACTATAGTTTTCATCCCAAGTTATAGTATTTTCTTCAAATGGCTTAAAGGAAATCCAAGCAACAGTAGGTTCACCTGCTCCCTTCATTAAAACAATCTCCTGATTATTTTTGTAAATCTCATCCAGATAATTGCAATCAATACGAATTTTCAGTTGATATTGCATTCTAAATCTCTCCTTTTAGTTTTTTGATCTTACACTATATAAAGTCCAAACAAGATATCAAAAAGAAACCAGATTTTATTTTTTTATATAATATTTTCAATAAGATTAATGTGATCATTCTTTATTCCAACTTGATAGAAAATATATAGATATCTAACGAATTATTAAAAACAAATAGACACATATAAATTTTATATGTGTCTACTTATTTATCTACTTTCATCATTGAGTTATCTCTTTCTTATGTAGTTTCTTCCTTGTGATTCTCAATTTTTGTTACAATCTTTGAAACCCCCTCTATAGCGTTTACCCCAGCAATTACGTAAATAAGCGTTTTTAATAGATTTAACCAGTTGTCGGATATATCCGCTGCTATGATGTAATTAAATATTCCAAAACCAAAAGCCAAAATCAAAATAACTACTAAAATAGAAACTTTAAACTCATCTATAGACAGTCCATCCCTTAAAAAATTCACTTTAATCAACTCTTTCAAAAAAACCAATTTTGTATTCCTTTTCCAATAAGTCTATCAGTGATTCTCCACTTTCGAAATATCCTGAATCTATTTTTGTTACTATTGTCTCAATAAGAATTTGTTCTAAATCATCTCTTTCAGTAATATGCGTTTTTTGTAAGACTGATTTTATTTTTGGATATAACATATTTACTACATCTACTATTTTATCTTGTCCTTCTATACTATTTTTTAACAATTTACATTATCCTTTCATAATTAATTGTTTCAATAATGTTATAAATATAATTTAATTTTATATTGGAAAATGTAAGTGAAAATAATAAATTATTATTCTTTAATACCAAAATCTGCTTTCAACTTCTTAATTGCAGTATTTCTTGTCTTAGTAATAGATTGTCTTGTAACGTTAAATTTTTTCGCAATTTCTATATCCTTTAATTCTTCTACATAGTAAAAGTAAAGAACTTTTTTTTGTTGAAAAGTTAGTTTATTTATTGATTTACTTAATCGTTCATCTGTTACAAAATCATCAATCTTCATATCCATTTTATCAATATTTATTTGTGAATTTTCATCTTCTATGTTGTCAATAATTGTGTTACTTTCTTCATCACTCTTATCTAAAATTAATTGGAATCTTTGTTGAAGTTTTCTATGTTTCATGTCATATTTTATAGCTTTAAAATATAAATACTTATTAAAATAAGCTAAAATACGAACTTTGTATGAATATTCTTTAAAACTAATTTCAAGTTGTTCAATGTATTTAAGGTCTCCAGTTCTAAGGTATTCTTCATACGTTAATTTGTGTTTTTTTTCTTCAAAAAAATGTTTTAAAATGGGGTTTTTAATTTCATTTAATGGTATTTTCATATAGATTAATCCTTACAAAATTTTATTGAAAAGAACCACTTAACCTTAAATATCAATTAGCTTGTTGTAGATAACATACACTGGAGTTAGCTGAAGTATCTTTAAATTGATGAATTTTTACTTCTCGAAAGTTATCTTTTTTGAACCCCCTCCTATCTATAATTTAAAAAATGAACTCTTTTTGATTTAAAGTCCCACTATATGGTAAAAAAGCAACAAGGATACAAAAAAAATTTAAAAATTCCATTTTTATTGACAAAATAATACTGTAAACATTTTTATAGGTATATAAATTTATCAAGCATATATTTTGAAAGAATTGATCATATAAGGACTTTGTGAATAAAAAAATCCACCTTATCTAAGTTGAAAGGTTTGTAGATCATAACATTTTAAAAAATGCAATCAGTGTGATCCAGATAATCACACTGATTGCATTTTTTTAATACTACCAACAAAAGTAAATAATTCTAAAAATTATAATGTAAGTTTGTAATTACTTAATTTTATATACAAGAATAAACGATGCATTAAAAATGTGTCAATACAATGCTCCCTTATGTTAGATCAATTCATTCATGATTGATATATTTATAGAACAAAGTTAAAATATGTATAGGTTACATTTCCATCATTTTTTAAACAAAAAAACCATCCTACAGGATAGTTTTTCACTTCACTAGATTTTTAAATATGCTAACCTCTTGTTTTCTACTGCTCTTTCATAATAATTTACATCCCAGTATATTAATCACCTTTTCTCGTAATAGGGTTTATCTTTAATAATTACAAGTTTGTTTGTTACTTTTAGCTCAATTATTTCTTGTCCCTATAAGAAAAATTTATAATTTATGAGGAAGGATTTTAGCAAACATTGTTGAATAATGTTAGTAAATACTATTTCAAATTTTTTACAACAAAGGTGATTTTATGGGGATAGAACCATACTACTTAACAGAATCAAAGAATAGATGTAAGGAACGAGGAATGGACCCAAAAACAATGCCAAAAAGCACAAAAAAATTAACAAATGAACAATTAAAACAAAAAAAAGCCACATATGAAGAAATCCTATCCATCATGGGTTTTTATGTGATGAAAATTATAGGCCCATTAAAAGAGAATTACATGTTGATTGTAATCACTGATGATGAAGGATATATTCTAGATATGTTTGGTGATGTATCTTTTAAATCTATCATTAATAACATAGGCATAACCAATGGAGTACGCTTATGTGATCAAGAAATGGGTACGAATTCAGTTGACATTGCATTAAACAAAAAACACCCAGTTCAAATTATAGGCCCTGGTCATTTCCATCATGCATTACATCAAACGGCTTGTTATTCTGTACCCTTCTACTTTTCAGAATCTCATTTTTTATCTGGCACAATATCGATTATGACATCCATCGATAGACATAACCCATATTTAGTCCCCTTACTATCATCTATTGTTGACTCTATCGAAAGAGAATTATTGTTAAAAAAGAAAAATGATCAATTAAATCTATTTCATAACATCACGATAAATACAATTAGAGATGGTGTCATTATTACAAATAAGTATGGTAGAATTACTGAAATCAATCCTTTTGTTGAAGAGTTATTCAATCGCAGCAAAGAGGATCTATTAGAAAACTCAATATTTGACTTAGATCCATTTGGAAAATATCTTTATGATGTTTTGGAAAATCAAACCATTGTGCACGATCACAAAATTTATTTTGATTCACTAGACAATAAAACAAAAATATGTCTTTTAGATGCGTTACCTATTTATGATGATAACAATGAACTTATAGGTTCATTTGCAAATATACGAGATATTACAGAAAAATATAATTTGGAGAAACAAGTTATTTTATCAGAAAAATTTTCAGCTATAGGTAAATTAGCTGCTGGATTAGCTCATGAAATAAGAAATCCCCTCACATCCATTATGGGTTTTACACACTTATTAAAACAAAAGTATACAGAGGACGAAGCAGATGAAAAGTACATCAACATTATTTCAGAAGAGTTAACTTCACTGAATGAAATGGTCTCTCAGTTTGTTCTAATGGCAAAACCTTCTAGTCCTGAATTTCGCCTAGTTGATATTCAATCGTTAATTCGAGATACAGTCAAGATCATGCGAAGTCAAGCCATATTAAAAAACATTGCTATAGAAGAAAAATTACTAGATCATGAAGTAAATCTTCTAATAGACAGCGCACAGATTAAACAAGTTTTTATTAATCTTATTCAAAATGCAATTGAAGCTATGGAACGAAATGGCACGATTCAAATTATCGTTAAACAAAAAAATGATTCAGTAATTATAGATATAAAAGATGAAGGAAAAGGTATTTCTGAAAAAGAGATGAATCAAATCCTTAATCCCTTCTTTTCAACAAAAGAAAGTGGCTTAGGACTCGGATTGTCAATATCCTATCGTATTTTAAACAATCATAATGCGAAAATTGATGTTTCTTCTAAACTTGGAACAGGAACTACCTTTACACTTATATTCCCTACTGTATAAATAAGGAGGTTTTGTTGTGACACTTGCAACTTCGTTTTTAATAGATAATCTCCGAAAAAAAGGAATCACCCACTTATTTGGGATACCTGGTAAAGCGATTGTTCCTATTATTTTGGAAGCAGAAAATCAAGGAATTCGATTCGTATTATGCAGACATGAATCAGGGGCAGGCTTTGCAGCTGCAGGATATGCGCTTAGAAAAAAAACGCTTGGTGTAGCTATAGGTACAAGTGGTCCTGGTGCAACTAATTTATTAACTTCAGCAGCTCAAGCTAGAACCTATCATGCACCCGTCCTTTTCATTACCGGACACCCTTGCATGAAAGACACAGGGAAAGCACAAGGTCAAGATTCAACTTTTTTTGGAACAGATGTAACTAAAATGTTTGAACCTGTTACTTTATTTAGTGCACGTGTTGAAAGAGCAGATTTATTACAAACCTATTTAACACATGCTATTTCCACTGCGCTTGAAGGAGCAAAGGGACCTGTACATCTATCCATTCCACTGGATGTTTTAAATGAAAAAGTGATTCCTTTTGAATTTCCTAAGGTAGAGCAAACTTCCTATGTATCTTCCCATATTGATGAAGTCATACCACAAATTCAACTCAGCCAACGACCCGTTATATTACTAGGAAAAGGTGTTCACTTAAGTCAAGCTTATGAAGAAATTAAACTATTAGTAGAAATCTTTCAAATTCCAGTTATGACAACTCCAGGTGGAAAGGGTGCTTTCCCAACAAATCACCCTTTAAGTTTAGGTGGATTTGGTTTAGGTGGTACTAGTGAATCAGACCTTTATATGTTATCAGGAATTGATCTACTCATTGTGGTTGGAAGTAAGTTATCAGATATGTCTCTTGCAGGATTCACTCCAGACATGTTACCTAAAAAAGTCATCCATTTTGACTACGATGGTATGTTTATTGGCAGAACCATTCATACTCCAACCTTATGTATTCGAGGGGACATCAAAACAAATTTAAAATACATATTAAGAAATATACCACTTCTTAATGAAACTCAATCAAAAGTGAACACATCCTTGAGAACAATGGTACCATTGTTCCCTGTTCAGGAAGTTGCCGCCACTTTTGAACAAAAAATAGTAGATAATACACATAATATTGATGAAGAGAACCATCAATCTCAAGGTATATTTATGACTTCAAAATCTGCAATTAAAGAGCTTCAAAAATATATTCCCAAAAAAACCGTATTCTTTTCAGATGATGGTAGCCATAGCTTTTATGCCATTAAACATCTTGAATTTAATGATTGTAGTCCATTTTATTTTGATGATGTATTCGGTGCAATGGGCCATTCCATTAGTTACGCCATTGGCGCTAAATTGGCAGGAGTTGATGAAAGTATTGTCTGCATTACAGGTGACGGCTGTTTCATGATGCATGGAACTGAAATTTCTGTAGCCGTTAATGAGAATATAAATGTAACCTATATCGTTTTCAATAATGGGTGTTTAGACATGGTCAATAAAGGGATGTTACATCATTTAGGCAGAACGGATGGTACTGTTTTTAAAACACCTGTTCACGTCAAACAATTAGCTGAATCGTTGGGAGCTAAAGCTTTCAGATGTGTTAATCTTCAAGAAATTAAAACAGCCATCAAAGCTGCACTTGAATATTCATCCTGTTCAGTAGTAGAGCTTATTGTTGACCCCAACGAAATACCCCCAACATTAAAACGAGGATAAATTACACAAAAAATCGTTATTCATATAAACTTAAAATTCTATCATTAGAGGTGAAGATCTTATGTCATTTGATAAAGGGATTTCTAATATAAAGGAAATAGCAGGAGCTGATGGTATTCATGCAGTTGAAGCCATACAAGACTTACATCCTGATATTCATAAATACATCGTTCAATTTGGGTTTGGAGAAATCTACTCTCGAAGCGAATTAGATAGAAAACAACAGGAGATGATCACGATTTCCTGTCTTATAACTTTAGGAGATACTGCGAATCAACTTAGATTTCATTTCAAAGCTGCTTTAAATATAGGGATTACTCCACAGGAATTATTCGGCATTGTCATTCACTGTATCCCATATGCTGGCTTTCCAAGAGTATTAAATGCTCTTCAAATTGCAAAAGAGATTATTGATGAAGCTAATTAGTGGATATAATTCTTTCCCTGTGCTATAACGTGTTAGTTTTCATATTTTACAGAAAAATGTTACCATGGATAAAGCTAGTGCAACAGGAGTGTGGACGATCTCATAATAAACATACCAATTCATTTTCTCATTTGTGTATTCACCTTAAATATAAAACTGAGGAGTGGTTTCCTACTTTTGGTTATACCCCATAAGGGGTTGGTAAGCCAACTCTTTACTCTACTAATCATGAAAATTAAATAACTATATAATAAATAAAAAGTAGCCGTTAACTTCAAGCAAACCCTTATTCTATGGCAAACAAAAAGAATCCATTTAGTATAAAAATAATTTATATAGTCAATAAATTAACGAAATATATGTTCTGTAAATAAAATTGTGAGTGGCCCCAAAAAGTATGAATCGTTGCATTGCCCCTATTGGAGGTGAAAGATGAATTTATCAAATATTTTCAAGTATCCAATTTAAACTTTTGGAGTTTTTTGAAAATAAATTTTTTAATTTTGTTTTTGTTTCTGGTCATTGATTATTGGAATCGTAATAATCAAGTTTGGGCACATATCTAATTATATTTTTTTATTATCACTTTTTATTAGTAAACAATTATTTCCATTATATATTTCCCTCTATGATTTAACAAAAACTAAAACAATATAGTTTATTTATAAAATAAAAGTTTACAGTTTTTAAAAAATTGGTTTACTAATAGATTACAAAGTAATCTTATGACTAATGATTTTACACAATAGAAAACACCATTTTTTTAGGTGTTTTCAAAAATAATCGAGTATTATTTTTGATTGATTATAACTATTTAAAACAGATATTATTCCTAACTCTATAAGATTAATTTGGTTCTATTATATTAAAGTGTCTGTTTTCTTAACCTCCCAATAATAACACCTTTACACAAAACTTAATTTAACTGTTTATTACTCCCTCTATTCCTCCTTTAAATATATTCAATAACATAAAATGTATATATTTGTCTTCATTTGCAAGTATATATATGATATATTAATTAACATGCCATTATGTCATAAATATTATCTTGAAAGGATGTTATTATTATGAAGAAATTATTATCGCTAATGCTTGTGCTATCTGTAACTATTATGGGAATTGGATTTTATAATGTTTCAGAAGCAAAAGCAGAACCAGTACCAATTGAAGACGAAGATGTAGAGGGTACTAGTATACTTGTAGATGGACCAGTTTATACGTATCATGATAATAAGGATGTTAGATTCGTTGTAAGTGCTATTGCAAAATTAATAACTGATAAACTTAAATTAGGAACAGTTACCTCATGGATTGCAGCCCTAGGTACTTTTGAATTTTCTGAAGGTTATCTAGGACCTACATACGTAGGAACATGGTCATGGAAAACTTGGGATGAAAGAGCTCAAAGATATAAACTTTGGGTTACTGTAGTACATTATCAAGATGATGATTATGATGAACCCATGGAAGTACAATTTTATCCTATAGGATATATAGACTAAAATTAACTCAGCTTGTAGATAGTCATCTCTTCGAGACAAATCTACAAGCTTTTTTTATTTTGGAATAAAATAATATTATTGACCCTAAATTTGAATGTACTCTTTAGTTAAATATCCAAACTAATAGAGGAATTGAAATCGATCCAAACATTATCCATACACCAAGCTGAGTGTCAATTCTTTTAGATAGAAAATTAAATTGTGATTCGAGTTTTTTTGAGAAATAACTATGAAAAACCCATAATATAAGAAATATTGACATTGATAAAATCTTTTCTTCTTTAACAATTGGTTCAAGGTAATAAAAATAAATTCCAAATATGAATAAAGCAAGAATTAGACTAATTATATTTAAGATTTTCATTCTCGTCTTTTTAACCTCCATAAAAAAATAATTTACCTATTAAAACCCTTTTTTAAATTTTACCATTCCAGATAACATAAAAACCATATACATTTTCTTTGTAAGAACACTATCTTTTTTAAAAAAAACAACAATGTTTTCCAGAATAAATTCACTTCTTTCTCTGATCAATATAACGATACAAAGTAGTCCTACTCTTCTTTTATTTCTTTAATACTATGTAATTTGATTTCATACATTTTCAAAGCTGTTTGAACCTTCTGAGGATCTTTGAATGGTTTTTCTCCCTCTTGCTCTAGCAGCATTTAAACCTGCTTTAGTACGTTCGCTGATAATATCTCGTTCTCGTTCCAACTCTGCAATACTCGCTATAGTGCGAAAGAATAACTTTCCCATAGCTGTTATATCAATTCTATCTTGTAAAGAAACAAGATCTACACCACGCTCACTTCTCACTTAATTCAATCAAGTGTTTTTTAGAGCGTGAAATTCGATCTAATTTATAAACTACAACCCGATCTCCTTGTCGCAATACTTTTTAAAAGTTCCTGTAGCTCTGGACGATCTTTTCTTGATCCTGTCATTTTCTCCTGATATATTTTTTCAACATCAAACTTTTGAAGTACATCTATTTGCATATTAAATTCTGCTCATAGTTGCTCACTCGCACATATCAAAAAATCATTTAATTTTCTCCACTAAATCTTAATAATCTTATACTATAATTATACCTAAAAGGGATACGTTAGTGTATAAAAGAATTTAGGATAAAAAATGAGTTACATGGTCAAAAGTTATAATAGATATATACTACTGCGTTTCCATTTCTTTTTAAACAAAAACCATCCCGAGGATGGTTTTTTGTTTTTAGTGAACTCATAAGTACGTTAATAAAATTGGAAATTAGAGTCCCTAGTACTATATTATTTAGACTAATTAGTCTGATAAAATATGATTTAAAATAGTAGAAACAAAAAT
This sequence comes from Chengkuizengella marina, assembly GCF_009910845.1. GTDB lineage: Bacteria > Bacillota > Bacilli > Paenibacillales > KCTC-33759 > Chengkuizengella > Chengkuizengella marina. The sequence continues at coordinate 96,595 of NZ_SIJB01000030.1, read as the reverse complement.
CAAAACACTACTAAATATTTCTAAATTATACTATTCATATAACAACCCCTAAAAGGAATATGTTGTATTGAAAGGAGGTGATTCTTTTGAATCAGGTATTAGCTCTTCAACAATTGGAAGCAAAACAAGGTAGTGAAAAAAATATGATGGTGTGTGGCACAAATACTTTCACCGTACCACATGTAAAAGAAAAAAAATAGATTTATTCTAGTATGAGAGAGAATAAAAAAAGTATTGAAAAACGGTCTTTGTGACCGTTTTTTATATGAATTATAATTTAATCCAAAGATTGTGAAAATCAGCTAATCCAAAAGGTCCGAATTTATACCCTTGAAGTGAACTTGAATACGCCGACTCTTCTTTTAAATGGAACAAAAAAAGAAAGAGATTTTCCTTACGAAACCAATCTTCGAATTCGTTCCATATAGTAAAACGTTTGCTTTTTGATTTTTCACTAACAAATCGATCTATATACATATCCATTTGCTGATTCTCTTGTAAAGTGAATAATTGACGATGGAAGCTATTATTACCAAATGGTTCGATTAAATTAATTTCTGAATCACCATAAAACGAAACGTCTATCAAGATTAGATCAGCTTGTCGGAAATATTCCTTTTGGAGGGTCTTTTTTAGATCAAGAGGTTGGAGCTTTAGAGATACGCCAATTTGATTACATCGGGACTGAATCCAATCTGCGTTCTTCCTCCACTGATTGGGTGGGATGAGCATTGTCAATGTCTCACCAGCATATCCACTTTCTTTGAGAGCTTCCCGAGCTTCTGATAGTGTATAGGATGGAAATCTTTTTTTACTTTGGTTAGTTAGAAAACTGTCTGTAGCATAAACATCCTCTATATTTAATTCATCAATCATCATGTTTCGATCAATAGCAAAGTAAATTGCACGTCGAAATGCCGGGTGTTGTTGTGGACCTGGTTTGTTTGTTTGAAAAATAAGTATTTGTGTACGGATGATATGCTGCGTAATTGGTTTATCTCGAACGTCCATTGAATCTACATTTTCAGGCATCATCTTATAAAGAAATCTACTTTGCAATTCCTCTGGCAAACAAAATACCTCTACTCGATCCAGCCATGCTCGTTCTTTAAAATAATGATCAAATGCTTCCATGATCAATTTTTCTTTAGAAAATGATTGCACTAAAAAAGGTCCAGTTCCAATAATTTGTTGTTGCATATCCACATCGTATGGAACGATGGAAGCGTGATGAGAGCATAAAATATTTGGAAAAAAAGGAAAAGGCCGATTGAAATAAAAAATCACGGTATCATCTCCTGATGATTCAACCTTTTTCAAATAGCGACCAAGCCAATAGAAGAAACTTGTTTTAGAATCAAGAAGACGTTGAAATGTATATATCACATCTTCTGCTGTTATGAATCTGCCATGATGAAAACGAACACCTTTACGCAAATAAAAAGTCCATTCCTTATCATTTGGAGTATCCCAGCCAAGAGCAAGATGAGGATTTATCTGTTTTGTATTGAAATCAATACGAAGCAAAGTATCATAAATCTGACCTACAAAATGGTATTCAAATGCTGTAAAGACTCTCGATGGGTCCAACGAAATAAGATCTCTATGAATGGGGAGACGTAAGATGTGTTTCGCTTCTTTATCCCCCTCCGTTTGTAAACCAAACCATTCTTTAAAATACTCTCCTAAAATACTGTGAATTTGTGTAGGAATGGATAGCGAGTGGAGAAACTCCATCCCTCCTTTGAAATCTTGTACTAATTGTCCAGATGCATACGTCTTGATCCCATCCATCAGAGAAAGTTGAAAATTGATAGTAGATATGTTACCTCTTCCACGTCCTGGATTCCACTGTATCCAACCTAGTTCTTTTAATTGATGGAGTACCCCCCTTGCATTTACCCGACTACAACTAAGAATATCCATAATTTCACTCATTGTTATTTCAATATTAACACCAATTTTTTGATTTTTATGAGCTGTATATAAAATTAGATAATGTTCAATTAACTTCATTTTTTACTCCCCTTAAAAATGAAAATAATTTCTTGAACTACGGTTGAGAAAAGAAGAATGGCTCCCTCCCTTGATGAATTAATATCTCGATCATGATGGATTCCACATGATGGAAAAAAAGGAGTAAAGATGTGAATTGAAGCGAATGTCTTGGATAGAAAATTATAAAAAAAGTTGATGTTTATAGCTTCAAATGCCTTACCACACTCTTCATATCTTCTGGCAGCGGTGCGTTATATTCTACATACTCTCTGGAATTTGGATGGTAAAATCCAAGTTTTTCAGCATGTAAAGCTTGTCGATCCATTGCAGGCCCCTCGTATTCTTTCCCATAGAATTTATCTCCGACTAAAGGACAACCTAGATGTTTCATGTGTACTCTAATCTGGTGGGTACGCCCCGTTTCCAACCATAATCTAACCATAGAAGCTGATTCATACTCTTCTTCCACTTTATAATGAGTAACAGCTGGATACCCATGTTCTGTCACAATTCTAAGATGTCGCTGTTCGGGATCTCTGTCGATACGGACATTAACCGTACCTTCTAAGTCAGGTAGATGACCACTCAAGATCGCCACATACTCTTTTTTCACCTGATTATGAATCATTTGTTCAGAGATTTGCTGGTGTACATATGGATTTTTCGCTATTGCAAGTACACCTGATGTCTCTTCATCCAACCTATGGATCGGTCTAAAACGATAATTCTCATTCTTTTGCATCCAGTGATAAACCACTCCGTTTGCCAATGTGTTTGCATAATGTCCACGAGTTGGGTGTACAACGATTCCGGCTTGTTTATTTACAATTAATAAAAAATCATCCTCATATATGATGTTTAACGGAATGTTCTGTGGTTCAATATATTGGGATGTTTCCTGTTCCAAATGAATTTCTATAAGATCCCCAGTGCATACTCTGATGTTAATGAATTCCCTTTTCCCATTCACCATCACACCTTTTTCAGTAAGTTTGATGCGGGACAATAATCTGCGTGAAATGTTCAATTTTTCTTTTAACACACTTTTTAAAATCCAACCATTCTCTTCAGGTTGAACGATATATGTGATCGGTTTATAATAATTCATTTTCTCTTACGAAACACCTCTGCACTGCGAATGTATTCAACATCAGCTAGTCCTTCACGTACGTTAGCTGTTCTTGCAACCGTAAAAAACAAATCAGAAAGACGATTTAAATATTTACGTACTTCGGAATTGATTTCTTGTTCTTTTGCTAACGTTACTACACGACGTTCTGCTCTACGACACACGGTGCGGCATACATGCATCGCTGAAGAAACCTGACTTCCACCAGGAAGAATAAATCTTTTAATATCCTCAGTCTCCTCATCATACAGATCAATCCACTTTTCCAACTGATCTACCATTTCTTTTTTCACTTTAAACTCACGAATACCGGGTTTGTAAATGGCTAAATCAGAAGCACAATCAAACAATTCATGCTGTATTTGCAACAAATGAGGTATCATATCCGGATATTTATCTTCTTTCATTAAACTAATGGCACTTCCTACAAAACAGTTCAACTCATCCACAGTTCCATAAGCTTCTACTCTAATATTATCCTTGTCTACTCTACCGCCTATGACACTTGTTTTCCCTTCATCACCTGTTCTTGTATAAATGTTCATTCGATCCCCTCCTCAATCATTTGATAAACCTTTTCCATATTTAAATTAAGTCTAACATGATCTGCAAGTCGATCAAAAGCTTCTTCCCGCTTATTTCTATAAGAAATCGTTTCTTTGAATTCAATCCAGCCTTTATGAACTCTTATATTGTTTAACCAATTTCTACGAAAAATATCATTATCTAAAATGCCATGAATATAGGTACCAATCACCTTGCCATCGTCTGATACAACTCCATCGTTATGAAATGAATGCTCTTGATTTCCTGCTAAACGAATTTGGAAAGCATGCTGCACAGGTTGTAAAAATTGTGTAGTTCCCATATGAATTTCATATCCTTCAATTTGAATAGCATCTGAATGTTTGAAATAAAGCTGGTCGTTAACATCTGATGAATATAACAGAGTAGTCCCCTCTACTCTTTCCGTACGTTTATCTTGAATAAATGTAGTTTCAGTAGGGAATAAACCCATACCGTTCAATTCTGAAACATCTGATTCAAAGTAATGAGGATCTAATAGTTTTTCACCCATCATTTGATATCCTGCACAGATGCCTAATAGAAAACCACCTTGTTTTACATATTCTATTAGTTTTTCCTCTATTCCTGTTTCACGTAGAAATAGTAAATCCTGTAAAGTATTTTTACTGCCTGGAATAATCACCATATCTGGTGCATCCCATTCATCTATATGTTCTATATACCTTAAATGAACATCTGGTTCTTTAAGTAATGGATCAAAATCTGTAAAATTTGAGATCCTAGGTAATTTGATGACCATAACATCAAGCTGATTTTCTAATTTTTGGGTAGATTTTATTTTCATATCCAATGAAGCACCATCTTCGTCTTCAAGACCTAAATGATGAAGATATGGAATCACACCTAATACAGGTATTTCAGTTTTATTTTCTAACCAATCCACTCCAGGCTGCAAAAGTGAAATATCTCCACGGAATTTATTAATGATAAATCCTTTTACTCTCTTTCTTTCTTCAGGCGTTAAAATTTCTAATGTACCTACTATGGATGCAAAAACTCCCCCACGGTCAATATCTGCTATGAGAATAACTGGAGCTTCTGCCCACTTGGCCAATCTCATATTTACAATATCTCGATCTTTTAAATTCACTTCAGCAGGACTGCCTGCCCCTTCAATTGTAATCAAATCATATTTTTTACGTAAACTAAACAAAGAATCTTTCACGATATTCTCAGCTGTTTGTAAATATTGTTCTCGATAGTTTCTTGCATCCAAATCCTTATAAGGTTTGCCATGAACAACTACTTGTGATACCATGTCCTGTTTTGGCTTTAACAAAATGGGATTCATGTCTGTCGTAGCTGCTGTATAACATGCATCAGCTTGCATTCCTTGTGCGCGCCCGATTTCCTTCCCATCTAGGGTTACATAAGAATTTAGGGACATGTTTTGTGATTTATAAGGGGCAACTTTATACCCATCTTGATAAAAAATCCGGCATAAGGCAGTCGTAATTATACTTTTCCCTACATCTGAAGCTGTTCCTTGAAGCATAATTGTTCTAGCAAGTTTTTTCATATCAACACCTGCCTTATCTCAGATATAAACCTTTCATTTTGTTCACGTAAACGAATGGCAATTCTACAAAAAGCAGAATTTAATCCTTTAAATAATGAAGCATCACGAACTAAAACCCCTCTTTGTGCTAGTTTTTCCTGTAACTGTTTTACATCGTTAAAAGGAGGGAGTTGAATTAACAAGTAATTTGTATCACTTGGATATACTTTCAATCCTAAATTTGATAATTGATGGGTAAACCATAATCTTTCTTGTATAAGCCAGTTTTTTGTTTTTTCTATAAAGGGATAATCTTGCAAAACAGAAGTACCGATAGATTGTGCCATAGCATTCACACTCCATTGAACTTGTAAGGATTTTACTCTCTCAATCCACTCTGGATGTGCAATCATGAACCCTAAACGTATACCTGGAATGGCAAAAAATTTGGTCATGGAACGAATGACAAAAAGGTTTTTGTTAACATAAGCTTGATTCATTAAACTAACTTGATTTTCTTCTGGTACAAAATCCATAAAAGCTTCATCCAATACAACGATCTGATTCGTATTTAATAAAAGTTGTAAAACAGACTGAGAAATTAATCTTCCAGTTGGATTGTTTGGATGACCTAAAAAGAAAAGATCACAATGGTTTGCTGCATATTGAATATCTGATTCCTGCAGTTCAAATTGATGTTCTTCATTTAAATAAATATCAAATATCTTCCTATTTATCTTTGAAATGGCTTCCTCATACTCTGAAAAACACGGTCTTGCCAAAGCGGTTACTTTTGGATCAATGGCACGAATCGTTAAATCTATTAACTCTGCCGCTCCGTTCCCTACTAATATACATTCTATAGGGACATGATAGAATTCTGAGATCGTTTGACGAAGCTTTCTTACTGCAGGATCAGGATAATGAACAAGTTCCTGCCACGTATCTGTTAAGATTTTTTCTACACAACTCGGACTTCCCCAAGGATTCATGTTAGAACTGAAATCAATAAATTGTGCTTTTGCATATCCGTAAGTTTCTGCTGCGGTAATTAAATCGCCGCCATGTCCGTATCGTTCTAACATCATTTCCTCTCCTCTATATCTATGTTACATTAGTTTTTCTGCGTAAATCACTAGACTCATAAGAAGAACAACTTCAACCAATTCATTAATGGCTCCATACGTGTCTCCAGTTAGTCCACCCAACTTTTTGTATAATACATGGGATATCACCCACATCGTCATTGTTGATATTAGAATCAATACCATCATCAATATGAATGCTTCTTTCCAAGAACTATGTATAGGTATGAAGTTATACATGATGAGAGAAATGAACAGAGCGTTGATCATAGCTAAAACAGCATAAACAAAAGGAATACGGCTTACATCCGTACCAAAACCTTTCTCCTGTCTTGCATATGGATAACTTTTTGCAGCCCATACCATCATTAAACGGCTCCAAATTGGAATGAACACTAAATAGCTTAATAAAGAGGTGTGTTGTTCATTTTCTAATAAAGAATATACGAGGGTCATTTTAAAAATAAGATAACATACACAAACGATCACACCCATCGCACCAACACGACTATCTTTCATAATCTCCAATATTTTACTCTTTGAACGATAACTCAATATACCATCCGCTGTGTCCATTAAACCATCCATATGTAATCCCCCTGAACTGACCAGCCATATTATACATATCAACACTGCGGATGGGGCGGAAGATAAAACACTAGGAACAACATAAGATAAAAACCACAACAACAACCCAATCATAAAGCCAGCTAAGGGGTAAAACACAACACTTCTTTGAATAATTTTAGGCTCATAAGGGACGTTTATAGGTATTGGGAATCTAGTTAAAAATTGCAAGGCGCATATAATAGCTTGAAACCAGCTTAAAAATAATAGATAAATATTCCGCACAAGATCCCCCCTGAACATAATACACTGATACCGTTAAGGATATGTATGGAATGTAAAATATCATTACGATATAAGTCTCGTAAAGCTACGCCCATTCTTGCTCGCTCACTTACGATTCCCCCGTACATATTTCGACCTCCTAATTGAATCCCCAGAGCTCCTGCTACAGCAGATTCAGGGATACCACTGTTTGGACTTGGATGTTGATGGGCAAACTGTTGAATGGCTTTCCATGCCCTTAGACCATTGAAATTTTTACTAAAAAAGGATATCACTACGATAAAAAAACCTGTAAATCTAGCAGGTATCCAATTTAATAGATCATCAAATCGCGCAGAAGCCCAACCATAATGTTTATATTTGTCATTTTTATAACCTACCATTGAATCTAGTGTGTTAGTTGCACGATACAACATCGCTAGGGGAGCAGCACCCAATAGAGCATACAATAAAGGTGAGATCACAGCATCTACAATGTTTTCAGAGACCGTTTCAACAGTAGCCCTTATGATTTCTATTTCTGATAAGTTTGCCGTATCTCTACCTACGATGTACCCTACATATTTTCTTGCATCTGATAGATTCCCATGTTTTAAAGGAGTATACACTAGCAATGCCGCTTCCTTTAATCCTTTTATCGCAATCGTTGTCGCAATTAACCAAACATTCGCAATATAACCTAACCAAGGGTGGATAAACTGAAGTCCGAAGGTAATGATCGAGGTGGAAATTACAGACAGTAATAATACAACAACAATTAACCAAATACCTCTAACTTTACTTTGTCCGTACCAATGATTCTCGATTGTTTTAATTAGTTTTCCTATTAAAATCACTGGATGAGGAAACCACTTTGGATCGCCGATAATCCAATCAACCATCATGGCCGCAGCTAACATCCATAGGATCTCTTCTATTGAATAAAACAACACTCTCTTCGTTCTCCTTTTAGGAAATCAATATAAAAACTGTTTACTTTTCAACTCTATTGGAATCCCAACGGTAACTAAAAATACTTGATCACATATCTCTGCTATTTTTTGATTCATCACTCCAGCAAGATCTCGATATAAACGACCTAAAGGGTATTCTGGGACAATCCCATCTCCTACTTCGTTTGTAACTAAAATAATAGTGCCATTAAATAGCTTTAATGATGTAACTAACGTTTCAATTTTGCCAATTACTTTCTGTTGTAATTCCAATTTCGATTCAACTGCTTCTTTAGCCATCATTCCTGAATATTTTTCTTTTAGCTGATTTTCAAAGGTTAACAACCAATTAGATAACCAAAGAGTTAAACAATCAACAAGCACCAGTTTTTTATGATCTCTTTTATGACTGATTTCAAACCATTGATCTAAGTCATAAGGTTCCTCTATCGTTTCCCAGAAAAACTCAGTTTGTTCTCTTCTAGTTTTATGTAATTCAATTCTATCTTTCATCTCTTCGTCATAGATTTGAGAAGTTGCTATATATACTCCATGATCTCCAAAACTAGCTGCATATTTTTCTGCAAAAGAGCTCTTACCACTTCTTGCCCCGCCTGTAACTAGTATCATCATGAATTTGTCATTTCTTCATTTGCACCAGATACTCCAGCACTTTGAAAAGTTGCCATTTCAGACATAATATTTAATGCTGCATCCACTAACTGAAAACATAAAGCAGCACCTGTTCCTTCTCCTAGCCTCATATCCAAATATAACATCGGTGTCAAACCCATTTCTTGCAACATGAATTGATGACCTTGCTCTTGAGATAAGTGTGACGGAATCATATACTGTACTGAAGTAGAGCATAAATTGTAAGCAATTAATGCTGCAGAGGAAGAAATAAACCCATCAATAATGACAGGAACACGGAATTTTGCTGCTCCTAAAATGACACCAACCATACCAGCAATTTCTAGACCTCCAACCTTTGTAAGTACATCTAGTGCATCCTTTCTATCAGGTTGGTTCATTTGTAGTGCTTGTTCAATAACTCTTTGTTTATGTTTCCACTGCTCATCGTTAATTCCCGTCCCTCTTCCTACTGCATGTTCAATATCAATCTCGGTTAAAGCAGATAGAATAGCAGCGCTCGCGGTCGTATTTCCAATTCCCATTTCTCCAGTTGCTATCACGCTATAACCCTTTTCTACTAAATCCTCGACAACTTGTACACCTACTAATATAGCTTGAATGGCTTCGTCTTTACTCATTGCAGCTTGTTTTGCCATATTATTCGTACCTGGTTTTACTTTTTTACTAATGAGATTAGGGTGCTGTAGTGGTTCTTTCACACCAATATCAACACAAAAAACTTCTGCTCCTGCTTGTCGTGCCAACACATTAATGGCTGCACCACCGTCTAAAAAATTGTAAACCATTTGAGGAGTAACCTCCTGTGGAAATGCACTAACTCCTTCTTCACATACACCATGGTCTCCAGCCATGACTACAACTGCTTTTTTACTTAAATCTGGTATTAATTCTTCAGTAATACCCGACAGTTGCTTGGCTAAGTCTTCGAGTCTACCCAAACTTCCAGGGGGTTTCGTTAATTGATTTAGATGATTTAATGTCTTTAATATCTCTTCCTCTTTTAATGGATTAATTTCTTGGATGATTTGATTAAGTTCTTGCATTATACTCACCTCATATTAATTTATACTTACTCAAAAAATACTTTGGTTTATTTTGACTTTAATAATAATTGGGGCACATTTAATTCTGGATGGGTAAACACGATCGGTTCAGTGCCATAAACTTGTGAAATCAACTCAGATTTTAAAACTTCTGAAGGAGTACCTACTTTCACGATCTCTCCTTCGTGTAATAACAGTAATCTATCACAATACATTGCCGCCAAATTAAGATCATGTAACACTGAAATAACGGTTAATTGATTTTGCGTCTGCCAGTTACGTATGTAGTCCATCATCTGTACCTGATGACCGATATCCAAATATGTAGTCGGTTCATCCAACATTAATATTTGAGGTTGTTGTGCCATTACTTTCCCTAAAGCTACTCGTTGTCTTTCTCCACCACTAAGCTGTTCTAAAGTACGATTTTTTAGTGGTTCAATTTCAAGCTTTTCCATGATATCTGTAATTAATTGTTCCGTATCTTGCTTCTCTGAGCCCATCCAATTTTGATAGGGATATCTCCCCATCTCTACCACTTCACGAACTGAAAAACCGATCAAAGGTAATGCTTCCTGCTGAAGTACTCCTATCCATTTGGCTAGTTGCCTTTTTGTATAAGTATACATTTGATTTCCATTTATTTGAATAGTTCCTTTATTCGATTTTTCAATCCCTGAACATAACTTAAGTAAAGTAGATTTCCCACTTCCATTTGGTCCAATAATACCAAAACTCTCTCCTTTTTCAACTTGAAAAGATATATCTTTAATAATACTTCGATTATCATATGTTTTACTTACATGTTGAATTTGGATCATACATCTCTACCTCTTTTTTTAAAAGTTTATATCATTGTTGAAAAAGGATTGTCGCTATATTAAGAATGATCGGTCATTTTCTTATTTTTAGATAATAAGTATGCAAAAAATGGCGCTCCAATAAAAGCAGTAATCACACCTAATGGAATTTCTTGAGGGTTTAATAACATTCTAGCAATGGTATCCGCCCACAATACATAGATTGCTCCAAACAAAACAGATAGTGGTAAAATTAGTCGATAGTCAGGACCCACTAATAAACGAATCAAATGAGGAACAATTAAACCTACAAATCCTATTACACCTGCTACAGAAACGGCTGCAGCAGAGATTAAGGTTGAGAAAATAAGCACGATCCACTTCGAACGATCTACGTTCACACCTAGATGTGCTGCTTGTCTTTCACCTAAGGCAAATAGATTCAATACTCGACCGTACCCTAAGAGAACAATGAATCCTATGAATAAATAAGGAAATAATATAATAGAGAATTCCCATCCTCGTAAAGCCAAACTACCCATTAACCAAAATACAATACGATTGATTACATCATCAGATAAAGTGATCATAAAAGATACAATGGAGCCTAAAAATGCTTGAACAACAACGCCTGATAAAATGACTGTTTCTACTCGAAATTTACCTTGTATTCCTGCTAATTTAAATACAAACAACAAGCTTAATATTCCTGATAGAAAAGCCACAATTGGCACTGTCCATTGACCTAACCATAAAAATTGAATGCCAAACAAGATTAAAAATGCAGCTCCTACGGAAGCTCCTGTAGCTACTCCTAAAGTAAAGGGATCAGCAAGTGGATTTCTTAATACACCTTGAAAGCCAGTACCTGCTAAAGATAAACAAGCTCCAACAAGAATACCGAGAATAATACGAGGAAAACGAACTTCTAATATGATTTTTTCTGATGAAATTGGCCAATCTACAGAGATATGTTGTCCTACTAAAGGAAGCTGATGTAACAAAATACGCCAAACCTGTAATAATGGTATGTGTGCTGAACCCATGGACAAACTTACCACGATGGAAAGAAGAAGAAGCAGTATGCCTGCTCCTCCCCATAACAATAATTTATGTTTCATTTATTTCACCGATTCTGGATAGATTCCTTTAGCTATTTCTAATAAACCTTGTGTAATTCGAGGACCGGGACGACTGATTAAATCGTCATTCACCCCTATTAAATGATCTTCTTTAATTGCTGTAATTTCGCTCCACCCGCTACGCTCTGTAATCACTGGTTTCAAATCCATATATTTTGTCGTATATATGATAACATCGGGATTATCTTCGATAATTTTTTCTTCACTAATTTGTAACCAACCTACTTGATCTGCGGCTACGTTAATCCCACCTGATAATTCAATTAATTCATTCATAAATTCACCACTACCTACGGTCCAGCCTTCTGAAAACTCAAGATAAACTTTCTTTTTATCCGCTTCAGAAATCCCTGATACAGCTTCTACTACTTGTTGTTTTTCATCAGCCATTTGTGAGACTACAGTTTCAGCTGCATCATTAGCATCTGTAATTAGACCTAATAATTGAATGCCCTCCATTACTTCATCAATTGAATTAGGTTCAATTGTAAACACTTGAATATCAAGTTGAGCCAATCCTGTAATAATCGCTTCGTTTAAAGAAAGTCCACCAATCACAAGGTCTGGTTCAGCTGCTAAGATTGCTTCTGTATTTCCATCCAAAATACCACCAATTTTAGGTTTTGTTGTGGCTTCTTCTGGAAAATCATCAAATTCAGTAACCCCTACTATATTTTCATCTAATCCTAGAGCAAATAAAATTTCGGTTACACTTGGTGCAAGAGAAACGATACGTTCAGGTTTTTCTTCAAAAGTAATTTCATTACCTGAAGCATCTGTAACTGTTAATGGATATATCGTTTGACCATTTTCTGTATTTTCAGCAGCTATATCTTCTGTTTCTTCTTGAGTTGTATCATTACTTTCTACTGCTTCATCCTGTGTACCTTGTTCTTGATCTGTCTTTTCACTTACCTCACTTGGATTGTTACCACATGCAGCTATGCTGAATGCAAATACAAACACAAGTAATACCATTAATATCTTCTTCATGTTCTCCACCCTTTTTTATGTATGTATATATAAAAGCCCTTTATCCATGTAGAATAAAGGGCATACCAAACTTTTCAATTTGCAGCTTCCCCTTTTCCTCGAAGGATCATAGCACTTAAAATATAGGCAGGTCTCCTGACTTATGAGTACTGACTTCCTCACCTTCCCATTCAATAGAACAGTGGCATACTGAGGTCGTCCTCATTTACAGTGGCGGGACCGTGTCGGATTTACACCGAGCTTCCCTTTTAACCTAAAAAAGCAAATTGATAGGCACCTATTATTTTAATATTAAATTATATGTATAATAACTGTTTCAATCTCTTAGATCATTATATGTTAATTTGAGTGACTTGTACAGTTGATATGAAATGGATATGTATTTTTTAAGAGGTTTTTACTAATGAAAAAAAATGGAAATGGAAAATAGCACGTACCGATTGAATATCGATACGCACTATATGCATGGTTTTTTTGGAGTCTACTGATGGAGAAAGAGATGAGGATCATCAACACCCTTGAGAGTCAAGGTCCCCCTCCTCCCGAACCACAACAAGCAAGTTCATAATTTTTTAACTCATATAAATTAAAACTAGTCAATTGAATAATGACTAAAATAATAAATAAGACGATTAAAGTTTTTTTCATATTCATTACATTATTTATTTTATTTTTTAGTAAAAAATCGAAATACAATCCTTGCATGCCTTCACCCCCATATCTAGCTATTCTTAAACATTCTTGCAACCATTTTTCAGCTTACATAATTATGTAACTATTAGGTTTATATTTATACTTTTTCCTGCAACTGATATAATTGTATAATAATCACTGTAATTAAAAAGGATGAAAATTCTCATGATTTTCATCCCTTTTATCATCTTATTTATGATATATAATTTAATATTGTATGAGGGGCAACAAAAATGAAACTAATCGAACACTACCTTATTTTAAATATAGCTTATGCAACTCAAAAAAATGGTGTTGAGTTTGAAACTACGATGAGCGAAATCATAGAAATTCTCGGCTGTAGTCAGCCAAATGCAAAAGGGGTATTAAATCGATTAAAAGAACAAGGATGGATACGGTGGAATCCTGGACGTGGACGAGGGTATAGATCCCGTATTAACTTTCAACTTTCTCTGATTGACAGCATTAAGATGTATATATCAGAACAACTAGCGCAAGACCACTTCAAAGAAGGCATGGAGTTTCTCCATTCATTGTCCATTCCTGCACAAATTCATAGTATTATAGGGCAATTTCTAGAAGAATGGTTTGGTTTTCAAACGGAGGGGGAAAAGGAAATAAAACATATATTAAGAATACCCATTTATAGAAATCTCATTTCTTTAGACCCAGCCCAAGTCTCTACAGCATTCGAATACCATTTTGCCGGTCAAATTTATGATACATTGCTTAGCATTGATTCCGTTACTAAACAGATTTATCCGCACCTCGTCCTTGGTTGGGATACCCCTAACGACAAGGAGTGGATTTTTTATCTACGTAAAGGGGTTCGTTTTCATCACGGCAGGTTATTAACATCAAAAGACGTGATTCATACTTTCCAGCGTGTCCTTGATTCCACTGCTAGCGTCTTCTATTGGCTGGGTCGTCATTTGAACAAGATAGAATTATCGGGAGATCATATTGTCATTTTTTATTTCAAACAACCCTTCCCTTTTTTCCCAAACATCTTATGTTCAAACAAAGCTTCCATCGTTCCATATGATGTGGATATGAAACAACAAGTCGTCGGTACAGGACCTTTTTTTGTGCGTTCATTCTCTAAAGAAAAATTAATATTGGAAGCTTTTGATCATTATTTTAAGGAACGAGCTTGGTTGGATCAATTAGAGGTCTTTCGTTTGCCAGAGGAACTCCAAGGCAGATTTTCTTACAAGATGACCACTAAAAATGTAGATTCATTGGATTTGCAAGATCAAACAGTGAATCAGCATGTAACGATTACACAACTAATTATTTTTCAAACAAAAAAACCAGGCCCACAACAACATCCAGCATTTAGAAGAGCCATTCGTCTTGTACTGGATCGACAAACGATGATAAATGAAACAAATATGCGGGAAGTTTATCCTGCAGATAGCTTTTTACATACTCACAGCAAAAAGAGAATTTTCCCATCCTATTCAATATCGGAAGCACAGGAAGCTCTCAAAGAAAGTGGATATGCTGGTGAAACACTGACGATGCTTATACCTTCTCTTCAGTGGAGAGAAAACGCGGATTGGATTCAGTCCCGTTGTAATCAAATTGGTGTATCTATAGAACTCCAACCTCTTGACCTTAAGAAGACCCTCCAAAAGGAATTTTTCCATCAAGCGCATCTTATCATGATAAATGTAATATTAGTTGGTGATTCAGAAATTAATTTGATCGAACCATTTGGAAATAACAGCCTATATCGTCAATTGTTCACTCTACAAGAGAATCAGCAAATGGATATGTTCATGGATCGATTTATTAGTGGAAAAACAACAACTGAACGTCTGTCCATCTGGAATGAAATGATAGGTTGGTTTCGTAAAGAAAATCTCATCCTTTTTCAGTTTCACTTCAAAGAAGAGACTGCCTACTCTAGTAACCTCCAAGGGTATAAATTTGGAAGTTTAGGAATGTATGACTTTCATAATCTTTGGATAAAGGATAAATAATCACTGTATTTTTCAGGAGCATATATAGAAAAGTAACCCCATTGAGTGGTTTACTCATGAGGTTACTAATAAATTTACTATATAATTAGTTATTTTTTAGTGTAAGTTTTACTACAGTATCTGTATTATCTATAGGGTAAGTTTCATCAGGTACCATAATATTCCTTTCACTGTCTTTCTTCGGTTCTAATTGTTGAAGAGCTAATACTTGATTCAAAGAAATCACCTCCTTTCGATTCAGACTTTTCCCTTTCAGTTATTACGAGAAGGAAATAACTTGTAAATATGTGGTAATGGCAACCAGGTAAACCCATGGGATAAAATATCGTTGAGGGCAAGGATCATACCAGATGCTCCCGAAAAAATATCTCCAGATAATCTGTAATTGAAGTCACCAGGAACAAAAAGCTTATCATCTTCTTCCAGTAAATAAAGATTCATAGTCTCTAATGTCTTGTTTAAATAGGCTTTATCATCTTGTAAACCTAATTCCATATCGATAGCCTTAGCACCTACGATAAGTCCTGCGAGTCCCCGAAATAGCCCTGGACTGTAAAAGCACCTTTGGATCGTGCTCATTCCTATTCCTACAAGTTCATCATTCCACTTTTTACTGTTAAGTAGATGACGCAGCTCAATCATGGCTAGACCTATTCCTGTGCTTCCTCCAGCAAGTTGGGATACAAAACCTGAACCATCTTTTATTTGATACAATCCTGAATCGTCGAGGACACAGTGATTTGTATCCTTTTCAATAGCACGAATGGATAACATCAACCAGTTCTCGTCCCCAGTAATCCAATGCAATGCACTAAAGAACAATGATGCTCCTGACCAGCCATCGATCAGCCCAAATGGAATGGCATCAAACTCTTTGGGTTTAATCGTAACATCACGTTCAAGAAGTGTTTCTAATCGAAATCCAATGGCTACTGCTTTTTCAAAAAAAGTCTCGAAACCATTCAAGGTCGATGCAGATAATAGTGCTAATCCAATACCAGCTAACCCTGTTCTAAGTGATATATCTTCAGACTCTGTTTGAGTCTGAATTGAATGGTATATTCCCTTAGATTCATCTATCATTCCTATTTCATACAGAACCCCAGCTATCCCAGCTTTTCCAGAAAAAAGTCCATCGTCTAGGTAACTGATAAAGTCCATGTCACTATACTTTACAGCCCATTCTCTAGCTTTCTTTGGCAGTGTACCGGTACGAGCTAGAGCCATTACTACCCCAAATCCACCGGTCAAGACATTGAGGAGTCCGCTAGATGATTCAAATTGATGAATATCCCCAGGTAAAAGCTTTATTCCTTCTCTGAGATCATTAACCATCCCTTTTCTTAGCTTTGATATGACCTCTGGCAAGTCATCTTTATCCAAATATTTCACTGGTGAAGATAGCATACTAACCATTGGTTTAACAGAGCGTTTTCTACATTCAGCTTCAATATCTTCTATGATCTTGATTGCATCTTCACCAAAATGTTTCATAATCCATTGGTCATGTTTTTTTATTATACTTTCAGACATATCCTGGACTGGTCCAATAGGAATAAACATATATCTAGCTATGCGTAAAAGCGCAAACCAATCAATCTGTTCTCTTGATGAATCTTCTGCACCAGTAAAACCAGGAGTCATCAAACCTGAATGTTTTGTATCCGTTAAGTCATCATTTGCAGCTTCAAAGTCAATAAGTTTTACCCGATTAGACGAAGTAATCATTATGTTAGATGGTTGCAAGTCTCCTATACCAATACCTCTTGAATGTATATCTTTAACAGCTTTCTTTATCTGTTTGATAATAGGTATTACGCTTTTAAGATACTCTATTGGATCCTTACTTGTAGAGTAGGGATAAAATGAAGCCAGCCATTCTTTTAATGAAGTGCCAGGAATATACTCTTCAACTAGAAATATATGCTCCCATTCTTGGAATATCCCCTGATATTCCACAACATTTTCTATACCTTTTAAGCGTTCAAGCATCGCTGCCTCATGTTTTAAACGTTCGATTGCATCTCTACCAGTACCATCGAGACCTGCACCTGGACGCCCTTCTTTCAATACAACTTGTTTTCCAGATTCGCTGTGATCAGCTAAATAAACACCTCCGCCATTGCTGAAATGTAAAGCTGACTTGATATTATATTTGCTTAGCTGTGATTCTACGGACTGCTTTCTTTCTTGGTCCTTCGTCATTTCTTGAATTGCTTTTGGTTCTTCTACAAAATCCGGGATTACATAGGATATACCTCGAGAGTCAGGAACATATTCACCAGATGGAGTTTTAATGGCTAAAATAGTAGATGCACCATTCTTAATGTGCATTTTTTCAAAAGCACCGTAGCGAAAATAAACATTTCCATCTAACCATCTTTTATCACTTAGTATATAGGGTCCTTTCGAAATATCTTTTAGTAATGTATGTAGGTGATCTAAAAGGAATAGAAATTGTGATTCGTCCATGGGGTAAATTGTAATGAATTTACCAGAACTTCCTCTGTCACCGTACTTTGAATTTTTCAAAAATAACTCCCTAAAACTTGAAACATATTTGAAAGGAACAGATTGGTGAAATAGAAAAGAAGAAATGATATCTAGCGTATGTTGGGCTTCACTTGGAATTGCACTAATATGAATCTTCCAACCTTGAATAGGTAATTTAATGTTAGGTGGGGAGTAATATGTCCAATGGCTATCACACCTAGTTTCCCAAAATTCAGGAAGAGAAGATACGTTAAACTTTGATTCGTTTTCTACCTTTTCTTCTGGAGACTCATAATATTTTTCATTAGGAAAAACATATTTTATATACCTCATATCCATCTTTTCTACCTCCTGTCGGTTATTGAAAGAATAGGGATTTTATGTGTTATTTTGACAAAATAAATAAAATCCCTTCTAAATTATATACTAATTTAAAACTTTTTTGGATATTTATAAAAATCAATAATATATAATGAAAACAACTCATATATCATATATTCATGTTTCTTTCCTCTCTTGTAAAAACATATAATAATTGGTATAATCAAATATTGAAATCGATTTCAGTTTATTCAGGAGGACATATATATGACAAAAACAGCAAAATCGAATAAAAAAGTCATAACATTGGTATTAGTTGCTGCTATTGTAATCATTGTTATATTTTTTATTCGAAACTTAACAGCTTCAAATATGAACGCAGAGGTTTATTTTAGTTCAGAATCTACAAATACAGCTCCTAAGGATGCAGATTGGTATATTGATCCTGCATTTGCAATGGAAGGTGTTCAACACAAATTGAGTAAACAAGAAGATATCACTTTAACAAAACCAAGTGATGAGGAAGTAACTACGATTCACATTGATCCAGCGATAGAGTACCAAACCATGTTAGGAATTGGAACTTCATTAGAGGAATCAACGATTTATAATTTATCTTTAATGTCTCCTGAAAAACGTGATGAAGTGCTTCGTAAGCTCATAGACCCAGTCAATGGTATAGGTATGAGTACATTTAGAATTACGTTTGGTACTTCAGATTTTACAGGACAAGAGTTTTATACCTATGAGGATATACCAGGTGAATTCTCTATCCAAAAAGATATTGAAAACAATATTGTAGCAACCGTTCAAGAAGCGATTACGATAGGAGAAGAAACAGGCAATCCGATTAAAATATATGCTAGCTCTTGGTCAGCCCCCGCTTGGATGAAAAACAGCAACAGTTTAATTGGAGGATTTTTAAAATTAGAGCACATCAATGATTTAGCTGAATACTATCGTAAAGCCGTTCAAGAATATGAAAAACTAGATATTCCGATTTATGCAATGACGATACAAAACGAGCCGCTTTATGCTGCACCAGACTACCCTAGCATGAGACTTTTACCAGAAGATGAACGTGATATCATCCTTGCATTAAAAAAAGAATTTGAGACACATGGCATTACTACAAAGTTATGGACTTTTGATCATAATTTTGGACAAGCTTGGACTTATATTCCTAAAATTTTAGATGACCCTGAGGCAAATGCAGCTATAGACAGTATTGCATTTCATGATTATAGTGGTGAACCAACAATCATGACACAGGTACATGACAAGTATCCTGATAAAAATGTATTAGTTACAGAACGTACAGTATGGGGAACAATGGGTGCCGATCGAATAGCTCAATATATTCGAAACTGGGCAACCTCCTATAACGCTTGGGTGACTATGCTTGATCAAAACATTGCACCTGAACAATGGACAGGCACTCCAGATCCAACGATGTTTATCCAAAATCCTATAGATCGAGATACGTATTGGATCACACCAGAATATTACTTCATTGCTCAGTTTTCTAAGTTTTTGCAAGACGGAGCAAAACGTATTGAAAGTGACTATGGATCAGCAGAAACAGTAACAAATGTTTCTTTCTTAAATCCAGATGGAACAATCGTTTCTGTAGTCATCAATCAATCTGATACAGATCAAACCTTCAAAATTCTATCAGAAGAATATGAACTTCTTGCTACTATTCCTGCTAAGACGGTTGGAACATATACATGGGCTAAAGTAAATTAATGATATATTCTAAGCCAAACTTGAGCTTCTTTATCAGGTGGAGAGCTCTCCACCTGATAAAAAGTAAATCTATTCATTGAATAAATATCAATATATTAGTATAATCAAAAAATGAAAACGATTCCATAACAATATAGATAGGGGGTTAGAAAGGTCCATTCAACGATACTTTTTTAAGGAGGATTTACATGTCAATGAATACAGTACAACATTCTTTTCAAAAATTTATTATTCTTGCACTCATCTTTGTACTTACCTTTACATCTCTAATTTTCTCACTGTCTGTAAACAATAATGTAAGCGCTGCCCCAACAGTAGCAGAAGTTTATTTTAGTTCAGAATCTAGCAATACCCCACCAAAGAGTGGAAATTGGTATATTGATCCAGCATTTGCAATGACCGGTGTTGAAAATCAGTTAAGTAGGCAATTAGATATTCCTTTAACTGATCCTAGTGGAGCAAATGTTACGACCATTCAAGTAAACCCGAATATTGAATATCAAACCATATTAGGATTAGGTACATCTTTAGAAGAATCCACGATATATAACTTATCTCTAATGACACCACAAAAACGTGATGAAGTACTGCGCAAACTTATTGACCCTGTTAATGGTGCTGGAATGAATGTATTTAGAATTACATTCGGAACCTCAGATTTTACAGGTCGCGAATTTTATTCTTATGAGGATGTCCCAGGTCAGTTTTCCATCCAAAAAGATATCGATTTCAATATTATATCTACTGTTCAACAAGCGATTGCTATAGGGAACGAGACTGGAAATCCGATCAAAATATTTGCAAGCTCCTGGTCTGCTCCAGCATGGATGAAAACCAACAACAATTTAATAGGTGGTTATATAAAATGGGAGCATCATGAAGATTTAGCAGAATATTATAGAAAAGCCATTCAAGCCTATGGAAATTTAGGTATTCCAATTTATGCAATGACGATTCAAAACGAACCACTTTATGCTGCACCGGATTATCCTAGTATGCAGCTAACACCAGAGAATGAGAGAGAAATCATCTTAGCATTAAACAACGAATTTAATACACATGGTATCACAACAAAACTATGGTCTTTTGATCATAACTTTGAACAAGTTTGGGATTACATCCCCGAAATCCTAAACAACCCGCAAGCTAATGCTGCCATAGATGGTGTTGCTTTCCACGATTACGCTGGTGAACCAACACGAATGACAGAAGTTCATAACAATTACACAAATAAAAATGTACTAGTCACTGAACGTACCGTATGGGGAACGAGTGGTGCAGATCGTATTGCACAATATTTCCGCAATTGGGCCATTTCATATAATGCTTGGGTAACCATGCTTGATCAGAACATCGCACCTGAACAATGGACAGGCACTCCAGATCCAACAATGTTTATTCAAAGCCCAACCGACAGAGATTCTTATTGGATAACACCAGAATATAACTTTATTGCTCAATTTTCTAAATTTGTTGAAGAAGGAGCAAAACGGATTGATAGTAATTATGGGTCAGCTGCTACAGTGACTAATGTTTCCTTTTTGAATCCTGACAATTCGATTGTTTCCATAGTCATTAACCAGACAAATACGGACCAAACCTTCAAAATTTTATCTGGATCAAAAGAGATTTTCGCAACCCTTCCAGCAAAAACTGTTGGTACTTATAAATGGATGAAAAGTGAATCTGGAGGCACGGGATCTGAAGCGCCCATTGGATCCATTATTGCAATTATAGCAATGGCAAATAACCATTATGTCACTGCAGAAGATGCTGGGAATAGTCCATTAATCGCCAATCGCGATGTTGCACAAGGATGGGAACAATTTGAAGTCGTTGACGGAGGAGATGGTTTTATAGCACTAAGATCATTAGCAAATGGAAAATATGTGACTGCCGAAGATGGTGGTGATAGCAATTTAATTGCCAATCGTGATGTTATACAAGAATGGGAGCGATTTAGATGGATAGATAACGGCGATGACACTTTCTCCCTTCAAGCAAAGGCAAATGGATTATATGTTACAGCTGAGGACGGTGGGAATAGTCCATTAATTGCGAATCGTACCTCTATTGATGGATGGGAGAAGTTCCATTATATTATACAATAAATATATATATTGATAATGTATAGGCGACTCTCTGCGGTCGTCTTTTTTTTAATTAAAAATATGGGTTGATATTCCCTCTAGTTGGACAACTTAAACATAATATAAAGTTTATGTTAACGGAGGGTATGGGATGATTGTACGACTTGGATATGTAGCCATGTCAGTGATTGTAAAAAATGCTTCACCTTCTAAAACGATGACAGCTACCAGTTTTAAAAAAATTAAAGATCGTGAAGCAGCTATTCGAAAGTTGGAGAGAATTGCCGAAGAAAACTTACAAAATACACTAAGGCTTTTATATCATAATCATGCTCATGATATTTCTGTTTATCGTTTTTCTTCAAAACTAATTCCACTAATTGGTCATGAAATGTTGCAAGATTGGGACCCCTTCCCTTTTTTAAAAGAAAAGTTTAAAAAAATTGGAGACTATGTAAAGCTACATAAAATGCGTGTAAGTTTTCATCCTGACCATTTTACTGTTCTAAGCACTCCAAGAGAAGAAGTTCTTAAAAACTCTGTTCTCGATTTACAAAAACACTTAATGATGTTAGAAGCCATGGAATTGGATGAACGAGCTAAATATAATATTCACATCGGAGGGGCATATGCCAATAAACCTAAGAGTATTGAACGATTTGTAGAAAATTTTAAAAAATTAGAGGAGAACATTAGAAGAAGAATAACATTAGAAAATGACGATAAAACGTATACTGCAAAAGAAACATTAGAAATATGTGAGAAATTAAAGGTTCCAATGGTTCTGGATATCCATCATCACTGGGTCAATAATGAAGGAGAAAAAGCCGATGAATTATGGCCTAGAATAAAAGAAACTTGGAATATTCAAAATATTCCTCCTAAAATTCACGTCTCCAGCCCTAAAAGTGAAAAGGACCCACGAGGTCACGCAGATTATGTTAACTCACAGTTTTTGTTGGAATTTTTACGCACGATTGCAAATCAAACAGAGCAAATAGATGTCATGATTGAAGCGAAAAAGAAAGATGATGCCTTATTTCATCTCATAAATGATTTAAAAGAGATAGATGGAATCAAAATGATGAATCAAGCAACTTTTGAAATTTGATATTTAGCAATGAATTAGTAAGAGTCAATATAATACTTACTTATGAAGGAATATTAGATATATTTGTATTTACTATCTACAATTCCTTTAAGTATAATTATATTGGTAAACAAATATATATAAAGTTTTTATAAAATGAAAGATTATTCTGATTTAATAGACTGAACTAACAAGATCATTAAAAGGGAGTTAAATATAGGAGAGAAGGTAGACTGAATGATGAATTATGAAAAATACATTGATTCTCCAGAAAAACAACGACAGTTATATCGAAGGACGTTGATTATTGTTGTCATTTCACAAATTTTCGGGGGTGCAGGACTTGCAGCGGGTCTAACGGTCGGAGCACTTCTTGCACAAGACATGCTAGGTACAGATAGTTATGCAGGAGTTCCAGTTGCCTTGTTCACTTTAGGATCTGCTGGATCTGCACTGCTTGTAGGACGACTATCACAGCATTTTGGTCGTCGTTCAGGGCTTGCCACTGGGTTCTTGACTGGTGGACTAGGTGCAATAGGAGTAGTGATCTCAGCATTAACTAACAATATAGCACTTCTTTTTGCTTCACTGCTAATCTATGGTGCTGGGACTGCTACTAACTTACAAGCTCGTTATGCAGGTACAGACTTAGCAAATCCCACACAGCGAGGAACAGCAATCAGTATTGCGATGGTTTCAACCACCTTAGGTGCTGTTGCAGGTCCAAACTTAGTTGATGTAATGGGACGTTTTGCAATATCAATTGGAGTCCCAGCTCTAGCTGGTCCGTTCATTTTAGCGGCTGCTGCCTTCATCCTTGCCGGTTTGATACTTCTAGTTTTACTTCGCCCAGACCCTCTCATCGTTGCCAAAGCAATTGAAGGAATGGGAACTTTTGAAGATAATCATACTGACAAAAAATCCAGTAAACAAACATTAAAAAAACGAAAAATTGTAGTAGGAGCAACAATTATGATTCTAACTCAGATAGTCATGGTTTCCATTATGACGATGACACCCGTACATATGGGGGATCATGGGCATGGTTTGCGAGCGGTTGGGCTAGTAATTGGCTTCCATATAGGAGCAATGTACCTACCATCTCTTGTGACGGGTATCCTTGTAGATAAGATTGGAAGAACTTCAATGGCCATTGCTGCTGGCAGCATTCTACTTGCTTCTGGTGTTCTAGCTGCAGTAGCACCAGTAGATTCCTTGATGATACTTGTTATTTCTCTCGTTTTACTTGGGCTTGGTTGGAATTTTGGATTGATTAGTGGTACAACTATCATCGTAGATGCAACTAATCCATCCAATCGTGCAAAAATACAAGGAACTGTTGATGTATTAATCGCTTTGGCTGGAGCATCAGGTGGAGCATTATCTGGTATAGTTGTTGCTCATTCCAGTTATGCAGTACTTTCAATTGCCGGTGGTATCTTTTCACTACTGCTTATTCCTGTTGTTATATGGTCTCTTGGTAATCAAAATAGCTATTTTCTAAAAAAATGGAGTACTCAAGAAAAGAGTAGATAAATGAATAAATTAGATTTTAAAATATCGTTATTTTTATCATTTATATGTTTTATATCTGGATTTTTTGTATTACCCTATCAATTAGATATATTACAACGTACCCTTCCCAATCAATACGATGAGTTTATAGGAACAATTCCTTTACCGATAAATCTTTTAATACTTGTTACTTCATTTCAGTTATTCTTCATCTCTTTTGGATTATCTCTTATTGGTATTAAATTAGCACGAAAAACAGGCTTTTCTCTAAATATATTCACTTCGTTGTTTAACAAGGAAAAAGTCAGTCTGAATAAAAAGTCAGTTTTATTATCTGTTATTTTTGGTGTATTTATAGCTTTGATTATTTCTGGAGCAGATAGATTTTATTATCAATATCAAATTCCCTTGATTAGAGAAAACACTCCTGAATTTTCTTTTTTAGCATTATTAGTAGGCGTTTTATATGGTGGGTTTTTTGAGGAAATACTACTAAGATTATTTTTTATGTCTTTATTGATATGGATTTTTCAGAAGATTTTCAATCGTAATAAAAGTTCTTTAAATAATAAGTATTATTGGATTGCTATTGTTATCTCTGCAGCTTTGTTTGCTGCTGGTCATTTACCTGCTACTGAGATGTTGTTTGGAGAATTATCAACAAATTTAATTGTTAGATGTTTTTTACTGAACGGAACTGGTGGATTGTTATTTGGATACCTTTATTGGAAGAAAGGTTTTGAATATGCTGTTTTAGCACACATGGTTTCTCACATTTCATTGCAATTATTATTTATCCCACTTTTTTATTAGTATAGAATTAAAAGATTGTCCTAAAATGTAAAAGGCACACTTCTTCAAGAAATGCACCGGTTTACATAAAATAATTTACTGTTGCATCTTAGTATAAATTTGAAATGTAACACCGAATCTATCTGTTACAATACCATATGAAGGACTAATAGGAGCCTTTTGCAGTGGCATGATCACTTGGCCGCCGTTATCCTGCAATGCTTCAAAAATTTGTTTACACTTTTCATTATCGTCAGCAGTAATACAGATTGTAACTTGATTACCAATTTGATGGGGTTGACCTGGATGTGAATCGGAAAGCATTAAGATTGAATTTCCAATTTTTAGCGAAGCGTATCCAACAAGTTCCTTAGCTTCTTCTGGAATTGGATAATCAGAGTTTTCACACATATTTCCCAAAGATTGGTAATAAAGAATCTCAGCATCTAGTGCTTTTTTATAAAATTCAATCACTTCCTTTCCATTTCCATTCATCATCAAATAAGGTGATAATTGCAGAGACATCAATAAGTCAACTCCTTAGATTATACTTTTACTCTATTGCCACAAATTGTTACCATATTTTGATAATATAATAAAGAATTTATGTTAGCAACTAATCATTTTTTTAAATAAAAGACAAAAGCACAATCGAAAAAAAAACCATGATACCCATCCATACAGATTCATGTTCAAAATCATATTCTATTCTATCTCAAAATATGGAGGTGTTTTTCATGGCAGATAAAAAAAGAAAAAAGCCTCAAAGGAAAGAAAATTGTATTTGTGAGGCCTTAAAAAATATAGGAGATGTTATTATTTTAACAAAAAAAGACAATACGTTGTTATATGCTTTTGGTGATATTCTTAATTCTTCAACTGATCCTCTTGAACCATGTTATATAACTGTTTATTTTCGAGTCGAAGAAGTTGATAGCTGTAAAAAATGCATTACGCTTGAATTGTTAAAACCAAATGAAGGACGTACAATTGACCCAGGGGAAAATTGCTGTGTTCCATTAAATCAAATTTGTACTGATAGTAATCTTGAATTTGATATTGATCCCACGAATCTGTTTATAACTGTTGACTGTAATACGATAAGTTCATTTCAAATCATAGATCTATAGACATAATGATAAATAAAGACTGAATTCAATTAAGAATTCAGTCTTGTCCATTTTAATCGTTCTTAAATCCAGGTTATTGGGGCAATAAGACTTCATCAATGACATGAATAACACCATTGGAAGCCTCTATGTCCGCTTTTACGACATTTGCGTTATTCACTTGAATAGGATCCAGTGAGATTTCCACTTTTTTATTAGCCAACGTTTTCACTTTCATCCCATCTTTAAGATCACCAGACATCACTTTTCCAGGTACAACATGGTACAGAAGAATTTTTTTCAAGTCTTCTCTAGCTAACAACTCTTCTGCAGATATGTCTAATTCATCTAGAAGTTTTTCAAACGCCTCATCTGTGGGAGCAAATACAGTAAATGGCCCTTTTTCTTTTAGTGTTTCGACCAATCCAGCTTTCTCCAAAGCAGCTGCCAACGTATTAAAGTCACCTGCTTCTACTGCTATATCCACAATATCCTTTTTACTTTGTGGGTTATCTTCAGCAAATACTCCTGTTGAGAATGACATGATCATCATGAATATCAACAAAACCAATGCATTCTTTTTCTTTGTCAACTATAAAACCTCCTATTTTTTCTAACTGTTTGCCTAAAATTTTATAAAGAAGACGATTATTGTACCTTCACACTCTTAATCGCCCCATGTTTTTACTCTAAAAGGTAGTATTCGTTAAATTTAGATATTTATGCTTAAGATTGAAAAAAATCAATAGGAATATTCTAAGGAAATGCAGATATTTGAACTTTACGTTGTAAGGCATTATTCAATTACCCTTGGTGTAAAAATAGATCAATATAATTGACGATTTTTTCAGGATGAGTCAGTGTTACCATATGATCTGCACCTTCAACGATGATAAAACGAATGGATTGTACTTGTTTGAAGTGTTCAGAGATTCGATAAAGATCTTCCCATTCCTTATCCCCTTGAATAAAAAGAGTACTTGCTTTAATCTCATGTAATCTTTCAATCGCTGGTGGTTCAGGCCAAATAATCTCAAAGTTCTTCCATTCAGTAAATACTTTGTTCATATAGTGTCTCGTCATTTCATAGAGAAACCCTTGATGTGGGCTAGACATGGTAATACTGTAATTTGGACCACTTAACGACATCTCAACAAGTTTTTCAACATCTGGTGCAACAGAATTTACTTTCTGCATCCATTCAGTAAATTCACTGGAATATTTAAATCCCGTTAAAGAAGGAGAAATTAATACAAGTTTTTTTACTTTGTCAGGATATGTAAGAGTGAAATCAGTTGCAATTTGTCCCCCCATTGAATGACCAACAAGAGTGGCCTTTTCAATCCCTAAGTGATCGATCAGCCTTAGCACATCATTAACAAAATCAGATGGTTCAACTGGTGCTGGCGATTTCCCGGCACCTCGACCGTCAAAAATGACAACCTCGTTTGTCTGTGCCAAATGAGGTACGATGTACTTCCATTCTCTCATATCTACTCCTGGGCTATGAATCATAACGATTGGTTCGCCTGTACCGTGTACTTCATAATTCAAATCCATATCTTTTCCCCCTTATTAGGTCAACAAGCTTATCAACAATTTAATTTCTGATCAGGCACTGTTATTACCAAAATATTACTGAAATTGTTATCTCTAATATAATAATTGACTAAGAGTCGGTCAATAGAAAATGAAATAAGTTTTAATAATCGTCATTACACAAAGTTTGATCTATAACAAAATAAGCTAGAGAGTATATTGATAAGATAAACACACCGTAGAGTTGGAACAATTAAAACAGATATCCCTTATGTTCTCCTACGCGACACTCCTTTTTCATAGATTTTTTTTTCATATACTCTATAGTTCCCCTTTCTAGTTTCATACGATATTCTATGAAAGAAGAAATGAATATGATATAGGTCAAGAAACTAATTTCTATTAAGATAGATTTATTCACTTGACTTAGAGTTAACTTTAACCTTTATAATCAAATCAAAAAATAAAAATAATAGAAAGGACACATTGCATAACAAACCGTAAAGGACTGACATTGTTAAATAAATTAACTCGGTAAAGGAAAGGATAATGCACAAATCATTCGTTTTGTTAAATTAAAATTAGAATAAAAAGGAGTTTTGAGAAATGGATCAATTTATTCAAACAAAAGACAATCATTTGGCTTTAACACAATATTATCGTTGGTATCAAGTATATGAGGTGCCTTTTAATAAAGCTCGTATTAGCAATCAACTCGATATTTTAGCAGATGATATCGAAATTTCATCTCAAGCAGGAACAACGAAAGGGAAGGATGGTTTAGAAGAACGATTGATGATGTATGAAGGATGGCAAAATGCTCATCATGTTCAACATACCCAAGTAAAACGTTTGGATAACAATAACCTTTCACTTGAAGCGGATATACTTTATCAAAACATACGTCCAGATGAAAGTCGATATAGTTATACCATTCATTATTCCACTATTTTAAAGCTTAGAGACAATGATCTTCCTCTGTTCACTGAAGTCAAGCTAGAACCTACAGGGAGCATTGCGAACCCACAATTTTCAGCTGCTTATGGTGAGAATCGGGCAAAATCATTTATGCATTATTGGTTATATTTAATGGAAACCGCAAGTGTCAATGGCGATAAATTTGATGAGCTTTTAACTGATCAGTTCGAATTAGATTTAAGTACGACATCAAAGATTGTCAATATGGATCAATTTAAGCAATGGTTAGCAACGATTCAAGTGAAAGATAGTGCTCATTATCCAAAAAATTTCTCTGTTCGAGAAAATAATGATCAGACCCTACATGTTTCAGTAGATTTTGAATGGGAGGGCATTTCAGTGAATGACAACCCCATGATTGCAGAAACTCATCATGAGTGGATACTTGAAAACAACTTAGATGGACGATTCCCGCGTATGAAAACCATGAAGGTGACTCAGACAATTCCTTTTCAAACGAAAGAATAGATAGAATGACAAGGATGAAAGGCGGATAAATATGTTAGGGCAAAAAAGAATAAGAGATTATGGAGTAAAAATAGGCCGCTTAGATACAGGAAACTTAAACTCAATTACAGACCTAGGAGGAGTAACCGTCGGACATGTAACGCTTAGCAATAAGGAGATTCAAACAGGTGTCACCGCTATCGTACCTCATCAAGGGAATATATTTAGAGATAAATTAATAGCCTCAAGTTACGTGATAAATGGTTTTGGAAAAACAATAGGTACGATTCAAATTGAGGAGTTAGGAACATTAGAAACTCCAATCATATTAACAAATACGTTAAGTATTGGAACGGCAGCCGATGCTTTAATTGAGCATATGCTAGATCATAATCCAGAAATTGGTCGTTCGACAGGATCAGTTAATCCAATTATATGTGAGTGTAATGATATGCTACTAAACGACATTCGAGGTAGATTTATTACGAAAGAGCATGTTATCAAAGCATTATCAAATGCATCATCAGAATTTAAGGAAGGTACCGTTGGAGCAGGAACAGGGATGTTATGTTATTCTTTAAAAGGTGGAATTGGAACTTCCTCTAGACTAATGCCAATGGAACATGGAACTTATACCATGGGTGTTTTGGTATTATCTAACTTCGGAATTTTGAGTGACTTGAAAATAAATGGTAAAGCTGTTGGAGAGGAATTGAGAGATGCTATTAACATTTCTTACGAGGAAAAGAACAAAGGGTCTATAATCATCATTGCTGGTACTGATCTCCCTGTTTCAGAAAGGCAGCTAAACCGTATTATCAAACGAGTAGTAACAGGTTTATCTCGTACTGGTTCCATTATTACCAATGGGAGTGGTGAAGTGGTAATAGGCTTTACCACAGCTACAAAGATACCTCATGAAAAAACTTCTCAATGTCATTTGGTTTCAATGATTCATGAAGAAGATATGGACCTGGCATTTAGAGCGATTGGAGAAGCTACCGAAGAGGCGGTTCTAAATTCATTAGTAACTGCTACGCATGTTGTTGGAAGAAATGGCAATGAAAGACCAGCTTTAAAAGATTTAATAAAAAAATCCAATATTGAAATAGCCAAGTAGTTATTTTCAAGATTCATTTTATCAAACACCATTCTATTATTTTCTTCGCGATAGATTTAGAATCTTTTTCATTTAAATATTTTAAATAGCAAATATAAAAATAAAAGAAAATCCCAAAACTAAAACAAATCTAAGTAAATAAAAATCAAAAATGTTACTTATTAGAACAAGAGGTAGTCCAACCATAGCAATAATAGAGACGAATTTAGTATAACGAATGACTTGATAGCTCAGGCTCTTCTTTATACAAGTTAAAGCATTCTATCACCTTTATTTTTTAAGATAATGATAGAAAACATACATTAAGCAAAATGTGATAAATATTCGAGAACGAGTCAAATATTGAATTACTGTTACCCAAAAGTGCGAATATTCAATAACAAATGATAATAAACTATATATTAGCTTCTCAATTGATTTAACAAGAAAGATTAATCTATCTAGTATCTTTTCAAAACATAAAATAGAGGTGTGAGGTGATTAAATCAATGATACATTGTCCAATATCAGGATGTATCGTGCAGAATTGTTTAGATGCTGATGGGAAACCAATAATTGAGCAATATGTAGTGTCAACTAACATAGTAGATATTTGTATTGATATTAAAAATAATTCTATTTATTGTGATCCACAAAGAACAGGTGGTTTAACGAACTTAATAGAAAATTGTACAATTATAGCAAAGTTATTATCACCTAAAGGGAAAATCATAAAAAAGATAAAAGTTTTCCCAGGACAGAAAAAAAGTATGATAGCGAGGGGAGTCTGTACACTTGAAATAGAGGGTGAGCAAGCGATGGTAGTGGGATCTTGTAAAGTTCCACCCGATACATGCGATCTTTCTATGCAAAATTTACCTCCTACATGTAACCGAGTAAGTGGATCATACGAGGGAACTATCATAATGTCCAAAAATTATCAAGAGTGTTGTCATTGAGTTTCAATAAAGTTTATTCATCTAAAAGGGGGGAGCAGGATGTCTATTGCTTATGTGGTAAATGATGGCTCTAGATCTATTTCAGTTATTGATATAAGTAAACAAGAAGTGATTGCGACAATATCCGTTGGAGATGAAAACGAACCAGCTTTTCTCGTTTTTACTCCTGATGGAAAATTAGCTTATCTTTCAATCAGTTCCCTTGGAAGTAATACTGTATTTGTCATAGATGTCACCACTCATCAATTAATTGGAAAAATAACTGTAGGAGGAGAGGCGGGCGCTCTTGCCATAAACCCCGAAGGTAATTTCGTCTATGTTATTGTGGAAGCAGATGAAGGAATAAGCTTAGTCTCTGTGATTGATGTAAGTACCCAACAGGTCATTGCGAATGTTCAGGTAGGTAGAGCAGCAATATTTGTTGCATTCAGTCCTAATGGAGAGTTGGCTTATATTCTTACAGAAGTAGATTGTCTTGTATCTGTTATTGAAGTAAGTACTCACCAAGTAATCGCTTCCATCCCTGTAGGATCCATCCCTCAGTTTACTGCTTTTACTCCTGATGGAAAAATCGCTTATGTTGCTAGTTTTTTAGATACTACCCTCTCCGTGATTGATGTAAACTCCCATCAAGTGATTGCAACTGTACCCATAGCGATGGCTGTTTTCTCAATTGCTTTCACTCCAGATGGTACATTAGCTTATGTTCCAGGAAATAGAGTTGTTTCCGTTATAGATGTGGCTACTCATAAAGTAATCGGAACTATACGGGTTGAAACTGAGCCGATTTCCGTTACATTTACACCTGATGGAAAGATTGCGTATGTCGCTAATTTTGGATCAGAAGGTTCAGGGGATACTGTTTCCGTCATTGATACGACCAAACATCAAGTGATTGAAACGATTACTGTTGGAACTGGTCCTGTGTCCATTTCCTTAACTAACGATGGGAGGTTGGCTTATGTTCCAAATTTTGGATTGTTTGGAACTGGTAATACAATTTCCGTGATTGATGTAACCCGTCATCAGGTCATTGCAACCATTCAAGTAGGTCAGGCACCAACAAATGTAGTCATTGCTCCTGATGATGATTCTTTTAGAGTAAACAGGAATTCAAAAAAATACGCTTATACTATTGTTGAACCATAATTTGGGCTATCGAAAGGGATTAATATTACCTGTGTTTAAAGCAAGGGATGTACTATAACAATTTGAGATACCATTGAATCATTCTTTTTTTTTAATATAAAAGGTTTGGTAAAAATATTATAAACCTCTAGATACAAACGAGGTATCATGAGGTTGTATTTGAGAATGTTTATTTTAAAGGAATAGTTAAGGAGTAACGGCTATACCTTGAGCTCCATTTCCACCTGCTGGTATATTTGCTATCAATTCATTATTAGAAGTTTGGATGACTTCTACATTATCAGGATCAGCATTAGACACATATACTCGACTCCCATCCGTATTAATAGCCATTTGTCTTGGTGCAAATCCAAGCTGCACCTGCTTCATTACTGTATTAGTCGTTACATCAATAACATTGAAACTACCAAACGTAACAAAATTTTGATTAGCTATGACATATACGAAATCTGATGATGGAGAGATGACAATATCAAGTGAAAAGTTAGCACGAGATATTTCTATACTGGCTATCCGTGTGTTATCAGATATTCGAAAAGCTTCAACAAATTGTGAATTACCAATTACATAGAGAAATTCACCGTTAGGAGTAATTGCTAAATTCTGAGGATTCGGAGCTGGATTAAAAATAGTATCAAATATGGTTTGATTTGAAGTTTCGATAACGGTTATTTCTCCATTTGAACTTACAATATAGACAAATTTACTATCAGGTGTGCTGGCGATAGATAAAGGAAAATTAGGAACAGGAATCGTATTAATAACAACATTATTAGAAGTTTGAATAACAGACACCGTGCTATCTGGCGTATTAGCTACATAAACAAACTGACCATCTGGTGTAATCGCAATATTTTTGAAAGGAATTGGTCCTCCTGTACCTTCTCCAACATCAATATTTTTGATTACACTAGGGCTGTCACTCACTGCTATCACAGAAACCGTCTTAGCCTCTACATTATAGACGTAGACAAACCTACTATCAGGTGTTGCAACTAAATTTACAGAACCTCCTCCTGTGGTTATTGGATTTCCAACTAAAGTATTGTCTGACACACGAATTACTGAAACAGAAGCACTAGCTGCATTAGCAACGTAAGCAAATTCTCCATCTGGTGTAACGATTACTCTTTGAGGTAGAGTTTGAACGGGTAGAGTTGTGATTGGAGTATTATTTTGTCCATCAATAGCTGTAACATTATTTGATAATGCATTCGTGACATACACTGTTTCAGCTGCAAGTTCGCAACTTACAGTTGTAAACTCTGTATCAGATATTGGGATATTATCTACTTCTGTACTAGCTATGATTGTAATAACCGTACCCAAAAGAGGCGGAGCTACCGTCACCATTGACGAATATTCTCCATTATTATCTGTTATTGCGGGATTCGGGTCAAAACCGACGCTATTAGGTAATGAACTCGAGAAAAAGACTTCTGCACCTTCTACTGGACACACTCCATCAGAAGTAACCTTTCCAGTAATGCAACCTTGACAATTTATTTCACTCGGGACTTCTAAGGTAATGGTTGGATCACAGAATTTTCTTTTATGGTGTTTTGGCATATATTTCACCTCCTTCTATTGAAAGAAAACTAAGAATGGGGCCAGTGTTTGCCATAATCCTTACACACCCTACTAATCGTACAGGTTGAATTTCAGTTAAACAAGTTAGCTCTCCATTGCATGGATTATTTACTGTAGCTTCAAATTTGGAACAAATGTTCACTCATTAATATGCTATGGAAATTGAGAGAATGTGCTTGTGTTAATGAACCAATCAATTAGCATATTTTATGATATTGTTATTTTTTAATAACTACTTAGACTTTCATTCTATAGATTACACCCGTGCTAGGCGCATAAAAAATTGCAATTCTCCTCTCAATCATTTATTGATCGTGAGCAATATGGTCTAATCACCAAAAAAAAGCGCTTCTCCTAGAGAAAAGCGCCAGATCGTATTATGAAGTCAGCCAGGCACTTACTGGTTAACTTTTTTTTAATGGGTATCTTTCCAAGTGTAGTACGTCCAAAGCCTTTATGGATCATACACATTGTTGTGTGTTCTTTATTCTTTTACCTGAATATTATACAGTTATTACTACATTTCCTTTTTTGTGTCCTGTATCAACGTATTTATGAGCTTCAACGATCTCTGCTAAGGAATAATTTCTGTCTATGACCGCCTTAACATGTCCTGCTTCAATTAGCTCGTTTAGTTTAGGAAGATAATGAGACTGTATCTTAAGAAGTTTATCATCTACTGACACATATTTTCCATTCCTAAGTGCTTTTTTACATTGTATTTTAAGTGTTGAGCTTTTGCTTTTTCCAACAGCATCAAGGATAAAATCATAAAGTTCTAATTGGTTTATTGAATCCTCTTTAGTGTAATCAATGACTTTATCAGCCCCCAGAGATCTCACCAATTCAAAATTTGATGAGCTGCATATTGCAGTGACTTCAGCACCAAAGTATTTTGCGAGTTGTACCGCAGTAGTTCCTATGGCACCCGAAGCTCCATAAATAAGCACTTTTTGTCCACTTCTTTGAATATCCATGTCTTTCATAAAATGCATTGCCAGAGCTCCCCCATAAACTACTGCTGCAGCTTCTTTATGGCTTATATTGTTCGGTTTTATTACCAGCTCTCCCTGGGCAGCTTCTTTTGCGGATACACATTTGTACTCAGCATATGCTCCACGGCTATTCCCTGTAAATCCATATACTTGATCACCTTCTTTAAATTGCTTAATATCTTTGCCTACTGATTCGACGACTCCGGAAAATACCAGTCCAATAATAGGATTTCTTGGTTTTGAAAAACCTATAAATAACCTCATCATCAGTTCCATTACTTGCTTTTTAGGGAAGCTAGGATTGCCAGGCATTTTAAAGCCCCTTATTACACAATCACTTGCAGTTACTGCTGTTTCGTGTATTTTTATGAGTACTTCATTGTTTTTGGGAATGGGTTTTTCCACTTCGTTAAGTTGAAGGACTTCAGGTGGTCCGTATTTTGTGCATATAATTCCTTTCACATTATTTTCCTCCTCATTTTTTTAGCGGAGCATCCTGCTCCTTTAAGCTAGAAGATAGGTCTAAGGCTGCTTTCAATTCAGGTTAGTTAATCCCCATTTCTTTTAAAGCGAGTATTCATATCAAGATGTTGTTATGACTACGTTTCCTTTTTTGTGTCCTTTATCAACATATTTGTGAGCCGCGGCAATTTGTTCTAATGGATAACTTCTATCTATGACTGACTTTATTTTACCCGTTTCTGCAAGTTCTCCTAAGAAATTTAAATCTTCAGCGCTGTCTGGTGTTATCCCACTTACTACTTTTTTGCTGCCTATTTTCGAAGTCCATAGGATTTGAACAACCTGAGGGAAATGGATGACAGCTATAACATAAAATCCTGTTTGTTTTAGTGAACCTTTACATCGTGAAAATGAAGTTTTATCCACTGTATCATATATAATGTCATAGGTTTCACCGTTTTTAGTGAAGTCCTCTTTTGTATAATCAATGACCTTATCAGCTCCTAGAGATCTTACCAATTCTAAATTCGAAGTACTGCATACCGCGGTTACTTCTGCCCCAAAGTATTTGGCAAGCTGAATTGCAAAAGTACCTAAACTTCCGGAAGCTCCATATATAAGCACTTTGTATCCGCTTTGAATTTTTCCTTTTCTAAGGAAAAATAATGAGGAAGCTGCCCCAAAAGGAATAGCGGCTGCTTCCTCATGGCTGATATTGTTCGGTTTTATTGCTATTGGTCCGTTTTCACGTAAACTTATATATTCAGCATAAGTACCTTTTCCACAAAATCCAAAAACTTGATCGCCTTTCTTAAATTGTTTTACATCTTTTCCTACTGATTCAATTTCTCCAGAAAAATCCATGCCAAGTATAGTTCGTTTTGGTTTTATTAAACCTATCGCTATTTTTGAGATGGGCCAAAGAGGTAATGCCTTTCTGCTACCATTACGCATTCTCGCATCTCCTGAAGATACTGTTCTTGCATGTACTTTTATAAGTACTTCATTATCTCCCAGAGTAGGTTTATCTAATTCTTCCATATGAAGAACATCGGGTGAACCATACTCAGTGTATACAATGGCTTTCACTACCTCTCCTCCTCGTATCTCTGTTTTAATATTCTTTCAAGAGCATATTTTTAAAGTCGTATGACTTGAATGGAAGTGCTTTAATCATTTAGATTTGTTTTAGACTGTAACTATTTTACTTCTATTTTTTATCAACCCATAGACACTTTAGTGTTGTTTTTAGTGTTGTTTTTGTCAATACGAAGTGTACTTGCTCACTTAGCGATATACGAACCCTTACAGCAAGCCTATCTCACGAGCTTTGGCTACAGCCTCAGTACGCCTTCCAACCTGGAGTTTATCAAATATTCTTCGGTTATGTCCTTTAACAGTGTCTAAGGCAATAAAAAGTCTTTTACTAATATCTTTATTTGAGAACCCCTGTCCTATCAGCTTTAAAACCTCCAGCTCACGTTGGCTCAAAGTTTCAAATAGAAGTTGAGAATGAATCATATTTGTTTGTTCTTCACAATTAAACTTCTGCTTCTCAAGCTTAAACGCTTTTAGCAAGAACTCTATATATTCTGGCATAACCCTATTAGCATATGCTTTGAGCAATAACCTCTCCATATGTTTCCCTTCATCAAGGAAAACACGAACAAAGCGACCAGACTTTGCCTCTAATAGACAATCTGTTATTAATTCCAACGATTTCTCTGTTTCACCATCTGTATAAAATATAACTGCCTTTAAAATCATAGCCTTTAACACTTTCTCTCTTATTCCATTTTGCTTTACCTCTTGATAAAAAGTGTTTAACTCATTCAGAGCTTTAGTTATGTCTCCTTGAGAAAGATAAACTCTTGCCTGACTAAGCGGGGTCTTGTAGGTTTCAGCTAATTTTTGTGCAGAAAGAAGTTTCCCTTGATTTAATAACAAGATCACCTCTGTCTCGCTGACTTCTGAAATTCGATCTTCTAAGTTATACTGAATAACATTCTCTTTTATTTCATTTAAAATATTTGATGCACTGTCCTTATCTCCTTTCGCTAGCAATGTTTTGACGTATAGAAGATTACTCGTAATGATTTGGTCAACATTTTCTATTAGCTTCGCTAGTTGTATACTCTTCTCTATATGTTCAATAGAAGCATCTAAATCGTTCCATTCGTAATAAATACGAGCTAAGCCTATGTATGCTCTATACGAATATGATGATGGCGTATCATCTTTCATTTTGAGAGCTTGCTGGTATGTTTTGAAAGCTTGCTCCAGAAAATTTTCTTTTACTTGTATGTTCCCTAGCCCTGTTGCAGCTAATATCCCAATGATTTTATTCCCAGACGCATTACATATAGAAACAACTTCTGTATAAGCTTGTTTCGCTTTTGTGTTGTCTCCCTTTCGTTCATAGGCTATACCTAGCTTCCAGGTAGTAGCCGTTCTGACCGCCAAGTTGTCTGGACTTAAATTTTCTAGTGCAATAAGAGACTCGGAAACAATCACATCTACTTTATTTTGCACCGTCGCAAGAAATGCTCGTATGGCTGCAATATGCCCAACAAGATTCCGAGTCTTCCTATTTATCTCAAGTCCTTGCAAGGCCCCTTCAGCAGCGAGCAATTTAGGTTCAACCTCATTATAATGATTAGACATCGAGAGTACTGAAGCATATAGAACCCATAATGTAGGATTAGCATTCAATATCTCTGTTGATAATGTTTCAAGCCATTTGATTACAGGGACTATTGCTCCACGAAAATGAAGAGGAGTCCCATTTCCCAATAACAAACGCTCAGCTCGTTCTACATCACCAGCAGCTGCAGCATGTTGAAATGCTTCAATCTCATAGTTGTTTTTTTCATGCCATATACTTGCGCGAATATGTAATTGTGCAATATCTATTTTTTTGTTCTCTGAGGAATGATCCAGATCTTGCAACAATCTTTGTTTTAACAATTCTGCAAAAAGATGGTGATACCGATACCAGCGACGCTCATTA
This sequence comes from Chengkuizengella marina, assembly GCF_009910845.1. Classification (GTDB taxonomy): domain Bacteria; phylum Bacillota; class Bacilli; order Paenibacillales; family KCTC-33759; genus Chengkuizengella; species Chengkuizengella marina. Next base: position 57,810 of record NZ_SIJB01000030.1, on the reverse strand, counting down.
TCCAAAGGAATAATAAACAGATTTGATTTTTCTAGAAACTCAAGGTTTTGCTGCCCTATAAGAGGTGTATCTTGCATCACAGCATCACACAAGGGGCCACATAAACGATCTAAAATAGATGTTCGTAATAAAAAATTCTGGATATATACTGACTGTTGCTTAAGAACTTCTTCAACTAAGTAGTCCATAATGAAAGTGTGAGTACCTGTAAAAGTCTTTATAAAGCTTGAGGGATCATCATGTCCGCTCATTGAAATCCCAGCTAATTGAAGACCGGAAATCCATCCCTCAGTTTTAGTTACCAAGTCAACGATATCTTTATTTGATAGCCTCAAATTCATTACTTGATTAAGGAAACTAGCAGCTTCAGAACTGGTAAAACGTAAGTCTGAGTCCCGTACCTCTGTCAACTGATCCCTCGCACGTAAACGCGCCAAAGGAAACTTAGGGTCCTCTCGAGTAGTTATGACCAAATGCATCTGTGAGGGCATGTTTTCTAACAGGAATGTCATAGCATAGTTTATAGGTTGAGTATGAATCGTATGATAGTCGTCAAGTACAAGAATAAAATTGTATGGAATTGAAGTGATTTCATTGAGAAGAGAAGTCAAAATAACTTCCATTTTGGGTGGCTGGGGAGATCGGAGTAAACTCAAGAGCTCCTTACCTAAATCTTTCTCTAACGTCTGTAATGCCGCAATGATATAAGTGAGAAAAGAATTTGGATTATTATCCCCCTCTTCTAACGACAGCCATGCTACAGCATAATTACAGCTTGCAAGCCATTCCCTCACTAACGTCGTTTTCCCAAAACCTGCATGAGCAGATATGAGCGTCAAATGTCGATGCATCCCATCGTTTAAATGCTGTATTAAACGGTTGCGGATAACTAACTCTCGCCTAGCTTTTGGGATACTAAGTTTAGTAGATAAGATGGTGTTATTCATCCACTATCTCCCTTCTTATTACACTTGTTTTATTTAATTTTAGTTTTCTATTAAGAAGACAAGCTTAGTACATTCCTTCACAATCTCTTCCTAATTTTAGCATATATCCTTATCTTCGTAACTCAACAATATGACACAAATCATAAAGATAGGCACTCTTTGAAAACAGCGCTAGATTGCAGAAGAACATTATATGTTTGTTAAATGTAGAATTTTCAACTATTACCCCTTAAAATAAGCCCATTACTTTTAATTGTTGTTTTCTAATATATTTCTTATTTTATCCGTATAAATTTCAGCTAAATGTTCGGTACTGTAATCAAAATTTTCCATACTAGATACTTTGGGAATATTCATATTAACAAATTGTCTGTCAAGATCTTCAATAATAAAATACTCATGTTCTTCACTTTTTACTCCGCCAACTTCAGATAAATCAATTTTTAAACCGTCTTTTAATTCTATAATGTAAAAAAAGTCACCCTTTGAATGAGTCAACGGTAAATATAATCTCTCCCCATACACTCCCGTCTTAATCATGACAATATCGTTGTAGTTATATTCTCTACCCTTAGGTGAAAGGAAAGAATAATCAATGATTTTATTATTAGTTATAACAGTAACAGCTGTAACAATGATGTAAAACAGAGGTATATTGAGCACTATAAATATAGAAAAAATTAATTTTCTATGTTTTTTAAGAAAACTATCTTTTGAACTATAAGCTTCCGTAGGTAATATTCTCTTAAATTTCTTTTGAAAAATATAATAGAATACAGCAAATACATATAACAAATACATAAACACTAACCTTGAAGTTGGGTATTTAAAAATCCACATTAAATACTCCTGAGGTACAAATAATTTATCTTGAATCCTTTCAATCAATATAAAAATCCCTAATGTTAATATAACTATGGCAACTAGTGAAAAGATAGAAAGAAACATTGTTTTTAATTTTTTCAAATTACCAACTCCTAGCTTAAAATAACAACACAAAAAGCTTTAATATATTAATTATTATGTCCTCATATCAATATTCAATAAACTTGTACAATTATATTGCACTGGTAAAAGCGCCTTATTAGAAAGAGGCGCCCAATTCCTGAATAACTTATGATCTTTCAAAAAATCTCAAAGAACTCATAATTCACTTTCTAATTCATGAGTATTAATCCATCTTTCTTTTTAAAAATAAAGTTTAAACGACACTCCAATTCTCATCTAAAATTAATACTGTTCCATGAATTTTAATTACGTCATCTGTTAATTTAGACAAAATAGGTTCAACATCCAGTTGATGTGCATCTTTACTCCCCCATAATGAAACTACTAAGTATTTATTTTGGTCATTTTTGCAAAAAACACCTGCTAGCATATCCTGATTTTTAGACATTTGTTCGTTCCATATATTTTTTTGCAAATTTTCAAAGTACTCTTGTTTATCCTCTTTAACTACACAATCTACAACCCAAAGAATTTTAACTTCTTTTAAAAACGGTGTGACTTGGAATTTATTAATATTAAATTTCTTATTGAATATCTCTACTGAAATATGTTCATAGGTATCTTTTTGTTTTCCTTCTTTTAAAATCTTATCATGCTCTTGATCCATGAATTTATGATAAGATAATTGATCCCTCCATAAAGAGATAATCCCTGCTTTTGAAGTTTTATTTAAGTTCCAGCCACCAATTTGACCTAAAAACCCGTCTATATTCACCAGTGAGTTCCATTTCTCTTGAGCGTTAGAAAAGTCTATTTTTTTATGTTTAGGTACATCACACACAATCCATTTAATTAACATTATTTCACCCTCTACATACTTCTTGATTTAGTTAACACAAAAAAAGGGACACCTTATCTATCATCTCTAATTCATAAATATAAAGAAACCTTTTCTCAACCCTTAATAAATAGCATTCTCTCATAATTCTAAAATTAAGTATCGGTTTATGTATAGTTTCAAAATAACTTCATCCACTATCTGTCCCTTACCTTAGTCATAAAAAAGACGCTTCTCTTAGAGAAATGCGCCAGATCGTGGAATAACTATTTCTATCTAAAATTATTTTTTATAATTTTTTTCGTGATGAAGTAACCATTTTTTTCTTTCTAGTCCTCCACCATATCCACCTAATTTTCCGTCAGATTGTATGACTCTATGACACGGTACTATAATCGATAATTGATTTGCCCCATTTGCATTACCAACTGCTCGGACAGATTTTGGATTATTTAATAAAGTAGCTAATTCCTTATAAGAAGTAGTTTTTCCTATTTCAATTTTTAACAGTTCGTTCCATACAGATTTTTGAAAATCAGAACCAAAAAATATAATAGGCGTTTCAAATTTCTTTAGTTTGTTATTAAAATAATTTTTTAATTCATTTTCAATTTGTTTTGATATTTTAGTTTCCCCTGGAATGATTGAAGCGTTTAACTTATTACGCATCTGTTCAACTTCTCTTTCTAACCCTCTACGATCGACAAATTCAAGTAAATATAAAAATTCTTCATCTACTATACTTACCATCGGTCCTAATTTAGTGTCTATCCAGCTTGCATAAAGAATTATTACTTTTTGAGAATTAACTGGTGCTTTACCCATGATATTAGAAAATGCATCACGGAATCCACTAGACGAGTCATACCCTACATCTATTTGAGCATTGATTATTTTCTCACCTGTTCTTATGGATTTCAAAGCAATTCCCATTTTTCTAGCCCTTGCATATTGTACAAATGTCATTCCATAGATTTTTTTAAATTGTCTTCTAGCAGTAGCTGCATGAAATCCTAGCTCTGAGAAATCAGCATCTTTCCATCTTTTTTCTGGATGCTCTTCAACAAGATGTATCATTTGATGTACTAGTGGAGATATTTCTTTAGGATAGGACATTGGACAACATCTTTTACAAGGACGAAACCCCGACAAAAGTGCTTCCTCAGCAGTTTCATAAAAATTACAATTTTCATATTTAGGTTTTCTTGCTGGACAAGTCGCATGACAAAATACTCCAGTTGTCGTTATTCCTGCAAAGAAAATACCATCATATTTAGAATTTCTTTCTAACAGTGCTTTGTAATATTGTTCTTTTAAAGATTCATCATTAATCATTTGAAATCCCTCATTTTAGGTCATTAAAAGTTCTATTTGATTATTTTCATGATAACTGTTTAATTTATTTAAAATATTTTTATAAAACTTATCAAGATCTTTATCAGCACTTTCATTATATGAAAAATAAAGAGATGGTCCAAAACTAATCCTAGCAACACCTAAATTTAAGTAATCCACCATATTATCTTTTTTTATATCCAACATTAAATTTATTGGCACTATAGAGCTATTTGTGATGCTTTGAATATGTTCTTTGTTGGTTAATCCTGGTACAAAAACTCCATCAGCTCCAGCTTCTCCATAAGCTTTCATTCTAGTTAATGTTTGATGTAGACATTCATCACTTAGATTATTGCTCAGAATATCTCCCATAAAATAAGTATCTGTTCTTACATTTATGAAAATATCGCTACCTATTTTCTCACAGACTTTACGAATAAAGGATATCCTTTGACATTGTTCATTGATATTAAATAAAGAAGATGTTCCCTTTACTTTATCCTCTATATTTATTCCAACAACACCATTTTCAGTTAGTGTTATTATGTTTTTTTCTAATTCACTTAAATTAGTTGCGTAGCCAGACTCTATATCAACAGTAATAAAATTTTCATACGGTTGCAATTGACTAATATAAGTAACTATTTCTTCGAATGGCATGTTTTCTCCATCTTCATACCCATAATTATCAGCCATTGCATAACTTCCAGTTGGAACTAATTTGATATTGGTGCTAGTTAAAGCCTTTGCACTCTCCACACTCCAAATATTTAATAACACCATTGGTTTATCTTTTCGATGTAATTCTCTAAATAGCTTTACTTTTTCACAAGTCTTCATTATATGTCTCCTTTCCTTATATGTATTAAAATTATAAAAGATTAACTGAAATAGAGGACACGAAAAATGAACACCTATTTTTTGTATGGTCTTGCAAAAGAGCGAAAATAGTATATGTTGTTTAATAAATTCCCCTTCACCCACTTTTTATATTTAATAATTTTGTATAAACATCTTCAATTAAAATAATCATATGGTATTTCCTTCATTTAAATCTATTTCATGAAAAACGGTAACCTCTATATTCAATTTTTGCTGCGGAAAACCATGGAGTTATCCAATCGAAGATCATCTATAACTTAGGTTTCACAAATTTTTAGTTCTTTGTCAAACATATTGTCATTACAAATAGAGCTGACTATGAATCAAGTGGAAATTCATAAACGGGAATATATCTTGGTATACGTCGAGGGGCAACTTGATAAAGCATGATTTTATTACAAATCCAATCCATTGTATTTAAAGACGGCATTTGATTTATTTGAAATAGGGCATCACCTGTCCATCTTTTTGCTAATGTAATATGTGGTGTGTAAGGACGCTCATCAAGACGGAAACCTACTGTTTTGCATGCTTCCTTCACTTTTTCTTGCAAAACAAATAGTTCTTCTCCAGTTAGTACATTTGCCCAAAGAACACGGGGCGCGTCTGTAAGTCCAAACGTATGAATATCAAATAATTGTAGAGAAAAAGGAGCATAGTTACTTGTTATTTGCTGAATGTGAGAAACCAAGCTTTCTAGTTGCTGCTCACTTGAAGACCCTAAAAAACAGAGAGTAATATGATAGTCCTCTTGTAAAACCCACTGCTTAAATTCCATCTTTCCTTTTTTTAACGAAGTCGTAAAAACATATAATAATGATTTGATTTCCTGGGGTAATGGTATGGCAAAAAAATAATGAGGTAAGTTTTCTTTCATAGTAAAGTTCCTTTCCAACAAATATAAAGTTTTATCCATATCTGAAATTGGATCAAGGTTGTAGAAAAATAATTTCGGTAGGCCAGCATAACTTTTGTTTAATTTCATCCGGATTAAGTTTTCTTAGTCATCTATCTCCTTTTCATTTATGTCATATTATGTATTCCAAATCATATTCTTTGTTTTTTTAGTTTTTGCTTTCGTCAAATTATTATCCTTTATAGTATCTTTTTTGATAAAAAAAACCTCTAAAGATGAGCATCTTAAGAGGTCAACAGTGTTCTTGTAAAAGTAATAGACCTTTGCAACAAAGAATTGGAAACATCAAAATAAGCAACTACTTCATAAGTTATATTTATATGATTTTCAAATTCAATCTGATTTAAATTATGTTTAACAATCTATTTTTAGTTGATTTATAGAACTCGATTTTATAATAATTTAGGTTTAAATGCTATCAATTTCATTTTAAATTCGTATAAAACTTTCTTTCTATCCTTCAAATCTTTTTCATTACCATCTTCCCAAAGATGAAGGTCTGCTCCTTTTTCAAGGTATTCCAATGCTTTCTTCTTAATTTTATTTTGCAATGCCTTTTGCCTCATTTGTAAAGCAGCAAGAGAGATATATAGAATTGATAAATCAGCTAAAACATCTTCTTCATTATCATCATCTTGAAATTCATCTAACCATGAATCAAGAATTATTTTAGTAGCCTTTTTGGGACTATTCCCCTCATCTATTAGTTCATTCCATTCATCTTGTATATCACAAGACAAATCATCTTCCCAAAGTTCAGTACCCCATGCTCCCATATAAGTTACCCCCTATTATTGAATTTAGACTATCTCTTGTAATCGTTTCATTGCAGAATGAACTGTAAGTTTATGATATAAAATTAATTTAATCTTATCCTTTTTGATAAATTATTTATTGGATTGGTTAGCCTTTATTTATGAGCAATTATAAAGGAAAGATATCAAAATTGTTAGTTTAAATATTTTCATAATAATGTTAAATATAGGTAATTATACCTTTGAAATTAAAATAATCTTTTATCTATAAATGTTAATTTTTACAAAATGACCCATTTTATTTACCACAATATAGTACAAATCATAAGAAAGGCGCTAGATAGGAATCAAATTGATGTAACTGTCCTAGAACATTTGCACATACATGAAACTAATAGATTGCATAGTATGGTGTATAACTTCCTTCCATACGTTGTTCACAATCTTAATAAAATGGTAGGTAGAACCATATAAAATTAAAACTAAAGGAAAGTTAATATATGAGTAAACGATTTGATATATTCTGTAATAAATTTACAACGATATTAGGGGGTACGCCATTTGTTGACCCAAACATTTCTTGTACGAGTGTAGCAACACGCCCTTTTCCATTGAAAATTCAAGGTGTAGATTCATCTAAAGTGAATAATGCTTTAGTAGTTGGTCTAGATTTTCAATCATTAGATAAAAAAGGGAAGGCGTTGTGCCTTGGAGAAATTAGTTTATTAGAATCAGAATTGACCCCATTTGTAAGATTTTTGAGTAATTATAAATCAATAAAAATAGGATCTGCTGTACAATTGTATTTAAAAAGTAACCCAAAAGTGTTCACTTTAACTATTGAAGCTGTTGAAAATCCCGTTATTTTTGCAAAAATAGTTCGGAAGTCTTTTATTAGAGCAAATATTAATTTTTTCCCTACTCGCATTAGAAGGGGAGAAAGAAGATGCAAACGCTTAGCCTCAGTTTTTGGAAATATGTTTGTCCCTTTTTGCTTTAATAATTTTTGTACTATTCGTTTACACAGATCAAGAAAGTCCAAAATATTAGGCAGATTAAATGTAGCTTTTAATGATCTGCTATTTTCCTTTACACCTATCTCTAAAACAGAATCTCTTTGCCTAGCTAGATTGGATTTGTTTGAAGATGAGATAAATAAAGTAGTTAAACGAATTCAAAAACGAGGATTTATACTAGGGAATGCATCTTCTTTTTTTAGTTTTTCTAGCCCACCTTCCTCAATTGTCACCTATCAAGCTATAACTAATCCATTTGTTTTTGCTAGAAAATCATCTGAAATCGTTAAAGGAATAAATTGAGAATATACAAAAACTAACGACTTTTGTTATTCTTCATTAAAATAAATTTTGATCAAAACCCCACGTAAACCAAATTCTATGGTTAACATTAAGAATCCATTTTGAAAAAAAGATTGATCAAATTGGATTCTAAATATGAGGTAGTCTACTTAATTTTTATAAAAAAGTTTGATCATTTTATAGACTTTCTTCTTAAACAATCGCGCCATATTGTTGAATAAGAGATTGGAAGAATGGCTTGGGGATGAAAACTCAACAGAAAAAAGCATACAGGTTCATTCATGCTTATAAAATTCATCTAGGTTTTTTTTAATAATTCCCATTACTTCTTCCAGTTGCATTGAAAACATGAATTCTGGAATTTCAATTGAATTCCCTCTAAATAATATTTTTGTTTTAAGCATTATCTCCAAAAAAAAATTCCGCTTAGATGTGAGTTTATTTAAACGATTTATTTTTATGTTTAGGGATGAGGGTAACCAGTTTATTTTGTATACGGTCATGGATATTTCTTTAATTCCCCCCCATTTTATCGTCCCTGTAATGAATTGATGAATATCGAAATAAATGCCTACATTATTTATAATTAAAGATGGTTTAGGTTTGATTAATCTTTTTAAATAATATGTACATGGATTACCAATTGTTGATGAAAGTCCTATAATTAAATAAAAGAAAAACAAATAAATAGGCATGAGTATATTGGATGAGGAAATCATTAATATGGATTTAAATGATATAAAAATCATGACTATTCCTATTAAATTTATAAAAATTGTTAAAATAAATAGCTTGACTATATTTTTTCTCGGTGAATAAATTTCAATTGTATCTTTTGCCATAATAATACCTCACTCTGTATTGTAGGTCTTAGCTGTTGTATACAATTCATTATAGAAAAAGAAATTATTTTTAATCAATAGAAAAAAATGCAAGCTAATATATATAACACTTACTAAAGGGAGACTTAATCGAAGTTCCTATTGAAATTTCGTTGATCATTCACTAATACCGATATTAAACAAAATGGCCCTTATATGTAAAAGACACCCTTCTTCGAGAAGAGCGCCAGCTTGTTAAAGATGACTTGAACTTCTATTCTAATATAGTTCAAAATAGTATTGTTTGTTTCCTTTACAGAAAATTTAATATTTGGGTGATGTCGATACACATCAAATGTTTATTTTATAATCTTTAAATTCCCCCCAACTCTCAACACCATGATATTCTGGATAAACTGATTGAAAATAGATGCAAATTGTTTTTTCATCTAGTTGTGGATATAGATCAAATAAATGACGATCACCATAACGTATTGCTTTCAATGCTAGTGGAAGTTCTCTTTTAAAAATCTCATATCTTACTTTCGACACTTCTTTATCGAATTCACCATTCGATACATATACGTATGCGTGAAAAAATAAACATTCATTTGTAATATACCAATGCCCTAGCACTTCATCACGCATGTTTACATTAATTTTGTCTACTCGATAAGTTGGACCAATGTCTAAAAAAAGTTCCCCCGTAAGATCTGAATGTGTTAATGTATAATATCGCGGAAAAATCTTTTCAGTGACACCATTAAAGAAAGTAACACTTAGCTTATTTGGATCAAAAATTCTCATATGTGCCATCCTTTCCAAGGAGTCATTTGAGTTATACTATTCATATCGCAGTACATGTGCTATTACTTATTTTGAAGTAACCATTTAAAAGATCATCATGTTAAGATAGATTGCAGATGTGAAAGGATAAACACTTCTCTCTCTAAGCCCAAAAAAACCGTTTTCTTTTTCTAGAGAAAGGGGACGGTTTTTTTGGCCTAGGTTGGATGTTAGGTTTTGGAGTTGTGAGTTGATTGGCATCTGCCATTTTAGTTTGTTGATAAAACTCTGAATCAGTAGATACTGGAATACTCAATCTGTCACCTTCATAAGTTTCTGCATTTGTTATTTTGTTTTGATCCACTATGGATCTAATAGATACACCATATCTTTGTGAAATGGTCAACAAATTCTCACCTCTTTTGACAATATGAGTAATCATTATTTCACCTCCTAATAGACGCAACAATCACAGATGAATTGATCTAAATATCCCATAGTGAACAGCTCCATCAATTATTTTATTTGATATCGTATGAATGAGATGTCATCCATGAGTGGACTTATGTCTAGGGTTATATAAAACTCCGCATTTGTCTGTATCGACAAGGGTTCAACAATTCAGCCATATCATTAAGAAAGATGCAAGGCGCTTCTATTAGAGAAAAGCGCTTTATTGCCAAAATAGTTTTATTTTTACCTTTTTATAGACATCATGATTGTATTTTAAAATATAATTTTAAGTGAATTGTGACATTTCAGTGATAAACTATTCTTTCTTATTCTAACTAAAAAAATATACTATATAATATTATTTAGAAGCTATTAAGGAGTGCATATCTATGAAAAAGAATCTATTACTAATAATTCTCACAACAATTTTTCTTTTAACTGCATGTGGTGAAGAAGGGGCACAAGAACAACAAGAAATGGACTCAAAATCTATAAAAGATCTAGTTTATGACTACAGCGTAGGTAACATCAAGGTGGAGACTGCGTCCATCACATCTGAACATCTGATTGTAAAGCACACTAATCAGGAAGAACGTATGTATGATTTACCAGCAGACGAATTCTTCGTTTCAATTGCACCGTATATAAACAACACACACCCATGCACTAACCATAACTTGACTAGTTGTCAAGGTGAACTGGTAAATGAAACATTTGAAGTTTTAATAAAAGATTCAACAGGGAATGTTATCGTTGAGGAAAGTTTAGTATCTGGGAAGAATGGCTTTTTTGATATGTGGTTACCACGAGACAAAGAATACCAAGTACGGATAAAGTATGATGGAAAAATTGCAGAAAGCAACCTCTCAACTTTTAAAGAAGATAGAACTTGTGTGACAACAATGCAATTATTGTAAAGAGGAATTAGATATTCCTCTTTCTCTCGTATTGAAATTTATTACTAAAAAAACACCTGTTAGTTGCAATTAATTTGAACTTAAATAATTTAGGACAATATTTACTCGTTCCTTAACCGTATAGTCACCTTCAATTCTTAATATTGGGCAAACTAAGTTTGATATCCAATGTTCGTGTAACGTTTTGCTTCTAACTTCCATCCCACCTTCATCATACAAAGAAGCCCACTCCAAAAAAGCCTTCGATTGGTCGTATTTGCTACCACCAGCTAATATCTCATTACCATACCTCTGATATTCTCTTTGTTGTAATCTCTCAATTCTTATACTTTGAGGAATCCATAAAAATATAACCAAATCAAAATACGGTTTAAAGTTATCACCCCAACCACATATTGCCCCCGAAAGAATCCACCTTTGATTTATTGATAAATCGTGTTTTAACAATTCCTTTCTTTCAGGTACTGGTCTTTGTTGTGTAAACTTAGTTATCCAATAATAGTCATCGGTATCAAGATGAGTATAAGAAAGTTCCTTGGATAATTCAGTTCCGAGTGTCGAAGTTCCTGAACCAGAAGCACCAAAAATATGAATTTTTTTATACAATTTTTTCTCCTCCATCAGCTAATTTGCTGCTTCACAATTAGGTGATACAATGGGATATAGAATTATTTTATAAGCTGTTTTAGATCGTGTATTTCAATAATTTCTCCTATTAACTGTTATTATAGAATGTTTTTTCTCATGTATACACGAGTATCATCACGATCAATCTCTTCCCATCCCAAATTAAGATAAAAGGAAATGTTTTCTGTCAATAGTATATGAGTTGCTAACCGCAGCTCAAAATAACCTCTTTTTTTTGCTTCTGCTTCTGCAAAATCCATAAGATTTCGTCCTAAACCGTTTCCCTGAAAATCAGGATGTACCGCCACATTTGCTACTTTAGTATAGTCATTTTCAAACATTAAAATCAATCCACCAACAATCTCCTTTTCGGAATCGACGACCCAGACAGGAAAAGAGGATATTTCCTCTTCATAATCTATATTCATAGGTGGTAATTGTTTTCCCTTAAGTCTAGACAAATACTTTGAGTAGGCTGCATCCATACAATCCTTAAGATCCTTAGCATCATCAACAATAGCTTTTCGTATAATCCACTTTTTTCTGTTCATATTTATACCTCCTCGAAGCTTACTTTCAATTAGCTCCATTCCCACATATTCTACAATAAAAACCACATTCTATGGTAAAAAAGAACCCACTTTGAAAAAAGATTGATCAAAATGGATTCTAACTTTGAATTTGACTACTTGCTGTTTATAAAAGGGTTACATTCTCTGTCTATTTTCTTTTACAATTTCTAATAGATGAGTCAATTTGTGACTGCTGCGTCTACGAAACTGATCATAACATATTCATCTTCACAAAATGGCATTTTTCTCTAAGTAAAGTGCCTTTCTTTATGAATTGGGGCAATTTAAAATTCCAAAATTAACACGTCCTTTTCATTTTTTTATTAGTTTATTCAAGTTAATATGATTAGATTGGAGCGTGTACTGTATAAAGGAAAATCCACTAATCCTCCTTCCAAACAAGATCAGAAATTAAGCAACCACTGCTTTCACTATCTATCTGCTAACTTTATATCTCGGTAGGCAATTTTACCATCCAAATAAGAAATGAATTTTTTGAAACCTATCACATTATATACTTCCATTCCTCTTTCTGCTATTTCTTCTTCTATAGTAGACTCTTCTAATAATATACTCTCCAAACTTTCTTTAGTGACCGTTACTATGGAGTTTATATCAAATAATCCAAGTGAATCAGCATGTTCTGCTGATACAAATTCCACTGCGCCACCTCTTACCAAGATTGCTGCTTTTTCTTTCTCTTTTCCATTCTTTAGAACAAATTTGACCCCAAGATTGACATCATCTTTTTCTGCTTTTTCTGCATCCCAATTATACGTAATCATGCTAACTAACGAAGAAAAGTCTAATTCTTTTAATATATCTCCTCGACCGGGATCAATAACATTTGATTCTAATTCACCTCTAAGTTCTTGTGCCGCGCTCAAGTAAAAACCTCTGACATTGGCTGCCGTCGATAGATACCCCAGTTCCTCGAGTGCTTCGGCCTTTAATAATTTGGACTCAGTATCCTCAGGAAAGGCTCTCACCGCCCATGTAATTAATTCAGCTGCCCATTCATATTCTTTTCGATCGATAGCTTCCCTTGTTTCTTTCTTCACTTTTTCTAAGCCGCCCATTACTTCCACATAATTTGATGCTCTTGTTTCATATGGGGCTCTGGATAATTCAGTAGGATCTCCTTCAAACCATCCTAAAAAGTCCGTATAGATGGCTTTCACAGAGAGATTATAATCTCCGTAATGATTCCCTAACCCGTGATCCCAAGGATCATTGAGTCGCTCGGGTAAATTGACAAATTCAACTAACTGATCTTTATTGAACCCTTGATTTATTCCTCTAATGGACTGTTGATAGACCCAAGATATGGCATCTCGATAGTCTGTCATACGTTTGTTTACATTCCTTTTACCATACACAGGCCTCCCATGTGTAGGGACCATGTATTTAGCTTCATCGAATCGGTACCTCATTTCATCAATCGATTCTATCCATTGTCCCACGTCCCTTGTTTTTGTACCTCTAGGACTATATAAATTAGGGAATGTAGGATTGATTACTTCAGATGTAATAAGTACTTTCTCCTTTGGTAAATAAAATACCAGTTCATCTTCTGTTTCTGATGGGGCGTACATAATTTCCATTTCTACACCCGCAATTGTCATTGTCGAACCTTCATCTGGAACCATAATCGTTGGCTTAAAGAAAGAAATTTCCTCCTGCTTCTCTTCTTCATGTCTTCCTTGGAATGGAACTCCAATACCTCCATGTACATACCCGCTATCTTTACCTGATTTATAGTTCCAATCCAAATATTCTCCTGTGTGGTATGATCCCCGTTGAACCATGATTGGAGTAATCACGGAGAAAATATTCTTTATGTTCCCCATTAATTTGTGATGAGCTACAATCGCAACTTCCCCATTTTCGACTTGCTCACGTGTCACAAATGACCTTGCCCCTCCAACATGATCTATATGATTATGTGAGTAGATGATCCCTTTTACAGGCTTGTCTGTTATATCTCGAACCGCTGTATATACCATATCTCCAACATGCATGTCCGAATTGGGATCAATAATAATGATTCCGTCTTCTCCTTCAATCATAACTGTATTGGCTAACCCAAAACCTGAAAAGGAATAGACATTGTCAGCTGCCTTAAATACTTTTGCATCCTCATTTAAGTAATCTGAATGCTCATAAGATGACTCTGGAACCATTGGATTTCCATTTTTCGAAACAGATACTTCCGGATTTATTGGGTCGTTCTTATGATTTTTCTGATAAGCGTAGTGCCCTTCTTCTTCACCTACCAGCTTATATTCTAATTCTGTTTGTACCTCCTCCACAAGTTGATTCTCCTGTGCACCAACACTCGGCAAAACCATCATCACCACTAATAATACGATTGTGAAAAAGATAACTCCCCTTCTCATCTTAAACATTCAACCTCTCCTTTTTTCAATTTTTTGATTAAATTCCAATTAAAGGAAGACGTAATTGATTATACACTAATTATTTTGTTACTTTTATCAACCTATAGAACTATTTTGTATGTTCTCAATAAAACTCTTTCATTAATAACTTTCTATTAAATTGATAAATTTGAAAGGAGATGAAAATATGGTTCTGACGGAATACTTAATAACCGATTTCTTAACGTAAAGGCAACCGGGTCTTTATATCTATATTGTGTTTAAACGTACAATTTTCTTTTTTTGGTGCTGTGATTCCATTTTTCCAATCGGGGGTGTTTGTTTTTTTAACTTGATGGTGATGTCTACAGTAAATCGGATTAAATGATGGAGAATTTAGGAGTGGACAAACACATTTAATTATTTTACCATCTTCAATAAGTTCATCATATCTATATGTAATCTATTAAATTCCAATTGGCTTACTATATAAGTTAAAATACTACTGGTATTACTCTTCTTTTCATATCTCTTTTAAACGTACATAACCTCACGTTCTTATTTGGGTACGCTTTCTTTGTCAACCATGTTCCGAATGGCCCCATTATATATGCTAACAAGCTAACATGTAAAGCGTCATTTTTATACTTAATTATGTATACTTTCAAATTATCTTCAACATTCTGAAGTTTATTGATTTTTCCATAAACATCCATATAAGGTTACAACTAGATATAAATCTAGATTTTATCTATAATTTATTACACATAATAGAATGACATACAAATGGTTAAAAATTAAAGGAAGGAGCATTTAGATAGTTTGATTTTTCTCCATCAAAAATCATATTGGTATTTTACCAATAAATTGAAGTAAAGGGGTGGAGTTTAGATGCATGTAACTGATTTAATAATTTTAAATTTTGAAGAAATTAGGAGTAGAAGTATAAAAGTATGGAAAGCTATACCCAAAGAAATGTTAAATTGGAAACCTGATGAAGACGCTCTTACTTGTGCTGAAATGATTAGGCATATATTACAAGGTGAGTTTCTATTTCACCAAGTACTTATAGGGAGAGGTGGTAAAGCACTAGCTAATTTGTTTAATCCCTTTGAGACAAAAGAATTCACATCAGTAGATGATGAACTTGAATTTGCACAGCCTTATCGTGAAGAGTTCTTGAAATACATTAAAACATTTAGTATAGAAGACTTAGAAAATATAGAAATAGATCTTTTGGATGCAGGGGGCTATGTTAAAAAACTTGGGGATATGTTATTACGCATTGCTTATCATGAATCTGTTCACACAGGTCAGTTGTTAAATTATATGAGAACAATGGGTATTGACCGCCCTAAGATATGGGATTAATAGTTTTAAAAAAGACTTTGACTTAGTCAAAGTCTTTTTTATGCAACTTATTCTATATTATCATATTAAATTAGTAATTTATAATATGTTTCCCCCTCTGACCGTCAACAATATGGCCCTTGAATTAAAAAAGCACCCTTCTTCAAGAAGCGCGCCATATTGCGTAACAAAAACACTTTATACTAATTTGGTATAATTTACAGGAGCTTACCCATAATGTATTCATCTACTATTTGACCATCTACAATTAGGGAGCATTTTTGCTCTCCTTCAATCTTAAATCCCATTTTTTTATAAAGAGCAATCGCTGATTTATTGTGAGCCATTACAGATAACTCCAATCGTTTTAAGCCATGAGTTTTAGCCCAATCTTCCGTTTGTTGAAAGAGCTGTCTCCCTATTCCTTTATTACAATACTTATTAAGAATACCTATTACTAAATTTGCCTTATGCTTAATCCGATTCATTTTCCCTCCATGTATTAATATATAGCCAACTAAATTGCTCTCCTGTTGAGATACAAAAATAGTAGAGTTATATGAATTTAATATAGAGTCAATCATTTTAGCTTGTTCTTCAATACTCGTGGTACGTTCATTTTCTTCATAAAGCATAAATTTTGTCTCAAGATCAAGCTTCTTGTTTAAGTTCAAGAACTCTTCAGCATCTGAGACTAAGATTTCTCTAATCAATCTGATCCCTCACCTTGACTTCATCATTTCTTACTTAATTTATGTATAATATTTACCTAATCATAGCATAAACATCTGTTTATGTTCTTTATAAAAAGACCCAAATCATAAAAAGGTGTTTCTCTATCATAGAAACTCGCCAAATTGTTAAATAAAATTTGTTTATATTATTTTTTCATTCGCGTTCCAAAATGCTGTAAAGTAAAGAATCACGCCATCTATCTTTTATTAACAAATCTTCACGAATCCTACCTTCCATAATATCTCTTTTTGAAAAAAAATAACAAAGATATTTCTTAACATATTAATATAAAAATATAAATACTTCATTACGTCCTCTAAAGTCAATATAAATAAGTTTCAAATTATCACGTCTCATGTTAACCCCTCTGAATAAAAGAAATTTCTTACTTTCAACACAACTTCTTCATAGTTTCATCACTTTCTAGTTTTAATATAGATAGTACATTAGCCGACTGGCTAAACGCTTTTATCAAAACTAGTAATGAAAAAAATATATTAAATATTTTAGGAGGAATTATGATGGAAAAAGTTCAAATCAAAAAAGTAATCACTGGTGTAGGCCTTTCTATGGCACTTCTTGTGAGTAGTGCACCTGTTCTAGGAACAGTTGGAGTTATGAACACAGCATATGCAGCTGAAACACTGCCAGGTACAAATATTACCTATTCTGATATTTATCGTATGATTCAGCCTGGTTACTCTATTGAAAAACAACTAAATTTTGATCCTATTGCACAGGGGGCGACTTATACATATTTTGATAATGTATATGATCCGGATATTACCGTGAACAGCAAAGGAGAAGTATTTGAGATACACAGAACGAAATCCGGTGGTGCAGCTTATTATAATACGGGAACAATCGTGGAAGATGAAATCGTTTGGAATAACTATGATAAAATTAAAGGAAGAAGCATAGGGACGAAATTAAATGATTTAAGTGGCGGTGTAGCTACATGGTTAAACGATGATCAGGTTCTGATCGTTCAATCAAACACTGATAAAAGTGATGCATACAATTATAAATATGGAATCGTATACTCTATTGTCACAATGAAAAATGGAATGGTTTACGGATTTGATGTGAAAGAAGAGGATATATTTGGAGGATCAAGTAAAATCATTCATCCTGACAATGTATCATTTACTAAAGATGGAAAACTATTTCTAGGTACTGATAAAGACTATGCTGTTGGAACTATAGCCTCAGAAAATGGAGAAATTACGGGCATTAACTGGTCTGGAAAGTATACATTAGTGAATGATGGCGATAGTAAAGATACTACAGTTGATATTACTCGCAGCGGAAAATTAGTAGAAATACATGTTAAAGATACAAATAAACTTTATTATAGTGTAGGTCAATTATTAGATGATAATACGATTCAGTGGGATTTTCAAAATAAACATATGGCTTTTAACATTGACGAGCCATATTCCCTAGGTTTAACGACTTATGATGGAACACATCCTGCAGTAGTTTTAACGGACGATGGTACGTTTGTGATGGCAAACTACGCGCCGGAATCTGGTGATCCACTAGTATATAGAGCAGGGTTTTTATCAGAAAATGGAGAAATTGAATGGAATAGCTCAGGAACCTATTCTCACACAGCTCCTACAGGTGATCCAGCCATCACATTGAAAAAAATTAGTAATGAAAGAATTATCGAAATTCATCAGGGTGATGGTGGGGTATTTAGTGGTACCTCAAAAGGCGTATATTCTATCTGGGATCGAGATTTAGATATGCCTCTACAGGAATTGGGATCAACAGGAAACAGTATTTATTTTAAAATAGGACAAAGAAATTCATTGTATCCAAATATTACGTATGAATTAATTCGAGATGAAGGAACCGAACATGAAGAAATGATTCAGATCACATCTGAGCTGCTGTTTAATACCAATGGTTTTTATAGAGATGAAGGATTAGAACTAGATTCTGAACACACTTATGTTGTAAGAGCGACAGATTGGGCAGGAACAGAGAGAAGAAGTGAGGTTGTCACTGCTAAAACTTCCAATATCTTAATTCCTCAAATGACATTCTTCCCTACGGAACAATCTGAGCAGAACACGATTAGATTAGCATGGATGCCACCTGCTACTGAGGATGTTGACATTGTAAAATATGAACTGTATAGAGAAGATATATCAGACAATGAACCTTATCAAGTTTTTGAGAATGATAGTACTGAATTCATCGTGAATGGTTTTGAAGATTCATTGCTGCCTATGGATACAACATTAAAATATAAAATTAGAGCTATAGACAGTGATGGCAATGCATCTGAAATGAGTGATGTAATACAAATTAATACTAAAAATTTATTAACGAAAAATGTACAAATAACGGGAGTTAATTTTGCAGATGGTGTCGTTAGAATTGGCTGGATTACTCCAGAAACGGCTGGTATTGCAATTGATTCTGTGGAGGTTATTCGTGAGGATCTTCAATCAGGTGAAATGGTGAGCTTCATTATTCCAAGTGATTCTCCTGAATTTAATCAGGGTGGCTATGTAGATCATGACGTGGATTTACACAATGTAGAATATAAGTATACGATGAAAGTATTAGATAAAGCAGGGAACCGTTCTGAACAAAGTAATGCAATGACGGTAACAACCTTAAGTCCTGTAGATATTACAAAAGTCTATAATGATGTTGATACAAATGTTGTGGTTGAGTTAAATATGCAATCACCATCAACTCAACTGGGAAATGTTTATATTGAATGGGAGAAAAAAGACTTGAATGGAAATTGGGTAGATCAAAAACGAGACGTGGTTAGATCTCCATATGGATATGTTTTTCAGGGAGAATATGGTACAGATTATCGTGTGAAAGTAATTTTAGAACCATCAGATGGTAATGGGTCCACATATGAATCATATTATGAATATTTAACAATGCCAACTCAATGATTCGTTTAACTAAAAACTTGAAAATAAGGAAAGAGGTTGTCTAGAAAGTAGTGAAAACTGACTTTCTGGCAGCCTCTTTTTACAGCATACTCTATTATGATAACCTCCTTGTTTTAATATTGCTACAGTAAGCGTTAAAATAGGCCTGGTCCTTTGGTCCGTGGATGAATCTCTTGATAATCGTAACTTTGCTTTTGACATTGATGGCCAAAGGATAGCTTTAGCTAGTGTTTACTGTAGAATATAAATTTTTCAGAATAGAAGAACAGATAGGATCAACCTTAACCTCGCAAAGTGATGTTGGTCTTTTAAGTAATTCTTTGAGTTTAACGGGTCAAATTTTTTTGGTAACTTACACTTCCATATTGGAAAAATAACACTAAAGTGTCTATGGGTTTATAAAGAAGGGAAGTAAAATATGAAATATAAAAACCTTTGAACCTTGCTCTTAGTTATTAAAACTCTGTTTTTACCACGAGCTAATTGAAGTTGGATATATTTTGGGGGTCAATAGACAGCAATTATCCAAAAGGACACTAAAGGAAATGTAGTAATCATTATAAAATATGAAAATGAAGGGAGGTGTTATAAATGAAAAAGACTTTTTTCTCTACTTTTCTAATTATTTCTCTACTTCTTTCCGTGCCTATATCTACTGGAATAGCATCTGAAAATATTGAAGTAGATCGAGTCTATTCAAAACATGGATTTTCTTATCCGACTAGCTGCTGGGCTGCCCCACTTTCATGGTATTATGAAGAAGTACATGATGGAAAGACATATGCAGGAAATTTACCTTTAACACATTGTTATCCGAACTCAATTTCGGGTGCATATCTTATCTTTGAAGGATACTTATACTTAAAGTAATTGTAGATATTCGATTCTTTAAACATATTGAAAAATGATTAAGAAAGCCTGTAAAGACAGGCTTTCTTTGAATGTTTAAATGAAATGATATTCTTCTAACAGACATAGACTATTCCTGTTACGTAGTTATAAAAACAAAAATTGGCATAATATCACTTTTAAATTTGGAGGTGTACTATGAAAGCAGTTAAACGAAGTGAACATTTAATTGATCCAGAAATACGAGGCATTATAGATGAAATGGGTAGTATGAGTTTAACACCAGAAAATTATTTAGAAGTACGAGAACAAATGAAATCGTTTTTCTCTTCTAATGTGAAAGAGCGATATGATATAGAAAGAGAAGAAGTTTGGATAGATAATATATTTGATGATTCTAAAGTAAGGTTGGTCATTACAAAACCGAAAAATAAACCTGAGCAACTATATCCATTCATTTATTCTATGCATGGCGGTGGTATGATTGTTGGTAGTCCAGAATTAGATAATAAAACACATGCATTTTTAGCACATCACTATCATTTTATTGGTGTCTCTGTAGACTATCGTTTAGCCCCTGAATTTTCCCAACCAGCTCAATTGCATGATTGTTATTCAGGAATTAAATGGTGTATCGACCATGCTAAAGAATTAAATATCGATACCCAAAAAGTCGCTGTTGCTGGTGAAAGTGCTGGATCCGGATTAGCTGGTGGACTGGCACTATTTATTCGTGATCGTCAGGAATTTAATATTCATCATTTGCGATTATCCCTACCGATGCTAGATGATCGTACAGCTATCAAAGAGGCTCATCCTTTTAATGGTGAATACTTTTTCAATCATGCTATCCATTATTTTGGGTGGAAGTCTGTTCTTAATCAAGAGCCTGGAACTGATGGCGTTTTAGCATATTATTCCCCCGCAAGAGCTAAGACTTTTAAAGGTTTACCTAGCACATATTTATGTGTAGGTTCTATTGAATTGTTTGCTGATGAGACATTGGATTTTGCAAAACGCTTAATGTATGACGGAGTACTTACAGAACTGCATGTATATCCTGGTTACCATCATTTAGGGTTAACAGTTCCAAACGCTTTTCATAGTAAAAAAGATGCAGATAATAGCTTAAATGCTTTACTAAGAGCTTTAAACATCCATAATTAAGTGAATGGACGTTTGCTCCCAATATCTTCGAGCAATTGGGACCATCTGCACAAGTAACCAAATCATTAACAACTGTGCTCCATTCTTTTCAAATGTAAATAATCTCTAGTACACTTAGGCCGCCTTTTGGCGGCTTTATGAGTATATATTCATAACCGTTCTTTAACACATCTGACCAAAATCATAATAAAGACGCAGCTCTTAGAGAATAGCGCTAAGTAGTTGAATTATATTGATATTTAAAATTCATTCTTTCAACGTAGCTATGCTCTACCATGATATTGGCTGGAAATTCAGATTGAAATTATTACAATAAAACCCAATATATTGAAATTTAATGATATAATGAAAGTGCTTACAATCTAATTTATCAACGCATCAGATGATTGTTAGATATCATTATTCTTAATATTCAAAAGGAGTTGATGTAGTGAAGAAGATATTGCTTTTTGTTTTATGTGGACTTGTATTGGGATTTGGCCTTCCCAATGATGCAGGTGCAATCGAACAAAGTACAGAAACGTATTCAGCCGAAGAGAAACTTGCGCTGGTTACAAAGTATGCACCTCGTATCTGGTTTGATGATGAAGAAGAATATTTCCCCTCTTCAGTTGAGTGGTCAGCGCAATATATGGAACGCTATCAGCCATCTGGAAGTAATGAGTACTCCTTACAAACAATCGAAGAACTGAATGATGCTGAGGACGTACTCGACTTCTTTAGTGGTGATCTTGATAATGCCCGTATCTACGCTGGATGGCGTGAAGCAGGCCCTAATACGATTGATATCAAATACTATATCTGGTATCCATACAATCGCGGGAAACTACCCTCCAATATTGATTGGCTCCTCGGCTCCCTGCTTTCAGAATACGGTCATCATGTTGGTGACTGGGAAGGCATGCAAATTCGACTCGTAAATGGAAAACCTATGCAAGTACAATTAAATTATCATTCATCAAACAAACAGTACAACTGGACTGATTTTGAAACTGTAGACGAAACACACATTGTAACTTATTCGGCAAAAGGCTCGCATGGAACTTGGAAAGATCCAGGTGACCATGTGTACAATGACCTATATATTGATGAATTAGTGGATGAGACAAGCCAAGGAACCGCATGGGATACATGGAATGCTGTAGAAGCCTATGATTTTGACTTACAAGAAGGATTGTCAAATACATCATGGCCTGCGTGGTTAAGTTCTAACAATACATGGACTGAATCCGGAAAAGATCCTTCTGATCCTCTATCCGGTGGCGTTCACCGTTGGGGAAATCTAGAACAAGATTGTAATATTTTTGATTTGTGCGTCTTAAGTAGCGGACCCTCTGGACCTAATGAAAATAGCAATTGGACGAATGCATTTGGTGACCCTGCAACTTCCTTATTCAATGTTGCCTTCCTATCTGCACATGGTAAATATTTAGTAGCAGAAAACGATGGTAACGACGATGTTAATGCAAATCGTGGAAACGTATATTCATGGGAAAAGTTCAATATTAAAGTTGTCGATAGCCCAGATGGAAGTAGTTGTATTCTTAACGGTGACATTGTAAATATTGAAACATGAACCGGTTATTATCTCCGAGCGACAGAAGGTGGTAGCCTTGATGCCAGAGCGTCTCAATCCAACTCATGGGAAGAATTTACCCTCATCAATCATACCGATAGTACGGGATGTTTAGTTGACGGCGACCAAATTTCTTTAAAAAGTGTACATGGCAAATATGTTGTAGGAGAAAACGATGGCGAAGCACATGCCAATCGATCGAAGATCGGATCATGGGAGAAGTTTGTTGTCGATCTATATTGATTTGAAGAATATAAATCCTCTCACTTCCATCAAAGTGAGGGGATTTTCATATTATCCTTTAAAATAATTGAATTAGATTTATTTTCATTTAGCATATTTAAAATCTTTGGTTTACTTTCCTTCTCAAATGCAGCGTTCCATTGAAACATCTTCACAAACATTTTTATAGTTGGATGATAATTTGCCTTTTCCAAACCCATTTTTTGCAAGATAAATCTCTTTATGATCCTTACTATTCTTATTGGATAAGGTGTATCCAAAAAAATAATCAAATTAGCATTCTGAAAGCTTTTTTCTACCCATTGATGATTATGAGCACCTTCTATTATCCAAACATCAGAACTGATTATTTCTTCAAGATAATTATCTCTTTCTTCATCAGTTCTTCTAATATCTCCAGATTTATGTCTTTCCCATACCACATTATCTAATTCATAATATGGTATATTATACGAATTTGATAAAACTCTTGCTAAAGTTGTCTTTCCACTTCCGACTGACCCTATAATATGGATTTTATCAGGAATATCTTTTTTCAAATTAACCACCACTTACTTATCTTTCTCTACTTCTTCTATAAACATATCATACTGAACTGCATATGAATTATTACCTTGTGTAACTTGTTCTTGATAATTCCAATCTTCATCAATATATGAGATATCATCAATTTTGCCTTTAAAAATTTCTTCTTTATCTGCTTCAACTAATTTCTCAAGTGCTTCTTCTTCTGTTTCTGCGTTAACTTCAACCTTTAAAACTCCAATGTAAGGCAATTCAATATAATACTTATTCACGTTGTTAATCTCCTCCATTTATTTAGTTCACTGTGTAGATGTATTCACTTAAATACGAAACTAAAATCACTTCTTAATTCTTTTTAAAATAAACTTTTTCCACAAGTATTCCCTTTCTCAACCCTATTATCGTTGGCATCTAATGAGACCTTGATTTTTTATACCTTTTGTAAGTAATTTTATGATGTGAGATAAATTATATATAAAATCTAAATTTCTATCTAGTTACAACCTTATATGGATGTTTATGAAAAAACCAAAAAAACCCTGCAAATTGAAATTAATTTTAAAAAATATATAATTAAGCATGAAAATAACGCTTTACATATTAGTATTTAGTACATATAATGGGGGCATTCAGAACATGATTGACAAAAATCTTAATAAGTTTACCTAGAGAAGAACGGTCAGGTAAATGTACGCTGTAATCTTTTGGGTAATATCAATTGCAGTATCTGGGCTTATCATAAATAAAGACGCTTCTCCTTATTAGAGAAATGCGCCAATTTGTTGAAGATCAATACATGATAATAGGTACTTATCTGAATGCCTCAATCATTTAACTAATCAAAATTGCTAAGTTAATTTTTTAGATCATCTATTTATTGAATTTATTAAATGGGGGAAGTATTTAGGGTTAAGCGTCTTATTTAGGTTATACCATGAATGCAATGTATCCGGTGCAAATACATCTAATAATTTCAGTACTTCCAGTTAAAATTCCAGAGGAGCTATTCCTGAAGCAGTAACCAAATTCTTATCAGATACTGCAGGTCCCATCTCATAAAAATTTTCTCCTTTATAATTAGGACAGACCATTTTAATATACTCTAAGTTATTACTTGTATGCTTTCTAGAGTCTAGGTATCCAATATTCGCTAATCCCTCAGTAGCACCACAAATTGCAGCAACAATAGTGCCAACCTTTAAAGCTTGGCCAATTTTCTTCAAAATAGGTTGATGAATATTTTCTCCCCAAGTATTCCCCCCAGGTAAAACTAAAAGATCATTACTCTCAAGAGTACACTCATCTAGTGAAATATCTGGTTGTATGTTCAGTCCCCCCATGGTAGTAATCATTTCTTTTTTACTTCCTACTGTAACTACTTTTAAAGGTGCTAAATCTTTTTTAAAATATCTTCCTGAATTTAGTTCAGCAATTAAATATCCATATTCCCAGTCTGACATTGTATGAAATACATAAAGATAAACTTTTGTTTGCATCTGATAAACACTCCAATCACAATTGATTAGACTATTATAAAATAACTTCCCTGACAGTTAATGTCAGTGAAGTTATTTTACTTGATGAAATTTTATTAATTCCGACAAAACTTCAATAAGTCTTTTCTTAAGACTTATTGGCTCAATAACTTGAATAGATTTACCATACGGTAAAAGTAAATAAGGTACATGCGTATGTATTATATCTTGTTCAAGAAGAAACCATGCTTGATTTGAAGTCCGTTTTTGTAAATAATGTCCTAAAAACCAATGTTGGCAAATATCATCCAACGTCGTTGTGTTTCCATTAATAACTAAAGAAATTATCCCTTCCTTATCTTCCATAGTTGGAAGGAGGTTTTTCATGAAAAATTCACGTGCTGAAAAATTTTCTAGCTGGTTAAACTTATTTTCAGTTATCATTAAACTTTCAATTCGATCTACTCTAAAATTACGGATATCATTCCTAAGATGGCAAAATCCAATCACATACCATTTATTATTCCAATAGATAATTCTGTACGGATCAACCAATCTATACTTTGATTGCTCTTCACCACTTTTGTAGTATAGAATTTTTACAGAGTATCTGTCAGCTACGGCCTGCTCCAACTCTTTCAAGAGAGGTTCAATAAAGTGAGAACTTAATCGACTTATTACTTCAAGATTGGTTAAATGTTGGTTTATCTTTGTTTCCTGCTCTTGATTAGAATGTTTGCCTAGCTTTGAAATAGCCCTATTAAGTGCTTCACCTCCATAATATCCGGCTTCTTCTGCAAAAATAGCAGCGTGAAGCAGTGAGGTTTGCTCCTCAAAATCAAAAAAAAGAGGAGCTTCAATAAAATTGTTCAATAAAGTATATCCACCGTTATGTCCTGTCTCTGAAATAATAGGTACACCACTTGTTGAAAGTGTATCAATATAACGATACACAGTCCTTATACTCATCTCTAACTTTTCTGAAATTTGCTTTGCAGTAATTTTTTCACCTGAACTTAGCATCCATAGTATTGCAAGTATATTGTCAATCTTAGGCATACAAATCCACCTTTTTATCTATCATAATAAACTTTTTTGACTAAATTAGTAATTAAGTAAATTTTACTATATTTATCATTTAAATTTAACTTGAATGTCCCAAAAAATAAGTTTCTTGGTTTAAAATAAAGTTTGATCATTCTATTAACTATCTTCTCTAAAAGAGTGCCATATTGCGGAAGGTAGTGATTAGCAATCTACATTTAGCTGAAAGTTAACTGATTATACTTCATGGAATTAAATGTAAGAAAGTTGTTGTTAGATTCATTACAAATTGATATGCTAGCTATAACTAATTCAAGATCAATCCTCAACATGAAGGATTTCTTCAAATCACCAACTATCTTCATAGATTAAACTAGAGGTTTTATAGCACAATTGATACAAACCTAATGAGATTAATTCGGAGGATACGAAAATGAAGAAACTTATGCAGTATGATGAAACAATACTCAAGAATGAAAAACTTTTTAAAGACGAGTTTTTCCTGCGTTTTCAACTTAGGCACGCTGATAAACCCATTCAATTAGATGAAAACCTCTCTAAAAACTATTTATTCCCTACCTTTTACGGGGATGTAACATGTGCCATTGGTATATTTATGTGTAACTACCAGAAGGCTGAGAGACTAATGCCACACCCACGAATGAAACCAGTAAGAATGCCTGAAGGTCGTACGATCGTAGTTTTCTCCTGTTATGAATACAAAAATGTTCTGGGTATACCAGGATACAACGAAATAGCAATGAGCATTCCCATCTTAGTTGACCCAGGTTTTAACCCTCCCATTCTTCCTATGGTCTTAGAGAAAATGTTTAAAAATTTTGGTTATTATGTATTTTCTATGCCTGTTACATCACTTGAAAATACAATCCGGGGTCATAAGATTTGGGGACTTCCGAAAGTAACTCAAGAAATAGACATCTTTGAGAAAGAAGGAAAATGCATTACTGTGGCAAAAGAGGAAGATGGCCAACCGTACTTTGAACTATCTGTCCCTATGAATGGCAATCCTACTAAATTTGATGTTACTTCTAACTTATATTCACGTTTTAATAACCAGTTTTTGCAAAGTAAGACGAACTTCAAATCTATCTTCAATGTAAATAAAAACATAAAACTACTATTTAATAAAAATGTAAAACCAGATCAAACTTATTTGAAAATCGGAAACACACCAAGCGGGAAAGTGCTAAAGGACCTCGAAATTGAAGAACAACCTTTCCAAACACGTTTTACGATGGGAATGACAGCAGCCTTTGATTTGCCAAACTCTGATTATAAATCACCTCTCTAAAAATATACTCATAACCTAATTAGCAAAAAACAATCATTTTGTCTTTCTTATTTGAGCCCATTCATGTAAAGCTTAAACACAATAACTTTGATAATTGATCAAGGGGGAAATCGTATGGGAAGTGTGGAAAAAAATTTGGTTATATTGGGAGCTGGAGCAATAGGTGGAACACTAGGTGCATGGCTTAGTCCTAAATACAAAAATACATATATGCTCGATCGTGATATAGTAGCAAAGGAACTAAAAAATAGGGGAATCATTGCTTATCAACAAGGGGAGAAAGAGAAGGTAGAAACGATACGTGTTCAATCTATTAGTGACTTGTCAGAGTTAGAAAGAGTCGATATTGTGGTCTTAGCTGTGAAAAACTATAGCTTAGATTCAGTAGCTCAAGCTATACATGATAAACTAGATGAAAATACCATTATTGTTGCTCTCCAAAACGGAGTGGAAAACCAACGAATACTCCCCAAATATTTTAAAAAAATCATCTATGGAGTAGTCAGCTATAACGCTTGGATTGATGAGCCTTGTGTAATAGGATATCAGAAGAAAGGGCCATTCATTGTAGGTACACCAGACAATTCTTTGAGAACAGAAATAAAATTGGTTTCAGATATATTTAATTTGGGAGTAGAGACGGTCATCACAGACCAACTACTGAATGCAGCTCATTCAAAGATGATTGTTAATCTAACAAATTCTTTCACAACCTTAGTAGGTCATGGTTATCGAGAAATTAGCCATTTTCGTTTATTTAAAAAGATCTTAATCCATTTACTGTATGAAGGTGTAGAAATTATTAAAGCATCAGGGTATAAGGAATGCCGTCTAGGTGATATGCCCTCTTGGTTAACCATGACTGTGGCTGTAAAGCTACCTCATTTCCTAACAGATGGGATCTTTAGAAAGAATCTTTCCAAAATGGTGATGAGTAGTATGGGACAAGACATTATACAACATGGGAAAAGTGATTCCGAGTTGGAATCATTAAATGGATATTTTATACACTTAGCAGATATGGCAAATCTTAAAGCTCCTTACAATCGAGCAATATACAAGTTATGTAAAGAAGGGTTTAAGAAAACCCCTTTTCAACCACTTGATGTAGAGAAAGTGTGGGAAAAGGTGGAACAGGAAATGAATAAATAGAATTGTATGACGAATACCTTAGGAGACTCAAAGACACATAGTGGTCAGTATTGAAGAATTGGCTGATCACAAAAGTAAATGAGTCTCACATATCGAAAGGCATGTGCTATTTTAAACGAGTGTCATACATAAGTTGAATTTGAACACCATAAGGATCTTGGACAATACCATAAGCTTCACTGAAACTATTCTTAGAAAGAGGGAAAATAATTTGAACTCTATCATCGCTTATTAAATTATTATAAAAACTTTGTACTTCTGCAAAGTTTGCACTTTGAATACAAAGCGAGATATTATTACCTACATTGTAAATCTCATTAGGTATCATTGTTTCTTCAGCAATCATTAGTTTAGTTTTTCCAATTTGAAGTACCGAATGTGAAATATAATCTTTATTTTCTTCTGTTAATACAATTGAACTATCACTTTTTTTCATATCTGAATATGTCACAAGTAATAACTCCTTAGCATTTAGATGTTTCTTGTAAAAACTAATTGCATCATTTGCCTTTCCATTCATAGATAAAAAAACTGCAATCTCTAATGTCAATGTAAAGACCTCCTTTTATTTTTGACACTTTTAGTATACATTTAAAAAGTATCAAATCATGACACCATTTAAGGAGTTTTAATATGAATAAATCTGAAAGATTAAATGATATGTTGCAATTCATAAATGATAAAAAGGCTTTTAACCTTAAGGACTTGATGGAAAAGTATAACATATCTAGAAGTACAGCAATTAGAGACGTTCAGTCATTAGAATTATTAGGAATGCCAATTTACGCTGAACAAGGTAGAAATGGGAAGTATTTAGTATTAGATAACCGAATATTATCTCCAATTACCTTTACTGTGGATGAAATGTATGCAATGTATTTTGCTATGTTGACTTTAAAAAGATATAAAGCAAAACCATTTGAATATGAAATAATTAAATTGGAGAATAAATTCAACCAAGTATTACCAAGTAAAGTGAAAGATAATATTGAGAAAATGAAGGGGTTGATAAACCTGGAAATTACCAACCATAGCAATTTCAATCCTTATTTAAAAGATTTAATTCAAGGTATTGTTGAGGAAAAAATTTATCTAGTATCCTATTTAAAAAATAAAGAAAAAATACAAATAACAGGCCAGTTTATTAAAATTAACTCTAAATTTGGGCAATGGTATTCTAAAATTTACAATATTGATATACAAAAAGTCCAAAATCTACGGTGTGATAAAATTTTATCACTAGAAGTGGTTGAAAATAAGAATTCAATGAGATTAGAGTATTTATTATCACTTGTAGAGAATCATCACAAACAAACTGATGCTATTGAGTTCTCGATAATTGTAACAGATAGAGGAAAGGATTTATATGACAAGGAACATTATCCATCAATGTCAATTCAAAAAACAGATGATAACTATATAATATCGGGTTATTACAATTGGAATGAAGAAGATTTTATTTCAGATTATTTTTTACGTTATGGTAAGTCTATTATTTCAATTAGCCCGCCCACATTAAAAGCTTCAATTCAAAACAAGTTACATATACTAATTACGCATTTAAATAAAATGAACTTACAGTGTTGATTTTATTCGTTTTGAAATTGAATGGTCTTCATTCAGCTCAATAAGGTCCCACAAATTACCATATAGGTCTTTGAATACAGCCACCTTACCATAAGGTTCCTCTTTAGGTTCTCTAACAAACTCTATACCCTGAGCCATCATTTCTTTGTAGTCTCTCCAGAAATCATCGGTATTTAAAAATAAAAATACTCTCCCACCTGTCTGATTACCTACGAATTGTTCTTGTTCAGGTTTAGATGCTCTAGCCAATAATATTGTTGTTCCAACGGAACCAGGGGGAGAAACTACAACCCAACGATTATCTTGTTCTGCTTGATAACTATCTTCTATTAATGTAAAATTAAGCTTCTTCGTATAAAAGTCTATAGCCTCATCATACTCTCTAACAAGTAAAGCAATATGTACTATTGATTGTTTCATGGTTTAATCACTCCTTCAAAATGAATCTGTTTAGTTCTCATAATAGATGCTCTAATCATCAATTTGTTATAAACATAAAATATCCTTGACGTAAAATCTTTTGTATTCTTAATTGAATTCCCTCTCCTTTTTTATACATGTTTATCAATTTAAAAAAAATCCTAAACCTATTCCTAGTATACCCAATGTTAATAAACTACCTTTTTTAGTAATATCGTACACAAGTTCTAAAAAAATAAACAAATCTATTTATAAACATATAGAGATAAGGGGAATAAACATTGTTAGGGTTGTTTTTCGATATCTTAAAGAGACTTTATATATAGAGATATAAAACAAAGCATAGTTGGTTTCGGATAGACCAATATGCTTAATATCCCTTGTGATCTCTAAATAAAAAAATGATATTTGGTTCTCTAACATTCATAGAAAAAATAATACACATATATTGAGAAATTTAAGTTGATTCAATTAATCTAGACAAACTGCTAATAACGAAAATTTATGATCTTAGTGGTATGGGTATCCTTATTAATGCTTGTTAGTAGGAACCTTATTAGGAGGTAATTAATATTATGCTAAATGAAGACGTAATAAAATTAATTTACAATGATATTACTGAAGGCGAAAAAACTTATTTTGAAGCAACAAGTCATGCTCTCGTACAGGCTCATGACAGAAAAATTTCTGAACAACAATATGCTGAAACTATGGCTTATGGTGTTCCATATTTAGACGAAGAAACAGATGCACTAGTTTTATATAGTTATGAATATCAGATAGCATTGATAATAAAAAATAGTAAGGTTTTAACAGTGTATGAGGGAGACCTCAAAGGTAATTGGAAAGTGATTTTGTCATAAAATTAAGAGACTTTATATTAGACACAAAAACAAAGCATAGCTGGTTTGGGATGAATCAATATGCTGTTATCCGTTGTGATCTAAAAAACAAGCTCTCCTTAATAAAAGAAAATCATAAAGAGAATTAAAAAATATAGCATTTAACCTAGCTTCCACTCGATATGTGGAAGCTTTTTCAAAATTTCATTATTCTCTTAATCTGTTCCAAATCATAAAATTAGGTACAAAAGCTTCATATTGTTGAAGATCAGAAAGTTTGAAATCTTTTAGAAGTTATAATTTAAAACTCTAATCAACTCCAGTTGCATCATTATAAAATTATGATTAGAAAAATCCACTCTTCTATTTAAGAATGGATTTATCTTTTTATTCTAGTAAAGGAAAAAGAACGAACCTACGTAAACTAACCTAAGAATGCTTATCTTAAATCCTCTATCCATACTGAAGTGATTGTATCATTGCCTATTACAAAATATTTTAACTTTTCCGATTCTAAGTAAGTAATACTTGTTACAGTTACACTTGCTCCTGAAAAAGTATCTTGATAGAATGTTACTCTATAGGGACCATTGATATAAAAGGAGCTTGCTTCATCATTGAAATCAAAATCTTTTAAATCGTATAGACCTGGACCAAATCTAAAATGATCTCCTTCAAAATCATAATCTTCAAATAAATGAAGTCCTCCATTATCACTAGGAAGTTTGTAAATGGTAATTGACGATGCTTCGTCATTTCCTAATTTATAATCCGATATATCAGATACACGATCACCACTGTCAAAATATGAACTGGTATTTGACCAATCATCATCTTCATAAATCACTACTGCGTAGTCACCAATAATTCTTAATGAACTTAATTCATCATTAAAGTCATAATCATCGTCTAAGTTATATTCTCCAGGAGATGGAAAATATAATTGCCTTCCTTCATAATCATAATCTTCATAGAGATATACCCCATCCAAAGAGCCAGGTCCAGCATCTGCTTCCAAATATCCTCCTACTGACAAAACCATAATAAAAGCTAAAAAGAGAGTTAAAATTCCTTTTTTCTTCATCATTCTTCATCTCCATATTCATGATTTATAATATCTATCAACTTTTAATAGACAATATTTTACTATATCATATCATATATTTCAATTATTGTTATATTATGGTGATTATGTTCCTTTGTATTTATTTAATAAAATTTCTGTAATAGAAATATTGAGTTTAATTCTTTTCATAATATCTATGAATCAAAAATAGCAATATTAAAAATGATATACCTCTCTGACTGCAACATATTCTAAAAATTCCAATAAGACAGATAGATTTCTTGTTGGTGTAGATTTAAAATAAAGTTTGATCTAAAACTTATGCAAACCTATATTCTATTGCAAACAAAAAGAATCCATTTTGAAAGAAAGATTGATCAAAATGGATTCTAGATTGGATATTAACTACATGTTTTTTATAAAAAGATGGATCATTTTCTACTCATGTTATTCCATAATCGCGCCAGATTGTGGAAGATCTCTTGAGCTTTTATTAGCAGGTATTGCCGAGAAAAAAAATAACCAATGTACTACTGTGCAACTTTGTTAAATATTATACACGTAAAATGGTGATCATTAAAGTGTCTTATAGCTGTGTAGATTTAGTTTTTCTGCCAATTCTTGCTGTATTTTGAGGAA
Source organism: Chengkuizengella marina (assembly GCF_009910845.1). Lineage (GTDB taxonomy): Bacteria > Bacillota > Bacilli > Paenibacillales > KCTC-33759 > Chengkuizengella > Chengkuizengella marina. The sequence goes on along the minus strand of NZ_SIJB01000030.1, from coordinate 24,401 downwards.
TCTTTTTTCGTCTGTTTTAATCCCATTTTCTTTTGCTAAGTTTAATGTCTCATTGTATTCCTTAGCAGTAAAATAGGGATCATTTATTTCAGTTATTCCTTCATGACGTAGATTAGTTATCTCATTCATCACCTGATCTACTGGTTTGTCTCCTATTTTAATCCCTAATTTACGAGCCTCTCTATATGTGCCGACCGTATCCTGAGCTTCTGATATTTCTTCCGATATTTCTTCCGTTGTTTTTCCAGACGAATCTACAATAAAAAATGCTATATTCATTTGTAAAATCACCTCTTGAGGAGTGTCCTCACCTACCCCTTCTTTTGGACCAATGCTAAAGGGATGTGTTCCAAGTATGCGGAAGTAGTCCTCCTTACTTATTTCATTTCCTTCTGTATCAAATATTCCACCTTTCCCATCATATTTTAATACTACGGTACCATCACTGGTAACTAAACTGTCTACACTTTCAGTTGTATGCAATGTTTCGCTCCCAATAATAGAATGAATTTCATTTATTATTGGATCTGAACTGCTGTTGATACCATTTACTAAAGCTAATTCTGTTATACTGCCGTTGTTATCATTTGCGAAAGCAAATCCTGTTAGACCACCGATTAAAATTGTAGAAGCAAGTGTTGTTGTGGCGATTATTTTTTTCATAATTAAAATTCCTCCTGTAAATTAGTTGTATTTATGTGCTTTTTTAATTTAATATTACTACTCATCTGTCACTTCTAATAAACAATATTTTTCTTGCTTCACCTCCTATCTATTAAGTATAAATTTATTGTAATACTCATTCCTTAACATTCTTATAAGAAACCGTAAAGAAATTCTTAAGAAAAAAACTTAAATTAGATAATTTTACTCTCCATATGAGAACTAAGATACAATTTACCGTACAGTAGATCCTTAGCTCATTAAAGTTAGCACCATAAGCTGTAATTTACTGAATACAACTTTATCAAAAACCATCCTGTCACTTTGATCAATAACTTGCGTATATTTTATGTGTTATTTTACCCATCCAACTTTAAAAACCCAGTTAACTTTACACTAGAAGATTAGCTGGGTTTCTTAATTATATACATCACCTCTTAGTAAAAAGGGAATCTCATTGCTCAGATCGCACCATAATTTCGTTCTTCAACAATCTTGCCAAAATCATAAAGAAAGGCACTTTATCTTAGAGAAAAGCGCATTGTTGAAAAAAGAAATCTTTAATTTAAGGGAATTTACTTTTATAATTTTATTACTATAAAGTAGAATTTGATATTGGTATAAAACCAGCAATACTCTATAACTATAAAGAAGTATGAACATCAATCCACTTCCAATCAAAGCTTTTCCCAAGCATAGCCACACTTTGACGATTTTCGACTGTCCCATCCTATACTTCTGAAGAACACAAACCTAACTTTAAGGTAGTCTTTAATATATGTGTGTCGGAAGTAATTGTAATTAAGTCTCTATTTTTCTAGTTAATTCCTACATAACACTCAAAAACTTACAACCAATAGATAAATACTTTGGGTCCAGAAAGATAGGAAAACTCCGATTTTCTTTTATTTTAATTATGTAATTTTAAAATAATACATTAAGAATTTACAACTTGAATACAATGGTATTGGTTTAAATACATAAAATATCATATATTGTAGGAGGTTGTAATGTGAATAAAGTTTTTTTCATTTTAATAGTGATTATGATTTGGTCAGTTCCAAACAATAACTCAATAGCTAATGACAGTGATCATTATCCAAATGATTTTAAGTTAGTACAGCAAAATGTCTTTTTGATGCCTACATACATTACTAGCTGGGGACAAACAGAACGTGCAAAATTCATCGGTGAGGCTGAATATATGAAAGGTCATGATGCAGTTATATTGAACGAATTATATGATAATCAAACATCTGAAACATTACTTTCCAAACTTAAAGAAGAGTATCCTTTCCATACTCCGGTATTAGGTCGAAGTAAAAATGATTGGGATGAAACGTTAGGTTATTATTCTAATTACGTTCCAGAGGATGGTGGAGTATCCATTATGAGTAGATGGCCTATTATAGAAAAAATTCAATACGTTTATAAAAATGGTTGTGGCATAGATTATTATTCTAATAAAGGTTTTATTTATGTTAAAATTCAGAAAAACGATGCATACTATCACATTATTGGGACACATGCACAAGCAAATTATACTGGATGTGGTAATGGTGAGGAAGAATCTGTAAGAAGCACTCAATTTCAAGAGCTTAGAAATTTTGTTATACAAAAGAATATTCCAGATGATGAAATTGTATTTATTGGTGGAGACTTTAATGTGAATAAAAATAATGATGAAGAATACGCTGCAATGCTTGAAAAACTAAATGTAACTTCACCTGAATATAGGGGGCATTCATCAACATGGGACCCAGAAACAAACAGTATTTTAGCAAAAGAACACCCAGATAAAGATCCTCATTACTTAGATTATATTTTTGTTGAAAAAGATCACGCACAACCTTCCTTTTGGATAAATGAAATAATGAATGATAAATCACCTGATTGGAAAGCGATAATTAATACCTATAATGACTATTCTGATCATTATTCAGTAGCTGGTTATTCAGAATAATACAGTAAACAATATTGACTGTGCTCTTTAGGAGGTAGCAGTCATTTTTTTTAATAAGATATAAATGAGAATTTAAAATGTGCGTTGATTTTTTTTATTTCAAATTATTAGATTATTATAATCATTCTTCAACATATGGCCAGAAAGTTTTTATGAATTAGAAAAAAGAATCTAACTTAATCTTATTTTGAATAATGAAAGACCATCCTGCAGGATGGTCTTTTAGTTTTAACTGCAATATATATTTTAACTTAAAGACTAGGGTTCAATATAATCAATTTGAACTTGCCTATATAATACATCTTGAACTGAAATCTCAGATTTATGTCTAGCATAAAATTCTCTGTTTAAATTATTAATTAAATTCTTAATTCTTTGACCAGGAACAGCAGAATACGTACCAACTAATTGATATATACCCCCAATATAGGGTATTCCGTTAGGATTTATATCCCCGAAATTAAAGGTAGTAGTAGCTGAGGAATATTGGCTAATGCCTCTAGCAAAAGAAAAAGTTTCAGTTATAGCATTGTTTATTTCGGTAGATACTTTTCCAAAAAGAAATCCAGATTCTGTTGATATTTTTGTTCCAATAGTTTCAGCTAGTGAATACGCTGCACTAATATCTACTCCAGAGGTTACAGTGTATGCTTGAGAGATTCTCCCACCATTATTACTCTGTAGAGCTTGTCCATCGACTAATTCCCAATATCCTTCGAATTTAACTTTTGATTCTTGTGCTGCTTGTGTATCACTATAATACCGAGCTTGAGCCAAAAATCCGTCAGGATTTGTTGGAATATCTTCAAACGGAAAACCTACATCATCTGGAATCTCATGTTCAATGGGACAACCTCCAACGCAGGATTTATTAGACCAAGTATATATCCAAGTATCTCCCTCTCCATCAGCAAATATATACTCCATATCATCTAAATAAGGGTTAGTAAGTTCAAGAAACTCACCATAAGACATACTATTCCCTCTACTGTATATATCTATTGCTATATAATCAATTAAATTTGCATCTTCTACTTGATTCGTATAATTTCTAGTATTTGAAGGAAGTCCAATATCATAAGAATTCCAAGGTAATAACTCTTCCAGTGGTGGGAGTAATGATGCTTGGGTAGAAAATCCACCCATTTCTATCATATCTCTGTTGTCGTCCAGCATAAAATCTTTCGTTGTAATGTAACTGCTAGCTCCCGATTCTGCTGCCATTGTAAATAACAAACTAAAAGTTAAAAAAAGATTAACAAGTAAGCGCTTTCTTTTTTTTGTAATATTCAATCCATAATTTTTCATTTTTCTTTCCTCCGAAAATTCGTATTTTTGATTTTATTTGAGATTGTTTGGTACCATCCCCTCTCATGATTCGATCTAGGATTTATATGAAAAGCTTTTATTAAATTAGTACATACAATATAGATTCAATATCTCTTTCAATTGATTCTTGCACCAGAACCGATTTGACTAGGTTTTTCAAGTAAAAATGCTAATATTAAAGAATCAATTTAGCAGCGTTCTTTTTTTGAAAAGCTTTTCAATTTCTTGATGTTAAACACTATTTTAGTATAATATACCTAATTTAAACAATCTAAGATATTAATGGTGATAATGAGTTTATTGAATGATTGGAGATAAAAGTTAAAAGCTACAAGATGATTTGAAGGTTCCCCCTAGGCCCCTAAACGGTCGTTTATGGGGCTTATGATTATTTCTAAAAAAAGATGGTTTTACTATGAATTTTTAGTATAATGACTCATGTTATGTTCTTTTATTTTCTGACATTAATATTACCATGATCATGTTTCTTCTTTTATTTAAATTGATAACAATATGGATGTATTATATTTTTATAATTTTATATTTTCTAATTGTTCAAAACATTGTTTGGACTTTTCTCCTGTCATTATCTTCTGTTCATTTCCTAAAGCCAAAATACATTCTTCAAACAATGTCATGTATAAGAAGCCCCTTACATAATTTAAAATTAGAATAATATGATTTTGTTCATAATTTTTAATGCTTTAATTCCTCAATACTTTTACAACTTTTTTTATACAATGGATCTTCCCAGTTATATTCTTTAATAACCACAATTTTAAACTTGCCATTTTTATCGAAATCAGAATACCATCCAATATCTATTAAATATTTATTTAAGAAATCTACTTGAAACATATCTTGTTTAAAATTGTACCTCTGGCTTTCAAATAATAATTTTTGATCAATTTGAAAATCATCATAAACTACTTTTCCATTTTTTTAAAACTAACAGTTGTTAATCAACAATATGGCCCCTAAAATGTAAAAAGCACACTTCTCCTAGAAGTGTACCATAAAGCTTTCGTTGTTTAAGATATTTTGTCTCATTTATTATTTGAATCATTAACTATTGGATTGAAGCCTTTAATTATCAGATAAACAGCCAGAACCAACTCAAATATAGCTAATGGTGTATTCATTATAAAGTAACTTGGTGTTACTATTTTAATTAAGTTAAACATCAACAGAAATGTTGCTATTAGAGTAAAAATAGAGCCAATAAAACCCCAGACTGATAGCCATTTTGGAATAAGTTTCATTCGAAAAGAGCTAAAATATAGTATTAATCCACCTAAACTCCAAGGTAGTATCATTCCAATATGATTCATCCAATCCCTACCTACTCTAAGCAATTCTCCTATAGTTTGGAAATAAGATGGATTTGGCTGACCTTCTATTACAAAACGTTCACTTATGAATAATAGTAGCAGAAGTGAAACTATTCCAACAAAAAGAAATGCTGCTCCAATAATTCTAAATCCGAAATACCCAAGGGCAATTCCTTCATTATATTTCTTAATTATTGGATATAATAAAACCGCAATCCACACATATACAGTGGCCATAGTAAATTGAAAAAATGCAGCCATCAATACTTGCATTTTGATTGATGATAATTTAATAAGGTAATCCGATTGCTCTAAAGCTGGAACCGATGATAATATACCAAAAACTATTCCTATGATTAATAATATTCCAAATGCTATGGCTGCTTTTCTGTTAGAATTCATAATTCATTCCTCCTTTACTTGAATGTCCAAATGTTTTAAGATTTCCTTACCACAGAATGAAGCTTCGATCGATCTATCCTTTTAAAAATTTTTTCCAAAATTTAATCTCCAAAGGTATCATTTGTTCATATGACTTTGTAAGTATTTCTCTTATTTCTAATGGGACTTCATCTTGTTTAAGCTGTTCATCAAATACCTTTACAGCATTACTTTTATTTCTTTTTAACTTCACAAACAAAAAGGATAGTTTATTTAAAAATAATACAGAATTCATTAATACTTGAACATATCCAACTGTATTCCTTATCCATTTCATTGATATTTACTCTCCTTGTTGTTCAGAATGAGTATCATTAAAACTTTTCATTACATCTTTAAGAGAAAACATGTAGTCCTTGGCCATCTGTACAGCTACCTCTTGCGGAATACCTGAATCCACTAATTCCTTATATAATGTCCCTACTGCTTTTCCCATATCACTTGCTGATTTTTGAGAATAAAGAGTATTTAGTAAATTTGTGATTAATTCAGGTACTTTTTTGGAAGTTATCTCCAATAATTCAGCTATTTCCTTTACTGAGGCATAATTTTCATGCTCATTGTATTTATGATTCGTCATTGAAAAACACTCCTTTAATTTTTTTATAACTGACCCTAAACATGTTAATGATTTCTTAGAATTGGATCTAAACTTTTAGTTAACTGGGAGAATTCACCTTTGTAAGTTGTTGTTAACGTTTTAAAAATATGATTTACTGCATCAAATGGATTCAATATTTTATTATTTTGCAACTGGACTTTTAAATTAGAAACTTCTGATTCTTCAAACTGGTCTGTATGGATTTGAGTTTTTATTTTTGTAAATAAATCTTCAGTAAATTGCTTATTAAGTTCCATTGTAACTGATAGTTTCTCTACTTTTTTATTCAATTCCATGAAAAAAACAAGTTCATTTCTACAATGACCGCAGGTTGCAACATGCTGATAAACAGACACCCTTTCACTGCTGTTTAATGTTCTATTTATTAACCATGGGATGAGTTCTTGCATTTGAACACATACGTCATTCATTGCTTCAACACCCCTTTCTCTAAGCTCTTTCGTAACTGCTTCTTTAGTTGGTATACTCTGCTTTTCACAGTTCCCTCTGGTATTTTTAAAAGCTCTGATATTTCTTTGTAGGACATCTTCATGTAAAACACCAAATAAGTTAATTCTTGTTCATTAGACTTTAAAGATTCCAGCGCTTTTTGAATGGAAATTTCATCTAATATTTGATTCGAAAAATCTTCAGATTTAGGAAAATTCTGTAAGTTTTCCAGCCGTGTATTTTTTTCGTTGTTGTATTTACTTCTGTAGCGATCCATTAGTTTATGTTTTGCGATACTAATAATCCAAGTAGATACCGTTGATTTTTTATTATATTTGTCAGCCCCTCTCCAAACCGCTAGAAAAACCTCCTGTAAAATATCTTCAATTATATGTGGATCATTCAGTCTTAACTTGAGATATCCTGTTACTTTCTGCACAAATTCTTTGTAAAGGGTTTGAAACGAATCCATATCTCCTTCAGAAACTTTTGCCACCAACTGTTTCCGGCGCTTTTCCTCATTTATAACGCCGGTTGGTAAAAATCCATGCAACCACCTACTTTCAATCTCATGACTCATAAACTTAGTCGTTTATTCCGTGAAAAAGGTTCATTTTATTTAATACATTTTTATTAATTCCTATTAATCGGTGTAAGGCAGGAACAATAAACAATAGCCTGCATCTAATAAATGATGAAAAATAATTTTGGTTTCCTCCCATTTTTCTTTGACTACTATAGACATATCCACTTTATATCTAATAAGTGTTTGATCACTTCTTCTGAGTGTCCACTTAGTAATTCGACATTAGCCTTAGGAGTCATCTTTTTGAGGAAACATGATTAACAATTTCAAATTTAGAACCATGTGAAGTTAATTATTAGTTTCATAATAAAACTGGTGAAAATTTTTTTATTTTTAATTATAGAACAAAAGTAGTTAGTGGAGAGTTACTAAATAAAATAGATGAAGGGGTACAGGAATTCAAAAATTTAATGGTTTAGTTGTACAGTTTTAATCTTTTTTGTAAACTAAGCTTTGAATATAGCAAGAAAGATTAAGGTGATCTTTTTCAATCAATGAAAGAACCATTGCCATTGATATTCCAATGTTTCTTTCATCGAAGTTCAGATAACCCAGATTTACAACGTTAAGGAAAAGAAAAAAAGCCTAGTTTCTCTAAATTTCAAACGAGAAATTAGGCTTTCTTTATTCAAGGAGGTTAGAAATAATCTTCTTTAAATACATTTCTTCCCAATAATTATGCTACTAAATAAAGTGTTAATCAATTACTGTACGATACTTTTCAATGACCGCTTTTGACAAAATCCCTGCTTTATAACAATGATTCACAAAAACACTTACCATCATTTCATTTTCTTCCGTAATCTTCATTTTCCCTAGTATATGATTGATAATATTTGCAAGTTCTACAGGATTTGCGTGCATAGTATTCCATGCACGAACTTTCAATTTTATATCATTACTTAACGCTGCTTCTTCGAGTTGCTCTGATGGCACAGGTTTACTAAAATATGCATACGGATCTTCATATACGTTTGTGTAAATGAACTTTATTGGATTGTACTCTTCTAACTCATACATAAAGTTTTCATTCCCAACTGTAACAACCATTCTATTCTGTTTAAATTCAATCTTTCCGTTTTCTAATACTAAATCTCCCGAAAAGGATTTAATAGAACACTTCACATCTGGTGTAATTAACCAATATTGATATTCTGGATTTAACTGTGCAACGTAATCTGCAAATGATGTCTCTTCAATTTTATTCTCATCTTTCAAGTTTGTATATACAATAGGGCGATAAAAATACTGAGCATCCATTTCCTTCATTGTAATTGTCCACTCAGCATCAGGACATTCAAACAACACGCGGAAAGCAAATCCATCATCTATTTTCTTTAGCTCTTTGTAAACTAACCATTGTCCAACTTGAATTGGTTCATCTGTTTCTTCAGAAATGATATTTCTAAAAATGAAATGCACAAATGATTTGGATGAAAATCCACCTTCTGTATTAATGTATAGATGAAGTGTATTATTCTGTCGTTCGATTCTTTGTATAGTTGAATCATGCAAACTTTCTGCAAAGACCTCTTGAACTGTAGTTGGTAAATATGTAACCCCCCACTTTGTCTGTTCATATGCAGCATCTAAAATTTGTTCAAATTCCTTGTGCCTTTCTCGAATCCATTGTAAATAATCTTCACGTACTTGTTTAGGTAATGTCGGTTGATTTAATGTACTATTTTCTATATATGGAATGAAACGGTTAGGCAAGACGTGTAGCAATTCGTCTTTTACTTCTTCAAGTTCTGCTTTTAAACGCTCAGTGAGATTCTCACCTTCTTTTTTTGCTTCTTTAAGTGCAATTTCCCAATCCTGGTCACATTCTTGAATTGGTAGTAGATTAGATTTTAAAAATCTATCTTTATCCTTTTTTGATAAATTCCACATAACATCACCTCAAGTAGTTAATATAATTGTCTATTTTAGTTCTTTCGTTTATTATAAATCTATACCTATACGAATATGTTGGATAATGTTTCAAATTACTACTCTGTATGTAGAAAAAACGATTGTTTTATTTGCCAACCTCAACCTAAAATTAGTGGATTCCAGGTCTTCGTTACTCAACAATATGGCCCAAAAATAAAGCGCATCTCTTATTAAAAAATGCGCCATTTTGTGGAAGATAAACATACTACTCTACTAATAGAGTTTAAACTACAGTCAGTCCCATAACCAACAGAAGGAATAGCGTAACTATTATTACGCCTACCGTTGTTCTATAAGGTAATGGTTCTCTACTAATTATGCTTCTAAATCCACTTATAATGCCAGAAAAAAACATAAAATTCACCCCCTTTTCTATTAGAATATGCTAGATTTACTATATTTGCTTGTGCTTCAATCTATTCTTAATGATTTGTAAAAAGTGGGACACTCCATGTAGGGGTATACCAGGGAATTTGATAGGTCTCAAATCTGTAAATTTATACTGCGCGCGTGCATAACAAATAAAAGGTAGTAGAGGTATACTCCTTTTATCTTTTTAAAACAATTGCGTTAAATTGTTTAGTATTTTCTATTTTATATTTATTCCGTAATTCAATTCTCATATTTGAAGATAAAGATATTTTTAGCAATGCCCTAACCTCTTCTAAAGAATCACGTTACTTAAAATGCATTCTTTCACAATTCTACTTAAATTTTAGCATATTACTGATTTTCGTTATTTAAATCTAAAACTTCTTTCTTTAGCTAAAATTTTTCACCAAACTGAAACTAAAATAAAGAACTTACTTACTGAAGAGAAATGAAAGTAAAATATACTTTGTCTTGTTAACTTGAATAGCTTAGTTAAACCTATTTCTCACTTAGGATATCCATATAAGATAATACATGTTTTTTAACTTGTTCTTTTTGTTGAACGGTCATGTTTTTAAGTGAAAACATAAACGTATAATCTTCAGGTATTAGGATTGTTGATGGTTCTTGAATGTCTTTTTTCAAATTATAAGTTTCTTTTGATATTCGATTTAGTTTTGAGAATTGAGCCTTACTATGAGTAATAATTGTTTTCATAATCATAATAATCCTCAATAGTTTTCAAATCTGTAGTGATTTCAAATTCACTTTCTTGAAGTGTCGTGATTGCATTGATTTTTTTGTATTCAGCCTTTTGAAGGGATTCTTCTTTCATTTCTGACACTTCTATTATAAATACCTCAATATGTTCAACCCTTTCAATATTACTACATGAACTTAATAAAATACTTAGAGATAATATGATTATAAATTTCATTAAATTCGAATATAGTTATTAATCCACACTTAAACACCCCTTTAGTCAAATATATAAATTTATACTATTAAAGTCGATAGATTCCAAGCATAGAATAATCGGATATTTTAAGCGCTATTTTGCTGAAGATAGTTATTAATGTGCCCTCCACTTTTTGCTTAATTATACCATTCCTATGTTCAACAAACCTGCACCTTACTTTAAAGTATATTTCATCAAACTCTTCCTATTTATTTGTTACTCCACAATCTAACCCCATTCATAAATAAAGACGCTTCTCTATTAGAGAAATGCGCCATTTTGTTGAATAGCTTTAATAAGGGATTTCCATAATCTCCTGCAATATGAACCTTATCAATAACAGGTTTTGATATTTTATAGATAAATTATTGATATTCCTTTAGTTTATCTTGTGAAATATTTCTTTGATAATTATTAAGATCAGCAATAAGGTTTGTAAGTCTTTTGCCTGATAATGTTTCATCAGTCACATAATAATCACTGAGCCTTCTAAGTTCTTTATAAGTCTGCCATATCTTATTGGAATTAAATATCTCATTATGCAGACTTTCTGTTAATTCAAATAATTCGATCTCGCGACCTTTTTTATCATATAACATAACATCAAATCCCATAGAATCACAACCTTGAACAATTAACTATTGTTTTTTACTATTTTGTAGCATATTTAAAGTAAATTATTTATTCTTTCTCAGGCCTACTATAAATTTGCTTCAATTACACTCATTTGGTTCTCTATAAAGTTGTAGACTTTCATAATTTCTTGTTGGTAATCTTTATCAGTTTCAAAGTAATTAATACCGTTGTCTAAACATTTTTTTCTAAAATCACTATGTTCATTGATCAGATCAGCAATAGTTCTTTCTTCTGGATAATTACGATTTTCTGCAGCATTCCTATACTCAACTATATTGGAAGTAAACTTCTCCTTAATATAATTGTTTGAAAAACCTAGAAAAACTGAAATTATTTTATTAGAATAGGTTTGATCAAAGTCCTTAATATGATGAGGCAATATATAACAACCTTCAATAATTAGATTTTGATTATTCTCAATATTTGTCATAATAATCCCTTTGACTATTGGCCATAATTTTTCACCAATGTCCACGGTACTATCTAACGGTGTAAAACCACAATTTTTTCCTCCTCGAAACAAACCCATTTTAAGGTGATCGATAGAAAAATAAGGAATCTTATATTTTTCAAGTAAATTTTGAGACATTAATGTTTTTCCAGTACTGCTGTTACCAGAAATTAAAATAATCATTATTTCACCACTCCTCTTTAATTAAACTTTAATTTCTCTCTCTTTACTTAACAATATGGCCTTCGAATCTAAAAGAAGCACCCTTCTTAAAGATTGGCACCAAATTGTTTAATAATATCATTTTCGTAATTGGATACTTTTAAGAAATGCTCTATGCTTAATAAAGAATTACGAATTAAGATTATTAAATTTATTTATTTAGCACTTCAGTAAGGATGTTAATGGCTTCTATTACTTCTTGAACATTCTTCTTATCATTCATTTTATTTCTAGCGTGAAGCAATACTGGTCGAACAGACTCAACGGAACGTCCGAATTCATACATCCATTCATATCTTGGAACCATCCAAGTATGAAAATGGTGAGTGGTGTCTTCATTGTAAAAATAATAGACATATTCTATTCCTAAAGCTTCTCTTTGTGCTTTTCGTATCTTTGTTAAAATATTTATGTAGTCTAAACTTTCAGCTTCAGTTAATTCATCAAAGCATTTGATATGTCGTTTTGAAGCTAGTATTACTAACCCTCTAATTGGATATGCGACATCCTGGTGTGCATGAAAGTACTCTGTTTCAAATATAACACCTCCATCTGGTTCAACTAACCCACTTGTTAAAACACAACTGAGACACTCAACCTCTACTGTTTTTCCATTTGATAAGGTAATTTTCCTCAAATTTATCTCCCTCTTTATCATCTTTACTATAATCTGTAATTTAATTTAATTCTATTTCACTTAAAACATAAGATTACTAGAAGGACATAATAGCTTTGCTCCATACTATTAATACAAAAGATGTTGTTAACCAGAATGTGTTAGCGGTAGTTGGTTGGTCTACCTTTACTTTTTTTATTATTTCTACAAGATTTAGACAAAATATAATTGCTAAAATCGAACACAAATATTATCATAGATAAAAACTTTCACCTCCACTAAATCTTCCCATTAGAATGGTTACAGCTCAAAGCTTAAATAATAAGTAATTAAGACGAGCTTTACACTTTTAATACCATTCTTACTGTCTTTAAAATATGACCATCAAAGTCATCATCAAATTCAGATATAACTTCAAAACCTTTTGTTGTATAAAAATTTTTACCAATTTTATTATCTTTTTCAACATTAACAAAAATTTTCATTACACCATCTATGCTTTTAATTCCTTCTTGTAATAAAGAAGTTCCTATTCCCATCTTCTGATACTCAGGATATAAATATATTGCCCCAAGTTCTACCTCTCCTCCTTCTTTTAAAGGAGAAAAACTAGCAAAACCAATAATTTTACCATCATCTTCTGAAACGAAAAAAAATGAACGCTCTAATCGTCTTTGCATCATCTCATCATTATAAGCAGACTTTAAGAAGCTTTCTTGAATCTCTAGGGGAATAACACCTTCATACGTATAATTCCAACTTATTTTTGCTACCTGCTGGACTTGATGAATATCTTCCTTTTTCATTTTTCGGATACTACATCCCATTATATCAACCATCCCAAATAATTTTGAATATTATAACATCTTTTCTTTATGTTGAACACTTATGTCCTGAATCATAAATAAAGACGCATCCCTTATTAGAGAAAAGCGCCATTTTGTTAAATATAAACTACTGAAATTAACCACTTTCTTTAAAAAAAGTTCTAATATTTTCATCAAGCTTTTGTATTTATTTATTAATAATATAAATTTTGTTCTAAGTAGTAAAAGAGACAGTTAAAGATGGAAAAACTTATGACGAACAAGGTGATGAATTTATCAGACAATGGAATGGATATTTGTGCGATGATTATTATGTCTTAAAGCTGGTAACAAATATCTAAAGATTAATTACCAATGTTAAGCTATTCGATAAAACTAAAATTTCAACTGAAGAGATTGGGGATTATAGAGAAATAAATAATTATTTATCTGATTGTAGCACGTGGTTTAAACATAATTGTTGTCCAAGGATTTAATTTTTCTGTTTTAGTATTATGTTCGTTGTTCAAGATAAAATCAATCCTTTATGTAAGTTTAAAAGCAAAGTATATTATATCATTGTTCTTATATTTACAGGACTATATCTATGAAAAAGTGAGATAAACAAGTTTGTAGAGTAAATGGTTGAAGTAATTTAAACACTAAAACTAGAATTTTATTACATTATTCTTTAACTCGAAAAAACTTTTTCAATAAATTAAAAAGTTTCCCGATTTTTTTAAAAAGTTCTCGATAGAAATCACTCATATATCTGTCGACTATATCTCGCAATACACTAAAAAATAATGAGAAAACTAGTACAAAAATTAAAAATGCCAATCCTAATTTTATTATTTCCATAATTGCGAAAAACACCTCTTTTGTAAATAAATAGTTCAGATAATTTTATGAATATTAATGAAAAGCTTATAAAAAAATCTTTATAAGCCAGTTAGTTCTAATCTTGTTTTTCAAGTAATTCAATTACTCTGTCAAGTTTCTTATTAATTTCAGCGTTGTGTACTACTTTAGCAGATGAATTAATAAGTAGTCTACGAATAAAAAGAACAAAAGAAACTATAAATAGGATGATTAGTAAATAAAATAATAAAGGCAAAAATGAAATAAAACCTGTCTTTGCTGCTACTGTAACAGTTAACAATATTCAAAACTCCTTTTCTCTATGATTAGGAATATACTAACATATTTTTAATTTTAATAAAAAGTAAGAAATAGAAAAATGGATAGAATCAGTAGTTTATTGGGTAAGGTATTTTTCTCTGTTCATTTGTTCAACAAACCTGCACCTTACTTTAAAGTACATTCCATCAAACTCTTCCCTAATTCTAGTATATTAATTTGTTACTCCACAATCTAGCCCCATTCATAAATAAAGACACTTCTCTGTTAGAAAAATGCGTCATATTGTTGTAGATCAAAATAAAATAATATTCCTTAAACTTATACTTTCTACTTTAAAATCCCCCCATGCTGCAATTTCTAATATGTCATCTTGAAATGGGAAAATGTAATGAATTGATTTATCCATAAAAGTTGCATGTGGATCTTTTTGTTTAAGTACCAAACTCATATCTCTAAGCCAGCAATAATTTCAATTCCCATTATTTCTTCTTTCCTCTCACTTTTACTTAATTAAAACTAATACTATTTCAGTCTTCTAACTGACAATAGGCAAAAAAAAGGTAAAATATAGATAAAGTTCTTATTACAAATTAATAATAGGAACTTTATGTTTTGAATTTTTTTATTATGTAGTGTCAAAATATTGGGGGTGTAGTGTCAAAAATGTTTTTGAAAAAAAGAAAGTAAACGAAACTTTATATTGGAGTATCGCTGAGTCATATCGTGAAGATGGAAAAGTAAAACAGAAAATAATAAAAAACCTAGGAAACACAGAAAAAGCGATATCTGTACTTAAAAACATTCCTGAATTCAGCCAATACTTAAAAGTGATCCAGGATACTGTTATCTCCCCTCAAAAAGTTGCTTACAAAAGAACTAGAATATAATACTATTATTCATGGTAATTCAATAGATCCACTAAAAGAAATTCTAGATGAATCTATTAAGGCCTGATATGTTAAAAAATCTTTGACAAAAATACCTTATACTCTAGAATATGCCAAACATATATTAAGGAGAAGAATATGAAAATAGACCGTATGCTGACAATCATTGTTATTTTACTTAATAGAAGTCGAATATCGGCAAAAGAACTTGCGGAAAAGTTTGAAGTTTCAGTTCGAACGATTTACAGAGACATTGAAGCTATTAATATGGCTGGTATTCCAATTATTTCATACCCTGGGAATAATGGCGGTTTTGGTATTAGGGAGAATTATAAATTAAACCATCAGTTACTGACACTAAACAATTTGTGTTCCATACTTTCAGCACTTAAAGGTGTTAACTCAACATTTGAGGATGTTGAGCTTGAGTCATCCATAGAAAAACTGCGAAATATTATTCCACAGGATAAAACTCATCATCTTGACCTGCATATGGAGCAAATCATAATTGGTATGCAGCCCTGGGCATACACCTCAAACCAAAAAGAGCTGGTCAAAAACATCCGGAATGCTATCACTCAATCACAATTGATTACAATTATATATAGAAACTATGCAAACGAAACAAGTACAAGGCAGATAGAACCGATGTCATTAATCTTTAAAGGTTATACATGGTACCTGTTTGGCTATTGTCACTTAAAAACAAATTTCAGGGTATTCAGGATTTCACGCATTATTGACTTGCAGGTTGAAGATGTACTATTCAAGCGTAGAGAAAAGTCATATCAAGAAATTGAAGAGGCATCAAAGAAGCAGGTCTCTTTAACCAGCATTACATTAAAATTCGTACCCCAGGTGAGGTCCCGAGTTGAAGATATTTTTGACAAAGAAAATATTGAAATTCTAGACACAGGTGAACTGATTGTGACTGCACAATTTCCAGAGAAGGAATGGTATTTCGCATTGATATTCAGTTTTGGCGAACACGTCGAAGTGTTAGGTCCTGAAAGGGTACGCCAAGCTGTTGCATCTAGAATAAAATCGATGCATGGAAAATATCAATAAAATTATTTTTCCAAACCTGACATACTAGTGTCACACCACTATGCTACTATGCTAACTGTAACAGTCTTTTAGTACAGTTAGTATAGGAGGTAATATGATGATTAATAAAACTGATTTTCCCAACCCTACCCTTATTTCAGTCAACGGTGTGGAACTCGAAGTCTTTGAAGCAGGCCAACAAAATGTAGGAAAACCTATTGTACTTTGTCACGGTTGGCCAGAACATGCCTTTTCTTGGCGCCATCAGGTGCCCGTCCTTGTCGACGCAGGCTACCATGTCATCGTCCCAAACCAACGGGGTTATGGCAACTCATCCAGTCCGACTGAAGTAACCGATTATGACATTGAACACTTGTCGGGTGATCTCATCGCACTTCTCGATCACTACGGATACGAAGATGCTATCTTTGTCGGTCATGATTGGGGTGCAACTGTCGTTTGGGGACTGACTTTATTGCACCCAAACCGTGTAAATAAAGTGATAAACCTGAGCGTGCCTTACCTCGATCGAGGAGAAAAACCCTGGGTCGAGTTCATAGAAGATATGTTTGGGGCTGACCACTATTTTGTCCACTTCAATCAAAAGCCAGGTGTCGCAGACGCTGTATTCGAAGAAGATACATCCCAGTTTCTTCGCAACATGTACCGAAAGAATGAGCCATTCAGAGAGCCTCAGCCTGGTATGGCGTTGATCAATCTCGCCAAAGAAGAAACACCATTCGGTGAACCCATAATGAGTGACAGTGAACTGTCTGTTTTTGTCTCTGCCTTCGAATCAGCAGGGTTCACGGGGAGTATAAATTGGTACAGAAACATTGATCGCAACTGGCACTTATTGGCGGACGTGAACCCTATCATCCAACAGCCTACACTTATGATCTATGGCGACCGGGATGGGGTCGCGAAGTCTGAAAAACTAACAGAGTTCGTACCCAATGTTGAAGTGGTAAATCTAGATTGCGGTCATTGGATCCAGCAAGAAAAGCCAGTAGAAACAAACCAAGCGATTTTAAAATGGTTGGAACAATGGGAGATGTAATTTTTTTCAACAACCAAGAAGAGTTTAACGATTGGTTAGAAGAACATCATGCTGAAGCTAGTGAAATTTGGGTAGGCTATTTCAGGATAAGTACAGGGCCTGCAAACCTTACTTGGTCTGCATCAGTAGATGCCGCTCTTTGTTTTGGGTGGATTGACGGTATACGAAAAACCATTGATAAACAAAGCTATAAGATTCGCTTTACTCCACGCAAAGTAAATAGTGTATGGAGTTCTGTGAACGTAAAGAAGGTAAAAGCACTAATACAACTTGGAAAGATGAGATCAGAAGGAATGCACGTCTTTAACAACAGAACCGATGCACAAGGCTATTCCTCTGAACAAAGAAACGTGGAACTTGCCAGAGAATATGAAGAACAAATCAAGGCAAATCAAACAGCCTGGTTATTCTTCACTAATTTAGCACCATCCTATAAAAGAGATTCTATCTGGTGGGTAATGAGCGCCAAGAAAGAAGAAACACGATTAAGAAGGCTTGGAATATTGATCGCTTCATCTGAAGAAGGGCTAAAAATTCCAACATTGCAAAAGAAATAATAAAAATATTACAGAATAAGGAAAGAAAAATAACAAAGGAATCGTTAAAAGGGTTTTGGGTACTGCATAAATCTGGGTGTATTGTTTCCCTGATCTTTAGGAGAGAGAAGCTACTGTATTTCTCAAACATTTAGGGTTTAATTCTCATCAAAAGTCAGAACGTTTTAAATGCGAAGCATAGATCAAATCGCTAAATGAAGAAGGGATGAAACAGCTCATCCAAGCTAATGTGTAAAAACATGTTAAAAAGAGAAATCCATGGAATCTAATCATTCGGACTCTATGGACTTTCTCTTGTTTTATTTTGCACAACTCTGATATAATGAACGGAAAATCTTGAACATCTTAAAAACTCTCCCTTCTCCTTGCACATATGTTTATATTACTGTATCAGGTTAAATTTTCACATCTTCTTTTTTATCCTTTAAAAATAAAAATAGTTTGGTCTTTCACAATCTGGCTTAAATCATAAAGAAAGGCATTTCTCTTAGAGAAAAGCACCGTATTGCATATGATTTGTTCATAATTCTTAAGTATTTAGTTGATTTTCTATAATATCTATACAGTAACTAAATATTGCATATTGCTTTAATTCCTCAATACTTCTACAACTTTCTTTATACAATGGTTCTTCTCATTTATATTCTTTAATGATATAAATGATAAACATACCATTAATAGTACCAGCCGATATCTATTAAATACTTATTCAAAAATTCAACTTGAAACATGTCTTCTTTCAAAAATTATCTATCTGTTTTTCCAATGGTAATTTCGTATCAATTTGAAAATCATCATAAACAATTTTTCCACTTTAATATTAATATAATTAAACATAAAAAACACCTACTATTTACATGCTTTATCACTCCTGTATATTTGTTTAACTATATTTGACCAATGTAATCATATAATAGCAAAATAACTATGTCACATTATATTTATTCCTACTCTTTCACTTTTTGATTAAGTGCCTATACATTTTGTTTGTTATCTTGCATTAATCCTATGAATGCAACTATGCGAACTCTTTTCTTTATATCTTAGTGTCTATTCAATTTTCACTTCTAATGAGGTATAAATCTCTTCTTCCACAATATAGCCCTTACCATAAAGAAAGACGCTTCTCTTAGAGAAAAGCGCCAGAGTGTTGAAAATAATAAGCCACGGTCAAAAAATTTGATTTAACTCCCCAAAAAATAACACGTTTAGTTATTGAAATATTTAATTAGAAACCCATCACTCTCTGGTAAAAACATATTGACACCAAAATAGGTTAAAATTGAAAAAAGAAGACTCCACATCGTGATACTAATAATCATCCAATATAATGTTTTTGTTTTAGTTCCCCCGAATACAAGGCTCATGAAAGACGTAAGATGACTACCTACTAATAGAGGTCCGATGAGGGTAAGCCCGATCAAACCATATCTCTTCCATAGTTTTTCTGCTCTTAAGGAACGCTTATTAGTAACCTTTTGTTTTTTATTTTTCTTATTTCTCCACTCTTTAATCTTCTCAATAAATAAAATCAACAAAAATACGGTTAAAATATTCCCTGATAACCCTATGATCACAACAGGTATAGGCGATAAACCAGCAACAATGGCAATGGGAATCACTGCATATGCTTCAAACAAAGGGATCGCAGAGAATATAAACACAAGTAGATATGCCCACAATAATTCAAAGAAATTCATATTTCCCTCCCAAACGTTACACTTTATACTTTTTAAATCATTAGTATTGCATTAACTTAATTGGATTGTCAACATAAAACTAGATAATTATTTTTCCTTTTTAATCCATTTTTTTATTTGACTTCCCTACATCCATAATATGGCCCAATTGTTGAATATAAGAGTTAAAAAAACTCATGAATCACATTCTAATTCATGAGTGTTATTCAATCTTTTATACATTTAGTCAAGCTTTATTTCAAACCTACACTTTAAAGAATTTGTCCATGTAATATACGGGATAATACAAAAACAATAAATCCAAAAACAGCTAATTTTATATGTCTTGATTTACTTTTCTTTTGATTATTCTGCTTATTTTTCATGTCTATAATGAACATATTAATAACGCTAATAAAGATGATTAAAACTCCTATAAATGCCATTGAATAAAATACAAGATCTTTCATCACTTCTCCACTATTATAGAAAAACAATATTCGTTTTTATAAAAACTTATTCATTTTAACAAAACTGCTTTACTAATAAAATATTTCGGTGAATCTTTTTTTTAAACGGTTTAACTTTATTTTAAACAGTTCGTCTTTTTTATAAACGGTGCAACTTTATTTTAAAACCATAAATATTTCATCTTCTGCTTATTTAGTCCAGATTCACCTTAATAAATTAAATTTAAATCAGATTAGTTTTTAGTTAATTCGTTGATTAGATTATCAAAGTAATCACCTAACTCACTTTTACTTACTTCCTTATTATTTACTTTAATTTCCATCCACCTACGATCCCAATCATAGAAATCAATATAATACTCTTTGTTTTGATAAGTGCCTTTAAAATGAAATACAGAACTATCTAGACTGGCAATAATCCATTCTGGATTAATGAAATTATCATTGAAGATATCATAGACGTATTCTCCATTTTGAAGCTGAAGTCTTTTGATCTTTTCTATAATTAACTCTAATTGTTTCTCCTCAACGTAACTGTTTCCTTGTAAATCAACAAACTCTGGTGTATTTGCTGAATTAAACGTTCCAAATGCTGTGAATCCCCAAATGATGATTCCTAGGGCTAACAGACTTGAGAAAATAATCCATTTCCTTGATTGTTTTTTAAACATATTAATTCTCTCCATCCTTGATCTCATATCTGACTTACTAGCGGACATTCCTATAGAACAGGGAATGACGGTTGGTTTTGATACTCTTTCTAAAACATTTAATAACGTATTTCCGTACACAATTTGTTCGTCTTTTTTTAGACGTGATAAGATAGAAGCATCACAGGATAATTCACAATCTTTTCTCATCTTATAAAAGCTATACCAAATGATGGGATTAAACCAATGAATGGTTTGTACGACCATACTCATCCAATGAATCAGGATATCCTTTTTTTTAATATGAGTTAATTCATGCAATAATACATACTTCTTTTCATTTCTTGATAAGCTTTCAAATAACTTTTTTGAAATACTAATTTTAGGTACAAAAAAACCTGTTATTGAAGGTGATTCTATCTTGTCATCATAGATGATCTGTACATTGGTACGTACATTTAATTCTTCTTTACATTTATCTATAAGTGTTAATATCTCCTCGTCTTTACATCTTTCTTTTTTGGATAATCTCCAGTTATATTGTATATTTACCATCAAAATGAATAAAAACATAACCACAGCACCCATGATCCACACCATACCTAATATGTTAAAAATGGAAGAACTAACTTCTGACTGGTTTCCAGTGTGACTTGTAAAGGTTGAATGCTCATCTCCTACAACGATGTTTTCTTTATTTAAATTAGACGTCAATGTTACAGGTTCGCTTACTTTTACCGGATTTTGAACAGATTTGTTTAGAGTATATTCCGTCATTGAAGGAATCAAGTTAGGTATACTCAATGAACTTTCAAAACTATAAGGAATCATAAGCCTGATGATTAATAAAAGCCAAATATAATAGTGCCAATGAGCAGCAAGTTTATTATTGAGTACTTTTTTTATAAAGAGAATGATAATGGCTATTATACTCCCTATCAGAGAAAATTTTAAAATAAATGAAAAGATGTCTTGAACATCCATGTCTTCACCACACTTTTTTATATAGGTACGGAAATCGATCATTAAATTTTTTAAGAATTATCTTCTTCCTGTTTTTGATTCAGAACCTCTCTTAGTTCTTCTATTTCTTTTTTCGATAAATTTTCATTTTTAATAAAATTTAAAATAAACATTTGACGTGAACCCGCAAAGATCTTCTTTAAAAATGATGTCGTTTCACTTTTACGGCATTCCTCAGCAGAGACTAAAGGGTAAAATTGTTTAAAACGACCTTCCCTTTTCACACCCAACACTTCTTTTGATACTAAACGGTTAATTAAAGTGTGAATAGTTTTAGGGTTCCACTCTGTTGTATCTTTTAGTTGATCAATAATTTCAGCTGAAGTTAGGGGAGCATCTTGCCATACCTCCTCCATGATTCTCCATTCAGCATCCGATATTTTTGATTGATTCGTATCCATATGAAACACCTCCTTAACTATAATATTACGCGCGTAATATATATTCATATTACAATCGTAATATTATATTGTCAATAGCAAGGTTCCATGTAAAAATAACCAATTATATTATTAAATTGATAATGGTTTAACGGACATATCATATTCATGTGCAAATGTATTTCAATAAATTGTTAGTTTACAAAAACTAACATAAGTATTATATAATGGATTGACTCCTATATGGTAGTGGTAATATGTAATTTGATGTGGTAATTTATTGAATCAAATTTAAAACAACGTTGTATCTTCTTCAAAAGGGTATAACATTCCATATGATTCTTTACTACTTCTTTAAACCATTGCAATGCTTCTATATATGTATCTAAGAATAAACTTCCATAAACTCTACTTGTTCACTACTAATTTTGCTCCATGACTAATTCATGAAGTTTTGATCATTCTTTTTGAAATCACGTTCGCTGTATTTTAGTACTACCCCACTAATAAATCCTACTATTTAGCTGGAAACGCAAATGGAAGTTCAGATGGTTTTCGATCTAAATCAATGTTATACATCCCAAATCGATTGAAATGAGAAGTGACATGGACTTATATAAGATAGCCACTCCTCTTAGTACTTATTTCATGTCAGTCTTACAACATTTACAGATACTCCTAAAGTTTATAAAAATAATTTTTTTGGTATTTATAATAATTTGTTGGCTATGTTTTCCAAAAGTGGGTTTCATGGACTAGAAGAATGGTATGTATAGATTATTCCTCGATTGTAATTATGAAAGTTATAATAATACGCATAATGAAAAAGAAAAGGGGTAAAAGGTTGTATAAAAGAAATTCAGAGGAGATACAAACCATTTTATTAAACAATATAAAATGGTTGATTAAAAGAAACGATAAAACATGTGAGGAGTTAGCTAATCATTTAGATATTGATTTTTCGACACTAACAGCATATGAAAATGGAGATAAATTGCCTGATATTGATATGTTGATTAAGATAGCTTATATATTTGATGTAAGTGTAGACTGGTTGCTTGGGATACATAGGGAAGAATGAAATATTAAATATAATGTTACGAGGTATTCACTAATCTCAAAATATGGCACGAATCATAAAGATAGGCGCTTCTCTTAGAGAAAAGCGCCACTTTGTTGAAGATAAACTTTAGAATATCCTATGTGATATTATATTTTATTTAGTAGCTATTATGAGAAAACGCTTGGAATTTGAATAAATGCCTTTACTATTACTATTCTTTTCTATAAAGCTCCTCAATATATCTAAGTCTTGTTTTTCCTCTCCAAATCTAGGAATAATAGGTGTATGTTTTAATAGAAAAATAAGGTCTTCTGGTCTTTCGTAATATACAAAAGCATTTTCATCGAATGTTTGAACATTAGAAAAACCTGCTTCTTTTAGTTCTTGTACATATCGCTCTTTTAATGTTCCGTCCTCTTCCCCAAATGATTGGCCTCGACCAAATGCTGTTTTAAGATTTAGTTTATCACCTTCACTGACTTGTTGAGTTAAAAAAATTCCGTCCTTCTTTAATACTTTTGAAATTTCTATTGAATTAAATGGAGCATGACGACATGAAACTATATCAAAAAAACCGACAGGGAATTGCAAATCATCTGAATCTAATTGGCAAAACCGTACATTTGATACATTTGATTTCCTTAGATTTGATTGAGCAGTTTCCATCATTCCACTAGATATATCTATTCCAACTACGAAATATACTGAAGAGGAAATTTTCAATACACTTTCTCCTCCACCTGTACCAATATCAAGTAATATTTCTGAACTTTTGCACTTTTTCATTACTTCATCATAAAAATTCCATTTGACTCCTTCTGAGGTGCACTTCAATTTACTAAAATCCCAACCATTTTCCTTTCCAACTATGTCATAGAAATCTTGATATTTTAATTCATTCATTTTAATATATCCACCTTTCAAATATAAAAAACCAAGGCTTTTTAACTTGCTCAATAAAACAGTCCAGTGCCTTGGTTTTAAAAATATGTTAATCACTGTCGACACTGTTCAAAGCCCATAAATGTTAGGATTCCCAGTAAGTACATTTGATTGTTGTCTTCTAAAATCATATGGAACTA
>NZ_SIJB01000003.1 GCF_009910845.1 Chengkuizengella marina | reverse complement strand
TCCTCTATAATCTGTATAGTCAAACATCCAGACTCCTTCACCTGCGTATACAATAAATGATGAAGTTTTATTATCCATATTGCCTAAATTCCCATTGCCATAATCCTCTTTAATTAATGCATGTGTTCCTGTATAGTTATCATCAAATAAAACAACTGCATATGGACCAACCACTTTCACTGAGGATATATCGTTATCTTTCATAGAACCATGAGGAAGTTCAAAATTCCACCATTCTGTAGAATTACGTTGAGCATTCATAGTTCCAGTAAAATCTGGTCCTGAAAAGAAATAAACAGCTTCAACCTTATCTCTAATGATAAGGGAAGAAACAGTATTCGCTCCTATAATCTCATCTCCAAAGTCACGAACATAAGCAAATCCTTCTTCATCTGTAAAGAAGCTTTGATTAAACCCACTAGTTTGTAATTCATCGTATAAATGAACCACTAAGTCTCCTCGTACTAACATGGAGGACAACTTGTTATCAAAGTCATAATTTGAATGATTTAAATTCGGCGGTCTTTCTGCAAACGAAGTTTTAGTGACTGTAACACAATCTCCCCTAAAGTCTACTTCAGAAAACAAAAATGCTGTTTCTGTTACTGTGAAATTGTTAGGAAGTGAAACTGCTGCAGATTGAATAGCCTGGTTATTATAAAGGACTGTTTTCACTATATAATAAGACTGATTAGTGTTTTCATTTAGTAAGTCATATAACTCAGGAGAGAGGTTTACAGAAGCATCATTCCCTTCAAAATCACCAATTATTGTACCACCTGTAGCTGGGTTTCCAAGATATATGGTATAATAAACCCTCTCTCCAGCAGGCAATTGATCATCCGTCCAAGTAAATGGAAGTGAACATCCGATGACCATATTTCTAAATTGTGCTGCATTTAATTCCACCTTTGAATACACTATATTAGAAGGAGTAGAAATTTGTACTGTTTTTAATACTATACTAGTGAATTCATTAAGACTAAACGATCTGACAAAATACTTATTGTTTTGATCAGGTCTTATTTTATTGTCTATCCATTGGGTTCTAGTTGGATCA
>NZ_SIJB01000029.1 GCF_009910845.1 Chengkuizengella marina | reverse complement strand
TTGACATGGGTGCCAGTTTATCTAATTGTACTCTTTTTTTTATTCAAAATTATACTCTCATTTATTTCAATCAAATCATTTTAAATCGTCGAAGATGGTTCTGAAGACCTTCTTCCTGTAAGATTTCTTTCTGCTTAGAACCAATCAAATCAAAGTGAGGATATTCAGATCGACGATGAATATATTTAGGGTTCAATCCATTCTGCTCACACCAATTGGATAAGTGTTCCAAATTATCACACCCTACTTTTGTAACGGTTTTTATATTTGGAAATCTTGGATCAAACCAATAATGCGTTAAAAAGGCAATTTCTCCTTGAGAAACTTTCTCTTTCCACTCCTTGAGTTCTTTTTTTGTAATTCCAAACGCCACTCATTCATCATCCTATCTATAAAAATAATTCATTAAAAACCAGTTGCTTCGGCACTAACAAGCTCCTTTTGTAATGATTGATGAATTAGTCCATTGGTTGCCAATACATTCCTCACACACAATTGGTAGGGTTCACCTTTTGTATCCGTTACTTCTCCACCTGATTCTTTGATTAATAAAGCACCTGCTGCAATGTCCCATGCATTTAACTCTAATTCCCAAAAGCCACTCATTCTGCCTGCTGCTACATAAGCTAAATGGAGTGCAGCAGAGCCTGTTGTTCTAATGTTTCTTACTTTATTTGATAAAGCTTGTATCCCCTTTAAATTTGTAGTTAATGCGTTCTGTTGAACTGGAAACCCCGTACCTAGTAAGCTGCTAGATAATTCATTTTCCTTGGAAATCTCCATCTTTTGTCCTCTAAGGTACGCACCTTTCCCTTTTTCAGCAACAAACATTTCATCATGAACAGGGTCATATACTACGCCAAGTATAACTTCCCCTTTATGAGCCAATGCAATGGAAACAGAGTAAAATGGAAACCCGTGTACAAAATTCGTTGTACCATCAATGGGATCTACAATCCATACATACTCAGCTTCCTGAATAGAATCAACGGCTTTTACCGATGCTTCTGGGCCAACCTCTACTCCCTCCTCACCTAAAAAAGAATGATCAGGAAAGTAGGTTAGAAGAAGATTGCGTATCATCGTTTCACAACCTTTATCCACTTCAGTTACTAGATCATGAGACGATAGTTTTGTTTTTATATTTGAGTGCTTACCGCACCTGCTTTTAATCCATTCACCTGCTTTGGAAGCCGTATTTATAGCAACTACTGTATAATTTTTTCGGCCAACTGTATACATTGAACACCACTCTTTTCTTGTATTTAAAATCATCAATTGGGTAAATGTTATTTCAAATCCTTACTTCATTTATATATTACTTAACACAACTTAAATATTACTGAATTTTTTGCGATTATTCTATAAGGGATCTGCCTAAATCATACCTTCAATGATTAAACGTAGGGATATTAGAAACAAAATAACCAATAAAATATTCAATAATAATTTACTACTCATTCTTCCTGCAATCCAAGCACCCAACCACCCTCCAAACAATGCTCCAGGAGCTAGTGCCAATACACTGAACCAATCAATTTCTCCTAAATAAATATGTGTCGCACTACCTAATATAGAGGAGAATAAAATAACAAACATGGATGTCGCAGTGGCCACGTGTGGAGGAAATGAGAACAATAGTACCATCGCTGGGACAAATAAGGAGCCCCCACCAATCCCAAATAACCCAGATACTAAACCAACACCAAACCCTACTAATAAAGCTGGCAATATATTATAGCCATATGTAAAGCTTTTTCCTGCAGGGTCTATATAAGACCTTTGAATTTTCCAATGAAAAGAGAGCGGTTTTAAATATTTTTTTATAATCAATAAAATAGCCATAAAAAAGATGAAGATTCCAAATGCGAGCTTGAAAGAATCACCTTGAAATGCACTGGTTAAAGAGGCACCTAACACGGCAGCTGGTCCACTGGTTGTAAAAAATAAAATTCCGCTCTTATAATCTACTCTACCTTGTTTTAAAAATGTAAATGTAGAAGAGGCTGCTGTAAAAATCAACACTGTCAAGGAGGTCCCTACGGCTACAGAAGTAGACATCTCATGATCTAATAATAAAGGAGATAAATAGATCAACGCTGGAACAATGATCACACCTCCACCTAAACCAACCAAACTTCCAAAAACTGCAGATATAATTCCAATACATAGAATGAACAAATAACTAATCAAAAGCTCACTACCTTTTTTTGATTCATTATATCGTATATGATCCAAGTTTTCAGAAATTTATCATTTTCAAAGCGCTTTCACGGACAATATAAGAAGTAGTTCATTATGTAATACTAGCACCTATTACAAAAGATGTTCCTACAGATATCAATAATGAAAGAAGACCAACTGCACGATTATCTTTCTCAATTTCTTTATCCACGTTAAATTTAGGTGTCATGAATTCAAAAATAAAATAGGCAATTAATAATAAAAAGAAACCAAAACCTCCCCATTGAATGGCCTCCCATAAAGAATCATTATGCTCTATTGAAAACCGAAAGATATTTGCTACACCAAATATTTTTCCGCCAGTAGCCATCGCAACGGACAAATTCCCTTTCTGTATTTGTTCCCAGTTGTTGTATCTTGTTACTAATTCAAAAATGAACAAACTCATTAAAATAAATATAATGACCACTGCATAAAACAAAACAGTAGATAAATATTGATGTTCCAAAATAAAATCAAACAAACATACTCACTTCCTGTCTTATGAATAAATAGATCAACCACCGTTATTATCTGTTGAAAATAACGGTGGTTATATGGAAATATATTAAGCTTTGTCTTTATTGGCTAATTGTGCTTTTAATGCAGCTAATTCATCATCTACATCATTACTATCTAATGCATCAAGCTCATTGTCTAATGAACGTGAAGAGTTTTTAAGATCTTCGCTTGCTTCTGCCTCTGCTTCCATCTGTAATACTTTTTCGTTCATACGATCAAAGCCTTTAGCACCTGTATCTTTACCAAATCCAGACATGGTCTGATTAATTTTCTTTTGTGCTTTTGCTGATTCTGCACGGGCTACTAATGTATCCTTACGATTTTTCATTTTATTAAATTCTTCTTTCATTTCCTCTAGTTGCTTACGTAAGGAGTCAGCATTAGATTTTGCATTATCATATTGAGTTTTGAAGTCATCCAATTTTTCTTGATGTTCTTTTTTATCCTGTAATGCACGACGAGCTAAATCCTCATTGCCACTTTCTAAAGCTTTAACTGCTTGTTGACTTCGTTTGTCTACCATTTCTTGCGCTTCTTCGTACTTATGTTTCAATTTCTTCTCAACCGCAATTTGTTTAGCAACTGCAATTTCAGCTTCCGCGATATCATCTTCCATATCTCTTAAGTATTGATTTAACATTTTAACTGGATCTTCTGCTTTATCGATTAAGTCATTGATTGCTGCTGCAGAAATGTCTCTAATTCTTTTAAAAATACTCATTATATAAAAATCCTCCCTTATTTATCTGTATTACCTTTTTCATTTGATAATATCCTATTATACAATACCTACTTTATATTACGGGTGTATTAAATGTTGGTTTCAATTATTTTTTGCTAGTTAAATTTTTCATCATTTGTTGAACATCAAGACCGGATACATCTTTAAGCATTTCTGGTGCTGTTGCCATTAATGAAGTGACATAGTTGCTAACTCTAGCAGCTCCCTCTCCATTCCCTGTATCAACTACTGTTAATTTATCAATGCCTTTTAGTGGCTCAGCTACCTTACCTGCTAATTCTGGAAGCATCTTCACAATAATATCTAGTACCGCTGCTTCACCAAACTTTTCAAATGCTTCTGCTAGTTTCTCTTTTGCTTCTGCTTCTGCAAGACCTTGCAAACGAGTAACCTCTGCTGTTGCTGTACCCTTCGCTTTCTCAGCTTCAGCAATCGCGATACCGTCTAAACGTTTATTCTCTGCGTTTGCTTTTGCTTCCGCTTCAATTCGATATTGTAAAGCGTCTGCTTCTCTAATACGTTTTGCTTTGTCTGCTTCCGCAGCCTGTTCTACAGCATATCGATCTGCATCCGCTTTTTTCTTCACTTCTGCATCATATTGTTTCTCTCTTCGCAAAATCTCTTTTTCTTCTATATCGATGGCTCTCTCTTTTTTAACAATTTCAACTTGCATTTGTTCTTCAACTACTTGTTGTCTGGAACGAGCTTCTTGAATGTTGTAAGACTGATCTGCTTCTGCTTTGGCCATATCCTGATCCTTTTTAAAGGAAGCAACTTTCAACTCTTTTTCTTTTGTTGCTTCCGCAACGTTCGTATCTCTTAACAACTCTGCTTTTTGCCCTTCTTCATCCGCTTGAGCTTTTTGAATTCTGGAATCACGAATCGCGTCCGCTTCGGCAATTTCAGCATCTCTTTTTACCGCTGCGATTCTTGGTTTACCTAAGGCATCCAAGTATCCGTGCTGATCTCTTAAATCTTTAATTGTAAAAGAAACAATGGCTAATCCCATCTTTTTCAAATCACGTGCTGCAACACCTTGAACCTCTTGTGCAAAACGATCACGGTTTTTATATACTTCTTCTACGGTCATCGTTCCTAGGATCGCTCGTAAATGTCCTTCTAAAACTTCCTGTGCTTCTGATTGTAAATCCTCTTTAGATTTACCCATAAATTGTTCCGCAGCCGTTGCAATATCTTCTACTGAGCTTCCTATCTTAATAATCGCTACACCGTCAGCCATGACAGGAACCCCTTGTTCAGTGTACACTTCAGGAGTTGAAACATCTAGTTTATGTGACATCAAAGAAAGAAAATCTGACTTTTGGAAAATAGGGAGTATAAATGCACCTCCACCACGTACAATTTTAATTTTTCGACCAGATTCATCAGTAATCGTATTTCCACTTCCTAACATAGAACCCGTGACAACCATCGCTTCGTCCGAGCTCACCGTTTTATACCTCGCCCAAAACGCTAATCCTAATAAGATAATCACACCGATAACAACAACTGGAATAACTAAATATTGTGGTATATCCATTATAAAATCCTCCTCTAAGTAAAGTAAATTGATTTGTGTTTTTATGAATCAAAATTTGAGACATAAAGGGTGCTGTCCTTCACTTCAACTACAACGATCTTTGTACCTTCTTTGATGACTTCACCATCATAACTTGCAGCAATTTCATTAATTTGACTTGCTCCGATCTTAATTAAAACCTCTCCATATCCATTCTTTGGAATGGTTATTGTTACTTCTCCTATTTTCCCAACATAGTCTTGTATAGAATGGGAAATGGAGTTCTCTGTATTTTTCATAGGTTTAACATAAATGAAGTAGACCAAAATTGACATCAGAATAGCAGCACATACTGATAATATTATAATAGCTGTCATATGTAGGGACGTATATTGTGTAAGTAAAATCCCCGATCCTCCAAATATCGTTAGACCTCCAACAAGTGTAACTGGTTCAAGAAAATCTAAACCGTCCACAGATAAAAAATCGAACACACCATCCATAAAACTACCAATGATATCTCCAAAAACAACTGTGACTAAAGTAAATAAAACTCCGAATATGAAACAGCCCCAGAATATCTCAATCATTTCAATTCACCCCTTTCTAACAACCTCAATATGTTGTAAAAATCAACTACTAGTATTACGTCAACATTGTCACAAAAGTTTCAAATTTTTTCATACTTCCCCATTTTTCGCGGTCGAGCTCCTAAAATCTCTCTTTCATTATACACTCGTTTATAGAAATCTAATTTTAAATACGTTACAAATTTCTTAACTTTCAAAACATTCTATTATTGCAAAAATCAACCTATTCATAGGCAAAGCACAAACCACAAAAACAGAAACCTACCACCAAATAAACCCGGCCATAGAAGGACAGGGTTATAATTGGTCCATTATTAATATTGTTTACTTACAAATTGAACTATATTTTGAGATTACAAATTCAAGATCTCTTTAATTTCATCTTCAGATAAACCTGTAAGCATCGTTTCCCCTGGTTGGATGACCTTCTCGATCAGTTCCTTTTTCTTTTGTTGGAGTTCAACTATCTTCTCTTCAATGGTCCCTTGAGTGATCAAACGATTCACTTGAACTACATTTTTCTGGCCAATGCGGTAAGCTCGATCCACCGCTTGTTCATCTACAGCAGGATTCCACCATAAATCATACAAAATTACAGTATCAGCACCCGTAAGGTTCAATCCTGTTCCACCTGCTTTTAATGACACAAGAAAAATCTCTTTTTCTCCTTGGTTGAATCTTTCTGTCATATTCAATCTTTCCAGCTTATCTGTTTTTCCATCCAAATAAAAATAATCCATTTGTTGTTGATCTAATTCCTCACGAATGATTTTTAACATTCCCGTAAATTGTGAGAAGATTAAAACTCTGTGTCCTCCGTCCATCGCTTCATTCACAATTTCTAACAACTGTTCTAACTTGCCAGATGAACCTTCATAATTATCTATAAACAAGCTTGGATGACAGCATAGTTGTCTAAGTCTAGTGATACCGGCTAATATCTTCATTCTATTTTGTTGTAACTCACCTTTGAGCAGAGCTTCTCTAGTTTCATGTTGTATTTTGTCTAAATATCCTAAATACAATTTTTTCTGTTCTACAGTTAACTCCGATACTTGAAGCGTTTCAATTTTATCAGGTAATTCCTTTAATACGTCCTTTTTCATGCGTCTTAAAATAAATGGTTTTACGATTCGAGAAATTTTCTCATGTGACATTTGTGTAAAAGCTTGTTTCCCATGAAATAAACCTGGTAAGATCACTTGAAAGATAGACCACAATTCATCCAGCGAATTTTCAATTGGGGTTCCACTAAGTGCAAATCGTCTGGCAGCTTTTAATTTCCTTACGGCTTGGGAGGTTTGTGTTTGGATATTTTTAATGTTCTGTGCTTCATCCAAGATCAAAATTCTAAAACTGTGTGCTTGATATATCTCAATATCCCTTCTAATCAGTGGGTAGGATGTAACAAGTACATCTACTTTGGACAAGTCACTCATGATGTCTGAGCGTGTTTGTTTGTCTCCAGCCACAACCACCACATTTAGTCTAGGAGCAAATCTCTGAAATTCGTTTTTCCAGTTATATATTAAAGAAGCAGGTGAAACAATCAAGGTTGGTTCTGTCATTTCTACATTGCTTTCCTTGTCTGATAAAATATAAGAGATGCTTTGTATGGTTTTTCCTAACCCCATATCATCAGCCAATATTCCGCCAAAATGATAATGTTCTAACATTTTCAGCCATTGAAAACCAAACACTTGATAGTCTCGCAATGTACTTTTCAAGCTTTCTGGTGGTTCAAACTCTAAGTTATCAGGATGTTTAATATGGTCTAATAGTTGACGAAAATCCCTTCCGATCTTCACTGTAGATTTGTTTTGATTGATAATTTCTTCTACTTGTAATCCACGCATTGTATTTGTTTGAATAGTTAACCCGTCAATATCGGATTGTTGTATCTCTAGTTCATCAAAAAGTTGTCTTATTCCTTTAAAATCTTCATGTTGTAAAGAAACAAAACTACCATCCGTCAAACGAACATATTTTTTCTTTTCAATTACAGATTGTAAAATTTGATAAACTTCTTCACTATCAATTCCGTCCATTTCAAATTTCACTTCAAATAAATTTGTGGAAGGGTTAATATCCATATTTGTCTTAGGCACAAAGTCTTCATTAGGTAACAATTCTTTAGCAGATGAGGAAATATAGATTTCAGCTATTTTTTCTAGCTTAGGTAAATCTTCATATAAAAACTGGAACATGTCATATTCATCATCAATATACAATCTTTCCCCATTCCACTTAAATGGTGTATTTTCAATAAGAGACATCACTTCATTTTCTTTTTCCACATTTCGCATTAAAATAAGATCCTGTTCTTTGTTGGAAATCACCCTTTGCAACGGTTCAATCACAATATCTCCATAATGATATTCTAACGAAGAAGATAGCAAATCGTTTTCTTTGTCCACCTTCAACTTCACTATTAAAGGGGGATTAATCAGTTGATCTGAAATATGGTCTGCAATTTCGACCTTTCCAATTTTATTTAAGTTAGGTACCACATTAGAAATCACACCTTCAATTTGTTCTCTATTAATTAATAATTGAGATTGTGATCGGAATTCTTTTTTCAAATCCAACAACATTTGAAATTGTGTATGATATACCCGATAAAAAGTTCCCTCCTGAAAAATATATCCATAGGATTCAAGAAAAACAACAGAGTCAAATCCTTTTAATTTCAATAAAAAGTCAGATTTATTAAATTTATCTAGTTGAAAATAAAATGGAGGTACCTCATCAACAATTTGAATATGAATATACCTATCCCATCCACTTTCGACATTTATATTTCTATTTATTAACTTACTTAATAATTCATCTGAACGATGGGGTGGAATTCTAAGAAATCGATCGCGGTTTGATGAATTAATTACATAAGAGTAGGCAGATGTCTCACCGTAAAAAGCTTCATTCTCTATGATTTCTTGAAGTATTTTGAAAATCTCTAAATCCTCTTTTTCAAGTTGATTCTCATTAGGATCATATGTAAATTTTTTTGTGAAAATATATGGTTTATTATTAAATAGGGCGGTAAGAAACTCTCTCATATTACGTACGATATATGTGTGGCTGATTCCAACTTTTAATTCCAAAGTCAATAGAGAACCAGAATCGATGGAATCCATAATATTACAAGTGTATTCCACACTCATTATATCTCTTTTATTCTCGTATTCTTGTTCATTATTGATATGATATTTTTCAA
Organism: Chengkuizengella marina; assembly: GCF_009910845.1. Lineage (GTDB taxonomy): Bacteria > Bacillota > Bacilli > Paenibacillales > KCTC-33759 > Chengkuizengella > Chengkuizengella marina. The sequence goes on along the minus strand of NZ_SIJB01000029.1, from coordinate 230,818 downwards.
ATAATTGAATCATTCGATCCGTTGCAACCTGATCTCTTTTAGGAATAGAAGGAGGTTCATAATTTTGGACTCCATTTTGTTTTTGCTCATAATATTTTAATAACTGCCCACTTGTTTCCAATTCATTAATCTTTAATAAGGTAGCAATGATATGTTTACAATAATTATAATATCCATTATGCGCCGGGCAATCACACTGTACATGTAAATCTTTAGAATGATCATCCATTTGAACACGGACATTATATTTATGATTTCCTTCTACAAGAGCCTCACATAACGTTTCTCTTCTTATAAAATTTAGTTTCGTCACATAACCATTTTTCCAGTAAGAATAACCGCGATTATAAACGGTCATATCATCAGCTAGATTCTGAATTTCTTCTACTGTTAAACCAAATAAAATCCCATTCATTTAAATATCATCCTATTAATATAATTTTTAGTCATGCTATATGTTTCGTTCTTTGTTATATCCTCCTATTCTTTCCATTCTAAAGGTACAAAAACCTTCATGCAAGAAAATTTATATATACCCCTGAAATCTGTATCCTTATTACTAACTATAGATCATTATACTTTCTGTTACATTTAAAAAGGCTCCTTAAAATTGGAGCCTTATCAAAAACACAAATTCAAATTACTTGCAAAGTTGAAATGCTAAGTATTATCTTTGAAGAACATTTCATAGGCTAAATCTGTCTGAATTTTTGCCTCATGTTCTGTTAACTTTCGAACTAAATCCATTTCCACTTTCGTTAATTCTTCACCTTGAAAGGTAATTTCTGCAATAGAAGCAGTAATTTTCACAATGGCTACTGCTTCGTTATTCGGTGTATAAGCGATCGCTTTTTGACCTGTTGGATACACTCGAAAACCTCTTTTAACCATTGCCGTTTTCCCGTATTCTAATAAGTCATGAAGCTCTTGTTCAGATTTAAATTTACACACTGAATTAAATTCTGATTGAAAACCCATAGATCCCCACCCCTTTATACCTACAAAAGTAACGAGATGACTTCGAAGTTTATCGGAAGACTCCTGAGATTATTCTACATCAAATCCATATTGTAGTTCTTGTTTTTCATTATATCTAAGAATGGCCAAATCAATCAAACGATCCAATAGTTCCTGATATGGAACACCTGTATGTTTCCATAATAACGGGAACATGCTAAACGGTGTGAATCCAGGCATCGTATTAATTTCATTTATGAATACTTTGTTATCAGATTTATCTATAAAAAAATCTACACGAGACAGACCCGTTCCTTCAATAGATTGAAAAGCTTTAATCGCTAATTTTTGTATAAACTCTGCAGTATCCGAATCAACTTCTGCAGGAATGGTCATGATAGATTCTCCATCCACATACTTTGCTTTATAGTCGTAAAAATCATTGGAAGATTTAATTTCTCCTAGTACAGAAACTTCCGGTTCTTCATTACCGATCACACCCACTTCAATTTCACGTGCTTCTATAAATTCTTCAACAATGACCTTATGATCATATTTAAAAGCTTCTTGAATTGCTTTAATTAACTGTTCACGTTCATTTGCTTTGGATATGCCAACACTAGAACCTAAATTAGCTGGTTTCACAAAACAAGGATAACCTATTGATATTTCAACATCCATAAGATAATAAGACTGATCTTTTTTCCATTGATGTTTTGTAAAATAACGATAAATACATTGTGGGAGACCCTCATGAGCGAAAATCTTTTTCATTACTGTTTTATCCATACCCATAGCAGAGGATAAAACCCCAGCACCTACATATGGAGTATTCGCCATTTCAAACATCCCTTGAATCGTACCATCTTCACCGTTTGTGCCGTGTAACAAAGGAAAAATTACATCCACTGCATTCATACCTTTTGAATTTTCATCAGAATGAAATTCAAATATGTCATTCAGTTGCTGTGAGGTAGAAAGTGAGGGCATTGAAGATATTACTGCTTTATCAGACGATGCTTTTGCATCCTTTTTATCATCTTCTAACAATAATAGTTTTTTATTCTCAACAGGAGCTTTTAAATAGGGACCTTTTCTCCAACTTCCCTTTTCTGTAATATATATAGGTAAAACATCATATTTTGAATAGTCAAATGACTGAAGTACTGCAAAAGCTGTTTCCAAAGAAACAGCATGTTCACCAGATTTCCCTCCATATATTAAGCCAACTTTAATTTTCTCCCCCATTTAGTCGTCCTCCAAGTAAATAATATTTTCAATAACAAAATGATTACTTCTATTCCTTCCAGTTTGAAAATGATCTAGACTAAAACCAGTCACTTCGATCATCTTAACCAGCAAATTATTAGTATTAGTTTTTTAAATTGTATCGTAAATATGGCAGAAGCTATACTTTGTTCTTTCAGACCAAGCATATGAATCTTTATAATCCCAATATCTGTGTTTGCTATTTACCGTTCTTGCATTAACGAGTGGCATGCCATTATCATCTTTGTCTGTCACTATTGCACTATGTTGAAATTTTGAATCTCCGTCCCAATCATAAAAGATAACGTCACCAATCTGCAATTGTCTTGGATCTTCCACTGTTTCAGCCCGAAGTCCATTTCGATTAGATATTAAATAATTTTTCAAGCATTGAGATACGGTCCAACTAAAACTCCAACCATCTTTTTCTCTAGCTGAATTATACCACCATCCTGAAGCCCTACTCTTAGTATAATTCATTGAAGCACCGCCTGCATAGATACATTGTGAGACAAAATTAGTACAATCATCGTTAAACGATCGAAAATCTGGATTGGGATTTTCCCACCAAACATCTGCATATTCTTTCACCTTTGAACGTAGGTAACGATAACTTTTCTTTGAAGATCTATTAAATATTTGCTCATTAATAAATGGTACAGAGTGTTTATCATATGGAAATAAGCTGGTTTGATTATTTATGTGAGGATTTGATGAAGTTACTGGTGGGTTTTTACAATACTTACGTTCAGGAACAGGAATATCAATTTTCTCAATCATCCATTTCCCTCTTTGCTTCTTTAGAATAATGTGTTGTTGCTCTATCCTCTCCTCCTCATATTTTTTATAGTTACCTTCATATAAAAAAAATCGTTTAAGTAGAATGTCCACTTCTGTACGATCATACCCGCTCTGTAATTTGATTATTTTCATTCTTGTTTCGTTTTTTTGTAGGTTAAACTTTTTGTCCTGAATTCTGTATAATCTTTTGTATTGCATATCCTTGTATTGTTCGTCCAATAATAGAGGAAGTAACGGATCTATGGAACAACGACTTTCAAATTGGTTATACATTCTTACATATTCATTTAATGTTGCTCTCCAATGTGAGCTCATAAGTGTCCCTCCATCACATTGTATTATAAAGATTGTTCAAAAAGTTCCTTTTTAAAGCATATTACCTCAGAGAACCAGCGCTGTATATACTATATGTTTTTATAGCTTATCACATGAAAAAAATCTTTACGTCCTGCTATTAAACCGCTATACTTAAATTAAAGATATTTTTGAAATTAAGTTTCATTAGATGAAACTATGAACATTTAAGGAGGAAATTTGATGACTAACAAAGATCAATTTAACGTTCGCACTCAACTAACTATAGGAGATAAGTCATATACTTATTATTCTTTACCTGAGTTAGATAAAGCGAATGTAGGAAATATCTCAAAGCTTCCATTTTCCATTAAAGTATTATTAGAAGCAGCAGTCCGTAAATTTGATGGTCGTGCGATTACAGAAGGACATGTAAACCAAATTGCTAACTGGGCAGAAAATAAGGGACAAAACAAACAAGAAATTCCTTTTGTTCCTGCTAGAATCGTTCTTCAAGACTTCACAGGTGTACCTGTAGTTGTTGACTTAGCAGCTATGCGTGATACAGTTGCCAAAGCAGGTGGAGATCCAGATAAAATCAATCCACTTGCCCCAGTAGATTTAGTTATCGATCACTCTGTTATGATCGATGCTTTTGGTTCTGAAAATGCATTGGAATACAATATGAATGTAGAATTTGAACGCAACGAAGAAAGATACCGCTTCTTACGTTGGGCACAAACTGCATTTGATAATTTCCGTGCGGTTCCACCAGCAACTGGGATTGTTCATCAGGTTAACCTTGAGTACTTAGCTTCCGTTGCAGCTACAAAAGAAGTAAATGGGGTAACAGAAGTATTCCCTGACTCACTTGTGGGTACAGATTCACATACTACCATGATCAACGGTTTAGGTGTTGTTGGTTATGGTGTAGGTGGGATTGAAGCTGAAGCAGGAATGCTTGGACAGCCATTATATTCAGTGACTCCTGATGTAATTGGCTTTAAATTAACTGGAAGTTTAGCGGAAGGCGCTACGGCAACTGACCTTGCACTAACCATTACAGAAACACTACGTAAAAAAGGTGTTGTTGGTAAATTCGTTGAATTCTATGGTTCTGGATTAAGCAACATTAGCTTAGCTGATCGTGCTACAGTAGCAAATATGGCTCCTGAATATGGAGCAACTGTTGGTTTCTTCCCAGTAGATAATGAAACATTAAACTATTTAAGAGGAACTGGACGTAGTGAAGAGCAAATTGCACTAGTTGAACAGTATTATAAAACACAAGGATTATTCCGTACGGATGATACTCCAGATCCAGTATTTACAGATACAATTGAACTAGATATATCTACTGTAGTTCCCAGCCTTTCTGGACCAAAACGTCCACAGGACCGTGTAGAACTAACAGAAATGAAACAAAAGTTTAACGAAGTTGTACGTAAGCCAGTTGATCAAGGCGGTTTAGGAATTTCCGAAGACAAAATCAAAGAATCTGTAGAAGTAAAACATCCAAATGGAGAAACGACTACTCTAACTACTGGTTCTGTTGTTATTGCTGCGATTACAAGCTGTACAAATACTTCTAACCCAAGTGTTATGCTAGGTGCCGGCTTATTAGCTAAAAAAGCAGTTGAAAAAGGGCTAAAAGTACCTGCTTATGTAAAAACAAGTCTAGCTCCTGGATCTTTAGTTGTTACTGAGTATCTTAAAAAAGCGAACTTACTTGACTCTTTAGAAGAGCTTGGATTCTATGTAGCAGGATACGGTTGTACGACATGTATTGGTAATAGCGGTCCACTTCCAGATGAAGTTTCCAAAGCGATTGCAGACAATGATTTAACAGTATGTTCTGTATTAAGTGGTAACCGTAACTTTGAAGGACGTGTTCATGCTCAAGTAAAAGCTAACTATCTTGCGTCACCTCCATTAGTTGTTGCGTATGCCTTAGCAGGTACAACTGATATTGACTTAACTACAGAACCCATTGGACATGATGAAAATAATAATGCAGTATACCTAAAAGATATTTGGCCTTCTAATCAAGAAGTAATAGATACTGTTAATCAAGCGATGAGCCCTGAACTATTCCGTGATAAATATCAAGATGTATTCCGTGCTAATCAACGTTGGAATGATATTCCTGTTCCTGAAGGTAAATTATATGAGTGGGATGAGAAGTCTACTTATATTCAAAATCCACCATTTTTTGAAGGTTTAACTCCTGAAGTTGGTGATATCGCAGATATTAATGATGCAAAAACATTAGCACTTATGGGTGATTCAGTAACTACAGACCACATCTCCCCTGCTGGAAATATCGCTATGGGCAGTCCAGCTGAAAAATATTTAACAGATAATGGTGTTGAACGTAAAGATTTTAACTCTTATGGATCTAGACGTGGAAATCATGAAGTCATGATGCGTGGTACATTTGCAAACATTCGTATCCGTAACCAACTTGCTCCTGGTACAGAGGGTGGAGTCACAACTTACTTGCCAACAAATGAAGTGATGCCAATTTATGATGCGGCAATGAAATATAAAGAAGCGGCTACACCACTTGTAGTATTTGCAGGAAAAGAATATGGTACTGGAAGTTCACGTGACTGGGCAGCAAAAGGAAGTAACTTGTTAGGTGTTCACGCAGTTGTTGCTGAAAGCTTTGAAAGAATTCATCGAAGCAACCTAGTCGGTATGGGTGTATTACCACTTCAGTTTGAAGCAGGACAAAGCTGGAAGTCCCTTGGTATTACTGGAAAAGAAACATTTAACTTCGTTGGTCTAAACAATGATGTTAAACCAGGGCAAATCGTTAAAGTTGAAGCGACTCGTGAAGATGGTACAAAGTTTGAATTCAATACGATTAGTCGTTTAGACAGTATGGTCGATGTAGATTATTACCGTAATGGCGGAATTTTACAAACTGTACTTCGCCAATTAATGAATTAACATTTAATACCCAGCAACCATTAATTTAATAATTGAATCAGTTTAATACAAACGTCCTAAGAGATTGCATCAATTAGGACGTTTTTTTAACTTATACGTAAGGAGGAAATGAAACAAATGGGTTTCAAAACAACAGATTTATGTGATGAATATGCGGAAGAATTATCAATATGCCAAACAGAATTTCGTTCATTTGGTAAGAAGCAAGCTTTTTTTGGCCCTATTGCAACAGTAAAAATATTTGAAGATAATGTTTTACTTGAAGAAGCCTTGAAAACGGTTCCTGAAAGGTCAGTTTTAGTAGTGGATGGAGGTGGATCAAAAAAATGTGCTCTGATGGGTGATCGTTTAGGTGAAATTGGCGTATCTAGGGGACTTAGCGGTATTATAATTAATGGATGTGTACGTGATTCAGTAGATTTATCAAAGTTAGAGTTCGGTATCAGAGCACTAGGTACTAATCCTTTAAAAAGTAAAAAAGAAGGTAAGGGAACAATGAATGTCATACTCAAATTTGGTGAGATGACTTGGGTACCAGGTGAATATGTATATGCTGACGAAGATGGCATCATTGTATCTCCTAGAAAGATCTTATAATTCTATATACATTTATTTATAATTGCTTAGTTTAGCCCATATTTCTAACAAAATAAACGCCCTATCGACTAGGGCGTTTTGTTATATAAAAGAAAAATTTATTTTTGACTTTTAAGTAAAGCTTGATCTAAATCATAAATTAAATCATCGATAAACTCTGTACCAATAGACAATCGAATCATTCCAGAAGTTACTCCAGCTGATAATAAATCATCACCTTTTAGTTGGGCATGAGTCGTGCTTGCTGGATGAATAATTAAAGATTTACAATCTCCAATATTGGCTAAATGTGAGAAAAGCTCTACAGAGTTAATTAATTTTTTTCCTGCTTCAAGCCCACCTTTCACCTCAAAATTCATCACAGCCCCCTGTCCACTAGGTAAATATTTCTTAACTAGATGATGTGTAGGATGACTTTCCAAACCTACATAACTAACCGTTTCAACAAATTCGTGATTTTCTAAGAATCTTGCAATCTTCATCGCATTTTCACTATGTCTTTCCATACGTAAATGTAAAGTTTCTAATCCTTGCATTAGTAAGAAAGAATTGAATGGTGAAATTGAAGCCCCCATATCTCTCATCAATTGAGCACGTGCTTTAACGATATATGCAATAGAACCTACGGCCTCTGTATATCTAACACCATTATAACTTGGATCTGGTTCAGTTAGTCCAGGGAATTTTCCACTAGCTTCCCAATCAAAAGTACCCCCATCAACAATAATCCCTCCCATTGAAGTACCATGACCACCGATAAATTTAGTAGCGGAATGTACAACAATATCTGCACCATGTTCAATTGGACGTAATAAATAAGGGCTAGGAATCGTATTATCAACTATGAATGGAAGGTTATGTTCGTGAGCAATTTTTGCAACTGCTTCTATGTCTAATAAATCACCTCTAGGATTTCCTAAAGATTCTGCGTATAAAGCTTTTGTTTTATCCGTAATTGCTCTACGGAAGTTTTCTGGATCATTAGGATCAATTAACTTAACGTCAATACCCAGCCTAGGTAAAGCTGTTGAAAACAAATTATAAGTGCCGCCATACAAACTTGAACCAGATACGATTTCATCCCCTGCACCCGCTATATTAAAGATTGAATAAGTGACTGCAGATAAACCAGAAGAAGTTGCTAAAGCTGCTTGACCACCTTCTAATTCAGCTACTCTTTTCTCAAAAACATCTGAGGTTGGATTATTTAGTCTAGTGTAAATATTCCCAAATTCCTCTAACGCAAAAAGTTTTGCAGCATGTTCAGTGTCTTTAAATCCATAAGCAGCGGTTTGATAGATTGGAAGTGCGGATGACATCGTAGTTGGATCAATCTCTTGACCTGCATGTACTGATAACGTTTCTAAACCTAACTTTCGTTTTTCTGACATAAATTGTCCCTCCATGATTTCCAAAAATATGTACTAATTAAACTCAATAAATACATTTATATCCAATATATATAAAATAATTTATCAACATATATATTATACTATATGTTACATATATTCAATAGGAAGGACTTCATAATGAAGGTGTTTTAAATTACACTTCTACACATAAAAAACCGAATAATGAGAACACTTCAATCCATGTCTCCTTATTCGGGTACAGTTTACAAATATGACTTTTATAATTTTATTTCATTAGGGTCTAATCATTTTCCCCATTCGATTTGCTGTTTCAATCATAATCCCAGCATGTTCTTTCATATTTTCTAATGTTAAACGATTTACCGGACCTGAAACGGATAAAGCAGCTACCAATTGATGCGAACTATTAAAGATGGGAACTGAAACAGCTGCGACACCAGGCTCCCTTTCTTCAATACTTGTGGCATATCCAACCTTTCTAATTTCTGCTATTTGATCCTTATAAGCAGAGATGTCTATTAGTTCTCTCCATTCTTTGATCATGTTTTCTTGAGTGTCCATATTATCAAATGCAATTAAAATTTTACTGGATGCACCAACATACAATGGTAATCTAGCACCTATCGGTGCAACTCTTCTAATAGAATGTTTACTTTGCACTGCTTGTATACGAATTCTTTCATTATTATCACGAATGTATAAACTAATGGTTTCACCTAAGATATCTCTTAATCGCTCCATTTCTGGTAAAAGAATCGTTGCTGGATCATCAGATTGTGATAAGTTTGCAGATAACTCCCAAATCCGAAAACCTAATCTATACTTCTCTGTAACAGAATCACGAATCACAAACCCTTTCACTTCTAAGGAAGCTAATAAACGAAAAACGGTGCTTTTATGTAATCCTGTCTTTTCTGCTATTTCCGTCAAACCTAAATCAATTTCATCTGTAAAACATAACAAAATATCTAATGCTCGTTCAACTGCACGAACTGTTCCACTTTTTGTTTGTTCCATAAATTACACCACCCTTGATATGTGTTTCACATGATGAAACTCTGTTACAATAATTATACCTTATTTAGTTTAAAATTAAAACTTATTTTGGGAAATTTCAGTCAATTTATACCTATCATAACTGGGTGATGGAAGTATGTTTTATTCTTCTGTTTGTTTTGTAACCGTAAAATTGTCTTCAAGCAATACCCAATTCTGTGGAAATGGATAACCTAGAACCCAATAACTAATTCCTTTTAAATTATAATCTTTTACGGTATCAAATTTGGCTTGTGCACTTCGCGCATCTTCAAACCATACCTCATGCATTCTGCCTTGTTCATCTCTGTAACGATAATATGGCGACTGAGTTATATTATCGTATTTAATATCTGCTCCGTACTTTATAGCCCTTAATATAGCTTCCTGAGAACTAAATGTTTCAGCCTCTTGACCTTGTACATGAGGAAGCAACCAATCTCGTGCATAGATTTGAAAGCCAAAGTATATTTTGTCTCTAGGTATAACTGTGACTGCGTAATCCAGAACACGTTTAATTTGATCTATTGGTGAGATAGCTTGTGGAGGTCCAAGTCTGTAACCCCATTCATATGTCATTAATATGACAAAGTCAGCAATTCTGCCATGTGCTTCATAATCATATGCATCATTTTTAGGACCTACTTTTGGTACTAAGGCACTTGAAACAAAATAACCTTCTGGATGTAAACGATCTACAACAAGTTGAAGAAATTGATTATATGGCTCACGGTCTTCTGGGAGAACATTTTCTAAATTTACATTTAAACCTTGATACCCTTTCTCTTTCATCGTCGTTAAAATGTTTGTTATCAATTTCTCTTGTAATTCTTGATTATTTAGAACATCATGTGCAAGATCTGACCCTGGATCTGTTGCAGTAAAATTTGTAATCGACATCATCGGTACAACATTTTCTTCAAGGCTAGTCTCAATGGCTTGAGAATCCTCAATTTGTTGAAGACTCCCATCTTCTTTAATCACATAAGCAGAAGGAGTTAAATAAGTTATATATTCACCAACTTCTTTGACGATTGGAATTGCCTCATCCCCTAGTTTGTAAATATATGCATTCACATCAACAGCAGGTTTTTCTTTTCGGGGGATGATTAACATCATACCTGGATATATAACATATGGAGGTTTAATATCGTTTACACTTATTAATGTTTGTAATGAGATCCCATAATTCTGAGCAATTTGCCACAACGTATCTCCAGGTCTAACATAATATCGTGGTGCTGGAATATACAACCTTCCCCCTGGAAAAATATTTGCAGGATCACTAATTTGATTTGCCTGTACTATCGTTTGAACTGATGTCCCATAATTTTGAGCAATTTTCCATAATGTTTCTCCTGGCTTAATAATGTGAACAAAATCTTCTGTTGGTATTACTATGGATTGACCGACCACTAATTTATTTGGATCTGGTAATTTATTAATTTCAATTATTTTCGCCATCGGTACACGATAAGATGTTGCAATTTGCCACAGTGTTTCGCCTGGGTTTATCGTATGAATTACCATAAAGTACCCTCCTCTTTTTTTATATAAGTATTCAAAATGTTTTAGAGAAATGACGTTAAATATATACATTCAATATAGATGTAACGACTGTTATAAAAGAGGAGAGTGCTCTTTATAGACATAGTTTTCTTTTTTTCTTCATATGATTTCACATACAACCTTTTTTTTAAAAAGGCAGGTCATCACGATTGATCACTATTGAACAAGCTTTTTTCTATTTTATAGGGGGAAAACTTTATGCTTAAAGTGTATGGCAGTTTAATGCCACTTCGAATTTTAGAGGAAATTCGTTTTTGGAAAATGCAAGAAAAGGAACATACGGTTGTTATACGTGAACTCGCTCCTGATTTAGAGGAACAGTATGTCAAACTACTTCAGGAATGGGAAATCGTCTTTGCTAAGATGGAAAGTGCAGCTCAACAATGGATCGAATCTATTATCCGATCACAAAACCAAAACCATAAATTAGAACATATGGAGCAATTTATTGAGAGCAGTATTACACAATCACAGCAATTCATTAAACAGTTATATCAAATGATGGATCAAAGTGAAGTAATTAAAACCAATCAAACGCTCGTTACTGTCATGTTACATATTATTCGCGAATCTGACTATTTCTTAGGAGTACTTAACGGATATTTACTAACTCCAACTGATTCTCAAATGGATAATACGAATGAGTCAGTTCGAATCTCAACAGACTCACAAGAAGAAGAAAGTGTAATAACAGAACAGCCAGTTCCAATCGGAAAGCATACTTTACCTCCTCTACCTTATTCGTATGATGCATTGGAGCCATATATAGATGAAGAAACAATGAAAATACACCATGATAAACATCATTTAGCTTATGTAAATGGTTTAAACAATGCTGAAATACAATTAGAAAAAGCTAGACAATCAAACGATTTCTCTTTAATTAAACATTGGGAAAGAGAGTTAGCTTTTAACGGGGCCGGTCATTATCTACATACCATCTTTTGGAATATCATGTCCCCAGAAGGTGGGGGGGATGCTTCCGGGGCAATTAGTAAGCAAATCACGAAAGATTTTGGCAGCTTTGATGAATTCAAAAAACAATTTTCCGCAGCTGCTAATAATGTTGAAGGGGGAGGTTGGGCTATTTTAGTGTGGAGTCCAAGAAGTCATCGACTAGAAATTTTACAAGCAGAAAAACACCAAAATCTATCACAATGGGATGTTATCCCATTGCTTGTATTAGATGTGTGGGAACATGCCTATTACTTGAAATACATGAACAATCGACCAGAGTATGTTGATGCTTGGTGGAATGTGGTGAATTGGGAGCATGTGAATGAACGTTTTGCACAAGCTAGAAGGTTGAAATGGGTGGCATACTGAAATCTGCAACTATGAAAGTGCCTTACGAACACTTAATATATATTTGGACTGATCCAAGGGGTTAATACCTCTTCTTTCTCTAGTAACCAACACCCCTTCTGGACATTCCTGATAACCGTGAAAAAAGGTTGTCATTGTTCCCCTTCCTTTTGTTAAAGAAGCAAGTTCAACGGAATATTCCATCGAAGTAGACAATGGTATGATTCCTTCTACAATCAATCGATCTTCTTGCTGCATCGGTGAATCAAATGTTGCTCTCATCTGAGACAGATCATGAAGAATCTTTCCTCCAAATTGTTCAGGAACAGATATTCTAAAGTTCAACATCGGTTCCAACAACTTCGTTCCCGTTTGATTCAAACCATTCATAATTCCCATAGGTGTAGCTACAGCGAAATCGAGTGGATGAGTATGAACTGCATGATGCTCCCCTTCTATTAATGTGATTTTTAAGTCTACTACATTCCATCCGTACAACCCTTGTTCCAATGCTTCGGGAACTCTCCGAGACACCTCATTCTGATAGCGCTCTAACAAATCTTCTTTACGTACAATAGAATGATAAGTCACCCCACTCCCTCTCTCACCAGGTTCAATTTTAAATCGTAATACTGCCCAACAAGGTTTTGGCATCGTATAACGAATAATTCCTTGTCCTATTTGTTTTGGTGTCTCCTTGTATATTACAGACGGCTGTCCAAATTTGACATTTAGCTGAAAACGGCTTTTTATTAAACTTGTTAGGATTTCAAGTTGAATTTTCCCCATTACTTTAATATGAAGTTCTCTATCCTCTTGATGCCACTGCAAATTTAATAGTGGATCCTCATCAGACAATTCTTGCAATGCTTTAACAACAGCTGGATATTCCTCTTCTTCCCCCCATTCTACTTTTACTGTCAAAAGAGGAATAGCCATGTGAGGGTGTAAAGGAACACCTTAAGCACTGCCTAATATATCTCCAATCTTTACATGACTCAAACCGCTAAGTGCAGCAATATCTCCTGCATGGAGCTCTCCCAAGTCTTCACTTTTATTGCCATGGATTTTCCGGATTTGTGTTACTTTCTCTTCAATAGCTTGTGTAACATTATAAATTGAATCTCTATTTTGAATACTGCCTTGATACAACCTGACATAAGCCAGCCTTCCTAACTTATGATCTCTATCGATTTTAAATACAATCCCAGACAAAGGAGCATCCTTTAATCCTTCAGGATGCGGGAGGTAATCAATCATGGCATCCATAAGCTCCTGGATTCCTATTCCTTTATTTGAAGCACCAAATAATACGGGAAAGACCTGCCCATCTTTTGATAATAAAGATAATTTCTCCTTAAGCTGTTCGTTTGATATATGTTCACCTTCTAAATACTGATTTAAAACGGAGTCATCGTGTTCTGAAACGACTTCTACAATTTGATCATAAAGAGGTTGTTCAGACACCTGTTCTTGTTCATGCCAAAAACAAACACCTTCAAAAGACTCTTCTACCCCCTGAATATTTTGTATCGGAACAGCAGTTGTTGATAACTCATGATGAATATTCTTAATCACTCGATTAGGATCAGCCCCTATCCGATCTATTTTGTTAATATAAATCAAAGTTGGAATGTTAAGTTTACGAAGAGCATGCCAAATAACCTCTGTTTGAGGCTGAACACCTTCAACTGCAGATATGATAAGTATAGCTCCGTCCATCACTCGTAAGCTTCTTTCTACCTCTGACAAAAAATCAACGTGTTCCGGAGTATCCACAATATTAATAAAAGTATTTCTCCATATTAACTCTATTGTCGCCGCAAGCACCGAAATACCGCGTTCTCTTTCAACATCCAACCAATCCGTCTGTGCTGTTCCTGTATCTACACTTCCAAGGGAGCGAATTTGCCCCCCCTTAAATAACATCTGTTCTGTTGTAGTTGTTTTTCCAGCATCTATATGTGCAAAAATTCCAATATTTCTTCTATTAAATGAATTTAACAAATCTGTACCACCTATTTCTTGAGTCTTTTCAATGCTATTTTCTATACTAAATAGTATTGTATCAGTAGATATTAGTTGATTACAACTGAACTAAGACTTACTACATAAAATACAGCCATCTTATTAGATCTCGACTATTAATAAGTTTAAAATATGTTCTAAAATGGCACTTTTGGAACATCCATATTCAATTCATTGACGATCTGATTCACAGTGTGTAGTAACTTGAAGTCATCCCATCTCTTTCCGACACACTGTACTCCTACGGGCATATTATCTTTATTTAATCCAATAGGTATGGTTACAACTGGATTAGCTAATACATTAAATAAATTTGTATAGGCTCCAGTCGCCTGCCAATAGTTCATCGGTTTATCATCGACATACACTGGGTTTTTATAAATTGGCTGATATCCTATTAGTTTGTCTTTTTTAATATGTGGAAAAGCTGCCGTAACACTAACTGGCAAAATAAACATTTCATACGATTGCATGAACGCTTCAAATGATGAAATAAGATCTTCCCTCTGTGTTAAAGTTCTCATATAATTTTTAAAAGTTAGAGGTATTAATTTACTTGAAGTTGGATATTTTTTCTGAAGATTTCTTGTAAAGAAGTGCTCAATTCCCCTTATAAGTGATGGTTTACCTGAATTCAACTCTGCATCAATCATTTTCCCCCATGTTTGCCAAACTTTGTTTGTACTCACTGGAAACTGCTCTATTTTTACAGTTTGTATACCAAGCGATTTAAGCTTTTCTACGTATCTATGAATATAATCTATAACTTCCCTGTCAGCAGGAACTTCTTCAAGCTGATCCATCCAAGCGATTTTAAAATTGCTTAAATTTAACTTTTCTATTTTGTGATTGTTTAGAGGAGGCACTTTCATATCATTTAGATCGGAACCAGTTATTGTGGAATAAGCTAAAATTAAATCATCAATAGACCTTGCTAAAGGGCCATAACAAGCAAGGTGTCTTGATGAGCGATATTCAGGGGGTTTTGACTTTTTCGGCATAGGAAAATGTCCGAATGCTGAAACTGAATGTTCTGTGGGCTTCAAACTATACACACCACAATAATGAGCAGGTATTCTTAATGAGCCACCTATATCACTTCCTATATCTAAGTAACTAAAACATGCAGCAACTGCTGCAGCTCCACCACCACTGCTCCCTCCGGGTGTACGATTCAAATCCCAAGGATTATTTGTTCTTCCATAAATCTCATTATCGGTTTGTAAATCCATCAACAGTGGTGGCACATTTGTTTTACCTATAATGAGCGCTCCAGCTTCCTTTAAACGACGTACAACAGTAGCATCATATTCAGTAGTATATTCTTTGAAAGGAGTATACCCAATTGTTGTTTTCATACCTTTGATGGCATAAGATTCTTTTATTGTGATGGGAACTCCGTGAAGTGGTCCACGAACTATACCCTTATTCAGTTCCCTATCCGCTCTCTTTGCATCATTTATTAGTTTTTCTAAATCCTTGTTCACAACTGCATTTACTTTTTGATCATATGTGTGAATCCTTTGAATTAGTGCGCTTGTCACCTGCTCTGAAGTCAACTCTCCTCTTCGAATTAATTCGGCAATTTTTGTAGCAGAATAAAATAAAAAATCATCTTGTTTCATGATCATCTCTCCCTTCATATTTAAAGATACAGGAGAAAAGATATAAAAACTTGATGATTAGTGCTATACTTTTTGAACAGGTATGCAAATTTCAATCACTGGATTTGATCGATCTGCAAATGAATGATATCTTTCAAAATCATAAGAACTACTTACTACATACTTTGACTTTGATAACCATACCCCATAAATATATTCATAAGATAAGGGCAAATCCTTAGTTGATCCTCTATGTGAAAAAACGATGTACTTACTATTAGGCAAACTCACTGACTTCAAATCCGGATCATTATGGTTTTTTAAATGAACGGACTTAACTGCTGCAAGATATGTGAAATCAATCTCTAAACCAAAAGTATCTGGATATTGAATGACTCCATAGGCATTAAAATCCCTCTCATCGATTGCAGTTATGTTCCCACGTAGTTTTGACCAGCTTGATAAGATCTCTTCCCTTGAACCATTTGCAGTCTGGTAACCACTAAGTAACATATTTTCAAATGATACTTCCTCTATATCATCTAATAAATTAAAGTTTTTATTTGTTAAGTATTGCGTATTGATCGGTTTTTTATAGAGGTATTCCGTTGTTATCCTGATTTGTCTAAATTGATATGGGCTGACTTTAAATCTTCTTTTAAAAGCTCTTGTAAAAACTTCATGGGAGTCGTAACCGAATTCAAAAGCAACATCTATTATACTTGTAGTATCACTGACTAATTTTTTAGCTGCTTCAGTTAATCTTCGATTCATAATATATTGAGCTACTGTTTCCCCAACCACTTGATGAAATAGTCTTTGAAAGTGAAACTTGGAATAACCACTTTGTTTACTAATTTGTTCAATTGTTATTTTGTTTGTTAAATTATCTTCTATGAAAATAATTGTTTTTGAGAGGTTTTCAATATAGTCCACAATTCTACCTCTTTTTCTTTCAAGTAATAAATTATAAAAATTCATTAGTACTTTTTAATGATACTAAAAACCGAATATAAGCAATTCTATCAATACCTGCTTTGGATTAACCCATTTTTTAAGATACCTGAGTCTATATTAACAAAAAAACACCAGTTCATGAACTGGTGTTTTAAATTCCATTATCATTTTCTTAATCTTTTAAAAGAGAGAGACATTCAGCTCTAGATGCTGGGTCATTTAAAAATGCACCACGCATAGCTGAAGTGATGGTATTACTACCGTACTTTTTCACACCTCTGGAACACATACACAAATGTTCTCCTTCAACGATGACCATAACAGCTTGAGGATCTAAAACCTCTACCATGATATCAGCAATCTCTGATGTTATACGCTCTTGTACCTGTAACTTACGTGTAACTGCATCCACTAATCTAGCAAATTTACTTAGACCAGCTATTTTTCCTTTTGGAATATAACCGATATGGATTTTACCAAAAAACGGTGCCATGTGGTGCTCACACTGACTATAGTACACAATATCCTTGACTATGACTAACTCCTCATGATCTTCATCAAAGGTAACATCTAAGATTTTCCGCGGATCAACATTGTAACCTGAGAAAATTTCTTCATACATACGTGTCACACGAGCTGGGGTATCTAACAATCCTTCTCGTTCCACATCTTCCCCAATAAGTTTTAAGATTTCTCTGATATGATCCTCTATTATTTTTCTATTATCACTTACTAGGTCATTTTTATAATCTTTAAAACCTGCCATGATAAATTCCTCTTTTCTTAACTCAATACAATTTATCTAAACTTTTTATTTTTCATCATTTTCTGCATTTGATTCATTTGCTGATTATTTACATTATAACCCATCTTCTTTGCCATTTCCTTAAGCATGTCTGGATTATTTTGCATTTTTTCGAGTTGCTTTCTTAAATAAAATACACCAACAAAAAAACCTATTATAAGACCTACAATAAGGGTCACAATTGGAATAATAACATCTGCCATACATATTCACCTCGTCAATATTTATCCAATCAAACTCCAATCAACCATAATACACTTTACTTGATTCATGTGAATTCGTCAAATTTATAACGACTCTGAATTCGTAATACGTTGTTCTGCTTTTGCCAGTGAGTCTAATACAACTTCGTTTTTTTCTTGAGAAATTCCTTGCTTAATTACTTCAAGTGCCTCTTCTGTATTGATTTTACCCAATGACCATGCTGCAGCTTCTCTTATTTCTGGTCTCTGATCTTTGAAAAGCAGCTCTTTTAATACAGGAATTGCACTTTGATCTTTAAAGACACCTAATGCAGTAATTGCGTTTCGTTGAATGGGTTTTTTACCTCTCCAAGCTGCAGCGCTAAATCCGTACTTTTCTTTAAATTCACGATTACTTAATGATAATAATGGTTTAAGAAGTGGTTTCACAATCTCTGGATCTGGTTGAAACTCTGTTTGATGAGTAAAATGTTTCCCTTTATTTTTAGGACAAACGATTTGACATGTATCACAGCCATACAGACGATTACCTATCTTTTCCTTTAATTCGTCATCTACAAACCCTTTCGTTTGCGTTACAAATGATATACACCGATTTGAATTTAATTGACCTGGGCCTACAAGAGCATCTGTAGGACAAGCATCAATACATATCGTACAATCTCCACACTCTTCTGTTACTTCCTGATCAGGACTAAATGGTATGTTAGTAATCATTTCTCCAAGATATACCCAAGAACCAAACTCAGGTGTAATAACAGCGCAGTTCTTACCTACCCAGCCTAAACCAGCACGCTCAGCTACTGCCCTATCAACTAAAACCCCTGTATCCACCATACTTTCAAGTCTGGCATCAGATACTCTATCTTTAATAAAATTCTCCAACTTCAACAATCTTTTTTTCAGCACATGATGGTAATCTTCTCCCCATGCTGATCTGGAGATCATGCCTCTGTATGCACCTTTTTCAGATTTAGGTGGGGCTTTCAACTTTGAAGGATAAGCAATAGCTATGGATAAAATAGAGCGGGGTTGTTCCATAGTAAGTTTAGGATCAACTCTTTTATCTAGATCAGGTTCTTCAAAACCAGATTCATGTCCTTTATTACGATGATTTAATAAAATTTGCTTTAATTCTAAAAAAGGGTCTGCCGAAGCAAACCCTATCTTATCTATTCCGAGTGAGGATGCTGCTTGAATAATCTCATCTTTTAATTGTTCCCAATCATTTCTTGATGATTTAACAACTGAGTATTTCAAAACTTTTCACCTCAAAGATTGCTCTTTTGCCGCTTGTACAGCTAAAAAATCACAGCGGTTATTTAACTCGTTATCACTATGACCCTTTACTTTAATATACTCTACATCATGAATTTTCATCAAACCATCTAGTGTCTTCCATAAATCTTGATTTTCCACGGGTTGTTTCTTACTATTTTTCCAACCGTTTCTTTTCCAATTATCAATCCAACCTTGTTTAAAGCAGTTCACTATATATGCAGAATCACTATGAAGTTTTACTTTGCAAGGAGATTTTAATTGTTTTAAAGATTCAATAACTGCAACCAACTCCATACGATTATTGGTTGTGTTTGGCTCTCCTCCTGATATTTCTTTGCGGTGTTCTCCATATAATAAAATAGCACCCCAACCTCCAGGGCCAGGATTGCCAGAACATGCTCCATCTGTATATATTGTAACTTCTTTCATCTTATAACCCCCCTCATTTCAAATTGGGTTATCATATAACTAAATCGACCATATCATATATCCAAAAAAAAGTGAAGTCAAGTGAATCATCCTATCACATCATACATTAAAAAGTAAAATGCTTTATTATCAGCTTCTCATACCTCTTAAGGTATAATATGAAAAACAAATAAACTTCTTATTTTATGAACAGACTGAGTCAATTTGATGAGATTCTTCAATTTGAATATCATGCATAGTGACATTCATTTCCTTTACTTTTCTTTGTACAAAACGTTCCCTTAATTTCTTTACCATTTTCTTTCCAACTTCATTATGTGTATAACTAGGATCTTCTACTAAAATGAACAGACCTTGTTTATTCTCAATCGATCCTATAATAACGCCAGCAACCTCACTATCATTTTCTGCGATAATAACTAGTTCACTATCGTAAGACAATTGTTTAGAAAAAACCTTAATTGTTTTTTTGAAACATGTATCAGACAATACTTCCTTTAATAAGTTTGTAACCTTCTCACAATCAGATAGTTGAAAAGAACGTAAATTCATCTTAAATGACTCCCCTTCATTTTTCATTCATTACATAAAGAATAGCATTTATAAAAATAGAACCTTATTAACAGTACTTTCATGAATATTATTACGAATACAATAATGTCTGCATATTTATTTTATAATAAAATTCGACAAAAATCGTTAAATTCCTGCAATATTATTAATTTTTTTTAAGTTATCTCTTATTTTCTCTTGAAAACGCTTTATTTTAAGCGTTTTCATAATTATGCAGAATAAACTAATTTGTAGATGTAAATATTAATGCTGAGGTGATGAGATGTATTTCAATGAAAGAAATTTACAGCATCTACAAGACGTTCAGCTAAAAGATTGGAAGATAGAAGAGTTAGAATTGCATCATCAAACAATGAGTGACTTATCCCCCTGGTTAAATGCCGAAGGTGTTTCTTATCATCATAAAATAATAGATGAAATTAAAAGAAGAGGAGGTGATACAGGTGACACAAATTTTACAGATTGAAAACACTTCCTACTTTACATAAATATATTGAAAATGTTTATTAAACCAAAAAGGCATACTTTTTAAACATAAATGTTGATTTATTATCAAAAATAAGTGATAATATGGTTGTAATAATATTGTTTGAATACATATAATGGGAGGTTTTTTTAACATGGCACATCAATTATCTGAATTACCATATGCAAATAATGCACTTGAACCACACATTGACGAGCAAACGATGATGATCCATCATGATCGCCATCATGCAACTTATGTAACAAAATTAAACGATGCAATTGCTGGAAATGCTGAGCTTGAAGGTAAAAGTATTGAAGAACTTATTGCTAACTTAGATAGTGTTCCTGAAAACATCCGCGGAGCTGTTCGTAATAACGGAGGTGGACATGCTAATCATTCATTATTCTGGCAAGTCATTGCACCAAACGCTGGAGGAGCACCAACAGGAGCTTTAGCAGATGCAATTGAAAGTGAACTCGGTGGATTTGATAAATTCAAAGAGGATTTTGCTAATGCAGCCATTACTCGTTTTGGAAGTGGTTGGGCTTGGTTAAGTGTAGACCAAAACGGAAAACTTGAAGTAAGCAGTACTCCAAATCAAGACAGCCCGATTATGGAAGGTAAAACTCCAATTTTAGGATTAGATGTTTGGGAGCATGCTTATTATTTAAAATATCAAAACAAACGTCCAGATTACATCGGTGCATTCTGGAATGTAGTGAATTGGGATGAAGTAGCTAAGCGTTACGAAGCTGCTAAATAAATCTTTACCTAAATGAAATAAGGAATAGAATTATGAAAACCCACAAATCTAAATGTAATGGTATACTACCCTTTATTTAATAATCTGCTATTTAAGGGAAGTATATCAAATTAGGTTTTGTGGGTTTTTATAAATTTTAATAAATAAAGGGGAATACTAGACCTATATTGCTCCCTTTAGACCAATTGCAGCCAAATAAAAAAGCTTCTCCCACAGGAGAAGCCTTCAATAAAAGAAAGGAATGTTTATGACAGTAATCAAAGTACCTCTGTGTGCAATTATTTCTAATTGCTTAATTTATAATATGTAATACTTGAGTTTATGTGCTAGGCTTTTGCGGATTGTTAACAACACACTCATCAGGATTTGCATCAAGCCATTTTTAATTCTCTGTCTCTTTATCCTCTTTATACTGGTTCTCAATCTTGCCTTTTTTCCCTTTTTCGTTATCATTTGGGGAGGTAAGAATAATTTTGCTATCCTCAAGTTGCAGTTGGACTTTATTACTATCTTCTAATCCTATGGACTTTAAATAAGTATCAGGAATTTGCAATCTACCAGCTTTATCTAGAATTGCGAATTCTTCATGTGTCTCATCTTCTTCAAAGCCAAGACCTAATTGATCGAGCTCCTCAACTGATCTTTTTCGAATCATTTCTGATGAGGTTTTTCCATCTCGAATAGCGACAACACGATTCACCTTTTTAGCTAATAATGGATCATGTGTTACGATCACAATCGTCAATCCATATTCTTCGTTTAATTTTTGGAACAAATCTAAGATTTGATCAGACATTTTAGTATCTAAAGACCCTGTAGGCTCATCGGCTAACAGTAATTTTGGACGATTCGCTAAAGCGATAGCGATGGCTACACGCTGCTGTTCTCCACCTGAGAGCTGATTTAATGTGTTATTCATTCGATGTCCTAGTCCAACTGCTTCCAGAAGTTCCTTAGCCCGTTCTTTTTTACGACGACCCTTTAAAAGAATAGGTAGCTCTACATTTTCTAAAGCTGTTAAATATGGAATTAGATTCCTTGCATTATTTTGCCAAACAAATCCTACCGTCTCTCGTTTATATTTAACATAATCTTTCTCTTTAAACTTTAATAAATCTAATCCATTGACAGAAACAGTTCCTGCTGATGGACGATCTAAACCACCTAACATATTTAATAGAGTAGATTTGCCACTGCCGCTATTTCCGATGATAGCCATTAGTTCGCCATCCTTCACTTCAAGATCTAACCCCTGTAAGGCCACTACCTCAAGATCGGCAATTTTGTAAATCTTCACTAGATTTTCGCACAAAATCATATCTCAATCCTCCCCTAATTTTAAGGCCTGATGAATTTTGATTCGTGATAGCATATATCCTAATATCATAATACCAATCAAAATAATCATGCTAACTATGATATAAATCTGCCTTTGATCTGAAGGATCGATGACAACTTGAAACGGTGGGACCTGTTCAAGTGGATTAAATGTAATTTGAAATAAAGTTACAAACAATCTGCTCGTCACAACACCTGTTATTATTCCCATTATCATCGCTGCACCCGTTGTCAGTGTTTGCTCTAATATCAGCATTTTAACCAACTCTGAAAATCTAAGCCCCATTGCACGCAACATTCCTAATTGAAGTGTTCTGCCCTTCAGTGTTAAAATCCAGTACAATAAAAACCCACATAAGCTAATTAAAATAGAAATAATAAAACCTAAGGTCATAACACCGTTAATCGCTAACTGAAATGGATCATTTTTAACCTTAATAATCTGAGCATTTGAATTTGTTAAATCATTTAACCAGATACGCTTTTCTTCTATGGAATCATACAACTGAGCTGTATTTGAAAAATCAGGCTTTAATTTAGCCCAAAATTCATAAGGTCTAAGTGCCAAGCGAGATTGTATGAAATCTAAATGGCCTACAACCAATTGTGGTGTTTCTGAAGCTGTTATACTAGGCTTTGGTACAGAATTTGGATTCCAGCTTGGCCAATAATCAATAATCCCATACACAATAAATTCAACATTATTCGTACCAATCCACCCCATGTTCACAATATCACCTACTTTAATTTCATGAGTATCTGCAATAGATTTTGAAATCAAAATAGCCTGAGGATTGGTTGCGATTAAATTTAAATAATCATAAAAATGATGATCCATTAAACCTTCTTTAAACCATGCTACACGTCCAAAATCTGCTGTATCAATTCCCATTAATTGTACTTTTGTATTTACTTTACTATTGGTGAAATTCACATTATTCTCTTTAAATACTCTTGTGATATGTTCAATTCCGGGTAAGTTTTTAAAAACCTCTATAGAAGGTTCAATATAGTTTGTATGTGTATTATCCAATGCATCTTCTGAAGCTCCAGGCAGATATTGGTCAGGATTGTCGTTTCCAAATTCCACTTCCATCACGATATCTGCTCCATTTGTATAGGAAATTTTATCAATCATATTACTATTAATTGTTCTTGCTGCACTAGCACTAAACATCCCTGTTGAAAGTGTCAAAATAATAAATACCATCAATAGTTGATATTGTGTAGAAGAACGCCCGACCTGCAATAAGGTAGAATAAGAGGCTGGACTCCATCTTTTTTTACCAAACCAATATATAAACTGAATCATCCATGGGTATATACGAAGAAGAAATAATCCCATTCCGATTATGAAAAGGTTAGGAACGATAAATAAAAGAGGATCAATTGAAAATTCATTCGTAAATACTCCAGAATTAATAAAATCTTTCATTTGATTTTTAAAAGTATATAACCCATACAACCCAACGCACATAAATACGATATCTAAATAAAATTTATGTAAAAATGAAGTCTTTTTACTTCTAGACATGCTTCTCTTTAAGCTAACAATATTTTGACGTGTATGAATAAACGCAGGCACTAACATCATAATAATAGTTCCTACAACGGCAAAAGCTGCGTAAACATAAGCTCCACCAGTAATTTCAACCGTTAAAGATGTTCGCTGCACAAATTGTAAAAAACCATTAGAAGAACCTAATATCAAAGTAAACAATTTTGCCAAATATATTCCAGAAAAATAAGCGATACTCCCTAAAATTAACCCTTCGATTAAATAACCGCCTAAAATTTGTAGACGATTTGCACCTCGACTTCTCAAGACAGAAATTTCCGTTTTCTGCCTTTCAATGATTAAGTTCGAAACTAAAAAGATGTAAAAAGCAATCATAATTAATACTGGAATGTATAGAAACGAAACCATCGTTTTTAACTTTTGTTGTTTCATATCATAGTTTTCCAGTATGCTTATAATTGGAAATTCAACTTCATTCCCTTTAATATTTTTGTCATTATTTGTATAAGGGGTTAAGTATCCTTTCAGACCCGTAAAAGCATCAATTAATTTATCAACCGATGTTAATCGTATACTTTGATAATCAAAAGATACGTTCCAATAACTGTTCCTTACAGGTAATATATTCTCTGAAGTAAATTTCTCTTCGAACAAGTCAAAATCTAAATAAAGTGATGTATTAGATAGACTTTTATTAAAGTACACATCACTATAATCCTTAGGTTCAAAAATACCAACAGGATTCACAGTGATTAGTTTATTACTACCATCTAGAATAACAATTTCTTTATTTAATGTAATGTTTAATGCAGAAAGGGACCCTTCCGTTATCATTACTTCATAAACATCATTTTCTACTTGGTTTGATGGCAGTCGCCCATCTACAAGCTTGATATGATCATTTAATTCAGATGAACCCACTATATTGATTTTTTTACTACTCAATGGATTTGTTTTCTCTTCATCATCTGCTAATTCATTTAAAAAATTAAATTCTTCAAGTGGAATAAAAGAGTAATTTAATGTTTCTCTATGTTTGGCATAACTTATTATTGGTAATGAAAGTTGCTCTGGAATTTGTACCTCCATATATTTATCTACACTTGAAAGATAGCTTTCCCGATCTTCAGGCGGCATTGAACTTCTTATAGAAGATGAAACATCAAATCGACCAGGAAATATGTCTTCTTTCAATTGTAAATTCTGAAGATCTTTTACTAACATCCGATGCAAAATGGCATTTGTATAGATAGGAATACTACTAGTGAGGGCAACGGAAAGCATTAAACCGAGCAGTAAACTGACTTCAAGCCATTTGTTTTTGATCATTTTTCGAATGATCATTGTAAGAATAGCCATCATTTACCCCCTTTAGTTAAGAATCAATTGTTGACCTTCTTCTAAACCACTAATGATTTCAACTTCTGTTTTTGTTTCTATACCAATTTCAACATCAACCTCAACTCTACTTTCACCATCTAACACTTTTACAAAGTTACGAGCCAAATAGCTATGTAAACTAGCAGAAGGAATTACAATCGTATCTTCCTTTTCAACTAACGTAATCTTTACATCAACACGATCACCAATGTCGACCCCATCAGGAAGTTCCTCATTTGGTTTCACAAATATGGATGTCTTATTAAGTTCTGTCACTTCTCTATCCGCAGATTCTGGAGCAGTTTCAGGTGTTTGTACTACTGTTCCTATATAGGTCTTACCATCGTATGTTACTTCAACAGGCTGATTAATTTCCGCATCTTTGGCTTCTAAAATTTCTTCTGCATTATCCAATGTTGCTAGAATGAATAAATTTTCAGAATTAGAAATGTCAACGATAGGATCGTAAGCAATGACTTCTTCCCCTCTTTTTAAAGTATTAATATAAGTAACAACACCATCAATATTCGCGACCAATTTCGTATTACTCAATTGCGCCTGCAGATAGTTATATTCAATCTGGGCAGTTTCTACGTTAATTTCTAATAATCTAATGTATTGTTCATCAACTGGATAAGCCTTACTACCTTCAGTACTAATCAGGAGTTTTTCATAAGAAAGCTCCAATTGCTCTACTTGTTGCTGTGCAACTTCTAGATCTTGCAGGGAAACAGCTCCTTCTTCATATAAACGTGTTGTTCTTTCTAAGTTCGTTTTTGCATCCTCGATAGATGCTTCTAAACTTTTTAAATCAAGATCGATTTGCGTGTCTGGCAAATTCAACTCAATTTCTTGCTGAGCTCTTTGCAATTCAATTTTTGCTCTCTCCAACGCAAGCTTTTGTTGTTGAACTCTTTTGGTTAATTCTTCATTTTCTAACTGAGCGATCACATCTCCTTTGGACACTGTATCTCCTAATTTCACATCAATGGACACAATTCTTCCACCATGTTGTTTAAAATATAGAGATTCTGATATAGAAGATCTGAAATTCCCTTGTAAATTAAGGTTTTTTACAATGGAGCCTTTTTCAACAGTTAACAGCCTCACTTCTTCTTTTTTTGGTTCTATTAAAGGGGGAGCTAAATCATCTTCTTCTACAGGAATCAATGAACATCCAGCTAGGGTGAAAATTAAAAAAGGTATGAAAATAAATTTAATCGATTGCATTTTGGTTTGATTGAACAATTTCGCCATCCTCCAATTCATACAGATAATCTACCAATTCCATAACATCCGGGTCATGTGTAGTTAATACAATCGTCATACCTGTATCTTGAATGCATTTCTTAAACAATTGAATAATTTGAAAACCCATTTTACTGTCTAATTCAGCTGTTGGTTCATCCGCTAAAATTAATGCTGGCTGCTGAGCAATACATCTGGCAATGGCTACTCTTTGTTGCTCCCCTCCAGATAACTCATAAGGTCTATGTTTCATTCTTTTTTTCAAACCTACCAAACTTAAAGCTTCCTCTGCTAGTTTCAAATGCTCTTTACTTGGAATGCCAGCAATTCTTAATGCAAATTCAACATTTTCTAACGCAGTCATATAGGGTGTTAGAGCAAACGATTGAAAGATGAGTCCAATATCTTTCCTTCGAAGATTCGTCCGTTCTTTATCTGATAAATTCGATATATTATTGTTTTGAAAAAAAACATTCCCTTCCGTAGGTTGATCCAATGTTCCCAGTACATTTAATAGTGTTGTTTTACCAGAACCAGATCTGCCTTTTAGTGCTACTAAACAACCTCTAGGTATGTTTAAGTTCACATTTTTTAAAGCGTGAACAGCATTGTGCCCTTTGCCAAATGTTCTTTTTACTCCTTGTGCTACCATAATTGAATCTTGTTTGGGATCTATTTTACGTTGTTGTTCGAGAATCATTACATTCCCCCTATCTTTAAAAGTTCTAACTACATCTTCTATGGGTATTTTAAAACAATTATACTTGGTATAAAGGTGAACACAATGAATTTGGCTTATTATCTAATGAAATAACAAATTATCTTAAAATAACACAAAAGAAAACCCCAAACTTTAATGAAATCGAATTCAATTTATATGATTTAACTACGAGAAGAGATTAGAAGAGGTTTCATTTGATTTTACATCTTGTCCTTTGTTTGATCAAACTCTGAAAGATTGGGTTCATTAATGATTTATAAGAAGGTGGGAGTCACAATAATCTAGAATAATAAGTTAATAAGGGGGAGTATTCATTTGAAAAAAACAATTAAATTATTTGTAATTTTAATAGTTGTTGTAGGTCTTTCTCTTGCATTGTTTTTAGCCTTTATGACCATAACGGAGGAAATGCCTGAAGATGTTATTGAGTTGGAGGTTGAAAATAACAACCAAAAGGTATTAAAGCAGGGAGAGCCATTTAGTACGACTATTTTTAATATTGGATATGGGGGATTGGATAAGGACCAAGACTTTTTTATGGACGGGGGAAAAGGCTCACGTTCAAGTAGTGAAAAGCAAACGTTGAACAATCTTGAAAATACTCAAAGTTTTTTACAAAATACAGATTCTGATTTTATTCTTATACAAGAAATAGATGTTAAAGCTAGTAGATCCTATAACACGAATCAAGTAACTATGTTTAAAGAACGTTTAAAAGGTTATGGTTCAACCTTTGCATATAACTATAACACTCCATGGGTACCCGTTCCGATTTTAAATCCAATGGGCTATGTCAATAGTGGTCTACTTTCTTTTTCTAAGTATAAGATAGATGAGTCTACAAGATACCAGCTTCCAGGAAGAGAAAAATGGCCTGTTCAATTGTTTGAATTAGATCGAGCCATTATTGAAACCAAAATACCAGTTGATAATGGAAAATATTTAAGAATGATAAACGTTCATTTATCGGCATACGATAAAGGTGGGAAAATAAGAGCTCAACAAATCACTTTCTTAAAAGAATATATGAAGGAACACTACAAAAATGGCGATTATGTCGTTTTAGGTGGTGATTGGAATCATCTTCTGTTTGAGGCTCAGTTGGAAGACCCGAAATTTATGGAGGAATGGCCTGAATGGCTCGTACAATTACCAGAGAATTTTACCGAGGATGAATTTCAATGGGCGATCGATACTACTGTTTGGACCGCACGGGATAATATAAAACCATTTGTGGAGGGAGAAAATTTTGTAACCATCATTGATGGATTTTTAGTGTCAGAGAATATAGAAATTGTAGATGTAAAGGGACATGATTTAGGATTTGAACATAGTGACCATAATCCTGTTACTACAATATTAAAGTTAAAATAATTAGGCTCTTGTTTTATTCTGTTATTATAACAAGAGAGAATGGGAAACTTGGCTTTATCCGTGACTGTAATTCAACTTAATCATTTCACCTGAATTGTGACATTTCAGTGCTAAACTATTTCTTCATATTCTAATTAAAAAAATATACCATATAATATTGTTTAGAAAGCTCTTACAACAACTTTCCTTTTAACTGCTTGTGGGTCCTAAACTGTTACTAAGTTTTTCCTTCAACCTATATGGCGCAATTGTTGGAGAAGATAGATAATATAATGATCACACTTTTTTATAATAATCAAGAAGTCAATCTCAAATTTAAGAATCCATTTTGAATCAATCTTTTTTTCAAAATGGATTCTTTTGTTTGCCATAGAATATGGGTTTGCATGAAATTTTAGATCAGACTTTTACTATAGATAAAAAGATATATGATAAAAACTAAACCTGTTTAAAAATTCTCAAGAATACATTTGGAAACACATATTGATCTACTTCATGTAATGAAATCCAAACATAACGATATTTATTTTTTTGTTGCATTAAATCTTTTTCTATTAAACTATGATCTTCTTTGAATCGAAATACTTTCATATCCCAATAAATATGACTAAATACATGATTGATATCAAACATATACTGTCCATGACCAAGCTCTGTTCCTGTTTCTAAAGCATATTGATCAATCACATAATCCTCATTCATTTCATCAGATCCCATCCAATCTGTAGTTTGATTCTCTGTTATGTAATGAGGTAATTCCCACATCCCAGCTAATAAACCTTTATTAGGTCTCTGACGAATCAAAATCTTACCTTCATTAACACCTTTTCCTTCAATAAGAGCAACTAATCTTTGTTCTACTTTTGGAGGTTTTTGCTTTTTCTTAATTGGTAAAGAAGTTTCTATTCCATTTAAATGCGCTTCACAATGTTCCATCACTGGACAAGTCTGACACCTTGGTGATTTTGGAGAACAAATTAATGCCCCTAACTCCATAAGCCCTTGATTAAAATCACTAGCAGCATGATGTGGGATGATTTCTCTTATGATTTTTTCCATAGAGGTTCTAGTAGAAACTTTTGTAATATCTTCTTGAATTAAAAAGTACCTAGACAATACTCTCATCACATTCCCATCAACCGCTGGTTCAGGTTTATCGTATGCAATACTTAATACAGCACCCGCAGTATAAGGACCTACCCCTTTTAATGAAGAAATATCATTTTGGTTATTGGGTACAACAGAACCGTAACTTGCCTTCACTTCTTTTACTGCACTATGTAAATTTCTAGCCCTTGAGTAATAACCTAAACCTTCCCATGCTTTTAGAACTTCATCTTCAGAAGCATCTGCAAGTGCATCTATTGTAGGAAACTTATTTATAAAATTTTGAAAATATGGAATAACTGTATCTACTCTCGTTTGCTGTAACATAATTTCTGATATCCAAATAAAGTATGGATTTTTGTGCTTTCTCCAAGGCAAATCTCTTTTATTTTCTCTAAACCAATTTAATAATTCCTTTACAAAAACTTGTTTTTGTATTGTCATGTTTGCCATATTACTCTCCTAAATAATTAATTTCGCTTAATCCTTCGACAAATCTATAGTGTGGAGTCGGTCCTTCGCCCGCGTTTTTTATTTAAATAATTTACATAGATAAGAATCGGAAAAGCAATTGCATTGATAGCAGCTAAAATTCCAAAAACAATTTCTGATGCAGCAAAACCATAATGTCCAAGCAACACGCCACCAATAGCAGGTCCAAGCGCACCTCCTAAAATAGACAAGGCCATAACCCCAAAATAAGTTCCTTTCAAAGAGGGTTTTGAAATTTGATCTACAAACAAATCCGTCATCGTAAACATCATTACTTCACCAATCGTGAAAATAATCATAGAAAATACGAGGAACAACGCTGTTTTAAATAAACCTATTCCAAACAACCCTATCGATATAAAAAGAATACCTATCATAATTGAAAATAATGGAGAAATCCATTTCCCAATTCTTGTAATAGGATATTGAATCATTAAAACTGTAATTGCATTTAGGATGATTAAATAGGAATAAATTTTCACTCCATTAGTTAGATGAGGTGCATTTTCAAAAAATTGAGGCATGGTTGAACCGAATTGACTAAATCCGATAAAACCAAAAATAAAACCTATTACTGAAAACAATAACACCTTATCATTTTTTACGGTATGAACAGCTTCTTTTAGCTGAATGCGTTTTGTTAGTTCAACTGTTTTTTCATTAATTTTATACTTGTGGAATACAACAAGTAAAACAATCCCATAGATGATATAAATGCTAGAAGTTAGATAAAAAGCAAACGTATTATTGGAAGAACCTAACCACAGTCCGATTAATGGTCCTATAGCTGCGCCAACATTTATTGCTGTATATCTTAAATTAAAAACAAAAAGTTTGTCTTCTTGTTTAGTCAAATCAGACAAAAGTGCTCTGGCGGTAGGTTCAAAAAAAGACTGGCACAATCCGTTTAAACCACTTAAACAGAAAAAGAGAAAGAGATGATCCGCAAGTCCAATGCCTATAAACACGAGAGACCAGCAAAGTATACTGAGGATGATGATCTTCTCTCTTCCATATCGGTCAGAAAGACCCCCACCTATTATACCACCAAATATGCTCACAAGAGCGCTCGTCCCAAGAATATAACCGATCATTTCCAGACCTATTCCTTTTACTTTATATAGATAAATGGATAAAAAAGGAATAGTCATAAAAACGGCTATTCTTGTAAAAAGGGTACCAAAAATCAGCACTTTATTAATCGGATGGATTGAATTTAACCTCATTAGCATATAAAGTTCTGCTCCTTTATTTACAATTCAATCAATACAAAAAACATTGTATCAAATACATCCTAATATTCCAAAGTCACTACAATGATTACTGATTCTATTTAGACAAAAAAAATCACCAATAGGTGATTTTTTTTGTCTAGGATGATATAAACGTATCGTTGACTAGCTTAGATTAATTCATTAAAAGCATCATTTCACTTTATTTTCAATCAATATCGTTAAACTAATTAGAGAAACTAAAATTGTTGCACCCATATCAGACAAAATTGCAATCCAAAGCGTCAGCCATCCTGGAATCGTTAATAACAGTGCAATCAATTTTAAACCTAAAGCTAAAGAAATATTTAATTTTATCACCTTGTTTACCTTTTTTGAAATGGAGATGGCACTAGGTAGTTTTCCTAAATGATCCTGCATTAAGACGATATCTGCTGTTTCTATTGCACTATCTGTACCTTTTCCCATTGCAATCCCAAGCTCAGCTACTGCAAGTGCTGGTGCATCATTGATTCCGTCACCTATCATCGCAACACTTCCATTTTCATTTAAAGTTTTAATTTTTTCAACTTTCTGTTCTGGCAACAGGTTTGCATGAGATTCTGATACCCCAACTTGATTTGCTACTTTCTTAGCAGTTTGTATATGATCACCTGTCAGCATTACTGTTTTGATTCCTGCTTGGCGAAGTTTATCCATCACTGCTTTGCTTTCCTGACGGACCTCATCAGAAACTCCAAAAATCCCTAATACATGCTCTAAATCTGCGACAATCACTAATGTTAATCCTTGAGCTTTCAACTCATCAATATCCCTTAAAACTTCTTCATTGAAATTCAGATGTTCAATGCTCTTTTCATTGCCTAAAAAATACTTAATACCATCTACTGTTGCTTCTATACCACGTCCAGATAGAGTTTTGATTTCATCAGATTCTGAGAAACCAGCTCCAGCTTCCTCAACTTTTTTCATAATCGCTTTTGCTATAGGATGAGAGGATTTATTTTCAACTGCACCAGCAATGCTCAATAATCTGTTGTCGTACTCTACTATTTTTTCAACGTGTGGTTCACCTTTAGTTAAGGTACCCGTTTTATCAAATGCAATTGTAGTTATTTTACCTAATTGCTCTAAAAACACACCGCCTTTTACTAATATTCCATTTCGAGCATTTCGTGTAATACCAGATACAATTGCTATGGGTGAAGACAATATCAATGCACATGGACATCCTACAATTAAGACCGCCAAACCTTGATAAAACCATGTTCCCCATGTCCCACCAAAGAATAATGGGGGTAATGTCATTACTAAAACAGAAATAATCATAATGAATGGAGTATAATATTTTGCAAATTTATTAATAAATTGTTCAGTCGGGGTTTTAGTTTCCTGGGCTTCTTGAACTAGATGTAGTATCTTGGCTAATGAAGAATCTTCAAATGCTTTTGTTATTTTAATCTTTAAAACACCTTCATTATTAATACTTCCACCAAAAACCTCAGCATTCACTTCTTTTTCAACAGGCAACGATTCACCTGTGATAGCAGCTTCATTAACCGAACTGATGCCATCAACAACAATACCGTCAGAAGGAATTTTTTCACCTGACTTCACTAAAACGATATCATCCTTCTGCAGAACGTCAATTGGAACCACTTTTTCTACTTCATCTTTAATTAATACGGCTTCTTTAGGTGCGACCTTCAACAGCTTTTCCATTGACTTTCTAGCCTTTTCCATACCTAGACCTTCAAGATACTCATTAAAACCAAATAAAATGGCTACAAGTGTTGCCTCTTTCCATTCACCTATAGATATGGCACCAACTAAAGCAATAGTCATCAATGTATCAATATTAAATTTCAAACGAAATAGATTTTTAAGTCCTTTTATAAAAGTTTGATATCCACTCATGGTGATTGCTGTTAAATAAAATATAACGGACAGTATGTTTGGAAAAGAGGCCTCAAAAATGATGGTGAGTAAAAACAACCCTGTAGAAATCCCCAAAAATAGTTTTAACTTATTGTTATGAGTATGAGAATGATCATGTTGTTCCTCATTAGTAATTAAAGAAGCTCCGTCACTAGCTAAAATCTTCTTTACTTTAGAAATATTCGCTCCTTCATCTATCTTTAACTTAGAAGCATTGAATGAAATTGCAGCCGATTCTCCATGATCTAACTTTTTAATTTTTTCTTCCATATCTGCTGCACAGCTAGCACAACTTAAACCTTCTATTTTATATTCCTTCATACTTGTTCCTCCTCTTAGTTAGAAATAAATAAAGGAATGTTAATGCTTGTTAAAGATGCTGGGCATGGATAATTGCCTGCTCTAACAAATCCACTACATGTTCATCATCATGAGAATAATACATCGTTGTACCCTCTCTTCGATATTTTACTAATCGTAAGTTTTTTAAAAAACGTAACTGGTGTGAAACAGTGGATTGAAGCAATCCTAACTTTTCTGAAATTTCATTCACTGAATATTCTTGGTTCGTTAACAAATGTATAATGCGAATTCTAGTTGGATCGGACAAGGCTTTAAATGTTTGAGATACGATAAATAATGTTTCCTTATCCAATTCATTATAGTCATTTCCATTAAAATGATTATTATTTTCCTCAGTCAATTTAAACACCCCATTTATTATATATGCACATATGTTCATATTGTCACTAATTGTTTTTAAAATACCATAAAATTATACTAAACGTCAATTAATATAAAAGTCACAAATTATTAATCTATCCAAAGTTTATAAAGTTACAGGCACAAGTCCAATCAAGCCTTCAATTAAACTCATACAATATTATAATTAAAACAAGAAAGAAGGTGGGGTAATGACAGTTTTTGATGACAATCTCTGTGATTGTTGTGTTTGTCCAATGCAATGTGTGTTAAAGGAGTTAGTAGGGGTAAGTGCTTTACAGATATTAATTATTCCCAATACAATAGATGAAATTGTATTTCAACAAATTATAAACGTAGAAGATTTACTATTGTTTTCTACTGATCAAGTTATTCCAATAAATAATATTTTTAGTATTCGATTTCTAGACAATAATATTAGCGTAATTGATAATATAGAGAGTAAAATAAAACTAAAACCGACCAAAAATAGTAAAGGAGAATGTCGCTGTATAGAAAATTCAACAACTAATTTATTACAAACTATGATAGGGAAAGATGTGTCAAGAATTATACCGGGATTTAATTTACCAGGTACTATTATTGATGTAGGTAGGGGAATTGTTGTAGCAAGAGGTAATCCAGACAGAAGAGTTCTATCCTTTGTTTCTACTTGTAGAATAAGTAATATCATTCTTAATTAAATACACTTTCATTATAGTACCGTATACCCCATTCTAGTTTTCTTCTTAAAAACGTGGATGGAGTATACATACTGATTGGGGTTGAATATAAATCATACTGAAAGAGACATTCAATCTAATGCTTTTACTTGAACAGCACAGATTTTAAATTCTGGCATGCGGCTGATTGGAGCTAATGCATCATTCGTAATTCGATTAATAGCTAATTCTTTCCCCCAATGAAACGGAACAAAAATCGTTTTAGGTTGAATCCCTTCTGTAATTTTCACATGAAAATCAAGTGATCCTCTTCGACTTATAATTTTCATTTTTTGATTTGGAATCAAACCCATTTTTTGGGCTAACCAAGGATGTATTTCTGCAACTGGTATCGGAGATTTTTTGTTCAAAACCTCAGTTCTCCGAGTCTGGGCGCCACTTAAATAATGATTCGCAAGACGACCTGTTGTTAAAATATAAGGATATTCTTCATCTATTGGCTCAGCAGGTTTTTCTGGTTTAATGGCAAATATTTTTGCTTTTCCATCTTCGTGGTAAAACCTATTGTTAAACATCATGGGTGTCCCTGGATGATTTGACTCTGGACAAGGCCAAAACAAGCCTTTTTCCTCTTTCAAACGATCATAAGTCATTCCACCATAATCAGCTTTCCCACCTGCTGAAGCTCTTGTCAATTCATTAAATATATCTTCAATTGAATGATATTGAAAGTACTGCCCACGGCCTAATCTCTCAGCAAACTCACAAATAATTTCATAGTCTAGTGGATTTTCATTTGGAGTTTCCAATACTTTAGCCCTATGAAAAACACGACCCTCCAAATTTGTTAACGTACCTTCAGCTTCTAAAAATGAAGATCCGGGTAGCAACCAATCCGCATATTCTGCTGTTTCAGTTTCAAATAAATCTACTACAACTAATAACTCTAACCTTTTTAATGCTTGCTCGACCACAGCATTATTAGGACTCGATACAATCGGATTAGAACCTAATACA
Source organism: Chengkuizengella marina (assembly GCF_009910845.1). Lineage (GTDB taxonomy): Bacteria > Bacillota > Bacilli > Paenibacillales > KCTC-33759 > Chengkuizengella > Chengkuizengella marina. The sequence goes on along the minus strand of NZ_SIJB01000029.1, from coordinate 194,800 downwards.
ACCATTGCTTTAATCTCACCAGCATTGATTTTCTCAAACATCTCAAAAGCTGAGACGCCATTTCCAGGCAATTCACTTGGGGAAATTCCCCACACTTTTGCAACATGTGCTCGTGCTGATTGATCCTCTAACATACGATAACCGGGAAGTTGATCTGCTTTTTGACCGTGTTCTCTTCCCCCCTGACCGTTTGCTTGACCTGTGACTGCGCCAAAACCACAGCCTGATTTACCAATTTTCCCTGTAGTTAAACATAAATTAATATAATTTAATGTATTTTCTACACCGTTTATCTGCTGTTCCAACCCTCTTGCAGTGAATACAATTCCTGTTTTTGCTTTGGCAAACCCACGAGCAATTGTTCGAATTTTAGGAGCAAGGATACCTGTCATTTCCTCTACAACATCAGGAGTATATGGCTTTACCGTTTCTACTAACTCAGAAAATCCATTTGTTCTATTCTGCACAAACAGCTCGTCATACAGTTTTTCATTCACTATGACATTTAATAAAGCATTAACAAACATGGCATCAAAACCTGGTTGTAAACGTACATGAATATCAGCCAGTTTAGAAGTTTTTGTATTTCTAGGGTCTATAGTAACGATTACTGCGCCTTTTTTCTTTGCTGCTATTAAGTATGACATCATCGTTGGTTGGCATTCCGCAATATTAGTTCCTGCTAAAATAATGTATCTTGCATTCTCTAATTCAGTTAGAGGCAGTGTTAATCCTCGATCCACTCCAAATGCTTTATTTCCAGCTGCTGCAGCAGAGGACATACAGTACCTTCCGTTATAATCAATATATTTAGATTGCAACGCCACACGGGTAAACTTGCCTAATAAATAGGAAACTTCATTTGTTAAAGATCCGCCTCCAAAAACGGAAACTGAATCTTTCCCATGTTTGTTTTGTAACTCTTTCATTTTATTTGAAATTTGATCAAATGCTGTTTCCCAACTGGTAGTAGACCATTTCTTATCAACATTGCCATCTACTCTAACCAATGGCTTCCTTATACGGGATTTGTGTTCAACATGATCTAATGAATTTAACCCTTTTTGACAAAGCCGTCCAGTAGCTACAGGAAAATCATGACTGGGTTTAACTTTCATTCTTGATCTTTTTTCATTTTGAACAAGCTGCAAGCTACACTGCATACTACAAAAACAGCAGTGAGATTGATTAGATACGGGCTGGTTTTTTTTTGATTTTTTCTTTTTTTTAAACATCGTTAAAGCCATTTAACTCCCCCCCGTAAAATTACCCAAAAGTAACTTAACACAATCTTTCGATTCCATAAGTTAAGCAGTCACTTTCTTAATTTCATATATTCTCAATATTAGTAACCTATAAGAAGGATTCGATTAATGTTGCTAACTAGCGATTCCGCTTTTTTCTAATAAGGCAATATATACTTTTCCATTTTGAACGAATACATCAAAAGTTTTTACACATCCAGTGTCTGGTTTTTGCACTAAACCTGAAGATAAATCAATTTTACGATCATGTAAAGGGCAAAATACATATTCCCCACTTACGATCCCTTCTGCTAGAACACCATCTTTATGAGGACAGCGATTTTCAATCGCTAGTATTTTCCCATTCGTTAAACGAAAAATAGCTAACTCTTTTTCTTTAAAACGAACCGTTTTTCCTGAATTCACAGGTAATTCGTCATATTTGGCGACTTCTATCCATGATTTATCCTTATTTAAATTGTTCATTCCTTTCTTCCTCCTTTTTCATTTTGAAACGTCTATTTACTAATCACTTTGCTTCTATGACTTCATATAAATCCTTTTGGATTTTTTCATTTTCAACAGCTTGCTTCCAAGGATCTTTTAATACTGAGAGTGCCGTATCCATTCTTCCACAAAGCTCTTCACGTTTACTTTCATCTGCCAAAATATCTTGAATATGTTGGACTCCTAAGCGTTCTACCCATTCCGATGTACGTTCACCATATACTCCTGTTTCACGGTAGTATTGTAAATAAGCTTCTGTAAATTCTATAACTTCCTCTTCCGTTTTTACAGTGGCTACTAAATCACCCTTTCGAAGTTTAACACCACCATTTCCTCCAGCATACAACTCCCAGCCTCCATCAATAGCTACTACCCCCAAATCTTTAATACCTGATTCAGCACAATTACGCGGGCAACCGGATACGGCCATTTTCACTTTTGCAGGAGTATTTAAACGTTCAAATCGTTTTTCAATTTGAATCCCCATCCCCATAGAATCGGCGGTTCCAAATCGGCAAAACTCTTCACCAACACATGTTTTTACTGTTCTAATTGCTTTACCGTAAGCATATCCAGAAGGCATATCTAACTCTTCCCACATACTTGTTAAATCTTCTTTTTTAACACCTAACAAATCTATTCTTTGACCACCTGTGATTTTAACTTTAGGAACATTGTATTTTTCTGCAACTGTAGCAATCTTTTTCAAGTCTGCTGGATTTGTAACTCCACCATACATACGAGGTACTACAGAGTAAGTGCCATCCTTTTGAATATTCGCATGCATTCTTTCATTTACAAAACGTGAAGTGGAATCATCTTGATATTGCTTAGGATTCACCATGCCTAAGTAATAATTGATAGCAGGTCTACACTTAGAACAACCCTCTTCATTTAACCAACCTAGGACACTCATAACCTCTCGTACGTGAGAAAGCCCTTTCTCCTTTATCTGAGCTACGATTTCATCTTTTTCTAAATCTGTACATTCACACATTGTCTCTTTTTGTGCTGATTTATCAAATTCATCTCCCAATGTGTACTCTAATAAATCACTTACTAACGGTTTACATCCTCCACAAGAACGCGAAGCAGTAGTACAGTTTTTGACTTCTTCAATTGAACTTAATCCTTGTTCTTTAATCGCTGAACAAATTGTACCTTTACTTACACCATTACATCCACATATAATCTCATCCTCATTCATATCAGCTACACTTAAACCACTACTTCCATGATTACCTGGTTCTTGTAAAATAGCTGATTTTTCAAATCCAGTAATGTCTGTTTCATTTCGAATCATTTGCATTAATCTGTTTCCATCTGAAGTATCTCCAAATAATACTGCACCAACAATCTTGTTTTCTCTTATTAAGACCTTTTTATAAATACCTGAAAATTCATCTTCTATTTTAATCGATTTTGTATTCTCTCCATCAATAAATTCTCCACCTGAGAATACGTCTACACCAGAAACCTTTAATTTGGTATATACAACAGAACCTTCATACGGATTTGTATCTACACCAACAATTTTCTTAGCTAATACAGCACCTTGTTCAAATAACGGCGCAACTAAACCATATCCGATTCCTCTATGTTCTGCACATTCACCAACTGAAAATATATTTTTTACACTCGTTTCTAGAAAATCATTTACTACTATGCCTCGATTAACTTCAATACCTGCATCTACTGCAAGCTGTACATTTGGAGAAATTCCTACCGCCATCACAACTAAATCTGCATCAACTTTAGAGCCATCGGAAAACTTCAGCCCTTTCACTCTATCTTTTCCTAAAATTTTCTCTGTTTTTTTATTTAATAAAAAATTCATACCTTGAGACTCTAGTTTGTCTCGAAGCATTTTGGAAGCTGTACGATCCAATTGTCTTTCCATAATAGAGTCACAGATATGGACTACATCCACCTTCATGCCAAGGTTTAAAAATCCTCTTGCTGCTTCTAACCCTAATAGTCCCCCACCGATTACAACTGCTTTTTTGTAATTTTTCGCAGCTTCCATCATATATTCACAATCTTGAATGGTACGATAAGCAATAACTCCTTCTTTATCTGCACCTGGCAATGGTAGCATAAATGCACTGGACCCTGTAGAAATAATCAATTTATCATAAGATATTGTCGTACCTTTATCACTTGTCACTGTTTTTGTTGCTGAATTAATCCTAATGATGGTTTCCCCTGTATATAGTGAAATATTATGTTCCTCATACCATTCATAACTATTTATGACGATATCATCTACTTTGGAATCTCCTGCTAATACATAAGATAGTAAAATACGATTATAGTTTGGATGCGGTTCTGAACCAAATATAGTTATATCAAACTGATTTGGAGCTAGTTTTAATATATGTTCAACTGTATTCACACCAGCCATCCCGTTCCCTATCACTACTAGTTTTTCTTTTTGAGTCATTATTCACTCGCCCCTTCCTTATAGTTAAAGGTAAACAAAAAGAGACCTACCGATGTTTTAGTTATACATCAGATAGGCCTCGTTGCCATCTTTCATTTACAGACACCCCATTGTGTCATTCGTTATAACATTAAGAATTTATAAGGTAACAAATTCAATGTTTCAACAAAAACTACTTCTAAATGAAGGACTCGACTACATCTCCGAGAAACTCCGATAGGAGTTTTTGTTATTGTTAACACAATTATATGCCTTTTGAAGTCTTATGTCAAGTTTATTGACATAATATAAACGATTTGAAGTGAATTATTTCATATTTATTAAAAAAGAAACATTATGTGTTATATTGATGTAATGTATTATGCAACTACCTTTTCACCTGGTACTGTTTCAATCTCCATTGCTTGTTGTTCTATCGCTTCAACATCAGGTTCTTTTAAGAAGAAACATGCTGCGAAACAGACTAGAGAAGCACTACCGATGACTACAAAAAACGCCTGTGGACTTACAAAAGTAAGAATGGTTAAAAACGTAGTCGCACCTACATTACCATAGGCTCCAACCATACCTGCTACCTGACCGGTTAAACGCTTTTTAACTAATGGCACCATTGAAAATACAGACCCTTCACCTGCTTGAACGAAAAATGAACAAGTCATTGTTAAAGCCAGAGCTCCAATGATCGACCAACTAGAATTAACAAATCCCATGCACAAATATGTTATAGATAATCCAGCTACTAAAATAGTTAAAGTTCTTTTACGACCAAATTTATCACTCAACCATCCTCCACTTGGACGAGCCACTAAGTTCATAAATGCATAACTTGAAGCAATCATCCCCGCCTGTGTTACTGAAAGGTTAAATGTAGTCAGGAAAAATAATGGCAGCATAGATACAACTGCTAATTCAGAACCAAACGTACAGAAATATGCTAGATCTAATATCGCTACTTGTTTGAAAGAATACTTTTCTTTTTCTTGCACACCTTCTTTTATATGATCTTTGTTTACAGACCATATTTTATAACAATTTGTAACAAATAATAATGCTAGTAAACCATATATTAAACCTGATATAACAGAATTAATTAATCCTAACCCCTGCACTTTCCATGTAAGGACCCCTAAAATGACATACATTGGCAATGTCATCGCCATTAAAAAGATCATGTCTCCATAACTGCTAACTTCCAAAGCACCACTGCGTTTAGGACGTTTATATTCTCGACCTGGAGGAGTATCTTGCACAGATTTAAAATAAATAAAAGAATATGCCAAACTGACTAATCCAGTGAATCCTATTGCCCATCTCCAACCATTTTCCAAACCAAAAAATTGTTCCATAATGTAAACTGCGATTAATGGAAGTGTAAAAGCTGCTGCTGCAGAACCAAAATTACCCCATCCTCCATATATACCTTCCGCAATCCCTACTTGTTTTGCAGGAAACCATTCAGATACCATACGAATCCCAATGACAAAACCTGCTCCAATCATAGCAAGTAAAGTACGGGCAATAAAAAGCTGAACAAAACTATCTCCTAGTGCAAACATAAAACAAGGTATACTCATGATTGCCATAAGAGATGAGTAAACTTTACGAGGACCAAATCGATCAACTAACATTCCTATAATAACACGTGCTGGGATTGTTAAAGCAACGTTCATGGTTAGTAATACTCCAACTTCTTGATCCGTCAAATTTAAAGTTTCTTTAATAGTAGCAACAAAAGGGGCCATATTAAACCAGACGACAAATGTAATGAAAAATGCAAAAGTTGTTAACATTAAAACCTTAATATTTCCTTTGTATGGGTTGCCCGTTTTAGTATCCATACCAATCACTCCCTCATCAATTTTTCTCCAATTTGTAAATAAAACAGACACCCCATTGTGTCTACATCACCCTAAAAAGTCTTTAAAAAACAAAACCTACCCATAGAATGAACTTGCGAAAGAGGATCATTCTATAGGTAGGCACCTTTGCCTGCTGGCCAACTCAACACATCTTCGTGTTGAAACGTTTTTATTTAAAATTATTATATTTAAATTATAAACCCATGTCAACTTAATTCACACATTTTTATAAATATAAAATTTAATTTAAAATATGAAATTATGAAGTTAATCCTTCTTAAAACATTTGAAAACGCTCTCTTAAAACGTACATTAAAGAAAATTCACTCATTTTTGTTCGTTTTTTAAAGGAAAGACATAGACTTTTTTCATCTAACTATGTTATATTTATAACTAATTCATGTTAGTATATGTGACATAAAGTTGTCCTTTTAATAAAATAATCAATTTTAGTAGAAAAAATAACTTTGATGGGGGTATTTTTATGCTACAGTATTTTCTTCTCATCAACGATTCAAATGTGTTACAAATGGATGAGGAAAAAGTGAATTCAACTTCAAATTTCATTGAAACATTAAACACAATAGGCTATCGTGTCCAATCCATTACTACAAAAAAAAATATTGAAAAGAAAGATTTAAACCCCATTGATGCAGTTATTTTAAGGGTTAAGATATCTGATTTATTTGGGTGGTCCCAAAAGATTATATCTATAAAAGATGTGCCTCTTATTTGGTGGTGTGATTCTTATACTTCAGAAAATAATGAATGTAAACTAAATTTAGGGATTGATGGTATCATCTTTCCTCAAATGAAACCAGCTGAATTGCATTGGAGTTTTCATCTTTGTGCTAATCAACACCAACTAAAAACACAGTGGAAAAAAGAACGTCAGCAATTATTGTCTAAATTAGAGGAGCGAAAATGGATCGAACAAGCAAAAGGAATTATTTCTAAGATGAAAAATATCTCTGAAGCAGAAGCCTATGAATTTTTACGCAAACAAGCTATGAACGATAGAAAGAGAATAGCAGATGTAGCGATTTCAATCGTTAAGGTTCATCAACTACTTAATGAATAATTGGGAGGGGAATAAATGATTTCATTATTAAAGGAAGTGGGTAGAGGAAAACGGAGTGCTAAAGATTTATCTTATAAAGAGGCATTAAGAGCTGCTGAAAATATTTTAAACGGAAGAGCTACACCTTCTCAAGTTGGCGCCTTTCTCATTGCAGAACGTATAAAAATAGAATCTCTAGAGGAACTTCAAGCATTCATTGAGGTATGTAAATTACATTCCCTAAGGTTTCCCTTGGAAAACAGCATCGATTGCGCTGGTCCTTATGATGGGAGAAAATCTTCATTTTTAGCAACTGTACCTACCTCATTTGTATTAGCTGCCTGTGGATTGCCAGTTACATTACATGGGAGTAAAACCCTACCCCCTAAATTTGGAGTTTCTTTATATGATGTTATGAATGAATTATGTAATGACGGTAATATTTCAAATAAAAACCTTCTAAGAGGTGCTGATGAAGGGGGTGTTTTGTTTATTGAAACTGAAAAATGGTGCCCTCCACTAGAAAAACTAAGAAATATTAGAGAGGAAATAGGATTAAGAACTATGTTTAATACCGTAGAAAAATGTCTGCGCTTCTCTAATTCATCTTATATGGCTATCGGTGTCTTCCACGGTACAATATTTGAAAAAATAGCTAACCTGCTCACCAACTTAGGTGTTGAAAAAGGAATCATTATTCAGGGAATGGAAGGCTCGGAAGACATTTCTATTGAAAAACAGACCAGAACTTTAATTGTAGAAAAAGGACAACATGATTTGTACATCATTGATCCTGAGGTACTTGAACTACAGTGCGAACTCCCAGAAGTGAGTTGGACAGTTGAAAAACAAACTTCAACAATGTTAGACGTATTGAAAGGAAACGCCCCACTTCCATTTCACAATTTGGTTATTTTAAATAGTGCAGTGAGATTGTGGATTGCAGATAAAGTCGACTCCATTGAACAAGGTATCTACAATGCCCGTCATGTTTTGGAACAAGGTTTGGCTTGGAAACAATATAATAAATGGATTCGTGCGATTCATTAGCCTTTATTTGACAAAATTATTTCTCGGGAAATATGATTTGACAAAATATTTCACACTTTGTCCTTTGATCTCCTATCACTTTTTATTTATGATTAAAAGTAAGGAAAGGATCTATATTGAGAAAATGTCTGGGGGCAATTTTATGTCAAACCATAGGAATTTTGTGCTTTTTGCATTTAGTCTCATTTTCATATTTACAACAGCTTGTGCTCAGAATACATCTGAATCGGATACTGTGGACAAAAACTCATCAGAATATAAAATTTATAAAAAAAATCAATGCATTTCATGTCACGGCACTGATTTAGAAGGTCGTATGGGGCCGTTATCTAACCTACAGCAAGTTGGTTCTCGATTAGAAAAAGAAGAAATCAGAAGTATACTGCTTCAAGGAAAAGAAGAAACTCATATGCCTGGTTATGAGGGTATTATAGAAGAAGAAAACATTGAAATTCTATCCGATTGGTTATCTGAAATGGAATAACATTAAAAACCATCCATTTGACATGAACTGCATCTCCAATGTTAGATTGTGACTAACTTTATGGAGGCACTTCAACCTCGGATGGTTTTTGTGCACCGACAGTAAAATTAATCATTCAAGATTTCAACTACTACAAATGCTGCTGCCATCGTAACACTATGTGTAATGCTGATATGTATTTTTGATTCGGATGAAATACCAAAAAATTCTAAAATTTGCCCTGAAATATGACATATTGGTTTTCCTAATTCATCTGGGACAATATTTATGTCTTGAAAACCAATTTTTTTACCGATCCCACACCCAAGTGCTTTTACAACTGCTTCCTTAGCTGCGAATCTTCCGGCGATAAATTCAACTCTGTTTTTTTCACGTTTCATATATATGTTTTTTTCCTGGGGAGTTAAAATGCGGTTCACAAATTTTTTGCCATGATTTTTATTTACGACATTTTCTACCCTTGATATTTCAATAAGATCATTACCGATGCCATATATCATAATCAACCTAAATTCCTGGAATCAGATTTCTTTTATGTTCAGTATTTTTGTATAACTGTTCCAATTTTTCTCTAACTTTAGCATCTACTTCTTTTCCTTCAAGAAAATCACTGTTATGTTCGTAGGTAATGCCTAACTCTGTTTCATCTGTTTGACCAGCCCACAAACCAGCTGTAGGAGCTTTTTCAATAACGGTTTTCGGTACACCTAGCTTGCTAGCCAACATTCTAACTTGTCTTTTAGATAACGTACTTAGAGGAGTAATATCTACTGCACCGTCCCCATATTTCGTGAAAAATCCTGTGAGTGCTTCCGATGCATGATCCGTTCCTACAACAAGTAAATTTCTTTCAAAAGCTAAAGCATATTGCATGACCATACGAGTCCTTGCTTTCACATTTCCTTTTCCTTTAATACTTATATGTCTGGAATCTCCAATATTCTTTAATGCATATTCTACTTCGAGAGCAATTTCATCTACGGCTTCTTGAATATTTGTTTCTGTAACTGATTCTAATTGAAAAGCTTTTGCAACGGCATAACTATCTTCGATATCTTCTTGTTCAGCATAAGGTTGAAAAACGCCTAATGTTTCATAAGGTTTTCCTGTTTCCTTGGCTAACTCATCTGTAGCCATTTTACATAAGCCTGTAGTAACAGCACTATCTACTCCACCACTAATGGCTATTAGAAGACCTGTTGTTTTTGACTGCAATATGTACTCCTTTAAGAAGTTTACTCTTTTGCGAATTTCCTCATCCACATCAATTTCAGGTTTAACTCCTAACGCAGCAATGATTTCTCTTTGTATACTCATTATCCATCACCTCAAAAATGTTATAAGACATAATCTATATATTTATAAACTTATTAATATATATTTTACCATGAACAAAGAACAAACACGATTTTTATGTACAAAAAAAAAGTGCCTGTTCAACAGGCATTAGTTTGACTATAACTCATATGTTAAGTTGTCATAGGTAATTCCACTTGAAAATCAGTCTCCATTTCATTACTTATCACACTGATTTTTCCATGATGTAATTCAACAATTCCTTTGGCAATGGCTAAACCTAATCCAGCTCCTCCTGTTTGATCTGAACGTGACTTTTCCCCCCGATACAATCTGTCAAAAATATGAGGAAGAACATTTGAGGGAATTTTCTCTCCGTAATTTTTCACATGAACGACAACTTGTTCTTCTTTTTTTACTACAATAATGTCAATTTTATTCCCATTACTACCATATTTAATTGCATTTGAAATTAAATTCTCAAAAACTCTCATTAGTTTGTCTGGATCAGCATCAATATTAACTCCCTCATCTTCATGATGAATGAATATTTCCATATTAGCTTGTTTTAATTCAAGAAAAAATTGAGCTGAAAGCTGTTTAAGCAGCTCAATGAGATTAAATGACTGATAGTTGATCATTACATCCTTATTGTTTACTTTTGTAAACTCAAATAAGTCATTGACCATCCGATTCAATCGAATGGATTTCTCATATGCAATATCTACATAATATCTTAGCTCTACCTCATCCTTGTATTGATCATTTTGAATTAATCCTAAGTAACCTATAATAGAAGTTAAAGGCGTTCGCAAGTCGTGAGAAACATTTGTAACTAATTCATTTTTGGATTGAACGGCTCTCTTTTCCTCCTCAATTCTTAATGATAGTTGCTCTTTCATTTCATTTAAATCATCTATGATTCCACTCGCTTTAAGCACTCTACTTTGTTTAATTTCAATATCAAAATGGCCATTGGCAAGTTTACCTATCACAGCACTAATTTGGTTAAGTCGTGCCAATATGATGAAATTAAAAATTAAAAAACAAACAAGCATCAGTACGAAAATAGACAAGAATACATATGGAACAATTCCAAAAGAATATAGTACAGATTCACGAAAGGATTCTATTATATTTGAAAATAGGGGCATATCTTTAAATAAATAAGCCATTTGTAAAAGTAATAATGTTATAAAAACTGCAAGTATTAAACTCACACCAAAAGATAAAATCATGTATACAAAAATCACTCTTCCAAGTTTACGATTCAATGGTATATCCCACCCCCCAAATGGTTTTAATTATTTTATAACCCAGAACCTTATCTAGTTTCTCGCGAAGATTACTCATGTGAACCATAACTGTGTTATTTGAAGAATAATAATCTTCCTTCCAGACGATTTCAAATAAATTCTCAGAGCTGAACACTTTTCCAGCATTAGATGCCAGTGTATACAAAATATCAAACTCCTTAGCAGTTAACTGTACGGGTATATCTCCTGCTTTTACTATGTGTAAAGCTTTGTTTATTTCTAAATCATTGATTTTTATAACCTTTTCATTAGGTGATTTTTCAGTTTGATAATTATAAGATCTTCTTAGCAATGTTTTTACTCTCGCCACTAACTCTAATGGATTAAACGGCTTTGTTAAATAATCATCAGCTCCAACCATCAACCCAGTAATTTTATCCATATCCTCAGATTTTGCACTTAACATTAAAATAGGAACAACATGTTTTTCCCTTAAAGACTGCGTTAACTCGATTCCATTCATTTCAGGCATCATGATATCTAATATAAGCAAATCAATTTCTTCATTATTAAATATTTCAAGGGCCTCCACCCCATTCTTTGCCTTATAAACTTCAAACCCTTCATTTTGCAAGTAAATGGTAACCAACTGTACAATTTCTTGATCATCATCTACTACAAGAATGCTCCTCATTTTTATTCACCACCATCACATTTAAGACTTAACACTGCAAACAGGATTAAAATTTTCTTCTATTCATTAGTCTTCCTCTCAATCTGCCTTTCATTCCCAATGATCTGTTCTTAATAAAATTGTCTTATATAATGATTCTTTTTCCCAGACCAAATCAAAGCAAAAGCAAATACGTTGGATAATATAAACACCAGTATAAAAAATAACAACGAATTTAAATCAAATAATGCACTTAAAGATAGTATAAAAAAGCCATGAGATGCATAAATGATAAAACTAACCGGTCTTAATCGTTTATAAATGGGTCGATTTTTGAGTTGAAGATCCTTAAACATAGAAAATAAAAAGTACACAGTCGGTATAGTCATAAACCACATGCCATTCCCCTTAGAAAAATCCGATTCCATCATATTAAAAACTTCCCCACATAATAAGAGAAAAGACAAAACAAACATTATTAAATTTGTTGAGAAACGTTTATTGTTGTCTCTCATTTTTAAATACATTCCTAGGCAAACAAAAAAGCTGCCAAAAAATAGACCATTACGAGTAGTTAGAAATAAAGAATAATATCCTGATAATAATTCTTTGTTTGGTAAAATATCATAATAAGATTGCATCATAGTACCTGTAGCAAATAGAAGAAAAGTGATAAACAAGACGGTTTTAGGACGAAAATAAGAGAACAGCATATATGAAAAGATACTTGCAAATATAAGAGCAGGAATGTACCAAAGCGTATAATAACCCCCTGCAAAAATAAACTTCTGAACAAATTCTTTCCAAAATAACCAATCACCATCTGTAACATACCAAATGACAGCTTGAATCGGTAAATAAACTAAACTCCACAACACATATAACTTTAATATTTTCAATGCAAATTTTCTTACATACCCCCTTTTTTGTAGAACACTGTCTCTCTCTCCCAACTTTACAGCCAAAAAATATCCGGACGTCATAAAGAAAAAAGGCACCGTCAATCGAGACAAAATATCTACCACAAAGTAATTAAGCGTTGGCGATAAATCAATAAAAGGGTAGGTATGATTGCTAACCACAAGTAAAGCTGCCGCAAAACGCATCACATTAATTGCGTTATACGACTTCATATTTCAACACCTCTTGCTGTATATAAGAAGAAGCCATAGCCGTTATAATACTTGAGTACGTAACTACATCAAATTCAATCATTTGTCCTACCTTATAAAGCTGCTCACTCTCTGATATGTCTATGATTAAATGATCACTGCTTCCACCCTCAACCGTAACATGAGGATCACTAGGATGCAGTCCATTAATATCCATATCCTGTCTGCCTATCGCTAAAATAGCTCTTGTTCTAATCCCTTTATCTTTGAAGGTTTGAATTTCACCAAAAGCATTCATTTTAGCTTGAATACCTTGTGGATATGAAGGTTTCTTATGAATTTCTATTATTTCTGCTTGCAACTTCACAATTTTTGTTTCCCAATTAGACAACTTTTTTCCATAACCGATTTCAAGTCCCAAAAAAACGGATTGATTTATTCTTAAATGTGTAATTCCTTTTGGCAACCTTCCTTCGTATATCATTTGAAGGCTGCTGGAATTACCTCCAGAGACAATGGGCAATGGAAGATTAAATTCGGTTCTCAGCTCTTCAGCTAACTGTACTAAAATGGTATAGTTTTCTTCTGTTGGCATGACACCCCCAAAACACGTAAGGTTAGTTCCTATCCCTTCAAGTTTCACGCCTTTTAAACCAACAATGGATTGAACGGTTTGAAAAATTTCATGTCTATTTCTATACCAAATCCCTTCGCGTAAATCTCCTAAATCTATCATGAGAATAATAGAATGAAGCACACCCTTATTCACTGCGGATTTGCCTAAAGCTTGAATAATCTCAATCTCGGAATTCAAGCTATAATCCGCATACTCAACTACCTCATCTACCTCACTCTTTTTAGGTGATCTGAGAAGCATTTTCTTTTTATCAAGATGTTTCAACTTCTTTAAATTTTCAATACGTGAGTCTGCTAAATAATCTACTCCTGCTTCTAACTGGGCCTTCGCAAAATCTTCATTACCACAAACACCTTTCGTAATTCCAGCTACACTGACACCATACTGACGTGCTAACTTAACGATCTGAGCCGTATTATGTTTTACTTTTATCAAATTCATATTTAGAATCGGCTGCATAGCTATATCTCCTTTTCGACTCTTTCAACCAAACGATCAAATTGAAGGGCTCGAGATGCTTTGAATAGTATTATGCAATCCTCTTTTGCATAGTCTAAAATCCGACAAACTAATTTATCTTCATCTTCAAAAAATACGGCTTTCTTTTCGTTAAACCTCTCCCTTGCTTTTTGGATTGTATATTCCGTCAAATCTCCCATACCAAATACAGCGTCAAGATGCTCTGGTAATAGATCATCTGCTACTCGCTGATGAATGCTTATTTCTTCATTCCCCATATCCACCATATCACCCATGACGAATAATTTTTTGCCATTTTCATTGATATTGTACAACGAATGAAGTGCTGCTTTTACACTCTCAGGATTAGACTTATACGTGTCATTTATAATAGTGATTTTTCCAATTTTTCGAACATCATTCCTTTTATCCGAAGGAATCGTTATTTCTAAACCTTTTTGTATCTCCTCTTCTCCCATACCAATATATTGAGCAATCGCTATCGCTGATAATGCATTCATAACTTGATGTTCTCCCAATAATGAGATATGAAAAAGAAAGTTGGAACCAGAAGTCATAAATTGATTTCCATTTCTAGTTGATTTTATATTTTTAAGATCATAGTCATTGTTTGCACCTCTTCCAAATGTGACCGTATTCACTGTATTTTTATTGATATGATTCTCAAGTACTTCTTGATCCCCATTGTAAAAGAGCACCCCATCCACCCTTAGACCCTCTACTAACTCCACCTTAGCAGCAGCAATTTTTTCTATAGATTCAAAATTGTTTATATGGGCATGTCCAATATTGGTGATCAGTCCAATATCCGGTTTAACAATACTCGTTAAAAAGCTAATATCTCCTTTGTGACTCAGACCTAGTTCTACTACTGCAAAATCTACATCTTTATTTAAATCTAATAAAGTAAGGGGAACTCCAATTTCATTGTTAAAATTTCCTTTTGTTTTTCCTACTTTATAATCAACTGACAAAATATTTCCTAAAATATCCTTTGTTGTTGTTTTTCCATTACTTCCTGTTATACCAATAAAAGTACCGTTCATTTGATGACGATAGGATGCAGCAAGTGTTTGCAGAGCTTTTAATGTATCGTCAACAAAAATTAGGGGAAAATCTTTGGGCGGATTTGGTTCTTCTTTTTGCCATAACGCAGCGCTGGCCCCATTTTTTATCGCATTTTCAATAAACTGATGACCGTCGCTGTTATTGCCATGGAGTGGTATGAATAAGTTCCCTTCTTTGATATTTCTAGTATCAATTGAAACCCCGCATATATTGACATTATCACCTTGAAAAACTTCAGCCTTTGTCATGCTCACAATTTCCTCTAGATTTGTCTTAATCATGATGTCCTCCTATGATATTGAAGTTTATTTTTTTGTTTATGCTTTAAGAAACCAAGATGAATTAATTGATCAAGCAATTCGGAATAAGTGCAACCCTCTGTTTTCTGAACCAATAGCGGAAACATACTATGCTGAGTGAAACCAGGAATCGTATTCACTTCATTTAAATATATTTCATTTGTTTCAGTGATAAAAAAATCCGCTCGCAACATTCCTGAACAACCTAATGCCCTGTAAGCTGTTTCGGCATATGAACAAACCTTCAAGTAAGTATCATCTGTGATATTTGCTGGAATTATAGGAGATAGGTCATTATCCATATATTTGTCTTCATAATCAAAAAAAGAGACATTTCTTTTCCACTCTCCTGCTACGGAGCATCGAATAGATTCATTTCCTGTTAAAGCTACTAATACTTCTCTGCCTATAATTTCTTGTTCTACAACAATTTTGTGATCATAACAGAAGGCTTCTAACATTGCCTCTTCAAGATCTTGAGGATTCTCGCATCGATTAATACCTATGCTTGAACCCATGTTTGCAGGTTTAACATAACAAGGATATCCGATTTTTTCTGTTACTTCCTCTATACAGAAACGAGGTCTTATTTCAAAATCTGAATGTATATAAGTCACAAAGCAGACTTGCGGGATATCATGATAGCTAAACACCTTTTTTGATATGATCTTATCCATCGCCAAAGCTGAGGCACCTACATCATTACCAACATAAGCTATGTTCAACATATCTAGGAGCCCTTGAACTTTTCCATCCTCTCCGTAAGTTCCATGTAATACTGGAAATACAATCGTATCTTCATCTAATTCATTTGTTAGAAATTCAAGAAAGGAACTTAATTGGGATCGATTTGAGTTTTCCAAAATATCTTTATTGGTAACTTTTATTTCATTTACTGACCAAGGGCTTGTCCACTTTCCATCCCTTGTTATATATAAAGCAAAAACTACATACTTTTCTTTATTTAATTCATTTAACACATTTAAGGCGGATTTCACTGATACTTCATGTTCACCCGACTTGCCTCCAAATAGTACAAACACTTTTTTCTTCAATTTTGTTCCACCTTTATATAAAGAGTTTTTTAAACTACTTAGAAGTATAAAGATCAAAATTAAATATTTTATAAAACAAAGATAAAGAATATCTTAAGAAATTGATTTAGGATTGAAATATGTAGATACAACAAATAAAACCAAACCTGTGTAGGTTTGGTTTATTTGTTGTTTATGGTTCAAATGTGTATTATTTTTAGTCACAATATTTGTCAAAAGCATCCGTTAAGTTCTTAGCAATCTGCTCAGCAGAATGATCTTCTATTTCATGTCTTTCAACAAAATGAACTAATTTCCCATCCTTCATCAATGCAATAGAAGGTGATGACGGCGGGTAAGGTGCAAAATATTCACGTGCTTTTGCCGTGGCTTCTTTATCCTGCCCTGCAAAAACAGTAAATAAATGGTTTGGAATTTTCTCATGATTTAATGCAAGTGCAACACCTGGTCGGCAAAGCCCTGCAGCACAACCACATACCGAATTCACAACAACTAGTGAGGTGCCTTTTTTATATTCTTCAAAATTCCCTTCAACTTCTTCAGCTGTTCTGAGTTCCTTTACACCAATTCTAGTTAGCTCATCGCGCATCGGCTGTATAACATCATGCATATACATATCAAAAGACATAGACATGTGGATTCACTCCTCAAAAAATAAATTTCATTAATAAATCACTTGTTACCTTCATTTTATTATACATGGCTCTGAGGAATGAAAGCAATGTTAGCTATTTGTATCATTAAATGAATACTATTCTTCATCTTCATTAGAATCTGATTTATTTCCATCCTCTTTACTGTGAATGGGAGGTTCAAATGAGACATCTTTATCAGGATGGGTAAATATACCTGCTTCTGGTTCGATACCCTTTTCAAAATAATCTTTATTTTGTTCAGTTTGAAAGCCTATATCCTTATATGGATGTACCCACTCATTCCCTGCCATTATTTCAGGATTAGTTTCTTCCGTCCACTTAGTTAATGGGGAATTGGGAGATTCATATTCGTGGTCACCTATGATAACGCCATGTTTATTTACAAAAGCCCCTTTGGGTCCTCTATCCTTTTTAAATTGAGGAAGAAAATTAATTTCATAAGGATCTAGATCAAATTGTTGATTTTCTTGACTGAAATTTGATTGATTTTGTTTCTTTTTTTTATTTTTAGCCATCATATCTATCTCCTATTTTTATGTTGCAGGTTGATTTGGTCCATCCAACTTTTTATCTATATTTTTTAAGTCATTAGACTCTTTAGCTTCGTTTTGTTGTTGAAGTTGGTTTTCTCGTTCCTGTTCCTGCTGTGCTTTTGAATCTTGATTAGGGTTTGTATTCAATGTAATCTACTCCTTTTTACTATTATTATGTCTAGGTTTCTAAAAAAGATTCAGGAGCTTTGTTAAGCAATGTCCTGTTTTGAATCATCTTTCAAGAACTTGAATTTTTATAGTTGCTTAATTTAGAATAGATGAATCAATACAATTCTAAAGTATAGAATTAGGAGGAATCATTTATGACATACATAGCAAGTAACAATAGATATTCTGATATGAAATACAACTATTGTGGTCGTTCTGGTTTGAAACTACCCGTTATTTCTTTAGGTTTATGGCACAATTTCGGAGGAGTAGATCCTTTTGAAAATTCGAAATCAATGTTACTTAGTGCATTTGACTTAGGTATTACTCATTTTGATTTAGCAAATAATTACGGTCCTCCTCCCGGATCAGCGGAAGAAACACTAGGTCATATCTTAAAATCTGATCTAGCAAGTTACCGAGATGAGTTAATCATTTCAACAAAAGCTGGTTACGGAATGTGGGAAGGTCCTTACGGTGAATGGGGTTCTAAAAAATACTTAATCAGTAGCCTAGACCAAAGCTTAAAAAGAATGGGATTAAACTACGTAGATATTTTTTACAGCCACAGATTTGATCCAGATACACCTTTAGAGGAAACGATGGGAGCTCTTGATCAAGTGGTCAGACAAGGAAAAGCTCTTTATGTAGGTATTTCAAATTATGGTGTAGAAGAAACGAAAAAAGCTATTCGTATTCTTAAAGATTTAGGGACTCCTTTATTAATCCACCAACCAAATTACTCTATGTTTAACCGTTGGATTGAAGACGGACTTCAAGATGTACTTGAAGAAGCTGGAGTTGGTTCCATTGCTTTTGGACCATTAGCACAAGGTATGCTTACAAATCGTTATCTTGGAGGGATTCCTACAGACTCCAGAGCAGCAAAAGAAGAAAGCATATTTTTAAATAAAGGAGATGTTACTGAAGAAAAAATCTATAAAGTTCAACAATTAAATGAATTGGCTTCAAACCGCGGACAAAGTTTAGCACAAATGTCATTAGCATGGGTATTGCGAGGGCATGTTACAACTGCACTTATAGGAGCAAGTAAAGTTAGTCAAATCGAAGAAAACGTAAAAACAATTAATAACCTCGAATTTAGTAATGAAGAATTAAATAAGATTGAGAATATTTTAAATGGAGAATAATCCTTTCTATTTCTATTCTGGATTGTTGTTAAAATCAAGTATTTTAGTATATAATATGAATATAATTAAAAAAGACCACAGATACGATGAATATCTGTGATCAATGTGCAAGTAGATTGCCCATTAGGGCGGTCGGCTCATATTTCGTTTAGTGTAAACCGTCTAGATGCTTGGAGGCAAAGACGGTTTACTTTCGTTTATGAAAGGACAGCACTGCAACAATTAGCAGTCCGAATGAAATCATAAGAGAGATTCCTTCAAATACTGTCATAGACATCACCTCCTTCTTATGAAAGCAGGAAGTGAGCTAACCGCCTTTGCATCGAGCCAGTCTATAGCACGTGTGTTTATTATAGCAAAAAATTACTTAATTTTGTTAATTTTTATTCACTCGAAGAATGGTAAGGAGTTTGATATATGTCTTATGATGTGATTGTAATTGGTGGAGGTCCTGCTGGTTTAATGGCTAGTATATCTGCTAGTGAAAATGGAGCTAAGGTGTTACTCATTGACAAAGGGAATAAGTTAGGAAGAAAGTTAGCCATTTCTGGGGGCGGCAGATGTAACGTTACAAACGCTCATGAAGTGGACGAAATTATCAAAAACATTCCTGGAAACGGGCGTTTTTTATTTAGTGCGTTTTCTAATTTTAATAATCAGGATATCATACAATTTTTTGAAAATTTAGGGATTCAGTTAAAAGAAGAAGATCGAGGTAGGATGTTTCCAGTCTCAGACAAAGCAATGACCGTTGTACGTACTTTAATTAATAAGGCAAAAGATCTAGGTGTACATATAAAAACCAATTCTCCAGTCAACCAAGTCATTTACGCTAATCAACAAACAAAAGGAATTGAATTACAAACAGGTGAAACAATAAAGAGCAACGCTATTATCATTGCAGCTGGAGGAAAATCTGTTCCACATACAGGTTCTACAGGGGATGGTTATGCTTGGGCAAAAGATGCAGGTCATACAATTACTGAATTATTTCCGACAGAAGTTCCGATTACCTCTAATGAGACTTTTATTCAAAAAAAAGAACTACAAGGTCTATCCTTAAGAAATATTGAACTCACCGTTTGGAATCCTAAAAACAAAAAGGTAATTACTCATGAAGGGGATATGATTTTTACCCACTTTGGGATTTCTGGGCCAGTGGCATTACGGTGCAGTCAATTCATCATAAAAACAATGAAGAAGTTTAATACAAATCAAGTACAAGTGTCTATAGATCTTTTCCCTTCACAATCTGAAGAACAATTACTCCAAACGATTCAACATATTGGGGAAAATGAACCTAAGAAACAAATCAAAAACTTGTTTAAAAAAATGTTGCCTGAACGTTTCATTCCTTTATTGTTAAAAAAAGCAAAAATTCAGGAAGAATTCAATTTTAAAAATGTGACTAATTCTAAGTGGTTAGAGTTCATATCTAATTTAAAGAAATTTAGTTTTTATGTGAAAGGGACACGCTCAATTGAAGAAGCTTTTGTGACAGGTGGGGGAGTACATCTAAAGGAGATAGATCCTAAAACGATGCAATCAAAGTTGATGAACGGATTGTTTTTTTGCGGTGAAATATTAGATATTCATGGGTATACTGGAGGATACAATATTACCGCTGCTTTTGTAACAGGACATACTGCTGGTAAACATGCTGCAAAAATGATTACCGTATAGTTTATAAATAGTTCATACAAGGTAGAAAAGAGCCAGATGATATAAGAAGGCTCTTTTCTTACTTATATATGAACATCGTCCGCTGATAAATAATTAGTTTCCTCAAATTCATTCGTTTGTTCTATCAGTTCATTATTTTCATTATTACTTAAATAATGTTCTGGTAGATCCTCAATAACAGTATGTGCAGGTATGGGGATTTGTCCTTCTTCAATTCCATAAGCTGCATTGATATATTTACTTTCATCTCCAGCATTTTCCACCATTATTCCCCCATGTGCTTGAATAATTTCCAAAGCAGATGTTAGATCATTTTTTTCAATATGAATGTGTAATGTTGGTTTGCTCAAGTCATCATGATAAAACACCTCATATCCTAACTCCTCTAAAGTATCTAAAGCCAGAAATGCTGATCTTTTATCCTCAAATTCAAAAATAATTGGTTTTTTATCCATTGGTTCAATTCCCTTTAGTTTTTTATATAGCTTATCCTCCTAAAAAGCGTTCTATACAAATACATTCCTATTCCATTTACAGTCTCATCGTATTAAATGTCATCACGCTCTAAATTGAAACATAAAATAAAAAATAACATGAATACACCTTTTAGGAAAAGGAGGTCGTATAATGAATGCAACATCCACATCATATAAACTCAAAAGATATTGAAGAGAATAAAATTTGGGCTGTCTTAGCCTATTTTATATTTTTCTTACCATTAATAGCTGCAAGAGATTCAAAATTTGCTATGTATCATGCTAATCAAGGTCTCATTTTATTGATTTTTGCTGTTGCAGTTAATGTAATTGGTACTTTTATTCCTATATTGGGTTGGTTACTTATTCTTCCTTTTGGAAATTTAGCGGTCATTATTTATATGATCATTGGAATTTTTAATTCAGCATCTGAAAAAACAAAACCACTTCCTCTGATTGGAGATTTCGATATCATTAAATAAACGATAATTTTTACAAATATGTTTTATTCAATTATTAAATACCTTAACTAAACCTAAAAAACAGTGAATTCATTTTGAATTTACTGTTTTTTATAGTCTAATGTAAATCTATTAAGTGTTCTATTAATTTTGTTTAAAAATAATAGTTTTGGATAAACTAACTACTAACAAAAAATTCATAATATAAACAAAGGTGATTATATGTTAACTATATTAAAAAATAAAATCATGTACAGCTTATTTCTTATCATCATATTGTTAATTAGTAGTTTATCTTATTATATTTATGCAAATCCTAAAGATGATTTCTCACAATTTCTGTCTCTTTCCGAAGAGATTTTTCCAGAAAATTATACATTCATTTTAAAACACAGTAGTTTTTATAAAAATTATAACCATCAAGAAGATTTTGTACAATTAGGAAATCTACTCATGGATGAACTTCAGATGCCATTAGGTGAAAGTCTGATAGAGTTAAATCACCTTGTATACATATCCAAAGTTGAAATTGATAAAGGAACGAATTTATCTGTAAGATTGACAGGAATGAACAATGACAAATCAACTTATTTAACCATAATACTAGAAAGTAATAATCAGAGCTTAAACTATTTGTCAATGACAAAAATGAATATTGAGTCTGCTTTACAAAAGTTAGATATAAAAGTAAACTGGAACTTGATGATACAAGGTAAATACACTAATTCTGGAAGTGAATTCCAGAAATTATGGAAGCAACTAGATGATGTACTTCAATTAAATGAAATTGAAACTTATACAGATCAACGAACAATCAGTACTTCCTATTATTCACCTGCTTTAAATACAAAAATTGTAAGTGGATCTAATTCAATGAATCTTCAAGTAGCACTTCATCAAAATTCACTAAATGAAGAATGGCAGTTAACAATTGGATCTCCAATCATTACAATTGAATACTAATACATAGTACATCCAAATAAAGAGTACAAAAAACGTGAGCAGTTTTACTATCTCACGTTTTCTACTTTATAAATTTAGTTTATTAATTTAAACCAATTGAGGTTTCCTATATTACTACCGCCTCTAAATACTAAATACAAGTCATGAGATCCGGAGGTTGCTGCAATAAATCCTGTTTCAGTTATCCAGTTTTGCCAGCCACCTGTATTCATAATATTTAAGGTTCCAATTAATGGACCAGAAGTATTATCTAATCTGAATTCAATACTTCCGCCAGCAGAAGCAGAAGCAACTCTAGCTTCTATTCCAGTTGCACCGTTTCCAAAATCAACATTTTCAAAAGTAAGAATGTCTCCATCATCTATCCAGCCTACATTTAACCCCCCACCTATATCAGAAGTTGGTTCCGTCTGAATACCAATCATGGATGTATAACTTTCTGCTTCAATTTTTTCGAAAGGGTTATCTGTATTCTTAAATTCCAGCCAATTTAAGTTTAAAATACCAATTCCAGTACTACCTTTAAAAACTATATATAAGTCGTGTATACCTTCAGCATTAGAAATTGTAGCAGTGTTGGTTATCCAATTTTGCCAGCCACCTGTATTGGTAATATTAACTGCACCTATTAGAGGTCCTGAAGTACTATCTAATCTGAATTCAATCGTTCCCCCATTTGTATTGCTAGCAACCCTTACATCAACACTACTTGCACCATTTCCAAAATCAACATGATTAAAAACGAGAAAATCCCCTTCATCCGTCCAGCCTACATTCAACCCACCACCTGTATCTGTGGTAGTTTCTGTCTGAATTCCACTCATTGATGTATAGTTTTCTGCTTCAATTCGATCAAATGCCTGAATAGGATCACCTGTTGATGGACCAGTTGATTCATAAACTCTTACATAATCAATAAGCATTTCTGCAGGGAAATCACTTGGGGAAGGTATTCGACCTCCATCGAAATTCCCTCCCACTGCCAAGTTCAATATCATATAAAACTCTTGATCAAATGGAGCAGGAAAAGGATTATTAGTAGGTTGACCTAAACTTCTGCTATACCATGAGGTTTCCGTATTATATAGTTGACCATCTAAGTACCAACGAATTTCACCTGGTTCCCACTCTACACTATAATTATGCCAGTCAGCTACAGTACCATTATTAGGTATTGTAATTGCTCCGCCTGAATAAACATTATTCGGCCAATTTTCTCCATAATGAATCGCTCCACTAATTTCATGAGGTAATCTTCCTCTATTTTCCATGATATCAATTTCACCTGAGGATGCCCATCCACCATATATGTCATCTTGAGGCATCATCCAAAATGCTGGCCAGAAACCCTGTCCTATCGGAAGCTTAATTCTAGCTTCAAATTTCCCGTATTTCCAGCTTGCAAGTCCATCCGTTTTTATCTTCCCTGAAGTATAGTTAAAACCATTAAATTGTTCATTTAAAGCGGTAATTATTAAGTTTCCATTCTCTACTTTAACATTGTCTGAACGGCTAGTGTAATATTGTTCCTCATTATTTCCCCAACCTCCTACTCCATTGCCAATATCATAAGTCCATTTACTACTATCAAGTGTATTACCATTAAATTCGTCGCTCCATACTAAGTTCCATTCTTGATGATTATCTGCGATTCCAATTGCAGGGATCAATAAAACTGTTATCATGATTGAAAATAAAACTAGAATTACTTTCTTCATTTGATAATTCCCTCCCATAGAATTATTAGAAAGCGCTTTCATTTAAATAGAAAACGATTTCATAAATTCATTATATTAAACTATACGATTAATATCAATAATACAAATTTATATTTTGTATATATGAGCTAACTATAAAAAAGACACCTCTTGAGAATGTATTATCTCTATAGAGATGTCCCTTAAAATCTTAGTTGTTTTTTGTTACATTTTCATATAATGTCTTTTAACCTTCAAATGTATTATATGAAGTGATTTGAGATACTGGGAATCTTGGTGTTTCATGTGCTGGTTTTGCTTGTTTCCCAACAGTTATCAACATCACTGGAATATAACGAGCAGGAATATTAAAGGTTTCGGTTATTTTTTCTCGATCAAAACCGCCCATTGGACACGTATCATAACCTTTTGCTTTTGCAACTAACATGAATTGCATCGCAGCTAATGAAGGATTTAGTACTGCTTCACTAAAAGCAGCTTGTTGATTTTGATATGCTCCATTAATTTGACCCATCAATGTATCCTTTGCTTCTTCTGTCATAAAACCATGTTTCACAGCTTCACCATATACTGCTTCACCATTTTTATTAGCTTCAAGATCACCAAGCACTACAATTGTAGCTGCTGCGTCAACAACTTGCTGCTGATTAAAGGCAATCGGCAATAACGTTTGCTTTAATTGCTCATCATCAATGACAAGAAACTTCCAATGTTGAAGGTTCCATGAAGATGGTGCTTTCGCTGTTTCTTCAAGTATTTCATTCATTTCACTTCTATCAATTTTGACAGATGAATCATATACACGCACCGATTTGCGATCGTTAATTATTTCATAAATATCTTGTTTTGTAGACAACATTATAATAACTCCTCCTCAATTACTTACTAATTGTAATTTAAAAACTTACAGTTATTATTATACTCATTTTTAGTTATAAATCAATCTTGTTTTGTAAATTTTTTTTTACACAATAACTATAACTTATCACTCCGTTATACTTTTTCCATAAAAGATGATTTCAACTCATTTTTTAACTTGTTAACTTCTAGAAATATAATCCCTTCTTTTCTAAAAAACATCATCATATTTTTGTTTGTTTTATAAAAATCATCAATTAAGTATAATTTCGAAAAGAGTATATAAAGAGCAAGCAATGAAATAATAGAAATATACACTTTTTTCATATTAAAAACTCTTGCAACTCCAACGTATCTATGTAAAGATCAATATATTACAAGACTATTACACTTTACTCATTTACAGAGAAGCAATATATAATGTAATAATTCATTTTAGGTCTTTAATAGATATTTGAGGTGAAGAAATGAATAATAAAGCAGTCATCTTAGGATGCAATTATTATATAGGTTTAAGTACAATACGTTGCTTAGGTGTTCATGGCATACATACTGTTGCAGTAGACTATACAGAAAAAGGTGCTTATGGAGCTAAGTCTAAACATTGCTCGGAAAGACTAATTGCCCCACACTATAAAAAAGAAACAAAAAAATTTATTCGTTTCTTAATAAATTATGCACGTGAACAAAGCGCTCAACCTGTTCTTATCCCTTGTCATGATTCCTATGTTGAAATTATTGATGAGCATTTGGAGGAGCTTAAAAAGTGTTACCTTATTCCACAAACCGAACCAGGGTTGTATACAAAACTCATGAATAAAGAAACGCTTCACCAAATTGCCCAAGAAAAAGGTGTAAACGTTCCTGAGACTGTTAGAGTGAATGAGGAAAACTTTATGGAAAAAGTTGAGAACAATATTAAATTTCCATGTTTAGTGAAACCTGTTGATTCCCCTACTTTTGTAGCAAAGTTTAGAAAAAAGTTATTTAAAGTCCATAATAAAGAAGAATTAATTGCAGCCCTAGACAGAGCAAAAAATGCAAGCTTAGAAGTCATCGTGCAAAGAATCATCCCTGGTTTTGATGACCACATGTATACGTATGATGCCTATTTAAACCAGGATTCAAAAGTAACGCACTGGTTAACTTGTCAGAAATACCGTCAATATCCAATCAATTTTGGTGCTTCTGTTTACACAGGTCAAAAATATGTTCCAGAACTTCATGAGATAGGAGCAAAGTTTTTTGAAGAAATCGGATATAAAGGTTTTGCTGAAATTGAGTTTAAGAAAGATGCCGAAACTGGACAATATTATTTAATCGAAATCAACGTTCGAATCACTAATATTAATCAATTATTATACAAAGTTGGAGTGAATATTCCTCACATCACTTATCAAGATCTTACAGGATCACCTGTTGCTCCTAAAGCCATAGAAGAAGATACTGACGTACGATTTTGGTGTGGATATGAAGACATGTATGCTATAAGAGATTATATAAAAACTAGACAACTATCTTTCCAGACCATTTTGAAATCATTGTTGTTTAAACCTAAGGCATATGCCATCTGGGATTGGAAAGATCCTATACCTGCATTCTCCAATGCTGGTATGATCACATCCAAAATATTCAAACGATTAATCCACTTTAAAAAGTGAAGTTTTTTTAAGATAAATCATTTATACTTGATCTAAAATATGGAGCTGGTCTTATGTTATTATCCTCAGTACTTCAAGACCTTAATTATGTTAAAATTAAGGGAGATACCAATATAGAAATTAACGCTGTGGCGTACGACTCTAGAGAAGTAATAGAAAATAGTATATTTGTGGCTATTTCTGGGTTTTCAGTAGACGGACATACCTTTATTCAAAAAGCAATCGAAATGGGAGCAATTGCAATTATTGTTGAAAAAGATCTGCAAATTGAAGGTAATATCACTGTATTAAAAGTGAAAAACACTAGAACAGCATTAGCTAGAATATCATCAAACTTTTATCATCGACCAACTGAAAAACTAAATATTGTCGGAATTACAGGTACCAATGGCAAAACCTCAATTTCCTACTTTTTAAAATCAATATTTGAGCATGCAGAACGTTCTGTGGGTATAATTGGTACGATTGGAACAATGATCAACAACAAAGTTAAAAAAAATAAAAATACGACACCAGAATCACTGAATTTACAGAAAATATTCTCTGAAATGATAAAAGCAAAAACGGATCATTGTATAATGGAAGTATCATCACATGCTTTAAATTTAGACAGAGTGGCTTACAGTCATTTTAATACTGCTATTTTTACAAATCTATCCCCAGATCATTTAGAACTACATCATGATATGGAAGAGTATTATCAAGCGAAGGCAAAATTATTTGAACTTGCCAAGAAAAATAATATCATCAATATAGATGATGATTACGGTAAAAGATTAGCCCAAAAAGTACAACAATATGATACGAAGTTACTTACTTATGGTATAGAAAATACTGCAGATATTTATGCTTCAGAAATCAAGTATTCAGCAAATGGTTCAACCTATATGGTGCATACCCCTAGAGGCAATATTGAAGTCAAAGTAAACTTACCAGGAGTCATCTATGTATATAATAGTTTAGCCGCTATCGCTTGTGCTTATAGTAATCAATTACCTTTAGAAGTGATTAAAGAAGGTATTCAAAAGCTAGAAGGAATTAAAGGTAGATTTGAAATTGTATATCAAAAAAATAATTATAAAATTGTGATCGATTTTGCCCATACTGAAGATGCTTTAAAAAATGCAATACTTACTTTAAAACAACATGCAAAAGGTAGAATCATCGTTGTGTTTGGAGTATATGCAGATGCTGGAGAATCAGGTACAGATAAAAGAAGAGCAATGGGACAAGTAGCTGCTAAATATGCAGATTTTTCTATTGTAACTTCAGACAACCCTAAGGATCAGGATCCTGATTTAATCATTCAAGAAATTATCCAAGCCATAGAAGAAGAAAGTGGAACAGATACTTATGATGCAGTTGTTGATCGAAAAGAAGCCATTAAATACGCAATCGATATTAGTGAAAAGGACGATATTATACTTATCGCTGGAAAGGGACATGAAACAACTCAGATTATAGGGAAAACAGAAATACCTTTTAATGAGGCTAAAATCGTAGAAGAGGTTCTTAGAAATAAAAATAGATTATTAGAAATATAATATATACCCAAAAAAGTAAAGTACATCGTAGTGATTCCCAGTTCATGGATGAACTGGTGTCGGAATTGTATCATCCTGGATGAACTGAAGCAAATATTTGTCACAGGACGTGATATGATTTTAATCTGTCACATGGAAGTATGATCGACCGATTACTTTTGCGGGACCCATAAGCATAAGCAGATTCGTATAAAATAGATTGCTTAAAACAACGAAAGGTGATTACTCTATGTGTGGTTTTGTTGGTTTTGCAGATACAAGTTTACCTATAGATAAAACAAAAACAATCCAGGATATGATGAATACTATTGTTCATAGAGGCCCTGACAGTGGCGGGGTCTTTTCTGATGAAATAGTAACCTTTGGATTTAGACGTTTGATGATCATAGATTTGGTAGAAGAAGGAAATCAGCCAATGTACAATGAAGATGAGAGCTGTGTTCTTATCTTTAATGGTGAAATTTATAATTATCAAGAGTTACGTGATGATCTCATTAAAAAAGGACATGAATTTGTTAGTAAAACAGATAGTGAGGTTATTCTTCATGGTTATGAAGAATATGGCGTTGATATATTACAGAAATTAAGAGGCATGTTTGCCTTCGCTATTTGGGATTCTAAAAAAGAAACGATGTTCCTAGCAAGAGATTTCTTCGGGATCAAACCTTTGTATTATACTCAAAATACATTGGATCACTCCTTTATATTTGGCTCAGAAATCAAATCCATTTTAAAACATCCAGGTTATAAAAGGGAAATCAATAAGGATGCTCTAAAACCTTATCTTACCTTTCAATATTCAGTTATGGATGAAACATTTTTCAAAGGGATATATAAGCTAAAACCTGGTCATTATATGTTATATAAAAAAGGTGAAATTGAAATCAAACCGTTTTGGGATGCTAATTTTTCAGTAAAAGAAAATAGCCTAAATTATTACGTTGAGCAGATCAAAAAAACGTTAGAAGAATCGGTTAAATACCATAAAATTAGCGATGTGAAAGTAGGTTCTTTTTTATCAGGTGGGGTCGACTCAAGTTATATTACTTCCCTTTTAAATCCGAATAAAACGTTCTCTGTTGGCTTTCAAGATCATGAAGGAATATTCAATGAAACCAATCTAGCAAAGGATTTATCTGAAATCTTACACATCGAAAATCATAAAAAGATTATCAATGCGGACGAATGCTTTAAAATGTTGCCAACCATCCAGTATCACATGGATGAACCCCAATCTAATCCCTCATCAGTTCCCTTATATTTTTTAGCTGAATTAGCAAGCAAACATGTAACCGTAGTGTTATCTGGGGAGGGTGCTGATGAAATATTTGGTGGATATGCATGGTATCAAGGTACACCTGCTATGCGTAAATATGAAAAACTTCCTTTTACTATTCGTCGCTCAGTCTCAAAATTAAGTCAAAAGCTTCCCAGAAATAGAATTACCGCTTTCTTGGAAAAAGGTGGGCAAAAAGTAGAAGAAAGATTTATTGGCCAAGCTAAGGTTTTTGAGGAAATAGATGCATTAAAAGTGCTAAAAGAGGATTACAAAAACAGTCCTTCTATCCTAGACATTACTAAAGAAGTTTATGATAAAGTAAATGACAAAGATGATCTTACAAAAATGCAATATGTGGATCTTAAGTTATGGCTGCCAGGAGATATATTGCTAAAAGCCGATAAAATGAGCTCAGCACATTCCATTGAACTGCGAGTTCCATTCTTAGATAAAATGGTCATGGATTTAGCAACAAAAATCCCTGCAGATCAACGTGTAAATGAATTTAATACAAAACTTGCACTAAGAACCGCAGCTAAAGAATCGCTACCTGAAGAATGGGCAAACCGACCAAAAGTTGGCTTTCCTGTACCCATCCGATATTGGTTAAGAGAAGAAAAATACTACAATATCGTAAAAGAAATGTTTCAATCAGACATGGCAAAAGAATTTTTTTATACTGATGAACTAATGAGATATCTTGATGACCATTATGAAGAGAAGCACAATTATGCAAGATATATTTGGACGGTATACGTATTTCTTGTATGGTATAAAAAATTCTTCACATGAGCCTTTCATAACTGTAACAAATGTTCTTGGGTTGTACTAGGAGGAGTTTATGGTAAATATAGTAAAACAAGTTGCATCAATATTTATGCTCACATCGACTGTTCTTTTTTTTCCAAACAATTCTGAAGTCGTTATAGATGAAGTATTAACTCTTCCTAAAATCAATAATGACGGAAAAGGCAGTGTATCTATTTTAAATATTGATAATAACACTGGATCCCCTATACAAAATACTGTACATTCGGTTATAAATGAAAATGGTGATATTGTCGAGATATTAGTCACTGATGAAATGGGTATGGCTACATCATCCATGTTTGATCTCGGTACACGTTATACCTTTAGACAAGATAAAATTATGGCACCTTACGAATTAGACAGTCAAGAATATCATCTGACTATTAATAAAAAGCACACGTTAACATTTAAAAATAATATTTCTGATTTTGTAAAAAAAACGGAGCTCTCAGAAGATGGCCAGATAAAAATTACCGAATTATATTTGCCATTTAAACCCATCTTACAACTCCCTGAATTGCCCCAGGGCTGTGAAATTACTGCACTGACCTCCGTTCTCCATTTCTTTAATTATGAGATTACAAAAACGGAGATGGCGGATAATTACTTGCCACAAGAGAGATTAGTAAGGAAAAACAACAAACTATACGGTCCTAATCCGTATAAAGCATATGCTGGTAATCCAAGAAAACTAAGAGCAGGTCTCTTTTCTTATACTCCGCCTATTATAAAAGCTGCCGATGGGTATTTAAATGAAGTTGTCAGCAATTACAAAGTAACAGATTTGACAGGGAGTTCAAAAGAAGAAATAATAGAACAACTAAACAAAGGAATCCCTATTATGGTATGGGTAACTATTGATCTAAAGAAGCCAAGATTAAATATTGAGTGGTATTTTCATGATACTGGAGAATATTTTTTAGGCCCATCCAATTTGCATGTTATGGTATTACATGGATATGATCAAAACAATGTACATGTAATGGATCCACTAAAAGGTAAAATGGTGTATGATGCTAATACATTTTTTGACAGATACTATTCGATAGGAAGTCATGCTATGATGATTACTAGGTGATGTAAAATAAACGACTCAAAACTTAAACTGTAAATTAAAGTAGGTGACTTTTATGGAACATAAAATTTTAGGTGTAATTGGTGGTATGGGTCCTAAGGCAACATCCGTTTTTTTTGATAAAGTAGTTGAAAAAACAGAAGCTCATAAAGACCAGGATCATATAGATATGGTAATCCTAAATCATGCTACGATTCCAGATCGAACTACTGTGATATTAGAAAACAATGAGGATATTTTTTTAGAAGCCATAAGAAAAGATATAAAACTGCTTGAAGCAGCCGAAGTTAATCATATCGCTATCCCCTGCAATACTTCACACTATTTCTATGAAAAATTTATAGAAATGACTGATATTCATATTATCCATATGGTGGATGAAACAGTTAAAAAAATTGCTGAAACTTATGGTGCAGATTGTAAGATTGGAATTATGGCCACAACTGGAACAATAAAAAGTGGAATCTATGAAAAAAGCGCAAAAAAATTCAACATAAACTTAAGCGTGCCAAATCAAGTCCTTCAAGATCAAATTATGAATATCATTTATAATGATATAAAAAATAATTTAAATGCGGATACAAATGAAATACAAGCTATCATCCATGACTTTATTTTTAATCAAAATTGCGATGGTGTAATCTTAGCATGTACTGAGTTTTCTTGTATACAGTTAAGTAAAGAAATTCAAGGATATTGTATTGATGCATTGGACGTGCTTGTGGAAAGGTCTATAGAGCTATCTGGAAAACAGGTGAAAAATTTGCAGCAAAATAAATCAAACGCTGCTATCATATAAAATATACGGACTAGACGCCATTGGGCGTCTTTTTTTATAAAGATGAGCAGAAAAACTTTATTATTATTACTAATCAATCAAACCTTTTAATTTTTTTTCCAAAATTTCAGGTTCAACTGAACCAAGTACTTTATCCACAATCATTCCATCCTTGTCAATGAAATATGTAGTTGGAATAGCCTGTACGATATATGCATCAGCAACCTCTGCATCTTCATCCATCAATACAGGAAATTGAAATCCATAAGTTTGCGCAAATTTAATGGCACTTTTTAATGAATCTTCAGCTGTAATATTGATTGCAACAATTTCTATTGCTGGTTGATACTTGTCGTATAATTTAACAAGCTCAGGAGCTTCTAATTTACAAGGACCACACCAAGATGCCCAAAAGTTAATAATCATTGGCTTACCTAAATTATTATCAAACTTGTAAACCTCATTATTTTGTAGCGTTCTCAAAGAAAATGCAGGAGCCTCTCCTCCAATTTCTGCAAACATTTTATTTCTTAACGCTACACTACGTGCCTCCTCTTCTCCATCAAAAAACAGTATGCTTAAAGTGACCACGCTTACTAATAGCCCAATAATGATAGATCCCTTTTTCATAGTTCATCTCTCCTTTAGTTATTCGTGTATTTTTATATACCAAATACCTATATCATGTATTTTTTCCATCATTTGTCCATTTTATTAATATTTTATATACGTTATGATAGTTAATATTACACCAGGGAGATGACATCATGAGAAAAAAATTGACATCACTGATACTAGGACTAATTTTAAGCGCTTCCATGACAAATACCTCTATTGCTGCCTCGTATACAGTAAATTCGGGAGATTTTTTATGGAAAATAGCAAATGACTATTCTCTAACTATTGCTGAATTAAAATCATTAAATCACTTAACCTCAGATGAGATCTATCCAGGACAAAAGTTGATAGTTTCAAAAGAAATTAATCCGTATACTGTAAAAGCAAATGATACGTTATGGATTATTTCTCAAAGATTAGGAATGAATGCACAAGCTCTAATTGATGCTAATCCTCAAATTTCAAACCCCCATGATTTAAGAGTTGGACAAGTAATTTATATCCCAAACTCAAGTACTAGCAATAATTACATAGTTCAGGCTAATGATACGATGTGGATAATCTCTCAAAGACTAGGAATTAATACACAAGTATTGATAGATGCCAATCCTCAAATCTCAAATCCTAACCATTTAATTGTTGGTCAAACGATTGTTATTCCGAGCTTTAGCTCAAATACAAATATACAAGCAAAATCTCAACATCAACAAAATATTTTTAAAGATGGTATGTTTCCTCTAAAAACAGGCACATATGAATCATATGGAAATAGTTATGGAGATGATAGAAACTATAATCCAAGTGGAACTGGAACTCGAAGTCATGAAGGAATAGATATTATGGCAAATAAGGGCACACCTATTTACAGTGTACTAGATGGAAAAGTGATTAGATACGGGTGGAGCCAATATGGTGGCTGGAGACTGACCGTTCAAGTAGATGATTCTACTCTATTCTACTATGCGCACTTGTCCAAATATGCTAGCGGCATTGGAAAAGGTGCTGAAGTGAAAAAAGGACAAATCATTGGTTATGTTGGAAATACAGGATACGGTCCTGAAGGGACATCAGGAAAATTTGAAAATCATTTACATTTTGGTATATATAAACTACCAAATTGGAATTCAATAGACCCTTACCCCTATCTTAAGAATTGGGAGTAGAATTACATTAAAACCCTCGTTTGAGTTTAGACGAGGGTTTATCAATTTCAAGTTAGTACAAGATCATTTTGGATTAATTGATCTAACGTTTCTCTTTTTACAACTAGTACTGAATTTCCATCTTTCACAAATACCATAGCGGGTCTTGTGATACGATTATAATTGTTTGCCATCGCATATCCATAAGCTCCCGTACAAGGTATAGCTAATATTTCTCCATTTTTTGCGTTAGGTAGTTTAATATCATGGATTAACATATCTCCACTTTCACAACATTTACCTGCTATTGACACAACTTCAACTGGTTCATCATCAACTCTGTTAGCAATAAATGCATTATACTTACTTTGATACAAAGCTGGTCTAAGATTATCCGTCATTCCACCATCAACTGCAACATACTTCTTAATCCCTGGAATCTCTTTTTCTGAACCAATGGTATAAAGTGTAGTTCCTGCTTCACCTACGATGCTTCTGCCTGGTTCAATCCAAATCTCAGGAAGAGTATCCATATGACGATCATTACATTCTTGTTTTACAGTGCCTACAATACTATCAATATATTCTTCTACAATTAAAGGATTATCCTCATCTGTGTAGCGAATACCAAATCCTCCCCCTAAATTTATAACTTGTGTGTCCAAACCAAATTGTTGCTTTGTTGTATTTATTAAATCAAAAAACTTCTGAAGTGCAACAAGATATGCTTTTTTATCAAAAATCTGTGAACCTAAATGACAATGAAATCCTAAGAAATGAAGATTATCTCTCTTATCTAAGCGTTTAATTGCCTCTAAAACCTGACCGCTGATCATATCAAAACCAAATTTTGACTCCTGTTGGCCAGTTTGAATATATTGATGTGTGTGTGCCTTTATCCCTGGGGAAACTCGAAATAAAATAGAAACAATTTGGTTATGTTTTTTGGCTAAACGATTCAATAAATCTATTTCATTAAAATTATCAACAACATAACATCCTACTTTTGCTTGAAGGGCCATTTTAATTTCTTCTGGTGTTTTATTATTTCCATGAAAATGAATACGGGAAGCTGGAAAACCAGATTTCAACGCAGTATACAATTCTCCTGCAGAAACAACATCTATACTTAATCCTTCTTCTTTTATCACTTGGCAAATAGCCATGTTACATAAAGCCTTACTTGCATATGCAATATTAAACTTTACATTATGTTTTTTAAAAGCATTGAAAAATGAACGGATATTGTCTCTAATCAATTTTTCATCATATACGTACAAAGGAGTGCCATATTGAGTTGTTAGGTCTATTGCGTTACATCCTCCAATTTCCAACTGTCCCTGCCCATTACTTTTACTCGTTCCTCCTAAAGCCATTGCTTGTCCCCCTTATTATTCAAAATTCCACTTACCTCATTCATTTGTATTTTCATACTAATTTTGTTATATAATATACTTAAAATACTAAATAATTTAAATGTAAGATATAGTTAAAAATTTGTACTTTACTACATAGTAAATTATACTAAGATAAGAATTTTTATTTAATCAATAAAGAAAACTCGCCGATTGGCAAACCTTTAAGGCGAAGACTGAGGGATAGTTGCCCTTATACTTTACACATTAATCTATTTTATAAATTATTAAAGTGTGAAAAAACTATGTTTGTCCTTTTCATTATTTTCAATAAGGGTGGAATTTAAATATGTTACATATTAATGTAAACTCATTTGTAGTCACTAGATATTTTGCAAAAATCACATGTGAACCAGAGTGGAAATGGATAAAACGAGATGTACCTCTTCCCCATTATGACCTTTTTTATGTCTGGGATGGTCAGGGTGAAGTTGTTGTGAATGATCAAACATTTCAAGTTTCTAAAGGCTCATGTTTTTTGTTTCGACCAGGAGACTTTACAAGTGCAACACATGATCCACAAAACCCATTAACCATTACTTATATTCACTTTTCAATAAAGAAAAAACCTGATCAAATACCAGTTAGATATCGAGTAATAAAAAACACTTTGGATTTTCAAACTATTTTATCTTCTTATGTAAGACTAATGTTGAATGAGGAGGAGTATGCCATGCAAGAAGCTCAACTCATTTTAAAACAGTTAATGATCCATCTTTTACGATCTGATCAAGATTCTGGAAATGATGTTCAACAAAAACAACATCATCTAAAGGAGTCTATTTATGAAGTTGCCAATTACATTCATGAGCATCCAAGCGAGTGGTTTACATTAGAGGAATTAGCAAATAGAGCTCAAATCTCTCCAAGATATTTTTCCTTAAAATTTAAAGAATTGATTGGAAAATCGTTTCGAGAATATATGATTGAATCAAGAATTGAACGAGCGCAGTATTTACTTTATTACACAGGGATGAATGTAACTGAAGTAGCTACTGCACTCGGATATGAAGATATTTATTTTTTCAGTAAACAATTCAAGAAATATAAAGGGTTTAATCCTTCGACACTAAAGTAAATAGATAACTAGAGATTATAAGTTTTTCTAATTCTAAATCCTCCCTGCCTCTAATAACTATTAAGTAAGAATTTTAATACAAGCTTTTTTAAGAGGAGGTAAAAGGAATCATGGAAAATTTAATTAGTGAAATTTCAAATTTTGTCTGGGGACCACCACTTCTTGTATTACTTGTTGGAACTGGAATATATTTAACCTTTCGTCTTGGACTTTTGCAGCTAAGATTATTGCCATACTCTCTAAAACTTGCTTTTACTAGAAACCAAGACAAAAAATCTGAAGGAGATATATCTCACTTTCAGGCACTTATGACTGCACTTGCTGCAACGGTTGGGACAGGGAACATTGTCGGAGTAGCAACAGCAGTAATGTTAGGTGGACCTGGTGCTGTTTTTTGGATGTGGATGACCGCCTTATTTGGAATGGCAACAAAATATGCTGAAGCCATTTTAGCTGTAAAATATCGTGTAAAGAATGCAGACGGAGAAATGTCAGGTGGACCTATGTATTACCTTGAAAAAGGTTTAAAGCAAAAATGGCTTGCCATCCTTTTTGCACTATTTGGGGCAGTTGCTGCTTTTGGCATTGGGAATATGGTTCAATCTAATTCAGTAGCTGGTGCACTAGAGTCTACTTTTTCTGTTCCACCTCTTGCTACAGGACCTATATTAGCCTTGTTGACTGGTTTAGTTATTATTGGAGGCATCAAAATCATAGGAAGAGTTACAGCCTTCTTCGTTCCAATTATGGCACTATTTTATGTGGGTGCTGGTTTAATCATCCTTATATTAAATGCTGAATTAGTTCCAAATGCAATTGCTCTTATTTTCACAGATGCCTTTACGGGGCAAGCAGTTGCAGGGGGCGCACTTGGTGCTGTCATTCGCTGGGGGGTTGCACGAGGTGTATTTTCCAATGAAGCTGGTTTAGGTTCCGCTCCTATTGCTGCAGCCGCAGCTAAAACGGACTATCCAGGTCGTCAAGCCCTTGTTTCAATGACACAAGTATTTATCGATACTATTATCATTTGTTCAATTACAGGAATCGCCCTTGTTATGGGGGACTTATACACAGGGAATTTAGAAGGGTCAGAATTAACCACAAGCACATTTGAATTGTTCTTAGGTTCATCAGGATCTTATATTGTCTCTATTGGTTTAGTTTTCTTTGCCTTTTCTACGATTATAGGATGGTCTTATTACGGAGAGAAGTGTTTTACATACTTGATTAATCATCCTGCTATGAAGTATTTATATCGTGCATTGTTTGTCCTATCAGCTGGAATTGGTGCTGTATTGACTTTAGAAACGGTTTGGGGCATTGCAGATATAATGAATGGGTTGATGGCGATACCTAACTTAATTGGATTACTTGGATTATCAGGTGTAGTCGTTTATGAAACGAAAAAATTCTTGGAAGTATTAAAAGAGGAAAAAGAAAAGAAATTGAGCAATCAAACATAGGTTTTTCAAAAGTCATATATAGAGTAAAAGACTGGGATTGATGTTTTTATCGATGAACGACATAGGGCTGTCTCTTTCATTTTTATGAGACAGCCCTCTTTTCTATTATTCTTAAATATTCAAATAGTTGTTTTTAATTAACTTTTGATACCAATAGTAACTTTCTTTTGGTGTTCTCTCTTGCGTTCGATAATTCACATGGACTAGTCCAAAACGCATGCTATAACCGTATGCCCACTCGAAATTATCCATCATAGACCAGCACATGTATCCTTTTACATTCACACCAGACTCAATAGACCGATGAAGTTGTAGGATATGTTTTTTCAAAAATAAAGTTCTACCCTCATCATTTACAGTACCATCTTTAGGCTCATCATTATAACATGCCCCATTTTCAGTAATATAAATAGGGACTTGTCCATACCGATCTGTAATGAATTTTAAAACATAATACAATCCTTCAGGATAAATGTCCCAACCAATATCTGTTTTATCACGACCGACATTAATTCCTTCATTGTCTAATATATCAGAGCCTTCCTTATATTTTACGACTCCACCTGTATAATAATTAATGCCTAGAAAATCAATAGGTTGATGGATAGCTTCCATATCTCCAGGTAGAACTTTCATCTTCACGCCTTTTTGCTCAAACCAATCCACCATAAATTGCGGATAACTTCCCTTAAACACAGGGTCCATAAACCATTCAACATACCAAGCCCTGCCTCTATTAGCAGTATCAATATCTTCTTGCTTGTTGCTATAAGGTTCATTCCAAATCACGTTGGGTGCATATCCAATTTGACCGTCTATCCCAAGCTCTCTATACTTGCTGATCGTTTTCCCATGTGCAACCAATAAATGATGGGCAACATCCACTGCTATTTGTATATTTTTTTTACCTGGAGCATGATTGCCATAATAGTTGGACAAGAAAGCACTGCACCACATCTCATTAAAAGTCATCCAGTTTTTAATTTTACCTGCAAATTCTTTAAACATTACCTCCGCATAATTTACAAACGCATCAATGGTCTCACGATTCTCCCAACCACCATCATCTTGCAAAGCTTGAGGCAGATCCCAATGATATAATGTACAATACGGTTCTATACCATTTTCTAATAATTTATCTACAAAATTATGATAATACGCTAAACCTTTTGAATTGATTTCACCAGTTCCATTTGGAAAAATTCTAGGCCAGGATACAGAAAATCGATACACTGTGATTCCTAATTGTTTCATTAATTGTATATCTTCTTCATAACGATGATAACTATCACAAGCTACATCTCCGTTGTCTCCCTCAAATACTTTACCAGGAATTCGAGAA
The DNA here is from genome assembly GCF_009910845.1 of Chengkuizengella marina. Taxonomy (GTDB): domain Bacteria; phylum Bacillota; class Bacilli; order Paenibacillales; family KCTC-33759; genus Chengkuizengella; species Chengkuizengella marina. The sequence goes on along the minus strand of NZ_SIJB01000029.1, from coordinate 155,405 downwards.
AACGTATCCCAGATTGACATTCCTCTTCCGTCTTTATCATATGCACCTTCGATTTGGTAAGCTGCTGTTGCAGTCCCCCATTTAAAATCTTTTGGGAATTGTAATATTGTCATTATTTCACCTCATTAAATAATTCTGGTATTTGAGCAAACGAAAATATCAAGTTCATTTTCATATACTTTAAACTAAATTGCAAATCTGAACTTCATTATAATGAATATTAAGTAGGAATGATATCACCATATTAGGTTTTCATTTATGCTATTTTGGGATTACTACAATAAAAAACTGCGAGAGCCTTGAGAGACTTTCTCGCAGTTTTCATTATTTCTAATACAATAAATAGCGATGAATCAATTAATTAAAAATATACTCATATTTTGGTGTATCGTAAGCAAGTTGACCTTTATTGTACGTATAGAAGAAGTTAATCATACTCCCGGCTTGAAGTCCTGATATCGTGTATTCCCAAGTGCCATTTTTATGAACTGTTCTTACATTTTGCTGCACACCATTATCAATTGTGTAATGTATATCTGCAAAGCCAGAATCAGATGTTGGTACAAACTTGAATACAGCTTGATCTGAATTTAATTTTTCAATAGAAATAGTATAATCTGCCCCAGAAATAATTTCATTATCAGGAACAGCTGGCTCTGTTGGTTCAGTAGGCTCTTCACCACCAGATGGAGATCCTACAGTATAATCATACCAAGGTGAACTATAGGCAGGTGTTCCTTTTGTATACGTATATGAAAAGCTAACCTGACTTCCTTCATTTAAACCTTTAATCGTATATTTCCATACCCCATTATTGTTTTGTGCTCTCACATTTTGCTGTACACCATTGTCTACTTTAAAGTGTAAGTCTACAAAATTTGAAGCAGTAACTGGAGTGAATGACAATGTCAACTCCGTACCATTTTCACTCAAGCTTACTGTATAGTCTTCTTCTACAATATCACTAGAATTCACAGGAGGCTGCTTCGTGGTTACAGTTACCTCATTACTTTCATCAGAAATGTTTCCTGCTTCATCATAAGCACGCACTGTATAATGATAGGTTGTTCCTGCTGATAAACCACTATCCTGATAGCTATTAGCTGTCGTAGTTTGTACTTCAATTCTATCGCGGAATACTTTGTACCCTTTTAAAGTTTCATTATCTGTAGAAGCAGTCCAAGATAAATCAATCGTTGTTTCAGTAACATTAGATGAACTTAATACTGGTACTGAAGGCGCTTCTGTGTCTGGTTCAGGCTCTGGAGATGGTGTTTCCCCACCATTAGGAGCAGATCCTACAGTATAACTATACCAAGGTGTATCATAAGCTGGTGTTCCTAATGTATACGTGTATGAAAATTGAATTTCATTGCCTTCATTTAATCCATAAATCGTGTGAGTCCAAGTTCCATTTTCGTTTATTGCTCTTACGTTTTGCTGGGCACCATTATCAACTGTGTAGTGAATATCAACAAAACTTGAAGTTTCAGATGGAGTAATTGTCAATTTAACATCTGTTCCATTTTCATCAATTTCAATTGAATAGTTTTCTTCTGTGATTACATTACCTGTTTCTCCACTTCCAGGTTCCGTTGGTTCCGTTGGATCAGTAGGTTCAGTTGGTTCTTCTGGGTCAACTGGATCTGTTGGTTCCGTTGGATCGATTGGAGCTGCCTCACCATTCCCGATATTAAATTGGTAAGGTTCAACTGTAATTACAGTACCATCTGAAAACGTTACGTCTCTTGTTTGACCTGTCATATTATATGCTACATAAGTTAATTGATTATCTTTTTTGAATACTGCATATATAGGATAATCTGCTGTAATAGACACATCCTGTGTACCTACAGCGTTCAAGTTGTGAATCCAGTGATACGTATTTGCTTTTGAATTTCCACCTTCTGGTGTATAAACATTTTCTCTTGCGTTATATTGGTTGATTGCATCCTCTGGATTTTCGATCGCACGGTACATCCAAATTAAATCTTCCCAAACATCCCAATTGGTACCGCCATTCTCAGACACTAAAGCATCATAATTCAGTTTTGTGTATTCAGGGTATTGGGTTAGATATAATGATGCCCCTGTGATTGGAAGCCAGTTAATACCGTGGACTTCTTCAGCGTTACCTGTCCACCAAACAGCATCACCAACGGTTTTTCCTCCCCAAACCATACTTGCAGTTGCTTTTGTAAATCCTTCATCATAATTCTCACCAGTTACATCAAACCAATATTCATTAATAGCATTCATTTCTGTTGTATACAGATAAATTCCTAAGTCACGAAGCTCCTTATTGCCTGTTGCTTCACCCCAAAGAATAATTCCTGCCCAAGCATTCATCGCTTCAGAAGAAGACTCATTGTTATTGCCATCAAAGAATTTTGCGTGACCAGAAGCCCATGAATGTCCTGCATACATATCAAAATTTCTAAGGAATGGGAAGGTATCATCATTTCGATCCCAGTTCGCGATATCTTTAATTAAAAGTTCAACCATAGAACCCCAATTCCCATCACTTGACCAATTTTGATCTACACGAGCAATCTCAGCTGCTGCTTTGATAAAATATCCATAGTGAAAATGGTGGTCATTCATTTCTTCAACACTACCAAAACTATCTGGATAACCTAGTAAAGTTCCCCAGTTTTGATTTAAATAAAATACCCATTCAGTGTCTAAATCACCACTATTATCTGCAGTAAACCAATCCTCTAATCCTACCTTGATATCGTTGCGGAATTGTTCTGCTGCTTCCATATCTCCAACTTGTTCAGCAATAGGTGCTAGCGTAGCTAATTTTCCTAATTCTTTTCCATACCAATACGTATCTTTTGCAGAGTTTACTTCATTTTGTGCTTCATTAATATATCCAGCCAGTGTGTTTTTATCATAAGTTCCCAAATCAGGAAGGGATGGTAATACCCCATTAAAAGCCATATTTGTCGTAAATGAACTTCCCTCAGCCACCTTCATCGTACCGCGTACAGAATCATAAGTATAAGATAATAGAGGTGTGTCTGAATTTTTCCATTGGTGAGGGTATAATGCAAAAATGGTTCCTTGTTTAGACTCTTCTTTTACTGTTGTTTCAAATGTATACGTCGTTTTTACATTACTTGTGGCTTCATCATAAGACCAGTCTACTCTAGTATCCGTTACATAAGAGTAAGCATACTCTTTAAACTTTTCCAATGTTTGTACAGAGTTGTCTGGCAATACTGCTACTGTAAAATAATTTTTTCCGTTTAAGTTATTAGTTAATGTTGTTGATCCAATTCCTGACCAAGTAGATCCTGAAGATCCAAACAATGCATAATGGCTGCCTTTTTCGGTCGTGATTCCTAATACATTGCTATTTGCATCTCCATACCATACATTAGGTGCTGTAGAAGGAAAGGAAAGCTGTGGATTTCCACCTTCATATTCAGCAAATACATACGGTGATCCATGACCATATGTAACGGATAATACAGAAGAACCATTTCTAGATTCATTTGTTACAAACCAATCGTTGAAATCATCTACTCTAGTATCTTGAAAAGTGCTTGTTCCAGTATGTCCTAAAACAAAATCATCTATATCGTTAATCCAACCCTTTACGAAACCGCCCTCTCCACTAATATGAAGACTAGGGTTATAGATGCGTAATCCATTCTCTTCATTGCTTACTGCCAAAGGATGTGGATATTGTGGTTGTGCATATTGCTCCCATGCTGTTGAGCTCCACCAATCATTTGTAGGCATTGCTCCAGTAATATTAGAAGTTTTATAGATTTGAGATTGTACATCAGATACTCCAGCAGGTTTTACAATTGAATAACTCCCTGCTCCTAAAGAAACTTCCCCTACAAATGCGTCCGTTTGTGAAACTGGAATAATGGAAATCAATAATGTCATAGCTAAAAAAATTGAAAGTAATTTCTTCATAGAATAATATTTCCTTTCATGATGTAATATTTTTTTGTTACGGAAAGATCTTATGAAATCTCAAGAATATACTTTGAGAAATCCCCAAAGTTATTTGGTGCATATAAAAATTGAATTCGATTTCATTAAACTATAAAATCGCCCCCTGTTTCCATTCCCACTCTAATGGTAACAAACATTACTAGTTGATCCAATGAAAACTCATGGTATTGCAGTGTAAATATGGATGGGATTGTAAAAAAGTGACTGTATGTGAAAATGATGCTCTTTTTAAAGTACTTTTGCGTAGGGTTTATTTACAAATTAGGAGGAAAATGTTAAACAGTAGAATATGAAAAAACTCGGTATTTCTCTTCACTCTACCTCAAATACACAACGATATCTCTCAACTCCTGGATATTTTTCATCTATGCTATAAACTGTAAAACCACTGCTGCGATAAAAATCTACTGCATCATCATCCGTTTCGGATACGACTTGAATAGGTTTTATTATGTTCATCATTGCATTGATCATTAAACTTCCTATTCCTTTATATCGTTGTTCTGGTGAAACAGCGATATGTTTTATCTCCATCTGGTTTCCATTCATTTGGAATCCTATGATTCCTACGACCATGCCTTCCTTTTCGAAGCCATAAATTTTATAATCATCTTCGTTTTTATAATTTTGAACTATTTCTTCTAACCGATTTGAATCAGAAAAAGTACACATCGCAAGTAATTCTATAATTTCAGACTGGTCTAATTGATTTTTTACATTTATCATATCATTGTTCTCCCCTAAAATTTTTATCGAATTAGGCAACTACAGAAGTTGATCTATGATTTTTAATTGGATGTTAAAAATATTAAACTGTAATCCTTTTATTTCTTAAATAACGTTAGTTTTTGCTATAAAAGTTAAGTGCCTTCATTTCTGTTTCTTTAATAAAATTCTCTTTTCCCTCCCAGTAACTTTCTGGATGATTTTCAAATTTACTTGCTAGAATCTCTTTTAAGTCTGCATATTCTTTAGCTACCCCAGGGTAAGCTATTAAGTAATCTCGAAAAGCTAAATGACGCTTTATATTTTCATCCCCTATTTGAAATACATGCACATGATGTGATCGATTTTCTCCACCTTTAGGAAAATATCTGCGGCCTGGTATACCTAACTCTCCTCTTACTTCATAACCAAACGCTTCCATTTCTTCATTGAATAAGTCTATCTCGTCAATATTTTTAACTACTGGGATGATATCAATAATCGGTTTGGCTTTTAAACCAGGTACAGAGGTGCTGCCTATATGATGAATTTCTAACAATTGATCTCCGAAAATTTCTTTTATTTTCAACGCCTCTTCTTGAAACTTGTTTATCCATTCATCTTGATAAGGAACTACTTTAATTATCCTCATGACTCCCTCCCATTATTTCAAAATTAATATTTAATAGTCATTCTTCTACCTGTGATTCCTTGAATGATTTTAGCATACGTTTGATTTCTTTCAAATCAGCTGCCGTTTTTGATGTATCCACTGCCGTACGCACAACATGTTCCAAAATTACTATCAAACCTACAGTAAATCCCGCTAGAATTAGTACAAAAACAAAAACATTCATTTGAATTCACCCTAACTTATTCATTTTTCCAATCTTCTTTCAACAACCCATATACAACATGATGAATATAGCGATTATTAACCCATTCAGCTTTACGAATCGTACCTTCTAAATCAAAACCAAGTCTTTCAGGTATAGTCCTGCTCTTCAAATTGTTTACTCCTGCACGTATCTCTATACGATTTAATTGTAAATCATGAAAAGAATAATTTATCATAGCTCGACAAGCTTTTGTCATAATACCTTTTCCTTGTAATGATTCATCTAACCAATAACCTATAGAGGTTTTTTTATTTAACCAGTCTAGTCTATGTAAACTAATGCAACCTGCAATCCGATCATTGAAAAAAACTCCGCAATCAATCCCATCATTATTTGCAAATTTTTGCAGGGCTGCTTCAATGAATCCTTTTGTATGATCAATTGTATTATTTCCTTTTACCCAAGGTAACCACTCAGCTAAATAATCCTGATTACAACTAACTAGATCAAATAATTGTTCAGCATGTCGAAGTTCTAATATTCTTATATCCAAATGATCTTCAATGATATGTTTAAACATGATCGCACTCCAATCGTTAATTATCTCGTAATTTCAATCCACATGAATTACATTCTATATCCTGAAAAACTTGAGCTCCACAAGCCGGACAGCTTTCTTTATTTAATACAGTTCCACAAGTAGAACATTCTTCTTTATTTAAGAGTATTTTTTCATCACATCCAGGACAGTTTTCATAATTGACAGTTACAAGATTCTCATCCTCTTCTTTCTGACTTTCTTCTTGAATTAACCCACTCTTTTCTAGCTTTTGATTTAACTGTTTCAAGGCTTCAGTTAGTTCTGAGTTATTGATTGCAGATTGGATAACTAGATAAAGTATGAAAAAGAATAAAAACGTAATTATGATATAAATTAATCCCATGATCAATTCACCTCATTCATTTAGATGTCTATCAAACTATTATTATATTTGCTAATATATTTTCAATAAAATCTAACCCATATTATAACATTATTTTTACTTACAAATATCCCAAAATCCCATCTATACATTCAATAATTTAAGAACACAATGAATAAAATCAGGAAGTAAATGGGAAAGTAAAACAAGTTAATTAATCAATTAATAATCAATTGATATTTAGGGAGAAAAAAAGATGGCAAGAATAGGAACAAATTGGAATCCAGAGGATGAGCAGTTTTGGGAAGCTGAAGGAAAAAAACATGCTAGACGTAATTTATGGATTTCAGTACCAGCACTACTTTTGGCGTTTGTAGTATGGCAAATTTGGTCTGTTGTAGCTGTTCGTTTAAATGATGTTGGTTTTAATTTTTCTAAAAGTGAACTATTTACATTAGCGGCCTTACCTGGATTAACTGGAGCTACTTTACGTATTTTTTATACTTTTTTAGTCGGGATATTTGGAGGTCGAAACTGGACAGTGATTTCAACAGCCTCCTTATTGATACCTGCTGTAGGAATTGGGATTGCAGTACAAAATCCTGATACATCATTCGCTACAATGGCTATATTAGCTGCTCTTTGTGGATTTGGTGGTGGTAATTTCTCATCTTCAATGGCAAACATCAGTTTCTTTTACCCAAAAAAATCAAAGGGTGCGGCTTTAGGCATTAACGCAGGAATCGGTAATCTTGGCGTAAGTGTTGTTCAGTTTGCATCTCCGATTGTGATTACCTTAAGTATTTTTGGTGCTTTTGGTGGTACAAGCCAAACTTTAGATGACGGTTCATCGATATGGATTCAAAATGCAGCATATGTATGGGTCGTTCCTATTTTGTTAGTAACTTTTGCAGCATTATTCGGAATGGATAACATCCCTTCTGCCAAACAGTCCATTTCCGATCAATTTGTCATATTCAAAAGAAAACATACTTGGATTATGACATGGTTATATACAATGTGTTTCGGGTCGTTTATTGGTTACTCAGCAGCATTTCCATTATTAATAAAATCAGAGTTTGCAGACCTCAATGTAGTTCATCTTGCTTTTATTGGTCCATTATTAGGTGCTGGTGTTCGTCCTTTAGGTGGATGGATTTCTGATAAACTTGGTGGAGCACGTGTTACATTTTGGGATATCATTATTATGGTTCTTGCAACAATAGGTGTTGTTTATTTCTTAACAATAAATAACTTTATTGGGTTCTTGATTATGTTTTTAATCCTATTCACCACAACGGGAATTGCAAATGGGTCAACATTTCGTATGATTCCATTTATTTTTCCTGAAAAGGAAGCAGCAACTGTACTTGGTTTTACGGCAGCAATAGCGGCTTATGGGGCTTTTTTCATTCCGAAAATTTTTGGATGGTCCATTGATAATACTGGCACTGCTAATATGGCTTTATATTTTTTAATCGCCTATTATGCCATAAGTTTGATCATCACATGGTACTACTATGCTAGAAAAAATGCAGAAGTAAAATGTTAGGAGATGTTAACCTTTGAGCCTTAAGAACTTTTTTAAAACTGGGCATACCCCAACCCTTCTTGCTTCCTTTTTGTATTTCGACATTAGTTTTATGATCTGGGTTATCCTAGGACCAACAGGTACATTTATTGTTGAGGATTTGGGTTTGACTGATTTTCAGAAGGGTATGATGGTCGGAATTCCCGTTTTAGGAGGTGCTTTATTACGTATACCCATGGGGTTATTAGCAGACAGATTTGGCGGAAAACGCATTGGAATGATAGGCATGATTTTAACGATGATCCCACTATTTTGGGGATGGTTACTTGCAGATAATTTACCGCAAATTTATGCCCTAGGATTTCTTCTAGGAATTGCTGGAGCTAGCTTTGCTGTGGCACTTCCTTTAGCAAGTCGATGGTACCCAAAAGAACATCAAGGTTTGGCTATGGGTATTGCTGGAGCTGGGAATAGTGGTACAGTACTAGCTACCCTTTTTGGCCCTCGTATTGCAGAAGCTTATGGTTGGCACAGTGTATTTGGCATCGCACTTATACCACTAATTATTGCTTTCATTGTCTTCATAGTGTTTGCAAAAGAAAACACTGCTGCTGTGAGACCGACAAAAATGTCAGAATATAAACAAGTTATTAAACACAAAAACACATGGTTATTCAGCTTTTTTTATAGCTTATCTTTTGGGGGATTTGTTGGTTTAACGAGTTATTTAACGATCTTTTTTTATGATCAATATGGAGTAAGTAAAGTCACAGCAGGCGATTTTGTTACCATATGTGTATTTGCAGGCAGTTTTGTTCGTCCTATTGGCGGTTTATTAGCAGATAAATACGGTGGTTTGCGACTACTTATATTTTTATTTGGTGGAGCAATGATCACTTTATTCATTGTAGGTATGTTACTACCTTTATATATTTCTTTTACAATGTTATTTCTAACATTAGTTTTTCTAGGAACAGCAAATGGTGCATTATTCCAGGTTATTCCTGTTCAATTCCCCAAAGAAGTTGGACTTGTCACTGGTTTTGTTGGTGCTGCTGGAGGGGTAGGTGGCTTCTTCCTCCCTAACATTCTCGGAAGTTTTAAAGAATGGACTGGTTCGTATTCATATGGATTTTGGTGGGTTTCAGCTACAATTTTGATCGCAATTTTATTTATGTTTTATATGCAAAAATCTATACAAGGCATAATATCAAAACCTAAACATTAAATTATACTATTTTAACATCAACAATGTTCAATGATTTGTAACAATAAAACACTCATGAATGGATTGACATTCTATTTACCCATTGATACGATTTAATTGAGAATGATTTTCATTACCAAAAGTTTTTAGGAGTGATACAATTGGTGCTTACAGATCTCAAACAAGGTGATACAGCTATCATAACGGACTTATCAAAAGTGAACATTCTTGTACAACAACGTTTAATGCATATGGGTATGATAGAAGGTGTCCAAGTAGTTACTAAACGTAGTATGCCTTTTGGTGGACCTTTATTTCTTGAATCTCATGGTCAAAATATTAGTATTCGTCGTAATGAAGCTTCTCGGATTCGAGTGGAGCAGTTATGAGTGAGATTGCATTATTCGGAAACCCAAACACAGGTAAAACATCATTATTTAATCATTTAACAGGATCATATGAATATGTAGGAAATTGGACTGGGGTTACAGTAGAAAAGAAGGTCGGTCTACTTAGAGACAAAAAAAATCACCTAATTGATCTTCCAGGCATTTATTCATTAAAACCCCTTTCAAGTGATGAGGATGTTGCTACTTTATTCTTATTAAACGAAAAATTTTCAAAAATATTAAATATCATTGATGCTTCTCAGCTAGAAAGAAACTTACACTTAACTATTCAGTTGCTAGAGTTCGCAAAACCAATGATCATCGGTTTAAATATGATAGATGTTTCAAATCAGCGTGGGATTAAGATAAATGAAACGAAACTATCAGAATTACTTGGTGTTTCCATCTTCCCTATTGTTGCTCGTAGTGGGAAAGGATGTAAAGAATTACTTAACAGTCTTGATTCTAACACTAGTAAAAATATAGAATCTTTTAAAATAGATTATGGATCTATTCTTGAAAATAAAATAGAGGAATTATCAAAATTATTGCCATCCAATTTAAATATCTCAAAACGCTGGTTGGCCATACAATATTTCGAAGGTAATGAGCAGGTGAAAAAATATCTTCAATCATTCATTCCCGAGAATTGTTTACAGGAAATTTATTTAGATACTGAAAAACAATTGATTACAACAGAAGCATTGAGCTCATTAACTAAATTTATTCATAATAAAAGGCATCAACATATAAAAAAAATCACTTCACAAATTCTTGTAAAAACAAAAACTACAAAACCCACATTTACAGATCGACTAGACAACATTGTCACAAACAAAGTTTTAGGCATTCCAATATTTCTGACTTTATTGTACATCACATTTATGTTAACGTTTGATTGGCTTGGATTTCCTTTAGCAGATATTTTAGATGGTTTTATATCTGGACCGTTAACAAACTGGATCATGGCTTTACTAGGTTTAATTGGAGCTTCGGCATTTTTGGAATCCCTTGTTATAGATGGAATCATCGCGGGTGTCGGCGGTGTACTTGTTTTTGTTCCGCAAATTTTTATTTTATTTTTTGCTATTTCATTACTAGAAGATTCAGGTTATATGGCACGTGTTGCTATGGTCATGGATAAACTGATGGAAAAAGTGGGATTAAACGGAAAAGCCTTCATTCCCATGATTATTGGATTTGGATGTAATGTGCCTGGTGTCATGGCCGCAAGAACAATTGAACAACCAAAAGAACGCTTATTAACGACTTTATTAACCCCTTTTATGTCATGCTCTGCTAGATTACCAGTTTATGCTCTATTTGTAGGTGCTTTTTTTGTCAAATATCAAGCATTTGTCGTTTTATCTCTTTACGTACTAGGTATTGTAATTGCACTTATTTTAGCTAGAATTTTTTCTTCAGTATTATTAAAAAATGAAACATCTGTTTTTATCATTGAATTACCCCCCTACCGTGTACCTCAAATAAGAACCTTATTTAGAAGTACTTGGGATAAAGGGAAAGGATTTATACGAAAAGCAGGGACAATCATTTTTGCTGGATCTGTTCTCATATGGTTACTGTCTTATTCTGGACCTTCTGGATTTGATGTTCCTATGAATGAAAGTTTTCTAGCCATGATAGGTGGCATCATTGCTCCACTATTTACTCCACTAGGCTTTGGCACTTGGCAAGCAGGGGCAGGACTACTAACAGGCTTTTTAGCGAAAGAAGTCATCATTTCAACGATGAGTATTATATATTTTGTACCAGAAGCGAACCTCCAAGCCTTTATGGCAACACAATTCACCCCTCTTTCAGCATTTAGTTTTATGGTTTTTGTTTTATTATACGTGCCTTGTTTGGCTACTGTTGTTGTGATTCAAAAAGAATTAAACTCTAAAAAATGGATGGCTTTTTCCGTCTTCATTAGCTTTTTCATTGCTTATGTTTTAAGCTTTTTGATTTATCAAGGTGGGAAATTAATAGGATTCTGATAGGAGTTGACTGAGATGTTTATAAATTACGTTTTCATTGCTTTTATTTTTGGCTACGCTGGCTGGACATTTTTTAAGTTTTTTAAAAAGAGCAAAAAAGGGAAATGTGCAAACTGTGAATTAAACAAAACTTGCCAAATTCAATGTGATCAATTTGAAAAAAAGGAGACTCCTATCTATTGAAAAAATTAGAGAAACGTGACATTTTTTCAATTACGATACCTATTATGCTTCCAATAACAGCACTCCCAATAATATCAGAAGGGTAATGATGCCCTACCCAAATTCGTGATATTCCCGTTAACACTGATAGTCCCAACATAATTAATCCAAGGACACGTTTGCAAAGAAAAACGGTAGTAGATATGGCAAACACAAGTAAGGTGTGTTTACTAGGAAATGAAGAATCCATCTTTGAAGGAATAAGTATACGAACACGACGTTTCATAAACGGTCGCGGTTTATAATAAAACAATTTAATTAAAAAATTCATCATTAAAGCAACTGTTAAAGATTTCACAGCCTTTTTAACCATTTTTTTATCGGAATGGTGTTGAAACCACATGAAACCCAAAATAAAAATAAATACAAAACGAACCTTATTTGAAATTAGTATCATTATAAAATCAGTTAGAGAATAACTCCCTGCCTTTATATTCCTAGACATTTTATGATCCATAAAAAGTGCTCCTAACTTTTTAGATATTTGTACTATTCCCCCCTAAGTGAAAAACATGTAATATGTAACATTAAAAAACGACTCGTTTATCAACCTCATTATTGTCGTTTTAAATAGACCACAACATAAAATTTTTTTAATGTACAAGTCATAACACGAAAAGAAACCCGTCGTGTTTTTTCTTTGCATAAATATGCCCAAACAGGAAATAACAGTAAAAGATGACTCTTCGAATGGGAAAGGGTATATTTGAACACAATAAAATCTTTATATCCCGAAAGGAGCACCCATGAGTAAAAAAATATCACCTCTCATGAAAAAACTAAGTTTTTTTGGTCGATCTCAAAAACTTAATGAATATAGCGAGCTTTCTCCCTATGATCGAGAATCAGAAAAAGTATATCGAAGACGTTGGCAGCATGATAAAGTTGTACGCTCCACTCATGGTGTGAATTGTACTGGCTCATGCAGTTGGAAAATCCATGTGAAGGATGGGATTATTACATGGGAAACACAGCAAACTGATTATCCTACAACAGGTCCAGATATGCCAGAGTACGAACCAAGAGGATGTCCAAGAGGTGCTAGTTTTTCATGGTATACATACAGTCCTTTGCGAGTGAAATATCCATATATTCGCAGTACACTTTTACAACTTTGGAAAACAGCTTTGGATACAGAACAAAATAACCCTGTAGCTGCTTGGAGAAGTATTGTTGAAAATCCTGAAAAAGCGAAGGCATATAAAGCAGCCCGAGGCAAAGGTGGATTAGTTAGAGTTACTTGGGATGAAGTCAACACAATCATATCTGCATCTTTAATCCATACGATTGAAAAATATGGTCCAGATCGCATATTAGGATTTTCTCCTATTCCAGCCATGTCTATGGTTAGTTATACGGCAGGCAGTCGTTTTTTATCTTTATTAGGTTCACCATTGCTAAGTTTTTACGATTGGTACGCTGACCTACCCCCTGCTTCTCCTCAAATTTGGGGTGAACAAACGGATGTACCTGAAAGTTCTGATTGGTATAATGCCGGGTATTTATTAGTATGGGGATCAAATTTACCTCAAACTAGAACACCTGATTCACACTTTATGGTTGAAGCACGTTATCGAGGAGCGAAGGTCGTTGCTGTGAGTCCAGATTATGCCGAGTTTGTGAAGTTTGCAGATAATTGGTTGGCTGTAAATCCTGGTATGGATGGAGCACTAGCGATGGCAATGACTCATGTCATTTTGAAAGAGTTTTATGTAGACAATGAAACCGAATATTTTAAGCAATATGTTAAAAAATATACTGATTTACCCTACTTAATCAAATTAAAGAAACAGGATGATGGGCAGTTTATTGCCGATCGTTTTTTAAGAGCTAGCGATTTGGGTATGCCTATGAATAAAGCGGAGTGGAAAACGGTTGTTTTTGATGAAAAAACGAATCAACTAGCTGTTCCCAACGGAAGCATAGGGCACAGATGGGAAGGAAAAGGAACTTGGAATCTACATTTAAATGATGAAGAACAAAACTTAAATCAGGTTGAACCCTGTTTAACACTGCTTGGAAAAGAAGATAACATTGTAAATCTGTCTGTTCCTTATTTCGATGAAGAAAATAAATCTATTTTAAACCGATCCGTCCCTGTAAAAACCATCCAACAAAAAGATGAAACCCTCTATGTAACTACCGTTTTTGACTTATTACTCGCTAATACAGGTGTAGATCGCAATCTACCTGGGGATTATCCAAAAAATTATGATGATCCTAAACCTTTCACACCCGCTTGGCAAGAAGCTATTACAGGTGTAGATCGTAAAGTAGTCGCTCAAATCGCAAGAGAATTTGCTCAAAATGCGATTGATACAAAGGGCCGCTCTATGATTGTGATGGGATCTGGAATTAACCACTGGTATCACTCTGACACGATTTACCGTACAGTATTAAACCTTGTCCTTTTAACTGGATCACAAGGAGTAAATGGTGGAGGATGGGCTCATTATGTTGGACAGGAAAAAGTACGTCCATTAGAAGGTTGGCAATCTGTCGCTTTTGCAAGAGATTGGGGCGGTCCACCCCGTATGCAAAATGGAACCTCTTTCTTCTACTTTGCAACGGAACAATGGAGATATGAAGAAGCGCCTGTTAGTGAGTTAACTTCCCCTTTGATTAAACAGCCACGTTACCAGCATAATGCTGATTATAATATATTGGCGGCACGATTAGGGTGGCTTCCTTCCTATCCACAATTTGATCGAAATAGCCTGGGTTTAGTTGAAGAAGCTGGGAGCAAATCTAAAGATCAGGTCATTCAATATGTAGTAGATCAACTAAAAGAAGGAAAGTTAAAGTTCGCAATTGAAAATCCCGAAAATCCCGCTAATTTTCCAAAAACGATGTTTGTATGGAGAGCCAATTTACTCGGAAGCTCTTCAAAAGGTCATGAATATTTCCTTAAATATTTGTTAGGAACACATCATGGTAATTTAAGTGAGGAAAATTCGGATCTACGCACAAGTGAAGTTCACTGGGATGAAAAGTCTCCACAAGGTAAGTTAGACCTGTTAGTGAATATTGATTTCCGAATGACTGGCACAGGATTATACTCAGATATTGTTCTGCCTGCTGCTACATGGTATGAAAAATACGATATTAGCAGTACAGACATGCATCCTTTTGTTCACCCATTTAACCCTGCCATTGCGGCCCCATGGGAAACCCGATCAGATTGGGATACGTTTAAAAAGTTAGCTAAAACATTCTCAGAGTTAGCAGCAAAGTACTTAAATGAACCAAAAACAGACGTTGTAGCTACCCCTTTATTACACGATACCCCTGATGAAATCTCACAACCATTTGGTCATATTCCCGATTGGAAAAAAGAAAATATAGAGCCGATTCCAGGAGTGAATTTACCTAGACTCCATCTTGTAGAAAGAGATTATACAACTGTGTATAAAAAGATGATTGCACTTGGTTCTAAAATCAAAGATACAATAGGCGCTAAAGGCATCAGCTGGGATGCAAAAGATGAATACGAAAAATTAAAAGGCATTAATGGTACTGTGGATGAAGATGAGTATAACGAAGATTACCCTAGTCTTTTTACTGATAAAAATGTAGCGGAAACCATTTTAACTTTATCCAGTACAACAAACGGCTCGTTGGCAATGAAAGCATGGGAAGCTCTTGAAAAGAAAACAAACTTAAAACTACAGGATTTAGCGCAAGAAAGAGCAGAAGAACATATGTCTTTTAGTGAAATTACAGCTCAACCAAGAAAAGTGATTACTTCTCCCGTATTTAGTGGAACAGAAACAGGAAATAGACGTTACTCCCCATTTACAACAAATGTTGAGCGAATGATTCCTTGGCGTACATTAACAGGAAGACAACATTTTTATTTAGATCATGAAATGATGTTTGAGTTTGGTGAAGAGTTACCAATATTCAAACCCCCATTAAGAAAAGCTGCATTCTATGAAACAGATCATCGTCCAAACACAAATGGAAAAGAAATTACCTTACGTTATTTAACACCTCATTTCAAATGGTCCTATCACAGTACATATGGAGATACACTGCCCATGCTTACCTTATTTCGAGGTGGTCCTCATGTGTGGATGAATAACGAAGATGCGAAACAAGTAGGGATTAAAGACAACGAATGGTTAGAGATGTACAATCGCAACGGAGTTGTTGTTGCTCGTTCCGTTGTCAGCCATCGACTGCCTAGAGGTGTGGCTTTTATGTACCATGTACAAGATCGCACCATCAATGTGCCAGGTTCTCCAACAACAAAACTTCGTGGAGGTACTTTTAATAGCCCAACAAAAATCCATGTAAAACCAACCCAAATGATTGGAGGATACGCACAATTAAGTTATGGATTTAATTATTATGGCCCTACTGGAAATCAAAGGGATGAGAAGGTGATTATAAGGAAACTGAAAGAAAATGAGGTGGATTGGCTTGAAAATTAAAGCACAGTTTGGCATGGTAATGAATTTAGATAAATGCATCGGTTGTCATACTTGTAGTGTGACTTGTAGTAATACTTGGACCAATCGTCCAGGTGCTGAATATATGTGGTGGAATAACGTTGAGACAAAACCCGGCATTGGTTATCCAAAAGAATGGGAAAATCAAGATACTCACAAAGGCGGTTGGGTTTTAAAAAACGGAAAATTAGAATTAAAAGCAGGTGGTCGTGCCAACAAATTATTGAATATCTTCCACAATCCCAATATGACACCTATTGATGAATATTATGAACCGTGGACTTACGATTATGAAAAATTAATCAATAGCCCACAACAGGAACACCAACCAGTGGCAAGACCTAAATCTCAATTAACGGGTGAATATATGGATATTAAATGGGGACCTAATTGGGAGGATGATCTTGCGGGCGTTCATGAAACAGGTTTAAGAGATCCAAATGTCATCAATATGGAAGAACAGGTACGCATGGAGTTTGAACAAACCTTTATGATGTATCTACCTCGTATCTGTGAGCATTGCATTAATCCACCTTGTGTTTCATCTTGTCCTTCCGGTTCCATTTACAAACGAGATGAAGATGGGATTGTTTTAGTTGATCAAGATTCATGTCGTAGCTGGCGTTTTTGTATGACAGGGTGCCCCTATAAAAAAGTATATTTCAATTGGAAAACTCAAAAAGCTGAAAAATGTACATTTTGTTTTCCTAGAATTGAAGCTGGTTTATCAACAATTTGTTCAGAGACATGTGTAGGTCGAATTAGATATATAGGTTTAGTCTTGTACGATGCTGACCGTGTGGAAGCTGCCGCTTCTGTTCCAGATGATAAAGATATTTATGAAGCTCAATTAGAGATTTTCCTAGATCCAAATGATCCTGAAATCATCAAACAAGCTAAAAAGGACGGAATTAGTGAAGATTGGATTGAAGCAGCACAACGCTCACCAATTTATAAAATGGCTGTTGAGCAGAAAATTGCACTGCCATTACACCCAGAGTATCGTACATTACCTATGGTTTGGTATGTTCCTCCACTCAGCCCAATAATGGGAGCTTTTGAAGGACAAATGGATGTGCTTGATCCAAATGTTATTTTCCCAACGATTGACCAATTAAGAATACCGATTGAATATCTTGCAAATCTATTGGCAGCAGGTGACACTGAGGTTATCAAAAATGCTCTAAAAAAGATGGTTGCCATGAGAAGTTATATGCGTAACGTAAACATAGGTAAGAAAAATGATATTAGCTTTTTGGAAAGAGTCGGACTTACAGAAAAAACAGTAAAGGAAATGTATGAGTTATCAGCAATTGCTAAATATTCTGATCGATATGTCATCCCATCATCACATCGTGAAGAAGCAGGAGATATGTTTCTTGGACAAGGAACTGCTGGATACGATTTTAGTGAAGGTTGTTCGAATTGCAGTTGTGGCAGTGAAAAAGAAGAGCAATATCAATTTGGCGAAAAGTACTGGAGTGAGATGGATGGAAGATAATCAAAAAATTTTTAAACTTATATCAATACTTTTACAATATCCTCAATATGATTGGAAAAATAATAAAGAACTAATGGAGGAGATTTCAAACCTGAAAAATCCTAAAATAAAAGAACGATTTTTAGCATTCTTGTCTTATGTAAATAGCGAAGAAATGGATGAACTATGGAAAACGTATGTAAATGTTTTTGATTTTAATGAAAAAACAACGCTTTATTTAACCTATATTATTTTTGGAGATAATCGTGAACGAGGCCCTGCGTTTGTCAAATTAAAACAAGAATTTGAAGATGCAGGATTCATTTTAGAAAAGGATGAGTTACCTGATTATCTTCCGCTCGTGTTAGAATTCGCATCCATAGCACCAAGGGAAAATGCAAGTAAGTTATTTAAAATACATAGAAAAGCAATCGACCTTCTTCATCTTGAGTTAAAAAAATGTAATAGTCCATATTTAGATCTATTAGAAATTTGCATATCTACGATTGATAATTATATAAAAGAAAGTAAAGCATCTTAGGAAGTGAGGTACTAACAAATGAGTTTATTGGATCAATTCCTATGGTTGATTTTCCCCTACTTAATGTTAACCATCTTTGTAGTAGGACACATTTACCGTTATAATACCGATCAGTTTGGATGGTCTGCAAAGTCTAGTGAATTCTTGGAAAAGAGGTTTCTTAGATGGGGAAGTTTATTATTTCACTGGGGGATTATTTTTGTCTTTTTTGGACATGTAGCTGGAGTACTTGTTCCCAAAGGCTTCTATGAACAAATCGGAGTAACTGAAGAAATGTATCATTTTGGAGCTGTATGGTTTGGAGGAGCAGCAGGCATTATGGTCGTTGTAGGGGGATTCCTTCTGACTTTACGTCGTGTTTCAATTAAACGAATTTATAAAAATAGCAGTATGAGTGATTTCATAGCTCTTATTATGTTAGGTGTCGTCGTATTGCTTGGTTTTACCAATACGATTGGATATACAGCAACAGGCGGGACATTTGATTATAGGGAGAACATTGGACCTTGGTTTCGGGGTATTCTCTCATTTAGACCTTTACCTGAACTTATGATCTCAGCACCACTTGGGTTTAAGTTACATATTCTATCTGCCTTTGTTCTATTTGCCATGTGGCCATTTACTCGATTAGTACACATATGGAGTATTCCACTCACCTATTTAAAAAGAAGATATGTTGTTTTCAGAAAAATGAACCCTAAAAAAGCTTTAAAAAATACATCAAAATAACTAGGTAACTAAGAGTTGTAAAGAAGGTGATCTTATGTCAGGTCCTTCATTGAAAAAATTGCATGCTCATCGCTCTATCCACGATGGCGTAATTACTGAAGGTAGAGATTTAATGGAGAAATTTTTAAAATTGTATAACAATAATCAAATCAAACTAGCACGTATGGTTACTGATGAACTTACAGAGCATTGGGAAACCCGTGCTATCGCTCATGCTGATGCTGAAGAAGAAGGTTTTTATCAAGAAAAGTTGGATCAAAAGCCTGAATTATTGGAAAAAGTAAACAAGCTGAAACGTGACCACGAGTTATTACGAATTTTATTGGG
Source organism: Chengkuizengella marina (assembly GCF_009910845.1). Lineage (GTDB taxonomy): Bacteria > Bacillota > Bacilli > Paenibacillales > KCTC-33759 > Chengkuizengella > Chengkuizengella marina. The sequence goes on along the minus strand of NZ_SIJB01000029.1, from coordinate 136,080 downwards.
AGAAATCAAAGAACTTCTTCCTAGGGATGAAACCCATGAGGACGTGATAGACCGTTTTAAAACTATGCAGATTCTTATGCAAATACATAATCGTGAAGAAGAACAATACTTGCTTTCAGATCACTGAAAATCACTTCACTTACATAAAAACAGACAGGGAAATCCCCCTGTCTTTTCATTTAAACTCCGTATTTAATTATGCCTTTACTGTTGATTTATATAATCCTGATGCTTTTAGTTCATTAAAGAAATCTTGAAATTGTGGAATATCCAGTTGTTGTTGTGAATCAGATAAAGCAGTAGGTGGATCAGGATGAACTTCTACCATCACACCGTCTGCACCGGCAGCTAAGGCCGCTTTCGCACATGGAAGTAAAATGTCTTTTCGACCTGCTGAGTGAGTGACATCTACTAATACAGGTAAGTGGCTTTCTTGCTTCAAAATAGGTACTGCAGAAATATCCAACGTATTTCGAGTCCATTTTTCATAAGTTCTTATTCCTCGTTCAATTAACATGACTTGTGAATTTCCTCTAGAAACAATATATTCTGCAGCATGTAAAAATTCTTCCATCGTAGCTGACAAACCTCTTTTAAGCAAGACAGGTAGGTTGGACTCTCCTGCTTCTTTCAGCAGTTCAAAGTTATGCATATTACGAGCACCGATCTGTATAATATCAATATAATCAGAAGCCATTTCGATATGACGAGGATCTACAATCTCACTTATTGTAGTTAAACCAAACTCCTCTCCTACCCTTTTCAATATATCCAAACCTTCTACACCTAACCCTTGAAAATCATATGGTGAAGTTCTTGGCTTAAATGCTCCTCCTCTTAATACAGGTACACCTGCACCTTTAATTGCAGCCCCTACTTCTCTTACCTGCTCATAACTTTCTACTGAACATGGACCAGCAATTAATACGGATTCATTCCCACCGATAAAAGTACCGTCTGGAAGATCAATCACAGTATCCTCAGCTTGTTTCTTTCTGCTCACCAATAAATGTTTTTTATGTTCTTTAGATTGGAGGTCTAAAGAAGCTTTAAAAATTTGCTTGAACAAATGACGAATCGTCCCGTCTTCAAATGGACCATCATTTAAAGAAATGATCTTTTCCAACATTTTATTTTCACGTACTGGATCAAATTTAGGCACTCCCTGTTTCTCTTTAATGTCACCAATTTCTTTAGCGATATTAGCACGTTTAGAAATTGATTTTAATAGTTCTTGATTAATTTTATCCATTTCTTCCCTTAAATGATCTAGTTGTACATTAGACATTTCTATCACTCCTTATTTTATATAAATTTTCACAAAAATACATATTTCATCCCTTTTCGACACAATTTAAATATATCGTTTAAAAAAATATAATTTATGCATCTTCTAATTTCTTTGAACATTTAGTTAAGAATACAAAAAAAGCCTTTTCATCCTCAAGGGACGAAAGACCGCGGTACCACCCTAATTAAAAGCATTATCAATCATATCTATGCTTTTCACTTAAACATGATAACGGTATAGAAACCGGTAACTAATTTTCATGAAACAGTCATTTTTCAAAAACATTCGACCCGGGTCTTGACCGCTTCACTTTTCAAAGTTCGACTCCAGAGTGAACTTCAGCGACAACTTCCAAGGCATGCTTTCAGTCAGTGACTTGCCCTCCCTGTATGGCGTATCCTTCGCTTACTCTTTCCTTCAACGTCTTTTGCCTTTATATTAGATTGTACAATTGAAGCTTATTATAACGAATAATAAATAAGATTACAACTATTTATTTAGAAGCGTTTATACAAAAATGCAATAAAGCTTTAAACTGATAGTTAATTTGATATGTTTTATTATAAAAGATTAACAATTAAAAGTATAATCTATCCCATATAAAAATATCATAGTCCTATCATCATTTAAAAAATGGGTTGTAGTCATTTCATTTATACTTTGTTTTTAATACAAGATAAATGATTAAGATCATACTTAACGTAATAATCAAATTTACATAACGTTCTTGAATATAAAATAAATCATACCCAATCATCGATTCAATCCATATGGTAGGTACTTTACCCATTAGGGTCACTAACAAGAAATCTAAAAATCTCATTTGAGCAGCAGCAGCCCCAAAGGTAGCAGCTCCTGAGGGTACCATTGGTGCAAGCCTAGCTGATAATAAAACAATCGCTTGTTTCTTCCTAGTGATTCCTTGCAACTTCTTTACCCATTTCCAAGAAAGTGAATCCCCTTTCCACTTTTTTAATCCCCAACGATATACTAAATAGGCTGCCCCTGCTCCAAATGTTTCTCCAATAATCGATATAAAAAATCCATAAAGAGGACCAAAAACAACCACATTTGCACCTGACAAAAAAAGGGATGGCAACAATCCAACAATACCAATGACAATATTAATGAAAATACTTATTAGAACAGCCCAGACGCCAAAGTCACGGAGCCATTCCGCTGCTGTTTCAAATTGCAACATAACTCTTTCCTTCCTATCTGGGGATAGCCAATATAGGTGAGTATACTTCAGCACAACGAAGCTTATTATAACGAATAACAAGTAAGATTACAAAGAAGCTTTTATAAAAAAACAATAGAAACTTTAAAATAACAACATTTATTTAATATATTTAAAAGATTAGTAAGTAAAAGAAGTACAATTTTTTTTATAAAAAAAAACCAACCATTATTTTAACAACAATGGTTGGTTCGTTATACACCTGAACAATTATTATTTACTTACTAATTCCAAATCACCTGTGTTTGACGAAAGTTTAATGATAGGCCCTTTCCCTGTTATATAACTGGGTATGTTAATGACTTCTTCTCCAGTATCCGTATCAAAATCAATTTGTAATGCTTCGGGAGGTTGTTGTGATTTTATTATAATATCACCAGTAACCGATTTTCCAACAATATCATCAATAATCTGTTCTAATTCCAATAAGATTTCACCTGTGTCTGTCCTAATATCGAAAGATCCTTGAACTACATTTATATTCATATCTCCAGTTACTGTTTTTAATACATATTTATTAGATGATACATTATTCATTTCAACACTGGCAGACTCCGTATGTACTTGAAATTGTGTAAACTCTGTTTCTGGTACTTTTACGATTAAATCGTATTCGGTATACAAGTCAAATAAATTCCCTTTTGTTTTTTTAACCTCTATAGAGGCTTGACCGTCAGATTCCTGAATATCTAATTCATAATTATTTTCTGTCTTTTTAGTTGTTTTTCCTTTCATTTTAACCTGAATTTGATCTCCTTCAGACTGAACAATTTGAACTGTTCCTACTGGTGAAATAATTTGGACATGATCAACATTTGCAACAGAGAGTGATTTATTAACTTCGAAATCTACTAAATTAAGCTCTGAATCTCCTTGATAAAACCAATACAGATTTGCAACACCGATAACCCCAATAATAAAAATTGATAACAGTATGATCTTTTTCATATCATTTTTTTCCACCTATCATTATAAAATTAGTTCCATATACAAATTATATTTTATTTATTTCTATTTATGAAATAAATTAACAATTTTAATAGCTAGATTATATTTGTTGAAAAAGAAGTATTCGATGTTTCATTTGCATTTTTAATTGCTTTTAACAAACTTTGTTTTAAAATATTACATCCTTCATTTAAGTTTTCTATTCCTATCGTTAAAGGTGGTAAAATTTTAATGACATGATCATTTCTTCCTGCACTCTCTATGATCAATCCATGTTCAAAACAATCCTTGATCACACCACTGGTAATATTGTTGTTTTTAAGTCCTGATAAATCAATTCCCCATATCATTCCAATTCCTCTAATATCAATAGAAGAATCTATTGGTTTTATTTCTCTTTCGAGAAACTGTTTAATAAAATATTCCTTTCTTTTTACTTCTTCTTCTAACTTTTCTTCTTCAATGATCTCCAAAGCTGCTTTGGCAGCAATAAATGCCAATTGGTTCCCTCGGAAAGTCCCATTATGTTCTCCTGGTTTCCAAATATCTAACTCGGGTCTGATCAATACTAATGACATAGGCAGTCCATATCCACTAATAGATTTTGATAAAACAACGATATCTGGTATGATGTCGGCTCTTTCAAATGAAAAAAATGAACCTGTTCGTAAACAACCAACCTGTATATCATCACAAATGAGCAGAATATCATGTTCATCACATAATTTTCTTAATTTTCTCAACCACTCTATGTCCGCAACATTTACTCCTCCCTCAGCTTGAACAGTTTCAATAATCATTGCGGCTGGTTTTTCAATTCCTGAATGCGTATCATTCAAAATATATTCCATATATTTTATCGTATCCATATTTCCAAATGGACCATGATTGAATGGAATAAAGGTAACACCATCTAAATCTAGTCCTGCACCTGCTCTATTTGATTTATTACTTGAAATTGATAAACTTCCTAATGTCATACCGTGGAAACTTCCCATTAATGCAAAAATTCCTGTACGTTTTTTGAATTTTCTAGCCAACTTTAATGCTGCTTCTACTGCATTCGCACCTGTTGGTCCACTAAATTGAATCTTGTAATTTAATTGACGTGGACTTAATATTTTTTCATGAAATGCAGATATGAAATCCTCTTTAGCACTAGTATATAAATCTAAACCATGCATAATTTTATCTGAAGTAATATAATCTATCATTTTGCCCTTCATGTAATCATGATTATGTCCGTAATTTAATGCACCTGCACCTGCTAAAAAATCAATGTAACTTTCCCCTGTTTTAGCATATAATATTTCCCCTTTTGCTTTATCAAAAACGACAGGATAGTTTCTGCAATAAGACCTTACATTTGACTCTATTTTTTCAAAAATATTCATTAGTTTATCTTCCTCTCTATTTTTATTATTTATAGTTAAATTTATTTAGTTAGATTCAATAACTTCTATCGAATTAAGTTCCATATTATCTTTGTCATCATCCTGCTCTCTACTAAAAAATTCTCTTAGTTCCTTATTTCGATGTGCTATAAAACCAATGATGATTAAAGTGACACCTGAAATCGTCGTTAAATATGTCCAACTGACCATCTCTAATACGGCTCCATATATCCATAGACCCACTGGTACACTCATTGTAGCTACTGTTGTAACAATTCCAAAAAAACTTGCTCTCATTTTCTCTGGAATATAAATTTGCACATAAGACACCATAGGAATGTTAGCCATAGCATTAAACATCCCCATAAATGTTAAAATAATCATATATCCTAGCAAAATGACCAATGAAGATTCAATTGATATATAAGGTATCTCTGGGAAAATCCATAACACTGTCATAAACGCTAATAGTTGAAATAGTATAAATATTTTGTTAATAACAAACTGACCTATTTTTTTGATCGCCACTAATAATGCCCCAACGATAAGACCAAAACCTAATGCCCCCTCTATTAAAGCTATATAAAATTCAGACATTTCATAGATTTCACGCATAATATAAGGCATCACTAGCGTTACGATTGGTATAAACATAAAATTAATGACAAGAAAAATGCCTAGCAAATATTTTAACTCGTTGCGATCTTTGATATATTGATAAACTTCTTTCATACTTTCCCAGTAAGTACTGTTTTGCAAAAACTCCTCTGACTTTTTTCTAAATACAAAAAACACATTAATGATGCCTGATAAAATAAATGAAATACCGTCAATAAGAAACACCATTTCAATTCCAAAAGCCCCATAAGCAAAGGCACCAACAAATAATCCTACAATACTTAATAAAGTGCTAATACTCTGAATATTAGAATTTACTGCCATCACTCGATTCTTAGAAACGAGTTCAGGGATAGATGCATTCATAGCTAGTAAAAATACAGCTTGAAACGAGTATAGAATAATAACATAACAAATTAATAATGCTATATTGGCTGGTTGAAATAAAAACAAAACTAGAAATAATATGGTGGTTATACCACTTAATAGATCCGTAGCTATTAAGATTTTTTTCTTATTACTCCTATCAATAAGCACTCCTGCAAACAAGTTTACAAGGACACCTGGTATATAGGTAAATCCAAATACAAAGCCAAACATTAAAGGTGAACCAGTAATGTCTAAAATATATAAGCTAAGAGCAAACCTTAATGCTACGGAACCTAGCTCAGATATTAAACGGCTAATACTAATTAAAACGATATTTCTAGTATCTGACATATTCTCTTTTCCCTTCTAAAATATCTTTTAATAATTAGTGTTTATGTTATAGCCTTTTTTTGTTAAGTGCCGAATAGCTGCTTTTTGCAATTGTTTCAATGCTATATTTTGATCAACAATATATGGCAATATGATAGAAATGTACAATTTTTCGTGATCATACGAAATCATGTTAATAATTCTTGAACGATTTTCACTGTTAATATGTCCTGTATCTAAATCTCTTAAACCGTCATCTTCTACTTTTAGTTCACCTAAGTAATTAAAGTTAATTGGAATTTGTTTAAATGATTTAAATAACAGTTCGTTTGATATTGGATAATCTTTTTTCATTTCATCGTTATACATTAAATTAGCAAAGTGAATATTTTTTTCAGGTACCCATTTCAATTTCTCTTTTATTTGTTGAGCATTATCATTAACACTAGCTTCACCATTCACTAAAATAGGGATATAATCGATAAATTCTCCAATCGTATTAAAATAAGTTTCTGAACCAAACCGCCTTCCATAATTTGTTACCCAAAGTGGAACTTTAGATATTTCAAAATAAGATTGGAAATAGTTACATAAAATATCCAAGCTTAATTCCCATATCTCTTCGGAATTCATCTGCCAAGAACCGTTTGTAATCCTCGTTTCAAAATCAACAACACTGTATTTAGATCTATCATTTTGTTTCACTTTTGATTCAATTTGAGTACTTAATCTTTCAAATTCTTTTAGTTTAAATTCATCCATGATTTGTTGATCATTCATAGATTGTGGTCCTTTTTGTATTTGCTGGATAAAAGTTTTAAATCGATTATTTTGTTCAATCTTGACACTTTGCCCTAACGATATTTTTTGGTAATAGTGATTTAGTTTATTTTTAATAATTTCACTGCTCATATAATCAAAAACAACATGAGAAAAAGGCAACAACAACACATGATCCCTAAGGTTTTCTTTTATTAAACACGCTCTAAACAACAATGAATGCTCCATTTTATATTCCTTCAAAAAGTATTTATCCATGATAAAATTAATGATTTTCTTTGTTGTGTTTTTATCGTATGAAGACAAATCTACAAAAGGAATATGTGCTTCTGAAACAGGTTCATGTTCTTTCCAATAATATATACCTGCATCTTTTTCAAGTATGCTCCTCATTGTACTTTCTGATGATAAAAGATGTAAAAATGCCTTATCTAACACATCTTTATGGAGGTACTTATCCCATTTAATCGCTGTTCCTGAAAAATCTTTCTGTTCTAGATGGTACTTTTGAGAAGGTGACACTTGATAAGTATCTATAACTTTTCTATTGATTAAATCCCGTTCCAAATGCGAGTGCCTTGTTTCAATTTCCTTTAATATTTCATCTAGCATCATATGGGAAGACAATTGTTTACTACGTATAACTTTATCAAAATCTTCTCGACTCATTTTTAAGTCATGGATTAACTCTATCCATTCAACGATATAGTGTGGTTTTATTTTGTCATCTACACTCTCATCAACTAAAGAAACAATTTGGTTCATCAATTCTTCGTTTAATCCTTCTACAAAAAGGACAATCACTGGTTTGTCATTATCATCCACATCAAATTGATGAAGTTGACTTTTGATATTTAATTTTTTATTGATAAATTCTTCTGCTCGATAAATATCATCAATATAAACGTTCTGTTTTTTATCGTTTAAGTAAATAAGTTTAGCTAGTTTTTCAGGCGTCTGATATGTAAATACATCATTAATTCGAATGTTATAACCTAACTGTGCCAATTCTGATACCAATTGAATCGCCTTTAATGAATGACCTCCTATTTCAAAGAAATCATCATGTATACTAATTCGTTCTACATTTAACAATCCACACCATATATCCAAAATCTGCTTTTCAATTTCATTTCTTGGCTGAACATAATCAACATCTGTACTTGTTACAAAGTCAGGTTCAGGAAGTACTTTCCGATCCACTTTTCCGTTTTGGTTTAATGGGAATTTATCCATGAACACATACGCAGATGGAATCATATAATCTGGGAGTTTACTCTCTAGAAACATTTTCATTTCTTGAACAGATAGTACTTTGTCTGTAACGATATAAGCACATAAATATTTCATCTGGTTATGCTCTTTTGGTATGACTACGGATTCCTTTACATCTTTATTTTTTAAGATCTGTCTCTCAATCTCACCGACCTCTACCCTAAATCCTCTAATTTTTAATTGATTGTCCATTCTACCAATGTACTCAATATTTCCATCAGGCAACCACCTTGCTAAATCACCAGTTCGATAACATCTCTGTTTATCTATAACAAACGGGTTAGAAATAAATTTTTCTGAGGTTAACGTATCAAGATTTTTGTAACCTCTTGCCACTCCATCTCCACCAACCCAAAGCTCTCCAGGTACACCTACAGGTGCAAGCTTTCCAAAAGGATCAACAATATAAGCGGTTGAATTATGAATGGGTTGACCAATAGGAATATTGGATTCATGGGTTTTATGAATTGCATAACAGCATGAGAACGTTGTATTTTCTGTTGGTCCGTACCCATTTACAACAGTAAGATTTGGACAATGTTTCTTAACATCATTAATCCTTTTTGGTGTTAATACATCTCCACCAACAATTAAAGTATTTAATTGGTCAAACATATTCGATTTTTGTAGGGATAGTTGATTAAACAATGGAGATGTTAACCACATCGTTGTAATTTTGTTCTCTTTCATTGTTTTTTCTAATTTCTCAGGACTTAGTATGGTATATTTGTCCACTACATAAAGTTCTAATCCATTTAGAAGTGCACCCCATATTTCAAATGTACAAGCATCAAATACTTCAGCCCCTGTCTGTAAGATTCGATCTCCTTCAGCAAAGGTGACATAATTTGTGTTTTTCACTAATCTCACAACATTTTGCTGTTCAACCATGACACCTTTTGGTTTCCCAGTAGAACCTGATGTATACATCATATAAGCCAAGTGAGATGCTTTATACTCAATTGATAAATTATTAACTTCACTTTCCATATGCTGAGCTTTTTCCAGTTCGATCACTGTTATGTTTTTATTCACCTTATGCAAGTATGCCGTTTTAGTTAACAAAATATCCGCTTCACTATCAGCTAATAAGTACTCTACTCTTTCTGATGGATAGTCTGGATCAATTGGCAAATATGCACCTCCCGCTTTGAGGACGGCTAACATTCCTATGATCAATTCAATAGATCGTTCTTGCATCATAGCAACAACGGTGTCAGCTTTTACTCCTTCTTTCTTTAATCTGTTGGCAAGATGATTGGCTTTTTCATTTAACTCAGCATAAGTTAGTTTTACATCCTCGCAAACAACTGCTATGTGGTCTGGATGTTTTTGTGCCTGCTCTTCAAACAGCATTTGTATCGTTTTATCTTTAGGATAATGATGTTTAGTATGGTTAAAATCAACTAAAATTAAGTCTTTTTCTTTATCAGATAATATTTCAATGTCTTTGATTAAAATATTAGGTTCATCCGTTATAATTTGAAGGATATTGTGATAATGTACTGAAATATCATCAATCATTTGCTGTTCATAAACAGAGGCATTATATTTAAACCTCACTTCTAATTGTTCATTTGGAATAACCATAATATTAAAATCATAATTAGTTTGTTCAAACTCTTCTGTTTTCAAGATTTCAAAACCATTATTTGTAATTGTAGAGGTAGATTGATCTCCAAAATTTTGAAAAGCAAATAAATGATCTATTAAATCTTGTTTTAATGACGATAAAGATTGAATTTCAGCTAATGGAAAAAATCCAACATTCTGCTTTAGAATAGAATCTTGATGAATATGAGTGATTAAATCTGAAAAAGATTGCTTGCTTTCTACTTTTATTCTGATAGGAATCGTATTGATAAATAGACCTATCATCTTATCAACATTTTTAATTTCAGCAGGTCTTCCAGAAGTCACCATACCAAAAACTACGTCATTTGTATGGTTATACTTGCTGAGCAATATACCCCAAGCAGTTTGAAAAATAGTGTTTAATGTGATGTGATAATCTTTAGCTATTTTCTCTAATTTTTGTGTAGTCTCTCTGCTAAATTTCACCACTTTATTTACTTGTTTATATGGCTTTATATCATTGTTCATATGAGATGTCGGTAACGTTGCTTTCATCTCATAATTTGAAAGGTATTGCTCCCAGAACGTTTTTGCTTCTTCATAATCCTGCTCATCCAACCATTCAATATAATTTGAATATGAAGGGGTATCTCCAATTACAATAGAATCGTTGTGTTTCAGTTTATGATAAATTTCAAATAGTTCTTGTGTAATTGGCTGTAAACACCAACCATCCATCAAAATATGATGAAAACTCCAAATCACCTCAAATTGATCGTCTGTTATTTTTAAAACTGACATTCTAAAAAGATCATCTTTCGTTAAATCAAAGATATATTCTTTATCTTTAATTTTAAATTTCCGTATTTCATTTTGGATTTCAAGTTGTTTTAAATGAGAGAAATCTTTAAATTGGATCTTTAGTTTTTTGTTTTTGAATACAACTTGTTTAGGTCTTTTTAAATTTGAGTGCATAAAGTTTGTACGAAGAATATCGTATTTTTCAACTAGAAAATGAAAACTCTTTTCTAAAACATCTATATCAATTTTTCCTCTTATCGTGCTGGATAATTGTTCAAAATAAGCGGATGATTCAGGATTCAATAAAGAATGAAATAACATTCCTTCTTGCATTGGACTTAAATTATAAATACGCTTTATTTCTGATTTCTCAATTGGCAAGGATTCAAATCCATGAATAGAAAGATCCTTTGCCCCCACATCAGAAGGTGTGATTTCCTTAAACCCTTTATTCACACAGTGTTGTATAATATGATCCAGACTCTCTTGCATGTAAGAAGCAAACTGAATCATTGTATCGCTTTTATATTCATTTACATCATACGTAATGGATACATTTAACATTCCATTCTCCACAGAGCTAATAATATCTAGTACATACTGTCTTTCTGAATTTGTACTCACCTCTTCACCAACTGAGAGCGGGGAACTTTCAAATGACACTGTATTCACATCTGTATCAAATTGTCCTAGGTAATTAAAGCTTATTTCAGGGTTGATTCCAGAGCTTATCTTTGTTTTCAAATCATCTGATGTCAAATATTTTATCATTCCATACCCTATTCCCTTATTAGGAATTTGCCTTAATTTTTCTTTCAGATGTTTGATTTGATTAGAAAGATTTGTTGAGTATTTCATATTTAATCGAACTGGATAAATAGACGTAAACCAGCCTATCGTTCTTCCGATATTGATATCTTTTATAACTTCTTCCCTTCCATGACCTTCTAAGCTGATCATGAATTGATTCTCTCCTGTCCATTTCTTTAATGATAGACCCAGCGCACATAACAAAATATCGTTCATCTCTGTGTTATATGCTTTGTGTACATTAGTTAACAATTTAGTAGTTTCTTCTACTGACAGTTGGAATTTATATGTTTGACTATCTATTCCTTTTCTTTCTACTTGTTCGTTATCTTTAGGAATAGGGATAATATTAGAAGATTCAATCTTATTCCAATATGCTTTTTCTTTTTTCAAAAACTTGATTTCATTTGCAATCTTTTTCAATTCATTTGACCATTTTAAATATGAATCTGTTTTTTTAGGCAATTGGATCGTTTCATTCCTCTTCAGCTGCATATATGTTGAAGTAAGGTCTTCAAATAAAATCCTCCATGATACACCATCGATGACTAAATGATGTATGACGATAAGTAAATGATCACCTTCATTTGTTTTAAACAAACCTAGTTTTACTAGTGGGCCTTGTCCTAAATTGATGCTATGATGAATTCTCTCAACCGTTTTTGCAATATGATGTTCATATTCGACATTCTCTGAAAGTTCTTCTACAGTAAGATCAAATAAAGGACCTTCCAAACCTCGATTATATTGTTTTAACTTTCCTTCATGATTAGGATAAACCATTCGTAAAGCATCATGATGCTGGATAATGTTTGTAAATGCCTTCTGAAGTGTTTCAACTTCAAAACCATCTTTTCTGTACAGCATTACTGCCTGATTAAAGTGGTGTTTGTCAGTAAAGTCACTGTCAAAAAACCATTTTTGAATAGGACTTAATTCCACATCATTTTCAACGATAGCTTGATTAGCTTCTCTCTTATCTAGTTGTACATATTTACTAAGTTTTATAATTTCAGGATTCTGAAATAAGTCCTTAACCGTCACAGTATAACCCTGGCTATTTAATTTAGATACCATCTGGATTGCTTTAATGGAATCACCACCAAGCTCAAAGAAATTATGGTGAGTGCCAATCGGCTCTACTCCCAAGACTTTTTCCCAAATTTCAACCAATATTTCTTCCAATTCTGTTGTTGGTGGAATAATTTCTTGCTCAATGTTTAACTTAGGTTCTGGTAATGCTTTTCGATCAATCTTGCCATTTGGATTTAAAGGAAGTTTATCCATAAATACAAAACTAGAAGGAACCATATATTCCGGCAATCTTTCTTTTAAATATTCTTTTACTTCTAATAGGGAAAGTTCTTTTTCTAAAACGAGATAAGCACATAAGGGTTTGCTTTGATTTTGTTCATATACAACTACAACCGTTTCTTTTATATTAGGATGAGTCAAAATTTGACTTTCAATCTCACCAACTTCTACTCGAAACCCCCTAATTTTAACTTGTTTATCAATTCTACCAATAAATTCAATACTTCCATCTGGCAACCACTTTGCCATATCTCCTGTTCGATATATTTTTCCTTCTGGGGCAAATGGGTCTACAATAAACTGTGTTGATGTTAGCTCTTCAAGGTTTTTATATCCTCTTGCTACACCGTCCCCACCAACCCAGATTTCACCAGGTACACCTATTGGTACAAGTTTCCCATTTTGATCTACGATATAAGAAGTAGAGTTATGAATTGGAAAACCTATAGGAATATTCACATCATAGTCTTCATCAACATTAAAGTAAGTAGAAAAGGTCGTATTTTCTGTAGGTCCGTAAACATGTACCCATTGCAAACCTGGACATTTCTTTCGCACTTCATTCATATTTTTAGGTGATATAACATCCCCTCCGACTAGTAGGGTTTTTATCCCAGCAAACATCTCTGGTTTATACTGAGACAACTGAGTGAAAAAAGGAGAGGTTAAAAATATCGTTGTAATTTTGTACTTTTTAAAAGCTTCTTCTAATTTATTTGGACTTAATATTGTAAATTGGTCAACGATGTAAAGCTCCAAACCATTTAAGAGTGCACCCCAAATCTCAAAAGTACATGCATCAAAAACCTGTGCTCCAATTTGTAAAATTCGATCGCCTTCATCAAAAGATACATAATTCGTATTTTTAACTAATCGAACCACGTTTTGATGCTCTACCATCACACCTTTAGGTTTTCCTGTAGAACCGGACGTATAGATGATATAAGATAAATGATCTACCCTATTTTGAATCTCAAGATTATCCGCTTCACTTTTCATCTTCTCTGGTTGTTCAAGTTCGAACATTTTTAAATTTGGATTCATTTTACTTGTGTAAGGTGTTTGAGTAAGTAATATTTCTGCTTCACTATCCTGTAATATATACTCCACTCTCTCCACAGGGTATTCTGGATCAATAGGTAGATATGCTCCTCCAGCTTTGAGGGTTGCTAACATAGCGATTACTAATTCCATAGAACGCTCTTGCATAATCGCAACGATGCTATCCGCTTTTACACCTTCTTTTCTTAATAAAAGCGCAAGGTGATTTGCTTTCTCATTTAGTTCTTTATAAGTCAGCTTTATATCTTCACTTACCATGGCTATTGAATTTGGATTTCTTTTTACTTGTTCTTCAAAACATTGTTGAATTGTTTTATCTTTAGGGTATTCTTTCGTTGTATCATTAAATTGATTGAAGATCTGATTTTTCTCTTCACTTGACAACATATCAATTTCTGATATGTTAATCTCTAAATCACGAATAACTACATGTAAAATATGAAGATAATGATTGGCCAACCTTTCTATTGTTTCTTTTTTAAACAGTTTTGTAGCATACTCTACCTCTAATAAAATTCCTGCTTCATCTTCTTCTACAGTAAAAGTTAGGTCAAATTTAGACGTTTTAGAGTCAATCTGTACTGCTTCTACTTGTAAACCTTCCATTTTCAATGGAGTATTCTCTATATTTTGCACGGCAAACATCGTATCAAATAATGGATTTCTACTTAGATCTCTTTCAATATCTAATTGTTCTATCAATTGCTCATATTGATATTCTTGGTTTTCTAGCGCATGCAATATGTTATCTTTTACTTCATTAAGAAATTCCTTGAACGTTTTTTCACCCTTTGGGTAATTTCTTAGTGGTAATGTTCCTACGAACATCCCCATCATATTTTCTAAATCCGCATGAGATCTTCCACTAATAGGCGAACCTACAACGATATCATCTTGTCTTGTATACTTAGATAATAAAATGTAATAAGCGGTTAACATCATCATATTTAATGTGGTTTCTGTATCAGAACACATTTTATTTAAGTTGGAAATCATTTCATGATCCAAACGAATGGATAAACGATCCCCTTCAAAGGTTTGAATTTGAGGTCTTGGAAAATCTGTAGGCATATTTAATACTGGGATTTCTCCAGAAAATTGTTCAACCCAATATTTTCTCTGCTCATTTAATGATTCCATTCTTTGATTTTGCCATGCGGAAAAATCTTTATATTGTATCGATAATTCATCTAGTTCTTCATTGTTATATAACGTGCTGAATTCATGTACAAGCAAACCTATGGATGTTCCATCAGAAATAATATGGTGCATATCCCCTATCAAATAGTTAGTATTTTTTCCAACTCTAGCAAGACATACTCGAAGCAGTGGTGCTTGTTGCAGGTCAAAAGGGGCAATAAAACGATCCAATACATATTCTAGTTGTTCATAGTTTTGAATATTGAATTGTTCTATTTCAAAAATCACTTCATTCTTTATTTTTTGTATAGGTTCTTCATTTTTCAGCTTAAAAGATGTTCTAAAGGTTTCATGCCTTTGAATTAAGGCTTTAAAGACTTTCCTCAATTTTTCTGTGTTTAAATCCCCTTCAAGCTTTAATACAAACGGCATATTATAAGCCGTATTGTAACCTTCAATTTGGTTTATAATCATCAATCTCTTTTGAGCCGATGAAACAGCATAGTAGTCTGCTTTAGCTGCTGGTTCTATTGAATCGTAAACTTTCTTTCCAGCAAACATAATTCGATTTGCCATATCTCTCAATCTAGGAGTCTTAAATATTTCTTTTAAAGGAAAATTTGAATTGAATTCTTTATTCATTCTCGTATACAAAGTAATGGACTTTAAAGAGTGGCCACCTAAGTGGAAGAAATGATCGTTTAGACCCACCTTGGAAACACCCAATATCTCTTCCCAAATCTGTGCTAATTTCTTTTCAGTTGAAAGCTGTGGTTCAACATAAATTTCCTTTGAGTTTACCAATAGATCTGGTTCAGGCAATGCTTTACGATCCACTTTCCCATTTTGATTCAACGGGAGATGATCCAAACATATAAAATGGGATGGAATCATGTAATCCGGAAGTTCTTTTACAAGGTCATTCATTAAAGTTTCTTTTGGAATATTTTCTTTAGATACATAATAAGCACACAAGTATTGATTACCATAGGTGTCTTCTTTGCCTATTACTACAACTTCCTGCACTAATTTATTGTTTAAAATAACGGTTTCAATCTCCTCAAGTTCAATACGATAACCTCGAATTTTAACTTGGAAGTCCGTCCTTCCCATATATTCAATCGTCCCATCATCATCCCACTTGGCTAAATCACCAGTGTGATATATTTTCTGACCTTTTATAAAAGGATGATCCGTAAATTTTTCAGCGGTTAATTGTTCTTTGTTTAAATAGCCTAGTGCAAGCCCATCACCTGAAATGCATAATTCCCCAGGTATACCCATTGGTTTACATTGATTATTCTCATCTAAGATATAAACCTGTGTGTTTGCAATAGGTTTACCAATATCGACTTTTGATTTTTCTGTTAGATTGCTTACACAAGACCACACGGTTGTTTCTGTTGGTCCATACATATTAAATATTTTTAAATTGGAGAATTGCTTTATAGTTTCAAGTAAATGAACAGGTAAAGCTTCTCCTCCAATCATGATTTCCTTAACTTGTTCCAAGAAAATCATTTTTGGATCCTGCGTGATCAACATTTTCAGTCTTGAAGGAGTGATCTGAATCATATCAACAGCTTGATCAACAATCAGTTGATTCAAAGCTATTGGATCCATTTGTTCATACTCATCTGCAATCACAACTTTTAAACCTTTTACTAAAGGCAAGATCGTTTCCAACACAAAAATATCAAAAGATATTGTCGTCAACGCCAGTATTGTTTTATTCGATCTAAATGGAATTTCAGCGCACATCGCTTCTATAAAGTTATGAATAGCTTGATGTGAAATCATTACTCCTTTTGGTTTGCCCGTTGAACCGGAGGTGTAAATCGTATATGCAAGATCCTTTGAACTATTCACAGGCACAAGATTATTAGACTCACCAGTAAATAAACGATCCTCATAATATAAAATTTTAGTTCCTGTATTAATCGATTCCTTAAAACGAGGATGTAAAAGTATTATTTCTGCCTGTGCATCCTTTAGCATATATTGTATTCTTTGTGAAGGATGTTCTGGATCTATTGGTAAATATGCACCTCCCGCCTTAAGTACACCAAGTATGCCTACGAACATATCTATTGAACGATGTAGCATTATTCCCACTAAACTTCCTGAATTCACCCCATGTGAACGAAGTGTATTAGCAAGTTGATTGGCTTTTTCATTTAACTTCCCATATGTGATCTTTTGGTCACCGCATACAGCGGCAATTTTGTTTTCATCTCGTTTTACCTGTTCTTCAAATAGTTGATGTATCAATTTGTGATGCTGATATTTCATAGAAGTGTTGTTGAATTCATCTGTCATTTGTTTTAATTCATCTTTAGTTACCAATTGAATACTCTGGATTCCAACCTCTGGATTTTCACTAATCGCAGAAATTATATTTTTGAAATGATTTCCTATACGATCGATAGTGCGTTTGTTATATACAACAGCATTATATTTAAACTTCATCTCTAAACTAGCCTTATGCATAAAAACAACATTAAAATCATAGTTTGTTTGCTCAAAATCCTCATAATCTACAATTTGAAATTCTTCATGATCAACGGAGTTTAAAGACTCATCTTCAAAATTTTGAAACCAAAAAATATGATCTATTAAATCTTGTTTTAAAGAGGAACCAGACTGAATTTCGGCAAGTGGGAAAAAATCAACATTTTTCTTTTCAATGGATGTTTCTTGTATTTGTTTAATTAATTGATCAAAAGTACTTTTATTTTTATAGTTAATTCTTACAGGAATTGTATTGATAAATAACCCTATCATTTTTTCTATATTTTCTATCTCCGCAGGTCTTCCAGATGTAACCATTCCAAACACAACGTCTCTTGTATTGTTATATTGGCTCAATAAGATACCCCATGATGCCTGGAGTAATACATTTAAAGTTACTTTGTATTTTTTTGCTATGTTTTGTAATTTTTCGGTTCTGATTTTGTCCAATTTAATTATCGTTTCTTCCTGATGGTATAACTCCTGTTTATGATCAACATTGTTCTTTGGCAACATTGCTTTTGTATCATAGTTTTTAAGATAACTATTCCAAAATAAACGTGCTTGATCATGATCCTGTTGATCTAACCATTTAATATAATCTGAATAAACAGGTACATCTTCCAAAACAACCGGCAAATTTCGTTTTAATTGATGATACGTCTCAAAAATTTCTTGTACTATCGTTTGTAAACCCCAACCATCCATCAAAATATGATGATAGCTCCATATCAGCACATACTCACGTTCTGATTTTTTAAATACTGACATCCTGAGCAGGAAGTCTCTTGAGAGGTTGAAACTCTTATTTTTATCATTCTTTTTATAATGATCAATTTCATTTTTCTGTTGCAATTCATCCATATGAGAAATGTCTTTAAAAGTAATGTTGATTTTTCTTTTTTTAAATACGATTTGTTTTGGTTTTTGAATATTTTCATACATGAAATTTGTTCTTAAAATATCGTATTTTTCAATGAGCAGATTAAAGCTTTGTTCTAAAATTTGTACATTGATTGTTCCGTTAATGGTACAAGAAAGCTGTTCATAATAAGCAGGGGAATCAGGGTTTAATAAAGAATGAAACAGCATACCTTCTTGCATTGGACTTAAATTATAAACACTTTTTATTTCCAATTTAGTACTCATGTTTACCACTCCTGTTCATTTTAGCTTTCATAAAATGCTGAAATTGCCTCAAGATCTTCAATAGAAAGATCCTCTCCCCCTACGTCTGAAGGGGTGATTTCTTTAGATTCCTTTGTTATGCAATGTTGTATAATATCAGATAAACTTTGTTTAAAGAAATTTCCAAAACTTTTAATTGTTGTTTCCTTAAATTCATTTGCATTATAGGTAATCTCCATCTTCAGCATTTCCTCTTCTACTAAACCATTGATGTCAAGAGGGACTTCCCTATTAGAATTAGGACTTACCATCTGACCACAGGATAATTCAGAACCTTCAAATAACTCTGTATTTAAATCAGTATCAAACTGACCTAAGTAATTAAAATTGATTTCTGGTGTAGAGTCAAAAGTGATATCCTTTTTGTAATTCTCAGAAGTCAAATATTTTAAAATTCCATATCCAATACCTTTATTTGGAATTCGTCTTAAATGTTCTTTTAAATGCTTAATTTGGTATGATAAATCTTCAGAGTTATCCATATCGAGAACTACAGGATAAGTAGAAGTAAACCAACCCATCGTTCTACTAATATCCATATCTTTGATAATCTCTTCTCTTCCATGCCCCTCCAAATGGATACATACTTGATTTTCCCCTGTCCAATTTTTAACTGCGATCCCTAATGCACATAATAAAATATCATTTATTTCTGTGTTATATGTGGCATGAACACTAGTTAAAAGTTCACTAGTTTGTTGTTTAGAAAGTTTAAATTGATAAGTTTGATTATACTTAGCACTAATTTCAAGATCTTCTTTATCTTTAGGAATAGCAAAGAATGCATTATCCTCAACTTCTCTCCAATAAGTTAATTCTTCCAACATCTCTTTGCTATTTGCATAATTCATTAATGAACTTGTCCAATTTAGATAGGAATCCGTTTTACTAGGTAATTGAATAGAAACATTTTGACTCATTTGCTGGTATGCAGTTAAAAGATCTTCAAACAAAATTCTCCATGATACACCATCAATAATCAGATGATGGATAGCAATCAATAAGTGATCGCCGTCCTTAGCCTTTAATACCCCAAGCTTTACAAGTGGACCTTGTTCTAAATCTATACTGCTTTGAATTTGATAAATAGTGTTCATTAATTCCCTATTGGTTTGTTCAGATATATCTGCAACTGTTAAATCAAACATCCTTTCTCCTATATCACGATTAAATTGTACTGTTTCCCCATTATCATCACGATAATAAACCATTCTTAGTGCATCATGATGTTCTATCATTTTAGTAAATGCCTTCTCAAGAATATGGAGGTCAAATCGATCTCTCTTAAACAACATCACCGCTTGATTCCAATGGTTCATGTTCGTAAATTGCTGCTCAAAAAACCATTTTTGAATAGGACTTAAAACAACCTTCCCTTCTACTGCGCTTTGATCTATTTCTTTTCTTTCTTTTCTTACACATTTGGCAAGTCTATGAATCTCCGGATATTGGAATAAGTCTCTAGTTTTTAATAAATATCCTTTACTATTAAATTTAGAAATCATCTGAATCGCTTTAATAGAGTCACCTCCAAGCTCAAAGAAGTTGTGATCCGTTCCTATGAACTGAACACCTAATACCTCTTTCCAAACAGAAACAAGATCTTCTTCTATTTCATTTACAGGTGATAAGATTTCTTTGTCTGTTCCACTAGTTTTATCTGGTGTTGGCAACAATTTTCTATTGATTTTTCCGCTAACAAGTAAAGGCAACTGTTCTATCAACATAAAATAGGCTGGTATCATGTAATCTGGAAGTTTATCACTAAGCTCTGTTTTCAATTCTATTAGTTGAAAATTAGGATTTGCTACAATGTAAGCACATATATATTTTTCATCTTCTTCTTGTGTAATCACTACTGCTTCTTTAACAGCATGATGCTCTAAAATAGCGGACTCGATTTCCTCTAACTCTATTCGAAACCCTCGAATTTTTACCTGAAAGTCCTTCCTTCCAATGAACTCAATGTTTCCGTCAGATCTCCATCTAGCCATATCTCCTGTTTTGTATAAACGTTCGTTTGATTGATCAGAAAACTTATTGATCATAAAGGATTGCTCTGTACCCTCAGCATGATTTATATATCCTCTACCAACTCCAATTCCAGCCACACAAAGTTCTCCAACTACACCAATAGGACATAAATTCATTTCTTCATCTACGATGTAAATTTTCATATTTGCTATTGGTTTTCCAATAGAAATATTTGATATATCTTTTTTGGGTAATTCTTCCATAATAAATTGGCTGACATCATCAGATGCTTCTGCTGGACCATAAGCATTTACCAACTTAATTTGCGGAAACTGTGCAAACCAACGTTTGACTAAATGAGGTTTTACCGATTCCCCTGTCACCATAAGATTTAATAATGAAGGCAATTCTAGCTTTTCATTCTCAAAATAATCTAATAAAACAGATAAATAAGTAGGAACCACTTCCAGTAATGTTACTCCATCTGCAACTAATTGTTCAGAAAATTTATCAACCTCTAATATAAGTTCATTTGGATAAATAGCTGTTGTACCACCTAGTGATAAAGCACCAAAAAATTGCCAAACGGAAATATCAAAACATGGACTAGCATTTTGAGCAAAAACTAAGCTTGAATCTAAGTTTAATTCTTCAGCTTCAGCCAATATGTGATTTAACATGCCAATATGTTCGATCATGACGCCTTTTGGTTTACCAGTCGAACCAGAAGTAAATAAAATATAGGCTAGATTATGAATATCCATCTCCAGGTTTAAGTTATCCTGTACTTCTTGATCAATCTCTTCTTGTATTTGGTCAAGACATAAAATCTTCATCTTCTCATTAGTTTCAAGATCATATTCCAAATATTCAGAATTTGTAATGAGAACTTTAGCCTTGGAATCATTTAAAATGTTTAATTTCCTGTCAGTTCCGTAGGATACATCAATTGGCACATAAGCTGCCTGTGCTTTCCAGATTCCTAATACACTCTGTACAAATTGAGGTGACCGCTCCAGCATAACAGAAACAATATCCTCGGATTTAATACCCATTTTTCTCAAATATCTAGCCATTTGATTTGCTTTTTTATTTAACTGGTCATAAGATATTGTTTGATTTTTATAAATCAAAGCCGTTTTATCAGCTGAATTACGTACATGTTCTTCAAATCGTTCACTAACTGTTTTACTAAAATCGTAATCTCTCTTTTTACCATTAAATTGTTCCTTAATCTGAATCTGCTCTTTTTCAGAAAGTAAACTGATTTCTGAAAGAAGAATATTAGGGTTTCTCACTAGTTCTTCTAAAATTATCAGATAATGATTAGACAATCGTTCTGCAGTTTCCGTTTTATACAAGTCTGTACTATACTGCAGTTCAAATCTTATATTTGAGGGTTCAGTGTATACATCTAACATAAGGTCAAATTTTGCGCTATTCTCTTCCACTGGATATGGATTTAAAAGCAGCCCATCTATGGTCATTTCTTGTTCTTCTGCTTCAAAAAGGCTAAACATCGTGTCAAATAATGGATTTCTGCTCGTATCTCTGTTTATGTTTAATTGATCAATTAGTTTTTCAAAAGGGTAGTCTTGATTTTCAATGGCATTCAAAGTCCGTTCTGATACGTATTGAATAAAATCTAAGAAGGATTTCTTATCATCTAAGACATTCCTCAGTGCTACAGTATTCACAAATAACCCGTTCATTTGCTGCAAATCAGGATGATTCCGCCCAGCAACTGGAGAGCCAACAACAATATCATTTTGTCCAGTATATTTCATTAGCAATACATTATAGGCAGCAAGTAAAACTGTGAACACAGTAGTGTTAGCTTGATTTGCAAGAAGATTAATCTCTTCAGCCAACTTATTCCCAGTTACAGAATAAATCTTCTTTCCTACAAAGCTTTGAACAGAAGGTCTCTTATAATCTATGGGCATATTCATAACAGGAATTTCATCATTAAACATGTTAAGCCAATATTGTTCCTGTACTTTCATCTCTTCCGTTTCCAATTGCTCATTTTGCCAAGCTGCAAAATCCTTGTATTGGTTAAGTAATGGAGGTAAATCGCTTCCTTCATACAACCTAATCAATTCATCAATGACGATTTTCCCTGAAATGCCATCGGATATAATATGATGCATATCAAATAATAAAAGGTGCTGCTTTTCATCTGTTTTAATGACTTTAACCCGCAACAGTGGAGCCATTGATAAATCAAAAGGTTTAATAAATGATTGAATTACCTGTTCATACTCATCCTTTGGTATATGGGTTAAATCTAAATACTCTGACTTAACATCCACATCTGTATCAATTTGTTGTTGAATTTCACCATTTACATTTACAAAACTCGTTCTAAATATTTCATGTCTTTCAATTAATCTACGAATCTGCTGATAAAAGTGATTTACATTAAAATCTCCTTCAACCTTAAAAGCGGATGGCATATTATAAGCTATACTGTTTTCACCTTCCAGCTCATTTAGTATAAACATTCTTTTTTGCGCAGTGCTCACTTCGTAATACTGCTTATTTTTCAATGACGGAATGGGTGTTATACTGCTTTTGGTTTGCTTACTGATATGATCTGAAAGTTTAGCGATAGTTTTATAACTAAACACATCTCTAACCTTAATTTCTACATTCATCTCACGATAGATTTTGGATACTAACACAGTGGCTTTTAATGAGTGGCCACCTAATTCAAAAAAGCTTTGATGAATACTAATGGGTTCTATTTCTAATACTTGTTCCCATATGTTTTTTAATGTTTCCTCAGTAACATTTCTTGGAGCTATAAAAGAAGTTTTAATTTGCTGTGTTGGAACTGGCAGCTTTTTTCTATCTAATTTACCGTTGTTATTAACAGGCATTTCTTTCAATTGGATAAAATAACTAGGAACCATATACTTAGGTACACACTGATTCATATAACTTCTTAATGATGCTGTATTTAGATTTATTTTTGATGTGAAATAAGCACATAAATAAACGGTCTCATTCATCTCTTTAGTAATGACGGCTATTTCCTGAATACTTTCATGGTTGATCAGATGTTGTTCAATTTCCCCAAGCTCTACTCTATGACCTCTAATTTTTACTTGATGGTCATTTCGTCCCAAATATTCAATATTACCGTCAGGAAGCCACCTTGCTAAATCTCCTGTTTTATACATTTTGTGGCCAGGATGAAAGGGGTTATTTATAAATTTCTCTTCAGTAAGCTCCTTTCTGTTCAGATATCCCCTCGCTAACCCTACACCTGAAATATGAAGTTCACCCGTTAAACCGATTGGCATGAGATGAAGGTTTTTATCAAGTATGTGTAATTGTATATTGTCTATTGGTTTACCTATAGGTACAACGTTCATCTTTTCATTTGAAACACAATCATAATAAGAAACATCTATAGTTGCCTCAGTAGGTCCATATAAATTATGTAACTCTGTACCATTTTCTTTGTAGAGTAAATGAACGAAAGAATCTACTTGGGTAGTTTTTAAGGCTTCTCCACTAGAAAATACTTGCCTTAGACTTTTTAAACTACGATTTTCACTATCCATATTTTCTAAATATTCTAAAAACGCACTAAGCATAGAAGGTACAAAATGCATAGTTGAAATATGATATTTTTCAATCGTCTCAATCATCACATCCGGTTCTTTTTCTCCTCCTGGCTCCAAGAAACATACACTAGCTCCTTGTATACTCCACCAAAACAACTCCCATACTGATACATCAAACACAAATGGAGTTTTTTGTAAAACAACATCTCCTTCTCCTATCGGATATTCTTTTTGCATCCAATGAAGTCGATTGATAAGTGCACGATGCTCTATTAAAACCCCTTTTGGATTCCCTGTAGAACCAGAAGTATAAATCATATATGCAAGATCATTTGATGAGTTCATATTAGATAAGTTGGAATCTTCAAATTGATACAAATGGCTATCTTCTAAATTCATCACTTGAAGTTTTTCTGTGTGAACTAGCTCACTTATCATCTTCATATATTTTCCATGAGTCAGTATGACTGGAGCGTTGCTGTCTTCAAGCATAAATTTTATTCTATCTATTGGAAATTCAGGACTGATGGGCATATACGCTCCACCTGCTTTCAAAATTCCCATGATGCCCACCATCATTTCTAAAGAGCGATCTAACATAATGGCCACGATCGTATTCTTTTCTATGCCCTTATTTCTTAATACTCTAGCGAAACTATTAACCTTTTTGTTGAATTCATCATATGTCCATTTTTTCTCTTTGAAGAGAACTGCAGTATGATCAGGATTTAACCGGACTTGTTCCTCAAAGAGCTCATGTATTGTTTTCTGAATTGGAAATGCAACATCTGTATCATTAAAATCAACTAAGATTTGTTTCTTTTCTTCTTGTGATACCATTTCAATATTGCTGATAAGAACATGTTCATTATTGATCACCTGTTCCATAATCTGTTTAAGATGTATTTCTAATTTTTTTAGAAATAAATCATCATATAACTGCCCGTTATAAGTAAAACAGACTTCTAATTGCTCACCAGGAAACACAATAATTTCCAAGTCATAGTTTGTGTGTTCTGACATTTCGCTATTCAGTAAAGTAATTTGATCATGATGATCAACGTCTTTCATGATGACTTCTTCCATAGGATAATTTTCATATACAACAATATGCTGTATTAAATCATTTTTTAATGTAGATGAAGATTGAATATCTGCTAAAGACAAATAACTATAAGTATTAGCCATACGTAAAGATTGATTCAATTCAAATAAGAGAGATTTAAAGGTCTTATGTTCATCAGATTTGATTCGAATAGGTACGGTATTTATAAATAATCCCACCATACTTTCAATCCCTCTGACTTCAGGAGGTCTGCCCGATACAACAGAACCAAATACAATATCATCGGTATTATTATATTTTTGTAGTAACACACCCCAAATCCCTTGAAATACAGTACTTAGTGTCGTTTGATTTACTACTGCTAACTTTTCTAATTTATTTGTCAAACCCTCATTTAACTTAAATGAATACTTTTTATGTTCATATCTTGTATCTTTTTTAATTACACTTTTACTTGCAGGTATCGTTGCGCGCTGCTCATATCCTTCCAATACATTCTGCCAATACTTAAGCCCATCAAGATCCTGTTTATCTAACCATGTAAAATAATCACTATATGGATATACTTCTGGAAGTGGATTGGATGAACTATTTTTTAGTGAAAAGTAGATTTGAAACAGGTCTTTTGCAAGAATGCTTAAACACCATCCATCCATAATAATATGATGAAAGTTCCAAAATAACTTCACCTTATCCTCATCCGTTTTAAACAATGCCATTCGAATTAAAATATCTTTCTCAAGATTAAAACCTTTCTTTTTCTCACTTAACTTATATTGCTCTATTTGTTCGGTTTGGTCTTTCTCCATTAAGCTTGTGATGTCATTGTAATAAATGGAAGATTCCCTTTTATCCAAAACAACTTGTAAGGGTTGATCAACTTCTTTAAAGATAAATACCGTTCTTAACACATCATATCTTTCAATCAGCTTGTTAAAGCTTTTTTCAAGTAACTCTGGATCAACAATTCCATGTAATGTTAATACTGCTTGTTCAAAGTATGCACTTGAGTTTTGATCAAATAATGAGTGAAAAAACATACCTTCCTGCATTGGAGTGAGTCTATAAATATTACGAATGCCAGAATCTATCAAAACAACCACCTCAAATCTATTCATTTTAAAATCCTAAAACTACTTTTTAAATAAACTCGAAACCTTTTCTAATTGCTCTTGAGAAAGACTGTTAAAGTGATAATCTGTCGGTGTATGTTCCTTTGATTCTTTTTCACAACAATGGTTTATCGTATTCTCTAGATTTTTTTTGTACAATTCTATAAACTGACTGACCGTACTTTTCTTATATAATTTGGTATTATAATGAAACTCCAACACCAGCTGATGATTTAAAATCATCCCATTAATCTCAAACGCATAATCCTTTTTAATTTGTGGACCCATTTCTTTGCCTGTTGATACATCTGATATTTTAAAATGATCTGTGCCAATATCACCATCCATATGACCAAGATAATTAAACAATATTTCAGGTTGAACATTAAATTCTAAAGGTAAGTTAGCATCCTTTACTATAGTGGATAAATATTTCAAAATACCATAACCAAATCCTTTATTAGGTACCCTTCTTAGATTATCTTTCGTTTGTTTTATTACATCTGATATTCCATTATCATTTGACATTGATAATACAAAAGGAAATATAGAAGTAAACCAACCTACAGTTCTTGAAATATTAACATCCTCCATGACTTCTTCCCTACCATGTCCTTCTACATGAATTAAGGTTTGATCATGATCAAACCAATCACGGATGGCTAATCCTAAAGAGGATAAGAGAATGTCATTTATTTCAGTGTTATACACATGATGTACATCTTGTAATAGTTTTTGAGTATGCACTTTATCTAAAGTTAATTTCTCTACTTTTTGATGTTTTGCAACCGTAGTAGAAATGGAATAGTCTCTTGGCAAAACTTGAACTTTTGCTTGTTCTTGTCTACTCCAAAATGCTGCTTCCTTTAAAAGTTCTTTATCCGTTGAATATGCCATCAAACTCTCAGACCATAACTTAAATGAGTCCGTTTTAGCTGGAAGATTAAACTTTTCTTTATTCAATAATCCATTGTAAATCGTTGCAAAATCCTCTAATATAATTCTCCAGGACACACCATCCACAACCAAATGATGGATGATAATCAATAAATGATCTCCTTTGTTGGTTTTAAATAAAGCTAGTTTTATAAGTGGCCCTTTTGAAATATCAAATGATGATTGCAGCTGATTAGCGCTATTCTCTATTTGGCCTAAATTATTTTCTTCTTTCATTAAATCAAGTACTTTCAAATTGATCGACGAATGACCTACTGCATGGTTTACCTGAGTTATCTCCTTATTTTCATTTGAAAATGTCATTCTTAATGCATCATGATGCTCAACTATCATTTCAAAAGACTTTTTCACTAGCGTTTCATTAAATTCCTCACTATAAAGCATCAGTGATTGATTATAATGCTGAACAGCTTCCCAATCTTGCTCAAACAAGTTTCTTTGGATAGGTGTTAAATTTACTTCACCTATCACCATGGACTGGTCTGCTTTTTTTGAGGTGAATGTAATATATTTATGAAGATCCTTTATTACTGGATATTCAAACAGATCACCCACATCTAACTTCAAACCGTATTCACCCATCAATCTTGAAGAAATTTGCAAAGCTTTAATGGAATCTCCACCTAATTCGAAAAAATTATGATCAATGCCTATATCTTTCATTCCTAATGTTTTTTCCCAAACATGAATCATTTTTTCCTGTACTTCATTTTCAGGTTTAACATAGGTGCTTTTCGTATCTATGATAGGATCTGGTAGTTTTTTCCTGTCTACTTTACCGCTAGGATTCAAAGGCAGTTCTTCCATCTGAACAAAATAAGAAGGAATCATGTATTCAGGAATAAACTTGCTTAAATTGTTTTTCATTCTTTTTACATCAAGTTCATGGTCAGCCATATAATATGCACATAAGGTTGGTGTTTTGTTTTGATCCACCTTTAACACAACGACAGCTTGTTTTATTTTTTCATCTTCAGTCAAATGTTTCTCAATCTCACCCAGTTCAATTCGATGACCTCTTATTTTTACCTGATCATCATTTCTTCCTAAATATTCAATATTCCCATCAGGCAGCCATCTTGCTAAATCTCCAGTTTTATACATTTTCTCACCAGGTTTAAAGGGATTGTTTATAAACTTTTCTGATGTTAATTCAGGTTGATTCAAATATCCTCTTGCTAAACCTACACCTGATATATGAAGTTCGCCCGGCAATCCTACAGACATCAATTGATTGTTTTTGTCTAAAATATAAAGTTGTGTATTATCAATCGGTTTGCCTATAGGTACAATATTTAACTCTTCCTTTGATGAACAATCGTAATAAGACACATCTACCGTAGCTTCTGTTGGCCCGTACAAATTGTGCAGCTTAACACCATAATCACGGTTCAAACATTGATTAAATAACTGAGTTTGATTTATATTCAATGCTTCACCACTTGCAAACACTTGCCTTAAGCTAGATAAACGACTTATATTATGTTCAACATTTTCTAAATAATCTAAAAATGCAGTAAGCATAGATGGAACAAAATGCATCGTTGTGATTTTATATTTTTCGATCGCATCAATGATCGCTTTTGGTTCCTTCTCTCCCCCAGGTTTTAACATACATACACTAGCACCATACATTGACCACCAAAATAGCTCCCACACTGAAACATCAAAGAAAACCGGTGTTTTTTGTAATATGGTGTCTTCATCACCAATTGGATATTGTTTTTGCATCCAATGAATTCTATTAATAACAGATCTGTGCTCAATCATGACCCCTTTTGGTTTGCCAGTAGATCCAGACGTATAAATGATATACGCTAAGTCATTTGCAGTGTTGATATATGGTAAATTAGAATGATCCTGGGTATACAACGAGTCTTCTTCAAGATTTATTAACTCTAAATTTTCAATCTCAATCTCATTTCTAATTTTATTCATATATTTTTTTTGACATAGAATGGTTCGTACACCACTATTTTTAAGCATATATTTAGTTCTCTCAATAGGCAGCTCAGGACTAATTGGCAAATAGGCTCCACCAGACTTCAATATGCCCATAATACCGATCATCATTTCAAGGGAGCGGTCCAACATAATTGCAACGACACTATCGTTTTTAATCCCTCTATTCCTTAACACCCTACCTAGACTATTTGATTTTTGATTCATCTCGTTATATGTCAACTTCTTACTTCCATAGAAAACAGCTATTTTATCTGGATTTTGTTCTACTTGTTCTTCAAAACATTGATGTAATGTTTGTTCAGACGGGAATTCAGCTTCAGTCTGGTTAAAATCATTTAAAATTTGATTTTTTTCCTCATTCTCAATCATATCTATGTCTTTTAATTTGATATTTTTATTTAGAGTGATGTGATGTAGAATATTGGAAAAATGTACAGCCATTCTTTCTATCGTTTGTTTAGTAAACAAGTTAGTAGAAAATTCAAGACCAAACTGGATACCGTTTTCTACTTCCCTAGCTTCGAGTAATAAATCAAATTTGGTTGTATTTTGTTTTAAATCATAAGGTTGAATGGTTAACCCTTCCATTTTCATTTCATCAGATTCACTACTTTCCATGCTGAACATGACATCAAACAATGGATTTCTACTTAAATCCCTTTTTAACTGAAGCTGCTCAACTAGCTCTTCAAATGTAAACTGCTGATGATCAAAAGCTTGAACACTATTTTCTCTAACCTCATGTAAAAATGCTGAAAACTCTTTATTTGAAATAGGTTTATTTCTTAATGCCAATGTATTCACAAACATGCCTAGTAAATGTTGAACATCTGCGTGATTCCTACCTATAACTGGTGAACCAACTACGATATCTTCTTGTCCAGAATATTTTGACAATAAAATGTAATAGGCAGATAACAAAACCATAAATAGGGTAGCCCCGGTCTCATTCGCAACCTTTTTTAATTTTTCTAGAGATTCCTCACCAATCTCAAATGTGATTTTATCTCCTTCAAAGCTTTGCTTCTGTGGACGGTGGAAATCAGTTGGTAAAGAAAGAACTGGAATTTCATCTTTAAACTGATTTAACCAATACTCTTTCTGGTTATCATATACACCTTTTCTCATCAAATCATGCTGCCACTCGGCAAAATGTTTATATTGTACATGAAGCTGCGGCAATGATTTGCCATTGTACAATTGATTAAATTCTTCTATTAAAATATGAATGGAAGTACCATCGGAAATGATATGATGCATATCAATAAACAATAGATGTTTGTTATTGGTAATTTTAATTAAATTTACTTTTATCAAAGGTGCTTTACTTAAATCAAAAGCGACGATCATTTCATTTATAAACGGGTCTAACTCACCTTGCAAATCGTAACATTCAATTTTAAAATCCACATCCTCATGTATCCGTTGAACAGGTTCACCATCAACAAGTGGAAATGAAGTTCTAAGTGTTTCATGTCGCCTAATAACCTGATGGAAAGTTTCCTCTAATCGTTGTCTGTCTATATGACCATCTAACTGAAGGGCACCTGTCAAATGATAAGCTGTACTTGACTTATGTATCTGTTGAAGTAAAAACAATCTTTTTTGAGCTGGTGATAAAGAATACATTCTCTTTTCATTATCAATAGGTATAGATGAATGTTCATTTTTCTCCGATCCAGATATAAATGCAGCCAACTCACTAATCGTAGGGTGTTTAAACATCACACGAACTGGAATATTGATGTTAAATTCTTTATTTATCTTAGTAATAAGAATCGTTGCTTTTAAGGAGTGCCCACCTAGTTTAAAAAAGTGATCATGAATTCCAATTTGGTTAAGGGATAATTCTGCCATCCATAATTGACATAGTTTTTCTTCTATATTGTTTCTAGGTTTGACATAATTAACTGTTTTGTTATATGAATGATCAGGTTTAGGTAATGATTTTTTATCGATTTTTCCATTTGGTGTTAAAGGCATATGATCAAGATGAGTCAAATACGAAGGTATCATATATTCAGGAAGTTCATGAATAAGACTGTTCCTTAACTCATCTATTAAAAGTTCCTCTTCTGAAACATAAAAAGCAGCAAGGTACTTATCCCTATTTTTATCTTCATAAGCTAACACAACAGCTTCTTGAATCTGATCACGTTTCACTATTGCTTTCTCGATTTCTTCCAATTCAATTCGATATCCACGGATTTTAATTTGATGATCCATTCTCCCCAAATATTGTATAACCCCGTTTTCATTCCATTTTGCTAAATCCCCAGTTTTATACATTTTCTCATCAGGTTTAAAAGGATCAGGGACAAATTTTTCATCGGTTAACTGCGCCTGATCTAAATATCCCTTACTTAGCCCATCACCTGAAATACATAACTCCCCAGGAATATTAATCGGTTGAAGTTGTTGATTTTCATTCAAAATATATACTTGGGTATTTGCTACTGGTCCACCAATGTCTACAGATTCCTTTTGAGTAAGATCACTCACACATGACCATACCGTTGTTTCTGTAGGTCCGTACATGTTATATATTTTTAAATTTGAAAATGACTTTAAACTTTCAAACAAATGAGTTGGCAATGCCTCACCACCTAGTAAGATCTCAGTCATATGATTGAGAAAATCTAGTTTCAAGTCTTCTGCCATCAGCATTTTTAATCTAGAAGGTGTAATTTGAATCATATCCACATCATTTGTTTCAATCACTTCCTTCAATGCTTTCGCATCGATTTGCTGATTTTCGTCAGCAATGACTACTCTCATCCCTTTCATGAGTGGCAGTAAAGTTTCAAGGACAAAAATATCAAAAGAAATCGTTGTGAGAGCCAAAATAGACTTGCTTTGATGAAATGGGATTTGCTCACACATCGCTTCTATAAAATTATGAACCGCTCTATGAGAAATCATGACCCCTTTTGGATTTCCTGTTGAACCAGAAGTATAAATCGTATACGCTAGATCTTCTGAATGATTTACATTGGTCAGATTCGTTGCTTTACCTTTGTATAAGTTCTCATCAACAATCAATATCTCTGTTCTTTTACTAATTTTCTTTTCAAAATCAGAGTGAACCAGCAGCATTTCTACTTGAGCATCATTTATCATATATTCAATTCTTTTTAAAGGATAGTTTGGATCAATAGGTAAATAAGCTCCTCCTGCCTTTAGAACACCTAATATTCCTATCATCATATCTATAGAGCGATTTAACATAATTCCTACTAGACTTCCAGGTTTCACTTGTTTCTCTCGCAATAGATGTGCTAGTTGATTTGCTTTTTGGTTTAACTCCGAATATGAGATTTGTTGGTTTCCAAATACTAAAGCTGTTGCATATGGTGTTTTTTCCACTTGCTGCTCAAAATAAATATGCAGTGTTTTATTCGTATCATAAGCTAGTTTCGTATCATTGAAGTCTACTAATAGTTTTTGTTTTTCCTCACGAGGTAGAATTTCAATTTCAGACAACGTTAATTCTAAGCTTTTTGTAATTTGATGTAACAAATGATTAAAGTGAGAAATCAATCTATGAATCGTACTCTTTTTAAATAATGCAGTACTGTAATCAATATGAAATACCAAATGAGTATTTCTATCCTCAGCACTTAAAGTCAAATCATATGGAGAAACTCCTGGATTTAATTCTGTAGGTGAAAACTTTAAATTCCCTGATACCACTTCTGAGATGTCCATATTTTGTAAAATAAATAGGGTATCAAAGATTGGATTTCTACTTGTATCCCGATCTACATTCAACCTATCCACAAGATCTTCAAATGGATAATCTTGATTTTCAAACGCTTGCAAGGAATACATCTTTACTTCCTGTAAAAATTGTTTATATTTTTTATCAACAGAAGGTTTGTTTCTGATCGCAACTGTATTAATAAATACACCTATCATTTGTTCAATATCAGCATGATTTCTTCCTGATATAGGAGTGCCTACTATAATATCATTCTGACCTGTATATTTATGAAGTAAAATGTTATAAGCTGACAGCAATACCATGAACATCGTCGTTTTTGTTTCATGAGCAATTTGTTTTA
Source organism: Chengkuizengella marina (assembly GCF_009910845.1). Lineage (GTDB taxonomy): Bacteria > Bacillota > Bacilli > Paenibacillales > KCTC-33759 > Chengkuizengella > Chengkuizengella marina. Next base: position 102,718 of record NZ_SIJB01000029.1, on the reverse strand, counting down.
ATTGTTTAGTTAATAACTCATCTACTGTAAAAGTGATTCTTTCACCCTCTGTTTTTAAAGTTTGAGGTCTTGGATAATCAAGTGGCATATTTAATACTGGGATTTCATCACTAAACTGACTTAACCAGTAGTCTTCCATAGGTTTACTCTTTTTTTCATCAAAATTTTGCTCTCGCCATAAAACAAAATCTTTATATTGAACTGTTAACTCTGGTAATGGATCACCTTGAACTAATCGAATAAATTCATTAATAAATATCGCCATAGAAAATCCATCTGATATGATGTGATGCATATCTAAACATAAAATATGTTTGTTTTCTTCCATTTTTAATAACTTAGCTCTAAATAATGGTGCTTTTGTTAAATCGAATGGTTGCACAAAATTTTCAATAACTGAATCTATTTGTTTATCCTCTACTTGAACTGCTTCAAGTTTAAAATCAATTGAATCCACGATTCTTTGCACAATTTCTCCATCAACAATTTCAAAAACTGTTCTAAATCCCTCATGTCGATTTACAAGTGTTTTTAGTACAAAATTTAAAACATGAACCTCTAAATCCCCTTCAATCATGAGTTTACCTGGTATATTATGAATCAAACTACGTTCTTTCAATTGTTCAAGGATATATATTCTTTTTTGAGCAGGGGAAACAGGGTAAACATGATCTTTGTTATGAACAATTGATATAGGTTTGAAAGCATCTTTGTTTCCACCTCTAATCAACATACTAAGTTCTTTCACAGTAGAGTGCTTAAACATTTGTCCAATCTGGATTTGTATATTAAATTGTTCATATACTTTTGAAAGCATAATGGTAGCTTTCAAAGAATTTCCTCCAATAGTGAAAAAATCGTCGTGTAATCCAATTTGCTTTAAATCTAAAATGTCACACCATATTTCACGCAATTGCTCTTCTGTTTCATTCGTTGTTTCTTCATTTATTATCTTTTTCTCAATATTAGGAAGGAGTTGAATATCTACTTTACCATCTGATTTCAATGGAATATGATCCATTCCGAATACAACGTTAGGAACCATATAATCTGGGAGTAATTCCATCATCATTTTTCTGATCAACCTTGTATCAACCCATTTGTCCTTTCCAACAATGTATGCAATCAAACCTTGCTCTTCTTTTGAAATCATTTGTTTATCTACAATGACACAATCTGATACTGGGAAAAGGTTGATTATAAATTGTTCCAGTTGACTTAAATTCATACTATACCCACGAACTTTAATTTGATTTTCAACTTCCCCTATAATTTCTATCTTTTCATCAAGTTGGTTCATAGCAAGCAGCCCCGTATGATTTGTCTCATTACCATTTTCTATATAGAGATCTCCTATCGTTCCTATTGGAGACGGCTGCATATAACGGTCTAATATCATGTACTTATATTGATCTGTGGGCAATGATATATTGGTTCGATTAATTATTTTTTCATTTAGTTTTTGAGCATTTTCATTCCAAGCGTTTAATATTTGTTCCTTATTCTCTGGAGTAACTAAACCAATTTGAGCAATTTTAGCTGTACTATTTTGCGTGATCGTTTGCAGCATATGAATAAAACCTTCTACCCATATTTTCATAACTTCAGGTTGTATCAAATCTATGCTGTAATCGAAATCTACCCACAATTCATTATGAATATCGGTCACGTTGAGAAACAAATCATAGTAAGAATATTTAGCAGGATATGGTATTATTTCTGTATCTAACCCCAAAAAATTTAATTTTTTTATCGGTCTGTCCATGTTAAATAAGATATGGATGTCTGGAATATTTCTAACTCTTTCTGCTAATTGAGCCAACGAGTAATTTTGATAGACTTCAATTTCTTTCAAAGCCGTTTTTATCTCATTTAAATAACTAGAAAAAGAAATTTGGTCTTCAACCTGACTATAAATAGGAAGCAAGTTCACACAATTTCCAATGATGATGTGCTCGTCCATATGAGCTTGACCTGCTGTAGGAATGCCCACCACAATGTCATTTTCACCAGTGATTCTATGAATAAATAATTTAAATGCCGTTAATAAAGTGACAAATAAACTATTTTTCGTTTCAATACTTAATGCTCTTAATTTTTTTGTTAACTGTTGATCTAGTTTTATCGAATAACGATCGCACTGATAAGATTTATGTTGTAAATGACCATTTAGGGAAGGGAGATGTACAACAGAGATAGGTTTGGCAAACTTCTCAGACCAATAATTAACAGCTTGCTGCATTCCTCCTTGTTGTAACCCATTCTGCCAATTTAGAAATGATTCAAATTGTACAGGAACAGGTAAATTGAATTGAGTGCCTTGACAAATGGAAGAATATACTTTTTCCAACTCATTTATAAATACTCCAATAGACCAACCGTCTACTGTGATATGGTGGAAAGTTAACAACAACAAATGAGTAGTCTCTGATTGTTTTAGTAGACTGATTCTAAATAAAGGGAAGTTTGATTTTAAATCAAATCCTTGTTCTGCATCTTGTTTCAACCATTCATTTATGGTTTCTTGCTGTTCTTCTATAGTAATGGTTGTGAAATCTTCAATGTTTATGTCTATATTTAAATCAGGTTTTACAACTTGAAAACTACCATTTGGCTCTATCACTGTTCTCAATGATTCATGTCTTTCCATTAAAAGAGAGACGGCTTCTTTTAGTACTTTCAAATTTAAAGAACCTTTTAACTTCAATAAAACAGATTCATTAGCTGCAGCTGACTGTGAATTTCCAGCCATTGATGCTATCCATAATTGCTTCTGTTCATTTGTTAATTGTAGTGATTTGTCTTTAGAAGTTTTTAAGTTATTGTTCGTACCTCTATTGGGTGGTTCTGGCTGTCCTGGTAAAAATCCACCTCTTCGAAGGTCAGTCACTGTTTCTTTAACCACTTTAATCAACTCTTCTATATGTTCCATAGTATGAGCAGTTGATAAAAAGCAGTTTCTGCCTTCCCAAATATATATCCCCTTATGAATAAGATGATAGAAAAATAATTCAATGTCTCCAAAGGAAACAAATCTAAATAAACTACCATAATTCACCATATATATAGGAACACCTGTAGATTTAAAATAAGCATTTAGTTCATTTACAAGATAATTTGTTTTTTCATTCACATCTGTATATAAGTTTTTATTGTTTAATTTTAAATAGTTTAATACTTTTAACATTACCCTCATCGTGATTGGATGAGTACAGAATGTTCCACCAAGAAAAGTTTTTTGATCAGCATAACGAGGATAAGATGCATCACCAAAATGCCAAGTCCCTCCATCTACAGGATCCATAAAGTCTCCTTTTCCTGCAACAATACCAATCGGCATACCTCCACCAATTACTTTTCCATAAATCACAAGATCAGCTTGAATATTAAAATAAGCTTGTGCTCCGTCAATCCCAATCCGAAAACCTGTTATTACTTCATCAAAAATAAGTGCAGTTCCAGACTTCTCTGTCACTTCTCTTAGTTGTTGTAAAAATTTTTTCGGTTGTAGATCAGGTCTTCTACTCTGCACAGGTTCTACTAATACAGCTGCCAATTCATGAGCATGATTTTGAATCATTTCTAGAGCTTCTGGACTGTTGTAATTCAACATGATTACATCATCTACATAACTTGACGTAATACCAGGTGCCATCGGAATTGCGGATGATTCATCAGCATCAAGGTTTGCAACTCCTAATACACCATCAAATGTACCATGATAAGAACCAGAAAAAATCACCACTTTTGATCGTCCCGTTTTTGCTCTTGCTAAACGCAATGCAAACATGACAGCCTCTGAACCCGTATTATAAAAAGCTACACGTTCAACACCAGTCAACTCACGAATTAATGATGCTGCTTCACCTGCCATATCTGACATCGGACCTAGAGGAGGTAAGGTTGGTTGTACACTTTGCTCAAGTTCATCCTGAATGAATTTTGGATTATGGCCAAACAGATTAACTCCAAAACCCATTGTGAGATCAATATACTCATTACCATCTATATCCCACATTTTTGCTCCGGCAGATTGCTCAGCCACAATTGGATATACGATTTCTTTCCAACCTAAGCGAAACCCAGATACATTTCGATTGTTTGCATGCACATCTCGCGTTTCTTGTGCCACATTTTTAGAATTGTTCGTTCTTTGGTTATAGTCAGCAATAAATTGTTTTAAATATTTTTTTTGTTGGTCAGTAAAACTATCATTGTCTTCTATCACAATCGGTTGATACGGAATAAAAGGTTTTGCTTTTGTTTCATTGTTAATAACCTTTTTGGACAATTTTGTCGTGACATCAGCTTTATTTATCTTTGAAAAATGATCTATAGTAGATTTCTCACTACTGTCCAATAATTGAAGTTGCTGCATCATGAGATTAGTAAAGTTTTGTTGCTGTTCGTTCATTAATTCAATTTGTTTTGAAATGATATGCTCTGCAGAACTCATCTGTGTGTCGATTATATTCGTAGTGATTTGTTCGATTCCTTCGGTTTCAATATCACTTTTTTCTACAGAACGCTCTGCCATCATCGTTGCTGCTACATCCTGTGATGAAACTACTTCAGAGATAAAATGACTTAAATGATATAAATTTGTAATAGAGTCAAAAAACTTTTCCATCTCTATGTCAATGTGAAACATTTCATAAATTTCTTTTCTAATTTGAACCAACATAATGGAGTCAAGTCCCATTTCTAAGAAATGAGCATTTTCATTAATTTCATCTATTTCTAACCCAGAGACTCTGCTCACTATATCTTTTAGGGAGGAAGATATAGTTAGACTAGTATGATGAGTTGATTCATTTACAAAATCGTTCATTGCTACAACCTTATCTTTTTTCAATCGACTAGATGTATTTGTGTCATTTACTAACACCCAACATCGTTTTCTTTCAAAAGGATATAAAGGCAGCGGGGTTTTCCTTATTTTGTGATAAAAGGAATAGAACTTGTCCCATCTAATTTCAGCCCCCTGCACATAGTATTCACATATTTCTTTTAGTAGAGTTTGTTCTTTTATTCCATCAAAACTCATTGCTTCAATGATCGTATTTGCCTTGCCAGAAATCATATGAAGCTCTCTTTCTGTTATTTCTCCCTTTGCTTTTTGCTGATTAAAATCAACAACAATTTGATATTCACCTTGAAATATGCCTTCCATGTTGATCTGGTTTTTTTCTATTGCCTCTAACTTAAGTTTTAACTCTTCTTTACTAGAAGCTACAATTGCGATTCTATGATCCAAATGAGCCCTTCCCATGGAGGAAGTGAAACAAACAGATTGTAGTTCTACTTTTTTATCATTCAATAACATATTTTTATATCGTGTTATTAATTCATTTAACGACCATTTACTCTTAGCTGATACTGTAAAAACATATGGTAATTCATGATTATTAGTGCTCTCTTTATTTGAAGGGTTATATTGTTCAAGTACAACGTGTGCATTTGTACCACTAAAACCAAAAGAGCTAACCCCACCTCTTAAAGGCTGTTCAGTTTTATCAAAATCAGTTAAGTCAGTATCTATATAAAAAGGGGTTTTTTCAAAATGTATGTTTTTATTCGGTTTTTGAAAATGTACTAACGGCGGATTCTGTTTTTTGTTTAACATCAATACTGATTTAATGAGACTGGCAATTCCAGCCGCTTCAAATAGATGGCCTATATTCGTTTTTACTGAACCAATGGCACAAAATTGTTTATGATCCGTATAATCTTCAAAGGCTTTACGCAATCCTTCGATTTCAATTGGATCTCCTAACTTCGTCCCTGTTCCATGAGCTTCTATAAAGGATAATGAAGTAGGATCAATTCCTGCATCATGCCATGCTTCTTTAATCACTTCAGTTTGAGATACTGGATTCGGAGCAGTAATCCCATTAGTTGCTCCATCCTGATTCACTGCACTTCCTTTGATCACTCCATAAATATGATCTCCATCTTCTATCGCTCTATTTAACGGTTTAAGTAAAACAGAGCCTACACCTTCGCCTACGCCAGTACCATCAGAATTCATATCAAATGTTCTTGTTCTTCCATCAGAAGATTCCATATCCAAGCCTAATTCAGTTGGAAGTAAAATGGTTCTAATTCCACCTGCCACAGCCATCTCACATTCACCATTTTTTAAAGCTTTGCTTGCCATATGAACGGCTACAAGTGATGAAGAACATGCTGTATCAATTGTGATTGCAGGACCTTTCAAATTCAAGAAATAAGCTATTCTACTTGCTAAAACAGAAGGTAAATTTCCTACGATATAGTTCTGCAATGCTTCTGGATTATTTTTGGAAATTAAGCGTTCATAATCATAACCTACTTTTGAATATCCAACATAAACCCCAACGTTTCCTCCTCTTATTCGATCCCCTGCGTATCCTGCGTCTTCAAATGTATGCCAACACGATTCTAAGAAAAGTCTTTGATTAGGATCCATATAACTAGCTTCTTTAGGATTTAATTTAAAAAATGAGTAATCAAACTTATCAATCTCATCGAGATAAGCGCCTTCAACAAATTCGTCCTCACTTTTATCCCAATCCAATAAAGATAAGTAATCTAATGCATCTTGTTTTCTATCATGTTGAAACTGTCCAATACTATGCTTTCCTTCAGATAAATGATTCCAATATTCATGTGCTGATGCTGCACCGGGAAAATTCATGGACATCCCTATAATTGCGATATCACTATCTTGTTGGTGATCCTCAACATCGTGTTTCTTATTCATATGATTTTTAGAATTACTATCTATTTTTTTATTGCTCTGCTCAGATAGATACTTTGACAATTCAGAGATGGTAGGATAGGCAAATAAATCAGTAACATTTAAATTTATCTTAAATTCCTTCTCTATTTTTTCTGTAATTTGAGCGATTTGTATAGAAGTAACTCCAATGTCAAAATAGCTTGTATTCACACTAATTTGTTTATCATTTAATATTTCAGTACAAATCTCATATAATTTCTCTTCAAAATTATCTAGTAAAATGAAAGGTTCGTTCATTGCTTCATTTGAAAGTTCATTCAACTGTGTTAATACTTCTGCAAATTCACCATTTTCATATTGTTTTCCCAATTTGTATCTTTGAACTTTTCCACTTGTTGTTTTTGGCATTTGACGTATAGGTATGACTTCAGATACTTCCCAACTCCCCCTTATTAATAAATGCTTCTTTAGTTCTGTGGCAAGAGGAAGGAATTTTTCTACCTTTTTTTTAGAAACTACGAAAACTACAATTTGCTCTTGATCTTTATTCAAATCACGGACTCCACAAACTGCTACTCTGCCAAGCTCAACGTCATCAATTTCTATTGCAACTCTTTCAATATCATGAGGATACACATTTTGACCATTCACAAAAATAATATCTTTAGCTCTTCCTGTGATCACAAGTTCTCCTTCATGATAAAAACCTAGATCTCCTGTATCTACCCAGCCATCTGAGGTCATCATATCCGAGGTTGCTTTTTCATTATTATAATAACCTTGTGTTACATTTTTTCCTTTAATCTGTATATGACCAATCATATCTTCAAATAATAGATTGTTTTGATCGTCACAGATTCTAAGCTCACAGTAATCAATTGGGTTTCCAACTTTAACAAAGGATAGTGCTTTCTGATCTTGCGGATTAATTTGTACAACTTTTTGACCTATATTTAATTCGTTTCTATCCAAATACAGTGTCTCAAATTCTTTGCTTATATCAGGAATGGATACACCCACAGATGCTTCAGCTAACCCGTATACGGTTGTCATCGCCGTCCTTTTTAAATGGTATGGTGCTAATGTGTCTACAAAAGAATGACAAACTTCCGTAGAAATCGGTTCAGCTCCGTTAAAAAACATCTTAATATTTGACAAATCCCAACCTTTAGCTTTTTCAGGTTTAAAAAATTTTAAAAAGTATTGGTAGCCAAAATTAGGAGAAGAAAGAATGGTAGTTTTATGTTCATTGGCTTTTTTCATCCATAATAATGGTTGTCTTATAAACAAAGGAGTAGGAATAAAATATTGATGAATACCAGCAATTAGAGGTGTAAGATGACAACAAATCAGTCCCATATCATGTGTGAGAGGCATCCAAGATAAATAAGAATCATTTTGATTTACTTCTGTTCTGTTATTTATTGCACAAGTGTTGTATACTAAATTTTCATGAGTTAATGTAACACCTTTGGGATCTCCTGTGGAACCTGAGGAAAATTGAATAAAAGCGATATCCGATGGTTTACAATGAATGATTTTTCCTTCTGTATGACTCAATTTTTCATCATCTATAATCGTTACTCTTTCAACAATATGTTCTAAAGAATCGATTTGGTTGTTCTTATTTGTAAATTTTTTTAAGGTGTTCAAGAATTTTTGTGAAGTAATCATGTGAGGGTTATGTAGCGTGTTCCATATTTTAAATACTTTTAATTTATGTTCATCATTATTACCTATACTTACAGGTACAGGAATCATTCCTCCCAAAATACAGGCCCAAAATGCAATGATAAATTGTTTATTATCTTCTAACTGGAAAACAATTTCCTGTTTTGGCTTTAAACCCTGTTTTTGCAAATCATGCAAAAAATAGAGAGATTCATGGTATAATTCACGATAGGTTAACCTACTTTCTTTGTGATCGGCTTCAATAAATACAATCCCTATATCATCCAATTTACTTCTCTCAACCAACACATCTTTTAACGTTTTAAATTGTTTTGTAAACATCATCTACCCCCTAAAAGTTAATGTATCTTGCTTAGAATTCTCTGCTGTTCATGCTCTGTTACTTTCTTAGTTTGAAGAATGGACTTAATCGTATCTACTGCTGTTTTCATTTGTGAATCATTTAAACCTACTTCAGTATCTTTTAGTAACTGTTTTAATTGTTCATAGGGTTTAATTACCCCTTTGGTGAATTCATCATGATCCAAGTTTCTGTTTTTATGTATCATTGCAGAGTTAAGACAATGTTCTAAGAGAATTAAATTAGTTTTTAGATTAGTTGTATGATAATGTTCTATGAATTTTTCTACGTTAATCAGATCATCTCTATGATCTATAGAATAAGTGTGGATATTATTTATATTTTTTTTGCATAGGTTGCTTAGTGTAGTTTTCGGTCCAAATTCTAGCGTATGCGTTACACCTTGTTGTTGGAAGTACATCATTGTATCATACCATCTTACGGTTTCAGTCATCTGTCTTTTCAACAATTGTATAACGTCTTCATTTTGTTTATATGGCAATGCTGTTACATTTGAAATAATAGGCCATTTCTCTTTGTTGAAATGATATTTTTGTAATTCGAATACTAGATTTTCAGCTGCTTCTTTCATCATTGGACTATGAAAGGGACCGCTCACATTTAAAGGAGATGTTGTGGAAGATGTTTCTTGGAGTATAGTCATAACTTTATCTATTGAAAATCTATGACCTGATATTACATTTTGTTTATTTGAATTATTACAGGCAATAACAACTGGGTGACGATCTGTTGATACATTTTCACATATTTCTTTTAGTTGGTTATAACTAAATCCCACGACTACAGACATGGTCCCTTCTTCAGAGGATATTGAATTCTGCATTAAAATTCCCCTCTGTCTAACCATCTTTACTGCATCTGAAAATGAAATTGAACCAGCGCATGTTAGAGCACTATATTCCCCTAAGCTATGCCCTGCTAACAGCATAGGCTCTAGCCCTACTTCTTGCATAAAAATTTCAAAGGCAATAACACTAACAGTTAAAATAGCTGGTTGTGCATTCATTGTTTGTGTCAATTCTTTAATATTAATATTACCTTCAAAACATAGTTTACTTAAATTCATACCAAGTGCTTCGTTAGCTTCTTCAAAACGATGTTTTGCAAGAATGTATTGATCATAAAACTTCTTTCCCATACCAATATATTGAGAGCCTTGTCCTGGAAAGAGAAAAGCTAATTTACCCATTTTACTAACCTCGATTCTATAAAAAAATTAAATTTATACTAGGCTTCGATATTATGAGTAAAATAACTTAACAAATTGATGTAAATGTTGTAAGATATAAAAAGGACAGATGTATCCCAAAAAAAGGGTACTAGTCTGACACCCATGTAAATTCCGTGAGTCCTGCCAAAGATGCACTGGAATTTATATGGGTTTATTTTTTTATATCAGTCAACTTCCATCCATTTGTGTTATTTTCTACCATGCTAATTATTATTTATATACTATAAAACTCCAAAAATCAACAATAATTTTATTATTTAACATGTTTTTTACATTTTTTAATAAATAAAATAGGATTTTAAACTAGTTTATTTTGAAGTTCAATCATATTAAACAGTTAATGATAGTTAATGATATCTTATATTGAAAAAATAATCAATTACTTTTTTCCATATTTTGTGACAATGACATAAACTTCTGTTCATAAGTTATATATATGTATTAAATTTTTATTAAAATTAATCATATCCAATTTGTATTTTTTATGCTTTATTGTCTAAATATTGTACCTCTATGTTGAATAATACTATACAATTTTTGAATATTACAATGAACATCATTAATAATAAGTATTAATATTATTCATATATCCCATTTTAAAATAGTTGTAGTAACTATTTATCACTCTCAATTGATTTATTACGTTTATTCAAGCTAAAAGTTCAAATATCTTTGCATATAAAAAAATCGTAAGTCTCCTCAATCAATCGAGGATAACTTACGATTTTTTTTTTAAATAATTTATACTATTCTACAATAAGACTTTTAGGTGAAGTTTTTATTATTAACTTTGAAGCAAACCATGTCCCTAATCCAACTGAAATGACTGCAAACGGTACGACCGCTACAATTGGATACCAATCAATAATTAAAGGCATTTCCACTATACCATAGTCAGCTAAAATGATATTTAACAAAATGGGTAAAATGTAAAGACCAATTGGAATACCAATAATTACACCTGCTGTTGAAAGAAACAATGATCCTGTTGTAATGGAATATCTTATTTGTCTTGAAGTCATTCCAATAGATTTATATATTCCGTATACTCTACTTTCTTTTTTAATGTTCATACTGTTAATATTATAGGTAATGATGAAAGCAATAATCAGAAATAATAAACCCATAACAGATACGGGCAAAATTAATATGGACACAGCTTGTGAAAAGGTTTCATTAATTAATGTATCCTGAGTTGCAATAAAAATGTGATCTCCGTACTTCCTTGTTAGTTCATTTACTACTAGATCTTGTGAAACTCCTTGAAGTACGTTGAATAAAAACAATGGATTCTCTATTTCTCCTTTAAGATTAAGCTTGTTTACAGCATCTGAAGTCATTCTTGCTGAGTTAGACAAGTTTGCAATTGCTTGATAAACCCCAGTAATGGTATATGTACCTTTCGTATTTTGAATGTAAACGTCAATTGTATCCCCCACGCTTTTATTTAACTTTTTAGATACATTAACACCAATAGAAATTTCATGTTCATCTTTAGGGTTTTCACCGAGGATGTTTTCAAATCCAATGTCATCAAATTTTCCATCAGTTGTCATAATATAGACTCCTGTATCCTTGCCACTACTATTTATGTGTTCAGTTTCTGAAATGATTCCGTACAGATTACCAATATTATTCACATTTTTAATTCTGTTATCATTTACAAGATCTTGTTTTAAAGTACTTACTGATACAACTGATGTATCAAGAATTTCAACGTTTATATCAGAATTGTCATAACCCCAAAGAGGAATCGTCTTATGAATGGATACAATACTGAATAAAAAAACACATCCGAAAACGAGAACAGACGTGGTCAATGCAGAAATCATAATCATGAGTATTGATCCACGAATATTTTGCAATATCCTTCTTATTCCAATGTCAATTGTCACTGGTAATAGCCCAAACCCAATCATTCTATTTTTTGAAGCATTTAGTCTTTTAGATTTTTTCATGTTTTCTTTTTCAGTCATGCCATATCTAATGGCTTGTGCAGGTTGAATTGATTTTGCTTTAATTGCAAATAACAGAGAGACCAAAGTAACGATTGAAATGATCATAACTCCAATAAAAAAAGCATCTTTAGAGAAATTTAGGTTTAATAAAGCATCTTTTGTTTCCAAGTAGGAAAGGGACATTCTAATAATCACTTTTGAAAAATAAAAACTAAAAATAATGCCAGGAAGGACGGAAATAGCTGATAACAGAGCATACTGAATTACATAAACACGGACCAAGTGATCAGATGATATACCCATAGATTTGATAATTCCAATTGTTTTTACATTGGATAATATGGTATCAGATATCGTGTATCCTATCGTATATAGAGCTGCCAGAATCATGACAACTGCAAGAAAAATCATAATAAAACTGATCAATTGATTTATAATTAAATAGAAAGAAGAAATACTCTCAAAATCCTGTGACGTTTCTAAAAAAGGACTACCAAGGGCTTGTTCAAATTGATTCCAATGAAAACTTTGATTATTTATATTTTCGTAACGTAAACCCATCATAAATTTATCTGTTCCCTGCATGTTAGCCATATATTGACTATAGTCCAATGGGTTCATCCATATTCTTGCAGTGATTGTAAAGGGCTGGCTAAATGGAATGTCTGCCACAATAGCTGACACCTTTAAAAATAGTACTCCGGTTTCCGTTTTAAAGCCCATTGGGTCTCCAATGGAAATATCCTTTGAATAAGCCAACGATGTTGGAATCCAAATTGTTCCTTCACTAGGTATGTTAGATTTCATACCACTTGCAATCATCAACTTGTCAACTGAAGATGGAACTGGCGGAGTATTCATCATGTACAAACTAATATTAGAAATTTCCTTGTCTCCATGTGTAAACCATGATAGACTTCGGTATTTCATTAACTCAGATGTGTTCACTCCTTCTTGTTCTTGCCACCAACGATAGATAGGATAAGGATTGTATAACCCATCTTCAAAATATAGGATTTGATGAGATCCGTTTACCTTATTATGCATACTAGAAAAAACTTCATCTGTATTATTCATAACCAAAACTGCTGTTGAAAGGAGTAAAGTAGACAACATAATAATGATTGCAATCATCCCATTTTGAATTTTCTTCCTTCTCAAGCTGGAAAAACACAACAACCATACAGAATACATTCTATTACTCCTTTCCCGAAATGAATGAATAAATTCTCTTTTCTCTCTCTTTCAAATCTTCAGGTTTATATTTACTTAACTCTAAAATTCCTTCTACCATTCCATCCTTAATAAGAATAAGTCTATCAGCCCTACATGCTGCTTTTAAATCATGTGTTACCATCACTACGGATTGTCCATATTGATTTACATTTGTTAAAATATCCAGTATATTATTGCCTTGTTCAAAATTTAAAGCACCCGTCGGTTCATCTGCAAAAATAACCTCCGGTGTACTAATTAATGATCGAGCAATGGCTGCTCTTTGCTGTTGACCACCAGAAACCTGAGATGGTAATCTTTGGTTTAGCTTTTCGATATTCATTAATTTCATCAGTGATAATGCCTTTTTTCTTACTGCTGATTTATTGTTGCCCGCTACATACCCTGGGAAAGTAATATTTTCAAACAAAGTAAGGTCAGGCACTAAATTAATAGACTGATAAACATAGCCGATTTTATGTGATCTGAACCTTGCCATATCTTCTTCTGAAAATAAGTCAATTCTTCTATCTTTAAAATAAATTTCACCATGAGTTAGATTATCCAAGCCGCTTAACATATATAATAGGGTTGATTTACCGGAGCCTGAACTTCCCATAATCACCGTAAAATCACCTTTGTAAATTTCTAAATCTATGTTTTTAACTGCATGGAAGGTCTCACTTCCACTACCATACACTTTTGAAATTCGGACAGCTTGCAATAGTATTTCTTTGTTTGTATTACAATTCTTTTTATTTACATTCGCAGTTAACATCATTTCACCATCTTTACACTTCTCTTCTTTTTATGAACCACCAGCTGAAATAAAATAAAATGATTGTAACAATGGAGGAAAACACGATTTGCATTACTATAGAAGGATTATAAAGCAAATATGATAATCCGATCCCTACTCCTTCTCTCAATGTACCTATGGCCATACTAACTGGTATAACAATAGATAAAACTATATATAATCCGATCCCTAATACATGTTTATAACAGGTAACTAATAAATTGATGAAAGAAATCACAAGTAAATATGAAAAAAACTGATATAAGAACATTCCTACTACACCACTTCTATCCCAGTTAAAAATGGCCATAATATTAAAATATTCTCTAACACTAGCGTTTAAATAATTGCTTTCAAAAAAATACCAAATCATATTAAACAAAGAAAATATAATACTGTAAAAGACATATGTCCATATAATGCCATTCATATAATCCTTTCTTGATGCTCCAAGACTTAGTAAACGTCTAAAAAAATATAATGGAAGTATAAGAGGAACTACTAAAAGAAATACAGTTATTACGTTGGCAACAGAAATTCCAATCGTATCATTGATCCCGCTCATATTAAAAACAGTATCTAAAACTCCCTGTAAGGCTACTGCAAGAATAAACACAAAAAATGAGAATTTTAATATATTTGAATTTGCTTTAACAATACTTAAAGATCTATTCATTTCCATCTCCTCCTATAGCATAATACGAGAAAAATTTTTGCAATGGCATATTATCCACTGTAAGTTCCATTGCAGCTGCCTTTTCTTTTTCTTCAATTGTCAAAGTATCAAAGATAGCAGCGATAGCAATACTTCCATGAGTTTCTCTATGAATCATATTCTTGTCTTGCAAAAAAGATTCTACCTCAGTATTTTTACCTGAAATAAAATATGATTTATTCTTAATATTTTCCATATCATCTGATAGCTTAATCGAACCAGATTCCATAATATAAATTTTTTCTACGATTTTAGATACTTCATCAATTAAATGTGTCGACATAAAGATTGTTCGAGGGTGCTCTGCAAAATCCTCAACAAGAATATTATAGAATTTCTCTCTCATTAAAGGATCCAAACCTAATACAGGTTCATCAAAAGCAGTAATAGGCGCTCTACTCGCAAGTCCGATGGTAATCCCAACTAATGATTCCATTCCTCGGGAAAGTTTTCTAAACTTTTTATTTGGATCAAGCTCAAAAAGTTTTAATAACTTATTGGCAAAATCCCAGTCCCAATTTTCATAATAAGGTGCTGCATATTCTAATAAATCAATGACCTTTGCGCCGCCAAAGAACAAGTTTTTTTCCTTGACGTAACAAAGTGATTTAGGAGTCTCCCCTCTTTTTAATTGATTTCCATAAAATTGAATATCCCCTTCATCTTGAAAAATGCTGCCGCTAATTAAATTTAAAAAAGTTGTTTTGCCTGCTCCATTCCTTCCCAACAGACCGTAAATTCTATTCTCCTCAAGCTGTATGTTTATATTTTTTAAAGCTTCTGTACTACCGTAATTTTTGAGTAAGTTTTTGGTTTCTAATACGACTTGCATTTTATTCACTCCTCTTTCCATTTTTAATTAATTCAATCACATCATCCGTCGTTAAATTTATTTTTTTAGCTTCATTTAACATTTTCTGTACATATTGACTATAGAAAGAATCTCTTCTTTTTTTTAAAATTTTCTCTACCGCACCTTCAGCAACAAACATACCCAATCCTCTCCTTTTGAACAAAATACCTTCTTCTACAAGCAAATTGATTCCTTTTACTGCTGTGGCAGGATTAATTTGAAAAGTTTTTGCAAAAGCTGTGGTTGACATGACTTGATCATCTATCTCATAGGTGTGGTTTATAATATCATCTTCGATCATCTCAGCTATTTGTAAAAAAATCGGCTGCCTATCATCAAAGCTAGCCTTCAATATAATCACCTCGAATCTAACTAGCACAAAGCAATACTCAGTTGGTTAGTTACTTATGTAATTAACCATATATGCTTTAGAAATATTTGTCAAGTATATTTTTCTTGAAAAGAAAAAAACTTCCAGTATTTCATCAAAGGAAGTTTTAAAAGAAAAATAATTGGGATGTGAATTTTTAAATGTATATATTTTTTAAACAAATAATCACATTAGAAAGGAGAGAATAATATGAATTCAGTAATTTATAATCCTACAGAGAAAAATCAAGCTTGTATTGACATATGCAACCAATGTATGCAAGCTTGTGAAGAATGTATGACTTCTTGTTTACATGAACCAGATGTACAGGATCGAATTCATTGTATTAAAATGCTTCGAGATTTTGCTGACATTTGTGCTTTCACAATTTATGGCTCGTAATAGAGCAGTCATGCTAAGCAAATGTGCAGCCTTTGCTCTGAAATTTGTACTGCTTGTGCAGAACATTGTGCTAAATTTCAAGATACACATTGTCAACAATGGGCAATAATATGTCAACAATGTGCTGCTGAGTGCAGAAAAATGGCTAATTAAACACATTATATTAAAATTAAAGTTGGGTTCGCCTGACTTTAATTTTAACCCTTAATCTAAAAAAAATATGACATTACAATATTAGTACTTTCACAATTTTAGGATATTCTCAATTGACATATACTATGCAGGGGTATAGTATAATAAATATGAGAACTTTTTGATTTTTTTATATACAATGCCTCAGATGTCACATATTTATTAACTTTTTATAACCAATGAGAGGTGGTGGAATTACTTTGAAACCGGTTATTGAGTTTTGTAAAACAAATTTAGAGAATGGTACTCAAAAAACTTTAGATTACTTAAATAAAGATCAAAATTTAGATATTGAATTGTATGACTGTTTAGAAAATTGCCCAACATGTGCTGAATCATTGTATGCATTAGTAAATAAAGAAATAATTAAAGGGAATGATCCCGATGATCTAGTTGAGAACATATATAAATATTTAAACGAACGATAAAACCGTATTAAAACAAAAGTTTCTGACATTATTATTTGTAATAATCACACCCTATTCTGTTTTATAAAGGAGTAGGGTTATTTTCATTAAAATGCTTGTATTACAACCTTCATGTATCCATTCATAATTTTTCCTTCAATCGATCATACTCTTCTACCGTTATCTCACCTCTGGCTAATCGTTCTTTTAAAATATCAATATGATGAGTGGATCGTTTATTTCCATTCATATAGTTTTTCAATAAAAAGACACCTAATAAAACTAGCACTCCCCAAAAAAGGAACATTCCTATCATCATTATCCCTCCTCCTTGAAAACCTGCACAATTATCAAACCAATGCATCATTTAAAGTCATCTCCTTTCTCTATTTTTATTTTAACAGTCAATTGTGCAGAATCTTTGAAGAATGCTCAAGTGAATCGATTACATAAAATAAAAACCCTAATAGATCAAGAATTTTCTGACCTAATGGGTTCTATTTTAATTTTAATTTTAATCATAATTACACTCTAATTTAACCTTTAAATTTAAACCTTAAACGCCTTCATCGCTTTACGTAATTCTTTAATAGATGGTCGCTTTCCATACATCAATACACCTGTTCGATATATTTTTGCAGATAACCAACCGCCACCTAAAATCGTGGCAAGTAAAATACCCAAGGATAACCAAATTTCCCATAATGCAGGTTCCCCAAGACCAATACGTAGTGTCATCACAAACGGGGTGAAAAAGGGAATAAAAGAAGACCAAACAACTAGTGCTGAATCAGGCATACTGATGCTAAAGATAGCAATATAGAATCCAGCTAATGAAATAAATGTCATCGGCATGATCGCTTGACCTAAATCCTCTGTTCGGCTTACGATAGAGCCTATAGCTGCAAATAATGTAGAATATAACAAGAAACCCATGAAGTATAATAAAATTGAATAAATGATTATTGGTAAAATCATTGTCATGTCTACATTGCTCATATCTAAATTAATCTGTTGCATCACCTCTGCATTATGAGGCAACAGTATGTTAACTACTAATACAGCAACGAATATTAAAATTTGACTCACACTAACGATAAACATCCCAATAATTTTGCCAAACATTTGTGTTAAGGAAGGAACTGAGGTCACTAAAATTTCCATCACTCGAGAGCTCTTTTCTGTTGTAATCTCAGTTGCGATTAATTGACCTGAAATCATGATTCCCATAAAAAGAAGGATAATTACAGCATAGGAAATAAATAAGGACAGAGCCTCTTCAGTTTCATTCTTCTCCTCTATTTGTTTTCCTCCTTGGGCAGTATCCGTATCTGATAATTCCACACTTTCAAAGGAAACAGGGGAAAGTAGGATATTTTGCTCTTCACTAGACAAACCAAGTTCTTTCGCCACAATGTCTGTTTTCAATAACTTAAAAACATTTTGCAATTGATTTTGAAGATTAAATCTTAGAGAGGTTTGGGAAGTATACACTACAACTGGAAAACCATCCACTTCCTCGTTTTTTAGTTGAAGATATCCTTCTATTTCACCAGCGTCCAACTTATTCATTGCCATTTGTTCGTTTTCTTTTACCGTATCTTTGTCACCAAAAAGTACAATCTCAACATCTGTATCTTCTTGTTTTTGAAAATATTGGTCAACACTCTCAGCTATTCCTGAATTATCCTCTAAAAAACCGATTTTTGTAGGTTCATCAGAAGAAAACAAAGTGATTATGTAAGGAATATTCAAACCTATACACAAGATTAGAGCTATAATTAACGTTGTAATAATAAATGCTTTTGTTTTGAGTTTATTTCGAATTGTGAACCCTGCTACTGTAAGTAATTTATTCACTTCCCTCACCTCCAACAACTTTAATGAAAATTTCATTTAATGTCGGCTCTAAAACTTCAAAGCGGGAAACGGTGCTCTGATCCATAGCTAATTTTAAAATATCCTGTGCTGCTTCCACCTCAGAAATGTTGATTTCGTAACCGTAAGACTTTTTATGAACAGATTTTACACCTGTTATGGACTGAAAACCTGATATCTCATTTTCAACACCTAGAATAACTCTTTCCCTTGGAAAAGTAGATTTAATTTTTTTAATGTTTCCTTTTAGTACCGTTTTAGAACGATCTAATATTGAAATATTACTACATAATTCCTCTACATGTTCCATACGATGTGTAGAAAATAGAATACACGTACCCCCATCTCTTAAGTCCTTCACCGCCCCTTTTAAAAGCTCAACATTCACAGGATCCAAACCGCTAAATGCCTCATCTAATATTAAAATTTCTGGATCATGGATGACAGAAGCAATGAATTGAATTTTCTGCTGGTTTCCTTTAGAAAGCTCCTCTACTTTTTTATTGTAATACTCAGACACATCAAAACGCTCGAGCCAATCTTTTAAGTTTTTATCTGCTTGTTTTTTGGAGTAACCTCTCAACTGAGCCAAATACAACAGCTGATCACTGACTTTTACTTTAGGATATAAACCTCTTTCTTCCGGCAAATAACCTAGTTTACTAGTTAGCTCTTCTGTAAAAGCTTTTCCGTTATATAATATTTGACCTTCATCTGGGTATATCAATCCCAGTACCATGCGCATCGTTGTTGTTTTTCCAGCACCATTGGCACCTAACAAACCATAAATTTCTCCTTTTGAAACCGATAAATCTATATGATCTACCGCAGTTTTATCTACAAATTGTTTCGTTACCTGATCCAACTTTAAAGTTGTCATAACAAAACTCCTTTCTAATAGTGACAACCTAATTCCATCTAATATTAACATATGAAAAATTATAACAAAAACTACGAAATCTCGAAAAGCTAGTCGAGATTTCTTAAGCAAAAAAACGATCAAGAGATAGTCTCCTAATCGTTTTTACGGTAAAACCAAATGATGGTTGCAATAGATTTTCAATTTCTTTAAATTAAACACGCTGACCATGTTTATTTAATAAACGTTCTTCAAACTCTTTATCTGGATTTTTCTTTTTCTCTTTATCGTACCATTGACGGAACGTATATAGTAAAAATCCGCCATACATAAATTCTTGAATTAATTTCATAATAACGCCACCCAACTGTTGATCCTCTGCAGGTTTTGTAAAAGCAAATGCTTGTGGGCCTGAGAATAAGTTCAAAATCTCTGTTGAACTGGCAGGGAAACAATAACCTAATGCTTGAGCCCAAATCGTTGGATCATTAAACGAACCATACAACGGTGTACGAGAAAATATTATAAGTGCACATGCTGGGGTAAGTAAAGCTCCATTTAAAAAGATATACCCCATCTTTTTAACACCCCATATTTTATCCATTTCAGGGACTGGACAAACAATCGGCCACCACATCATCATGGCAGCAACAAATAGAAGAATGTAATAAGCTGTATGCACATTATAATGGACCATCACAAAATCATGAACCATCGGAATATGATAAATTGAAAAAGCCGCATTAAAAAACAGTACCGTAAAAATCGGATGAAGTAAAAAAGTGCCTTTTTTAATCCATTTCAAATTGAAAAAAGCTCTTAGAAACCATACAGGCAATCCTAAAATAAGAAATGGTGGTGCAACAATGTATACAATGGACATCCCAATCATATGTCCTGTAAATGTTAAATGAGCTAATAAATCTAATGGTCCTCCATGTGAAAGATATACAAGAAATAAACCAAATAAAAATGAAACTTTCTGGATTAACTTTACTGGTTGCGAATCTTTAAAACGATCTCTACCAGGACCCACTAACCATAAATACAAAGTTGCAATAAACAAGGTGAACATAAGAAACAGTGGACTCCAAACCGCATTAAAACCAAATTGCTCGACTAAACCAAACATAAAGCATCCCTTCCTTGATCCCAAAAAATGAATAAATTTCTATCTTTATTTTTTGTGAGGACCATAAGATTTTTAATAAAACTACTTTGAAAAAAAGAGCAAATCAAAGAATTTGCTCCTTTTTGTCAACTTTTTACCACCAAACCCAATAAATCGCCATAATAAACGCGGTTATTGCAACAAATGTCCCTGTAGCTAAGAACAAAATTTGAAAGAAATGACCACGGTCTTTCATATGCATCCAAAATGCTAATTGAATTACAGCTTGAAAGATGGCTAGTATTACGATAAATATTTTGATGAATGTTGCATCTAATGCAGTATTAGCCACTGCCATAAATGCAAGTAAAGTCAGAAAGATTGAAATTACAAAGGCAATAATATGATTCTTAGGTCCCTCATGAATTGTACCTCGTTTAACTCTATCTTGTACCTGTTCTTGATTTGCTTCCATATAATTAACCTACCTTTCCCATAAGATATACAATGGTAAAGATAAATACCCAAACCACATCAATAAAATGCCAGTACAGTGATGCTACATAAACTTTAGGAGCAGTAGTTGTGTTAAGACCTTTTACTTTTAGTTGGATGATTAAAAGTCCGATCCATAACACACCCAACGCTACGTGGGCTCCATGAAACCCTACTAAAGCATAAAACGATGAACTAAATGCACTTGTCGTAAATCCATGTCCTTCATGAACGTAATGATAAAACTCATAAATTTCTAAGACTAAAAATCCAAATCCTAATAATACAGTTACACCTAACCAGATCATCAAGTTTTTCACATTCTTATGATGCATGGCTTGAACAGCAAATACACTGGTCAAACTACTTGTTAACAATATAAAGGTTGCGGCTGCAACTAATTTTAAATCAAATAATTCTGTTCCTGTAGGTCCATCTAAAACACTGCCTCTTAACGCTAAGAAAGTGGCAAACAAAGTACCAAAAAGTACAGTTTCTCCGCCTAAAAACAACCAAAAGCCTAATACCTTATTTCTGCCCTCTAATGTCGCTTTTTCTGGTTCAGGAGGCAGTTTATCTAAGTGAGCTTCCGCATGACTCATGATTAACCCTCCTTCTGTAATTCTTCTACTTCAATATGATAACCGTGATCATCGTAAACTGATCTTAAGAACATACAAACAAATGTGATGGCTAAACCTAAGATCGCAATTATATCATTCCCAAATAAGCTGTTTATTAATGCACTGTCAAACTCATAACCACGATACATAAAACCAAAACCTGCTATAAATAATCCTAATGACATAAAGAAAGGTAAAATAGATGGTGATGGCATGTGTATAGGACCCAATGGTTCAGCAGGTGTCATTTCTTTTTTACCATCCATTTTTTCCAACCAGAATGCATCCAAACCTCTAACTAAAGGCAATTGTTTAAAGTTATATTCTGGTGAAGGTGAAGGAATTGACCATTCCAAAGTACGACCATCCCATGGATCAGCTGGAGCTTTTGGTCCTTTAATCGAAATGATAACGTTTATTAAAATTACGATAACACCAGCAGCCATGAAGAACGCACCAATCGTACTTACAAAGTTTGCTGTATCCCAGCCTTGATTTGGCAAGTAAGTAAATACACGTCTAGGCATTCCCCATAATCCTAAGAAATGTTGGATAAAGAAGGTTAAATGAAATCCAGAGAAGAATAACCAAAAACTCCACTTACCTAATGTTTCATTTAACATGCGACCGAACATTTTTGGCCACCAGTAGAAAACAGCTGCTAATAAACTTAATACAATTCCACCAACAATAACGTAATGGAAATGCGCAACTACAAAGTAACTATCATGAAACTGGAAATCAGCTGGAGGTATAGCAAGCATTACCCCAGTTACTCCACCCATAACAAAAGTTGGAATAAATGATGTAGCATATAACATTGCAGTGGTAAACCTAATTTTACCTCCCCAAATCGTAAATAACCAGTTAAAAACTTTAATTCCTGTTGGGATTGCTATCAACATGGTAGCAACACCAAACAATGCATTTGCTATGTCTCCCATACCTGTTGTGAACATATGATGAGCCCATACCATAAAACTTAAAAATCCGATTAGTGCCGTTGCAAATACCATAGAGCTATATCCAAACAAACGTTTTCTTGCAAAGGTAGGTAAAACTTCTGAAATAGCTCCGAATGCAGGAAGAATTAAGATATATACTTCTGGATGTCCAAATATCCAGAAAATATGCTCCCATAATACTGAGTTACCACCAGTTGCAGTAACAAAAAAGTTTGCATCGAACAATCTATCAAAAGAAATGTATATTAATCCTACGGCTAATGCTGGAAAAGCAAAAAGAATAATTCCTGATGTAATGAAAGATGTCCAAGTAAACAACGGCATTCTCATAAACGTCATACCTGGTGCTCTCATATTAATAATCGTTACAAGAAAGTTAATCCCACCGACTAACGTTCCAATTCCTGCAATTTGTAATCCAATTGCATAATAATCTGAACCCGTTCCACTAAATTCGGTTCCTGATAATGGTGCATAAGCTGTCCATCCTATATCTGGTACCGTACCAGTAAACCAACTAATATTTAATAATACTCCTCCAAAGAAAAAGGTCCAAAAACCCAATGAGTTTAAGAAAGGAAATGCAACATCCCTTGCACCAATCTGCAGCGGGACTACTGCATTCATTAACCCAAAAATCAATGGCATTGCTGCTAAGAAAATCATGGTTGTTCCGTGCATGGTCATAATCTCATTATAGGTTTGACCAGATAATAACCATGATTCACCATCAGCTCCCAAAGGGAACATTAACTGAAGTCTGATCAAAAGGGCTTCTATCCCACCAATAACAAAGAATAAGCCACCCGCAGCGAAGTAAAGTATGCCAATTTTTTTATGATCAACGGTGGTAATCCAATCCATCAATCCTCTATACTTTTTAACCGAGTGCGCCACTATTTAAAATCCTCCTCGTTTTGTGTTAGTTCATTGTTTCGATTACTCTAACGTAAGTGTCTTCAAATATTTTACAATATCATGGAATTGATCATCCTCAAGAGGTATCGCTGGCATCGTAGAACCACCTTTAACTTCCTGTGGATTTTTAATCCATTTAAATATGTTCTCATCCGTCATCTCAAGGTAACTACCAACTAGTTCACGATCAGCAAATCCTTTTAGATTTGGACCTAAACCTGGGAACCCTGATTCAATGGCATGACATGACATACAATTTTGCTTAAATAATTCCTCACCAGATTGAACATCTGCATCTACAGCTGCAGTTGGTGCTTGCATATTTGCTACCCATGCATCATATTCTTCTTCACTTACAACTCTTACTTTAAAATCCATTAATGCATGTGATGCTCCACAAAACTCGGCACATTTTCCTAGTAATACTTCCGGTTCAGCAGGAGTGTCTAAGTATAAAAGATTGATATTTCCAGGGTTTGTATCCATTTTCCCACCCATCCCTGGTATCCAGAAAGAATGTTTAACATCTGTAGCAGTCAATTCAAACTGTACTCTCTGATTAACTGGAAGTACTAAATCTTGTGCAGTATAAATTTCTAAATCTGAATATTCAAATTCCCACCAAAACTGGTGACCTATCGCTTTTACTTGAATGACTTCTGGATCTTCTGTATAATCCTCATCCTGAGAAAAAGTTATTGCTACTGAAGGAATAGCTAAAATAAGCAATAATATTAAAGGAATCACTGTCCAAATGATCTCTAACTTATGACTCCCTTCCACTTGCTTAGGAATTGAATCATCACCTGGTTTGCGACGATAACGAACAATTGCATAAAAATATAAAACAAATACTACAATTACCACTAAAATCATAATCCCTAAGGACAATAAAATAAGTCCGTACTGCTCTTCTGCAACCGATGCCTTTGGATCGATTGGATTGGAACCTTGTCCCACTAAACTACAGCCTGTTAACAATAAAGAAAATACCATTAACAAGGGGATTATACGTTTCCATAAATGCCACCGATTCACTGAATATCTACCCCGCTTCTAAGTTTTAAATTGATCGCATGGTTTCTCTTTCTAAGAAAAGTTTGTTTTACCATGGATGGCTTTCCTTGTCAATAAACTTAATCACTTTATTAAATATAAATTCACTATACTTATTTGTCAATCATCCTACGCAAGTTCACAAATTGTTCTTAAAAATGATGGATTATATTCAAATTTACTCTCATTGACTTTATTTCCAATTCCTATTTTTATTATGCGTATATGTATAATTCTTACTCAGAAGTACAAACCTAAATTTAACTACCTTTTTAAATAACTACAAAACTTTATGTTTGGAGGGTTTGTATTGAAAACACTATCTTACTTTATTTATGCTTTAATCATCATCGCTATACTTACATCATGTAATTATAAAGACGAATATGAGAAAAGTGAAGAAAATTTAAATGAAAGAACACTGAATGAAATGTCTAATGTTAAAATGAATCAAATAAATGCAAAACAAATAGACAACATAAATGCACATGAAAATACTAGTATCCGTTTTAGCCCTTTTACAGCCAAAGAGATCATGGACATTCCTGGTGTTAGTCATTCATATGTTATACTCACTAATCGTAATGCTTATGTTTCCCTCGTTCTAGACCATACTGCAACAGGAACCTTCGGGAAAGGAAATATTCATGAACAAGACAATACAGGTGAATCAAACGGAGTATATAATGGAAAAACAGGTAGTCCATATGCAAGTCCTAAAAATTTAGTCACAGATACAAACTCTAACTTCACATTAAAAGACGAAAACAATATTTCAAGCAGATTAAAACAAAAAGTAGTTATGGAAGTGAAAAAGTTAAATCCTAAAGTTGAAGAAATTTATGTGTCAGCCAATCGTGCATTTGTAAACCAATTAAATGTATATGCTCAGAAAACTTGGAGAGGAAACTCTTTAAAACCATATGTAAAAGAATTTAACGAATCCGTAAAGGTATATTTTAGTAATCACTCCCAAAATTAATCCATTATTAGAAGCAGTTTAGTTGTTTGTAATGTTACTGACAAAGCTTTTTATATAAAAGCTTTGTCCTTTTTTTTTGAAAAATATCTTTCAATCGCAATCATTATCATCACCTTTCACTTTTATGGTTAAAATAGTGTTATAATTATTCATGCAACGAATAGGAGAAAAATCACCTATTTGTTTTGAGGAGGCCAATAATATGGAAATTTTTGCAGCAGGTATAATGGGGTTATTTTTTCTTTTTGGGCTAATTTTATTGCTTCTAAATATCATTACAAGTGTTTGGGCATATAGAGATGCCAGAAGAAAAGGAAATTCTAAAGAATACGCAATCGTTGTATTGATTGGAACCATCTTTTTTCCTATTTTAGGTTTAATTGTTTATTTAATTATTAGAAATGATTAAATAAAATAGAGAAATGCATGAAGGGAGAGATTAACTTTAAATGAAATATAAAATGGTAGCCATCGATGTTGATGATACGTTAATAAATAATGATAGAATTGTTACAGAACCTACAAAAGAAGCGCTTGTTAAAGCTATTGAGCAAAATGTAGTCATCACTTTAGCCACTGGAAGAATGTTTGCATCAGCAAAACAAATCGCTAAACAAATAAATTTAAATGTCCCTTTGATCACATATCAAGGCTCACTCGTTAAAAATTTATTAGATGAAGAAATCATCTATGAACGTTCTGTACCTCAAGCAATTAGTGACTATGTGTTTAAATATGCTGTAGAAAACAATTATCACCTACAGGTATATCATGGTGATGAGCTTTACGTAAAAGAAGAAAACGATATTGTAAAAGAATATTCAGAGGTTTCTAATGTTCCTTTTAAGGTTGAAGCTGATTTTCATACTCTTGTAACTGAACCTTTAACAAAACTCCTCATCGTCAATCAGCCAGAGGTTATTAATCAAATTGCAATCGACTTACAACAAAGAATTGGTGATCAAGTTCATATTACAAAATCAAAACCATTCTTCTTAGAAATTGTTCATAAAGAAGCTACAAAAGGACATGCATTACAGTTTTTAGCCCAGCATTATGGTTGTGATATTTCTGAAGTTATTGCAATTGGAGACAGCTGGAATGATCACGAAATGTTAGAGGTAGCGGGCTTAGGTGTAGCAATGGATAATGCAGTTCCCTCACTGAAGGAACTTGCTAATTATGTCACACTTAGTAATAATGATGATGGCGTGAAACACGTTATTGACAAATTTATTTTAAATCCTTATTGAAAAATCTCACTTTAATAGTGAGATTTTTATTTTATATATGATCCTGTCTCTACAACCTTTTCCACTATATGCTTTATAATAGTTACTTGTTAAAAAATTAGAAGATACTTAAATTCCATTCTTGTGATAAACGAGTTAATAATCTAATCCCAGCGATACTATTTCCCTTATAATCTAATGCTGGGCCAATTACCCCGATACCCATATTTGGAGCAACGGATAGGATTCCACCAGAAACACCACTTTTTGCAGGAATTCCAGCTTCAATGGCAAATTCACCAGATGCATTATACATACCGCAAGTTATCATAAATGTTTTAGCAATTTGAACATATCGTTTAGGAATTAGCTGCTCAGATGTTGCAGGGTCTTTCCCATTGTTGGCTAATATCATACCCATTCGAGCTAAATTGGTACAACTTGTTTCAATGGAACATTGTTTAAAATATACCTCTAAATGTTCTTCTACATTTCCTTCTAAAATTTGATTATCCTTTAACAAATAAGCCAACGCACGATTCCGATGTGCAGTTTGATCCTCAGAACGATATACTTTCTCATTATATGTAATAGAATGATCTCCACTTATCCTTTGAATAAAAGATAATATCCGTTCAAAGCGATGATTAACATTATCACCATCAATAAAAGATGTAACCGTAATCGCTCCCGTATTAATCATTGGATTAAAAGGTTTACCTGGAGTTACGACTTCTAATTTCATTAATGAGTTATACATATCCCCCGTCGGTTCCATACCTACTTTATCAAAAACCTGTTTTTCTCCTCGATCCATTAAAGCTAATAATAATGTAAAAACTTTAGATATACTCTGAATTGTAAATTTAGGCATACATTCTCCTGCCGATACAGGTTCCTTGCCAACTTCATGAACTGTAATGCCTAATAAATCACCGGGTACTTTAGACAGTTCCGGGATGTAACTAGCTACTTTCCCTTCATTACAATGGTTTTTACTTTCTTTGATTAGAGTTTCTAAGATTGAATAGTCCACATTCATCACCCTATTTATTTTCTTTTTCTATACTAGACATGTATTCATTGTAAAGTTCATCATCACTTTTCACAACTTTTCTGATTTTCTTTGTTTCTTCAACAATTGGATCTATTTCAGTTTGTTTTCGAATTTCATACTTAGCATGAATAAGATCTACAGCTGCATCCTCAACATCTTCACTTTGATATTCACCTTCAGTTAATACCTCAGTTACTTTTTCTTCTATCTTTTTTTTATCCATGTTAACTTTGTTCCCTTCCTAAATCTAATCATTATCCCTCATTTTCTCCCTAATCAAAGCTTTTTACTCTACAAAATAGGATGTATATTCTAAATGAAGAACATACATCCTATTCATCTTTCATTATAAGTAAATTAATTTTTAATTATATTCCAATTTTTATTTTTGCTCTCAGTAAGCATAATAAAATCTGTATATCTATTATCTATTTCAACTTTTAACTGCTCTGGTAAAACAAGTGTCACATTCATATGTTTATATTCACTGGCTAAGCCACTTTTTCTAGGTAGATCTTTGAATGTAACATACATCGTATCTCCAACGATGTTTTGACTAAAATAATCCTCTAATTTCAATTCTGAACCTTCATCGAAAGAACGAATAAATGCATTGCCAAATAGATGAAGTTCCCTTTTCTTTGTTGAGTCAACTTGAATGGTTGTATAATATTGATTATTTGTCTGTACGATGATTCGATTTATTTCCTCTGGTATAGTTTGATTTATTGCCGGGAGTTCTTGATTGCTTTCAACTTCATTAATAACATAACGTACTTCTTGAATTAACCCTGTAGAGGTAAATATGAAAAGTAAAATACATAATGAACCTATAAAACCGACAACTAAAATGCTAAATATATCGTATTTTATCACTGAATTTTCCTGTTTTGAAATGAATGAATAGAATAAAATTTCAATACCAATTAACACTGCAATCAGAGGCCACCATGTAATTAATATATCTAGTGTTTCATAACCCCAAATCTGTGATAAAAATAAAACGATTCCTAATAATATTAAAGAACATGCCATAGATAAGGTACCTACACGCCATTGTTTCATCCTGTTTCTCCTCCATACTTTTTACTTCTTGTTTTTACTTCCCTTCAATAATCTGAATCCCCCAAATATAAAGAGAAGTGAGATCAATGTAGTCTGGAAATATCGATCAAATGTCCATCGAATACTATAGTCTGGAAAAAGTGAATCAACATAAACCAAAATGACTTGATCAAACAAATAGTAACAACCAAGTGCTACTAACCCATAACCCAACCACTTCTGATGATGCATAAACCATTCGATAATCGGAAAATCCTCTAATTTTTTCTCTTCGTTATATTTAGATACATTTTGCAATGCATCAAAGAAACTGAAAAACCATATGAGCGGAATAATAAATAAAAACAGAGATAATCTTAAAACATCCAATATATAAAGCGAAAATAAAAATCCAGCCATCAACTGAAGCCCACGTTTTTGGAGGCCTAAATATAAATGTCCTGCACCAGGAAATATGGACAATAAAGTAGCTAATACCTTGCTCTTTTTACCTAATTCCCTATGCTTTTCTAGATCTTCAAATATAGAAGTATCCACTAATTCTTCTCCTTTTTGTTTACGATTAAGTAGTTGAATACAATCAAATAAACTATATAACCAAATGATCGGTAAGACTGCTAAAAAAACGAGAAAAGCATCATCTACTATAACACTCACAAATCCAATCATCGTAAAGAGACCAAAGAATCCAACCAACAAGGTTAATCCTCTATTCGTTAGTCCTAATTGGAAGTGACCTAAACCAGGAATAAAAGAAAGCAAAATAGTAAAAAATCTTTCATTCTGCTGGTTAGCACTCGTTTTAACATAACCATAATCTCGATCAGCAGCTACCGTCTGTTGTTCATATTTTGGCATGGAAATTAGGGTGAAAATCATGTCCAGCATATTGATAGCCCCTACTAATAAAGCAAGTAATAAGCCAAAAATCATAAATTCTTCTGATCCACTAATAAAACCTAAAGCAAAACCTAAAAATAAAGGACCAAAAAAGCCAGCGCTGTATAAAAAGGCACGTGCCTTACGATCTAAGTAAAGATGTCCTACTCCAGGAATGAATCCGAGAAAAAAAGCTAATGCTTTATTTTTATTCATCTTTCTGACCTCCTCTTAAATTTGTTGGTAAATCGTTTAGAAAATCTGAGATTTTATTTGTTAACTCCTGTGAAACAGGGGGTTTATCCTGAGTTTCATGTTCAAATTGATCCTGCTGCATAGCCACTTGCTGGAATACCCCTGATGTCATGAGCACCATGGTAATACTAGCTGCTACCACATATTGAAAGAGAGGTTTATGAATTAATTTTTGCTTCGTTTCCTTTGGTTGAATTGAATTCATTACCTGTTTTGATATATCCTCCTCATTTTCTATGACAGGTAAGGTAGAAGTCATTTCCTCTACACACTGCGTATAAGTTAATAAACACTGTTCACAAGTATATAAATGCTCTTCATACTCCAATCTATCCGTATCAGAGACTTGATCGGTTACATAATTCAACCATTGTTGCTTATTGAAATGATCAATCATTGAAATTCCTCCTCCTTCCAATTTTTTCGGATCCATTTTTTTGCTCGGTATAACTTTGATTCTACACTTTTAATTTCAATCCCCTGTTCATTTGCAATCTCACGATATGATTTTTCTTGTATATAATAAGCAAATACTACATTTCTATAATTTTCAGGTATTTCATTTATTCTTGTTTTAACTAAAAGCACCCTTTCTCTTTGAATGGATTCCATTTCAGTCACGTTTCCATGTGTTATATGTTCAACCTTATCTATCTCCACTAAATCCTCTTTACTTCTCTGTGTCTTACGCTTCATATCAATCGCTTTATTCACAGCAATACGGGACATCCAAGTTTTAAATCCTTGATTTTTATACTGAGGGAGAGCATGGAAAATACGTATAAATACCTCTTGTGTAGCATCTTCCGCATCCTTTTGGTGACGGAGAATGGAATATACGATTTGAAATATATAGGTTTGGTATTTTTCCATTAACTTTCGAAAAACTTCTTGATCGCCGGCTATCACTTTTTCAATTAAAGCTTCATCTGTAATGTCCACTCCCCCCTCTCTGTTGTAATAGACGTCTACATATAAAAAAACCCTGCACTATTTTTTTTATTTTTTTTAAATCTAAAAATAAATAAAAACATCATACCTTTATTCAGTATGATGTGACTGATTTAAAGAAATTATATATTACTTGTTTAAACCATCCATTAAATGTAATTCACTTAATATGGAATCTAGTTTATTTCCACTTATATAAAGTGATTTCATGATACACAGGATCAAACAATGGATCTGAGTTAAATATTTTGATGAGAGTAACATGCTTGCTTAAATCTCCTACCTGTTTTTCAAACCCTTCTAATACTTTGTCTGTCATCAAAATTTGTTTATTAGGAATTCTCTTTATTTCTTGTAAAAAATAATCATAGGTGAACACACGTTGATGAGCATAACTCACATTTAAATATTGAAACACTCTTGTTTCTTCCCAAGTGTATACAATAAAATCATTATCTTGTTTAGATAAATACTCACTCAGCTGATAAACGGCAGGAGTATCCTGGGCATAGTTTTTGCTTATATAAGCGCCATGGATGAGTTGAGCTGCCATAAAAATGAAAATAAATATAAGAATGAATTTGGATTTTAGATTATGCAATAGGAACTGAATCATTATTAAAGCCATAGGACCCACTAAAGGTGAGATATGTCTAGGCTTGTCTAAGTTTTGAGCAAATAATGCCCAACCTAAATAACTCACCAGTATGACGATTAAAATGGTAGAATATTCACTTAACTTTTTATTTTTTCTTTGCAAAAGAAGAATTACAAATGAAGTTACTAAAACAATCATAAAAAATGCTAAAATGATGGAATGTCCACTAAATCCAGTCCAATACAAATTGTAAAATAGGAATTGAAAAACTTTAACAACTAACGAATCATTTGTTGGATCGTAAGTTCCACCCCAATCCGAAAAATGACCTGTTGTAAAAGAAAGTGCTAATTCAATAAACCCCCTTAAACTTCCCTCAGAAACAACTAAACCTATCACCCATATACTTTGAAATAATACAAAAAAGAGAAGCTGGAGAGCAACCGATATCAACGTGTAATCTTGCCTTTTAAATTTTACCCACCAAAGTAGTACAATACCTATACCAAATGCTAAATAAGATAAACGAATACCCATTAATATACTAAAGAAAAATAAAGGTACTAAAGAAATCAAAAAACCTTTATTAGATAAAG
Organism: Chengkuizengella marina; assembly: GCF_009910845.1. Lineage (GTDB taxonomy): Bacteria > Bacillota > Bacilli > Paenibacillales > KCTC-33759 > Chengkuizengella > Chengkuizengella marina. The sequence continues at coordinate 70,279 of NZ_SIJB01000029.1, read as the reverse complement.
AATAATTTATGCTCCATACATACCACCATAGTACTGCTATTGCAGCTCCTTCAGACATAGGTTCTACACTAATTAATGTGATATAACTAAATGAAAGCACAAAAAGAACAGCAACAAGACTTTTTTGCCTGGTTAAAGTTCTTCTAGCCAATAAATATATAGGGATCGCTGAAAGTAAAGTCATCCATACATTTAAAATAACTAAAGACTGGACGGGGTCACTAATCCATTGATTTACAACAGTTCCAGCTAAAATAAAATATGGATAGCCAGGAAAATGTGGCTGCATTGCTAATAAATCGAAACGGTTTAAGGCAAGTGCAAAATCAACGATATCCCATGAACGAGCAAAGGACGAGATATGCATGAATCTCCATGTGAACATTCCAACGAAGATTAAAATAAGAAACATGCTACTCGCCCATTTATATTTATTTTTAATTTGATTCATCATGTATCATTTCCTATACGTTTACAACTTTTTTGCTATGAACCACTTTAGCATCCTCAACTACCTGTGATTTTTTGTTATCTACTTGCTTCTTTTGTGAAGATTGATTTCTAGTCCACAACAATAAGAAGATTCCAGCAAAATAACCAAAATAAACTAATATCTCTTCAAGAGATGGTGTCGCTGCATACCCTAATAATGCTGTAAAGAAAATTCCCACATCACCAGAGATAAGAGGGGCTGTACCTGTATCTCTTAAATATTGAGTGTAATCTGTCGGATGTTCAGGTAATAACCAAGTGACATCATACACTTGAGGCATCACACTTCCGATAATTCCAACATCCTGCATCATTCCGACACCCTGTACGAGTAGTCCGGCTGCAATCACAATAATCATTGCGCCTGTAATTCTAAAGAAGGTTTTTAAAGAAATACGCATTGTACCTTTAAAGAAGAAATAACTTACTGCTGATGCAATAATAATACCTGCAAGTGCTCCCCAACTTTGTAATGCTAATTGAATGTTCCCACCAGTAATAGCTGCAAAGAAAAATACTGTTTCTACACCTTCTCTTAAAATAACCAGGAAGGAATGTATGACCATTCCAATGACACTTCCTGCTGTGATGTAAGCTTTTAACTTACCTTCAAGTTTTCCTTTCATATCACGACTGTTTTTTGCCATCCAGAAAACCATATGTGTTAATAACATGGACGAAATGAGCATAATTGAAATTTTAAGATAAATTTGACTAGCCATCATGGAAAAGCTTGTTAACACTACTTGAAAAACAAAGGCTACACCTAAACTAGCAAGCAAGGCCAGACTTGCTCCTAACCACACATACTTTGTGTATTCAGGATGGTTCATTCTTTTAAGAAAAGTAATAATGATACCTAAGATCAATAAAGCCTCTAAAGTTTCTCTAAATGTAATTAGTAGTGCTTGCAGCTCCATGATGATTCCTCCCAATTATCTTTTACCTTGATGTTTCTTTTTTTCTTTTTAATGCATAAACAACGATAATAATAATAACAACAAGAATTAACACTAATGGTATCCAATTTTTAATATCATTTAAATTTACAAATTTAGGTTCTTCACTAATTTGCCCCTCTTCTGGGACAAAGTGTCCAACTTCAACATTCTCAATATTAAATTGTTCAGATAATGTTTCAATAATTTTTTCTTTACTTTTAATAAATACATCAATATCAGATTCTTTTTCACCTACTCCAAACAATCCTGGATTTCCTAATGAATCTAATGCTAGATTAAATTCCTCTCTTACTTGCTTATCCAATTGTTTATCTTTTTCAATGATGATAGGTGATAAAGCATCGTATGTTGCAAGTCCTTTTGCTAACAATAACTTTGTTGTCGTATAATCTGTAAAATCCTGTTCTATATATTGTAAACGCCTTGCAATATTTAATACGAGTATATTCCTCACGGCAGTCATTACTTCTTCTTTATTCTCAGCCTCTAATGCATCTATCACAGCTTTTGATGGATCAATGCCCATATGTAATTCAATATCCTCTCTCACTGTTAAGTATATGGTTTCAGCTTCAACATAGTTCGGAGGATTTTCATTTAACCGAGCATCCATTGCTTTATAAACCTCAGCTATGAGTTCTTCATTCGGATCTCCATAAGTATAAGCATACGTTACTTGTTGAAAAGAACCCAAAATCACGAAGAATGATGCAATAATCAAGATGATTTGTTTCATGTATTGTCTCCCTTAATCAGTTATTACACTCTAAATGATAACGATTATCATTGTTAATGTCAATAAAATCTTCACTATAATTGTGAAGATGATTTGAATTTTGTTTCTTTACGTAAGTTTTCACTATGAATTAAACTGGAGTTGGTACGAATTTTCCTTACTGGACGTAGCATTTCCTTTATAATAGCCATAATCACATTAGGAAGATATTCTTTGAATTTAATAAAAGATTGACCTTGTGTTCTTACTTGATAATGAATAGGGATCTCTCTCATTCGAAATCCTTTACGAACAATATTTAATGTTAACACTTGTGCATAATTATAATCATGAATAATTTCAGCATGTTCCATGACTTCTTTTGAGAATGCTCTCATTCCAGATTGTCCATCATAAATCCATCTTTTCAATAAAACACATTGAATAAATGTGAACACATAATTACCCAAACGTCGATGAAGTTTCATCCCTTTCATTTTCCCTAAAAATCGTGAGCCCATTACGTAATCTGCTTTATTTTGCAGTATAGGCAGAATAAGTTCTGGGATTTGTTCAGGTGGATATTCACAGTCGGCATCAATCATGACAGCAATGTCTGCACCAAGTTTATAGCTCTCTTTTAGCCCTTGGCGTACAGCAGCACCTAATCCTTTGTTTTCTGTAAAAGAATAAATAAAATCTGCCCCAGCTTTTTTTGATTCTTTGACAGTATTATCTTTAGACCCATCATTAATGACAAGCACTTGTATAAACAATTGAGAATCAGCATCACGTGGAATACGTGAAATCACTTCACCAATAGATTTTTCTTCATTATATGCTGGGATAAATACAACAACATGTTTTTTCAATTTTTGTTTTCCTCTCCATCTATATTTAATGCCTCTTTCAAAACTCGACCTCTGCTATGACTAGGATAAGGAGAACCCAATAAAGTCGCTACTGTTGGAGCAACTGAAATTAAACTATTTTTTTCTTCCACTCTCTTCCCTTGATGAACTTGTGGACCGTAAATAAAAAATGGAACATAACGCTCACCTTCATCTAAATGACCATGGCCTCCTATGCCATCTGCTTGTCCATGATCTGCACAAATAATAAATGTTGTATCCTGTTTTTTACCTTGCTCATCCAACCACGTAACAAATTGTTCAATCAAGGAATCAACTTCTTCAATTTTCTGGATATAATCAGGATAATGAACACCTCTGCTGTGTCCTGTTTGATCTGTTCCAATGAACTGTACTACGAGGAAATCAGGGTCCTGTTCACTCATGATATGTTTTGCTCTTTGCATAATATTTAAATCTGCTACATCATTGTTCATTACCGCAGTGACAGATTCAACGTCTTTACCAAAACTATCAATTAAGTGAGCAATACCTAACAGACGGCCTTTTTTGCCAACCTTTCTTAAACTGTCAAAGATACTTTCTACCTTAAGTCCAAGTTTCCAGACCATATTAGAGGTAATTCCGTGTTCTTTAGGATAAGTTCCTGTAAACATAGAAGAAAAACATACTACAGTACGGGCTGGATATACGGTTTCCATATGTGTATATTCTGTTCCTTTTAAACGCATGTCATCCAAAAAAGGAGTGTTTGCTTCCTTAAATTTATCTTTTCGCATCCCATCTATAACAATAACGATGACTTTATCTGTAATTGGATTGCCTACAGGGTTAGACGATTTTTCTATTGTCAACTCTTCATTCTCTTTTGGTTTCCAGTCAAAAATATATCGATGAAGTATCCAGCTAAAAATAAAAACACCAAAACAAAAAGATAATATTGTAAACCAAGGGAGCTCATAAAACCCTACCCCTTGATGGTACATAGACTGAAAAGCAAACTGCCATATGGATAATAACAATATAAACTTCGGTAACTGCTCTTGTGCATTCCCACTAGTGGAATCACTATTTTTTAAAACTAACTTCCAAAATCTTGTGAAGTTTAACCATGAAGTCCCAATTCTCAAATGATAATAAAATGTTCCCCAAAAAAATACGGTAAAGAAAAAATACAATCCAATTGCCATTAATACTAAGAAAAGTTCTGTTTCACTAAATATAATTAAATAAGCAATAAGGGGAATCCACAAATAATTCCTCAAGTATAGAGGAAAGTCATAATGATAGTATATGATAAATAAAGGGAGTATCAAAAACAACCCAAGGATAGTATTCTTCCAAAATGAAAGTTCTCCCCATAAACTGATATGATATAAATAAAATACGCCTACAACAAAAATTGGAGTAAATGGCTTACCTTCATTTAATAAATTCCAGCATCTCGCAGCAATAATTTCAAACCATGAAGCTTTTTTCATGAAACACCTCACAAAATGAAGATGTTGCTCAAAAAGAGTATAGACCCCGTAATGAACAACATCTTTTCTTAGTCAACTATATTTTAAAATAATTGATTCAATGCTTCAACCATTTCACCACTGATTGAATCTGCTGTTTCTTGATCTTCCTTACTTACTGCATCAAACCATGCTGTACCTTTAGTCATAAGTTCAGCTGCTTGTTCTTCACCGAGACGCTCAATAATTTCTAACTCAATTGCCTTCATAAAAATATTTGCTTCCATCGCTTCAACACGTGCTTCTGTTACATTCCCTTCAGTTAAAGCGGCTGGGACTTTCTCATGATATCCCGCAATCTTTCCTACAAATGCTCTAACAAATAAATCTGCTACTTTATCAGCATTAATGGATTCAGGATCTGTTTCACCTAAATTGAAGATCTTTTCAAGACTAGCCGCCGCTTGTTCATCTCCACCAGATAGTGAACCTTTAATCGCTTGATAGAATCCCCATGCTTCAGCTTGTTTTATCTGCAATTTTACTTTATCTGTTTCACCCTCTTGCACTGCTGCTTCTATTTTTTCTGCATATGAATTTGCTCCTAAATAATAACTGCGGTATACAGATTTATCTGTCATCTGTTTATATACTTTTAAATCATCTATGTTTCCTTCCGCCAATGCCTTTTCTTGAAGGTTTAATCCATTTTCAATTTGAGATTGCATATCAACACTGTAGTAAGAATCTCGCTTAGCAGCTGTTGGAATTAAAACTTGTTCTGCTAAATGATTAAGCTCTTGAAAAGCTGTCTCTGCTTTTACTTGATTACCAGCTTCTAATTCTGCTACAAGATCAGATTGAAGATTTTTTTGTTTTTTATAAAAATAAGATTGAGTTGTTTTATCAATCACTTGAAGAGCAACAACAGCATCTAACTGCTCACTGGTACCAGCTTCAATAGCTGCTGAAATTGCAACATCTAAACTATCATCTGCTTCTACTACTGTATCTTTTAACCCTTCGATATAAAGAGTGTTTACTAGATTCCAATCTGTAATTTCTCCTTCTTTGGCTTTTGAAAGCTCATCCATCATTTGTTTATAAGTATCAACTTCTTTATAAGTAACTGTATTATCAATGGATACTTGCTCTTCACCCTCAGATTCATTCTCATCTGTTTCAGTATTTTGAGAGTCTTCTGTTTGTTCTTGTTGTTCTTTTGTATCCTCTACATCTTCTGGTGCTTCTGTACCACAAGCTGATAAAATTACACTAGCGATTAACATTGTGGATAAAGCAGTTGTTAGTTTCTTGTTCATGTTTATTTATTCTCTCCCCTAATTGATAATGATTTTCATTCACATTGAGATTATATCGATAATGATTCTCAATGTCAACGAAAAAGTATAATTAATTTTAAACAATACGTGAATATTCCATGAAAAATAATGAATTAGTTTATGAAAATTTGAAACAAGAAAAGAAACTTTGGAGAAAAACAATTATACTGAGGATATTTTACATATGTATTCAACAACGTAACGAGTGTAGGATATAAATTGAAGAGAACAATCTAAAACAAACCCCTACCGTCAAGATTAAGGGATTAAACTTAACCTTAATCTTGACATATATCTTCTAGAGGTAATGATTCAGCCCACTCTTGTATAGCTTCAATGATAGGCTGCATTGCTTTTCCATTTTCAGTTAATTCATACTCTATTCTTACAGGCACTTCTGGATATACATGACGGATTACCAATTTATATTTTTCTAACTCTCTTAGTCTTTCAGCTAATAACTTCCCACTAATTGGAAGTGATTTCTCGATATCTCTAAAACGTTTGGGTCCAGTTAACAACGTATAAATGATCAACCCTACCCAGCGTTTACCAAATAACTGCATTGCTGATGTTAATTTAGGACATAAATCTTCTTGATGTGATTGTTTACTCATCCTATTCACCTCCACATTAATATTATCAGTATACCACTTTACTTACTTTTTATCATCTAGTGAATGTATCCAACTAAATGATGTGAGTATCACACGACCATTTATGGAAATTAAGAAGCAAATAAATAGAAAATCACCAATTGGTGATTTTCTAAGATTCATCAGAGTATATGGTTATTTGAATGTTTTATTCATCTAATTCAAAATACGTAAAATAGTCAAAGTCTGCATGTTTTTTCATTCCACTTAGGTCTTGAACACAAATACCTATAAAAGAACCTGTAAAACCTAATTTATTATGTTCATCAGAAAGTTGCCCTGCTTCAAACACTTTATCAATTTTATACCAGTTTACCCCATCCTCAGAATAAGAAAATTCTATAGATTGGTTGAATATATTTACTCTTAAATAAACTTTTACCCATCCCTCAATTTGAATCTCTTCATCTAATGGTTCATCTATCTCTCCACTTTCCATATGATGGATGGTTAGTGTTTTTCCTAATTCTTCATCAAAACTTATACGTAGATAAATATAGTCATTTGTATCATAATAACAAACCAGTCCTGCCATTTGTTGAAAGGTATCAGGTTCAAATTCTATACAGGTCTCAGCTTCACAGCGAAATGCTTGTTGTCTTCTGGCAACTATACTTTGTCTATGAAGTGAGCTTAATGATTCTTGTCCTCTTAATCTCATATAACCTGGTCTTTCCTTAAGTGACAACCAGCTCTCATCAGGAGGTATTCGTAATGTGTTTAAATGGATATTCAATTCAGTATTCTCAAAATCATTTCTACAACGTACTCTTTTAAATTTAAACTCTGGTAAATTTGGCGCAGGTACTTCTAATCTAGGCTCATTTCCCCCTCCTTCAAGACGAAGCCAGCCATCCTCTGTCCAATTCACTTTTTGAATACTTGTCTCTCTTCCTAAATTACATTTCATTTCCGGTCTTAACGGACGACCACATAAATGTGTAATGTAATACTCTCCATTTTGTGTTTCAACTAAGGAGGCATGTCCTGCTTTTTGGAGTTGTAATTCTGAGTTTTTGGCTGATGTTAGCATCGGGTTTTGTGGATCCACTTCGTAAGGTCCCCAAATTTCCTTTGATCTTGCCATGGACACCGCATGATCCCAAGATGTTCCCCCCTCTGCTGTCATTAAATAATAAAAGCCATTTCTTTTATATAAATGAGGAGCTTCAGTTACTCCTAATTCTGTACCTTTAAAAATATTTTTCACAGGTCCTACTAATTTTTTTTCTTCAAGTGAAAACTCTTGAAGTAATATGCCTGCAAACGGATTTTTTCCTTTACGGAAGTCATTTTGCATATTTACTAACCACTTTTTTCCGTCATCATCGTGAAACAAAGAAGGGTCAAATCCACTGCTATTTAAAAAGATTGGTTCTGACCACGGACCCATGATGTTCTTTGCTGTTGTGACATAATTATGCGTATCTTTTGTTACATTTGAAGTAATATGCCAGCTTTTTACATCCGTATATACTAAATAAAATAAATCCCCATCATAACTTAAACAAGGAGCCCATACACCACCTGAATTTGGATTTCCTGCCATATCTAATAAAGAAAGTCTGTCTAAGGGGCGTGTTAACAATCTCCAATTGATTAAATCCTTTGAGTGATGGATCTGTACTCCTGGGAACCACTCAAAAGTTGAAGTTGCTACATAATAATCATCTCCGACTCTAACAATTGATGGATCTGGATTGAAACCTTTTAAAATCGGATTTTTTATCATTTTTTCCATATTTACCCTCCTTAGCTAGCAATTAAAAAAAGGCTTAAACACTACTATATTATAGTGTATGTAGCTTTATATCAGTTCATAAAAAACAATACAATTATACCATAAACAATCATGTATAATCATTATTAATAGATAAGAATATACTTGATTTTATAGAAAGATTCCAAGTTTAAAACTATAACCATATGAATCACTAAAGTAGAATATTTATTCAGCCAAATTTAAAGAAAACTCACCGATTGGACAGCCTTTAAAATGAAGACAGATAAATTCTTTAAAACAGAAAACTGCTATGCGAGTATCTCTATTATGTAGTTGAATACTTTAAGAGTGCATATTTAAAAAAGCCTTTCTAGAAAAATTACGCTTTGAAAGACTCTTTATATTTATCTGATTTTTTATAATCAACTATCTTCACATACCCCGGGTTGATTGCTCGTTTGACAAATATTTTCGTCAATGACATTATTCATTCCGTTATCCTCTATATCCGGATTATTTCCTTTTAAACAGTTAGAACGAACAGCATTACCTTGACTATTCATAAATAACAAAATCCCTGCTTCTGGATGATTTACTATAGTATTGTTGTCAATAATGTTGCGCACATCCCCCCCACTACTGAATACACCAACCCCAGCATTCTTCTTTAAGGTATTGTTTCTGATTCTGTTAGAAGATATAACGAACATACCAATAACCCCATTATTACATATCACATTTCCCCAAATTAAATTATTGCTTAATGTAGATATTCCCTCACCAGGATTGCCAATTGTTTTATTCCATAAAATTAAATTATTATTGTCTGTAAAAAAACCATCAGAAAATTCACTATTCAGTGCAAAATTACCAATAATAAAACAATCATTACTAGAATCTATTCCATCATTATTATTTGCTTCACAGAAATTATTAAGTGCTAAGTTAAAGTTACCTCTTAAACGTATACCATTACCACCATTTTTATTAGATTTACTACTAATGACATAATTGTTATTCCCGTTAGTAACAATTCCATCGCCTGTATTCTTTCTAGATTCACAATTGATAAGCATATTTCTTTCTGAATCAAAACTGATCTCAATACCACTGAATTGATTATCAATTACTTGCACACATGATAATATATTATCATCTGCATCAATTGCAATTCCACGATTTTCGAAGTTTTGAACAGTCAGATTTTCGATTGTTATGAACCTGGCCTCGATGTCAATTCCAGTAACCCCAGGTAGATCCGTCCCATCAATAATCGTTTTACCTCTACCCGCACCAATGATTCGAATTTTATCTCGATTTCCATCTGTGTTATTGATTGTCAGTGCCTCATTAAAGGTTCCTTTTCCTACTCGTATTGTAAAACCTTCACTAGGAACATTGTCTATCGCAGTTTGAATATTCTGACCCTCTTTTACGAAGATCTCGTTATCTTCATTACACAAACCAGGAGGATCACTTGTTGTACAGCGGTTATCATCAAATAATGTTCCCATCCCTTCATTAGCTATATCTGGTGCATTACCAGCTAATTTGTTGGATCGGATGACGTTATCGTTAGAATTAGGGTTAATTTGTATGCCTTGATTCACATTATTTTTGATACAGTTATTATCGATCAAGTTGTCATTGATACCCTCTACAATTTCAATCCCTATATTTCCACTGTTAATGATCGTATTATTTATGACTCTATGTTGTGCTCCACCTCTAAGTCGTATCCCCATGTCACCATTACATCTTATATCATTTGCCCAATATAAATTCATAACACTGCAGTTTTCTATCCCATCATTTATATTCTTAAATATTTTATTTGCAAAAACAAAATCATTCGCATTGTTCTGTAATCCAGAAAGATTATTTAAAATCAAATTATTAATAATTAAATTGTTTGCTGCTCTTGTTGTTATACCCTCCTCTAAGTTTCCTTTAATGAAATTTTTTAGAACTAAATTATTATCACCAACTATACGTATCCCTTCAATTAGATTACTTGAAACACAGTTAGACACTACATAATTACTTATCGATCCATTCATAATCAAGATACCATTAAATGTGTTTCCATTTATTACTGATGACATGATCATATTTCTAGATCCATTTGAATCAATGAAAACACCATCCTCCCCATTTTTTGTTACCTCAACTTTATGAATAATGTTTTCATTTGATTCAATCTGAATACCAGTTCCGCTGAAGCATCGAACAGATAGATTTTCAATCGTGACGAAATTAGAGTCCAAAATATTTATACCGATAGAACCATCTGGAAGACCTGTTCCATCAATGATCGTTTTCCCAATCCCTGCCCCTACAATTCGTATTCGGTTTAAATTTGCTCCACTTATGACTATAGATTCATTACAAGTGATAGCGGCGACTCTGATGGTGTCACCTTGAGAAGCTGCTACCAAGGCAGCATTGATTGTAGGTTCTTCTTCAGGTACGTTGATTACCATAACAACAAACTCCTTTCAATATTTATCTTTGCTCCATTTTATTCAAGGAACAGTTATATTGATTGGACGGAAGTGGAGTTCATTCCAAAAAGACAAAAAGTTCTAACTATGATTCAATTCATGAACTTTGTTTTGTTTTAAGTAAATAAAAGAGGCTAAACATATCGTCAGCATGATCAAACCAGATAATAAAAATACTCCTCCAATTTGAATCCATTGAGCAAGGAACGAACCCAATAATGGTGCAACCACCAGTGCAATTGTTCCAAATGCATTCGCAGTGCTTGATACTCTGCCCATTAGATCAGTAGGTGTGTTTATTTGAAGCAAAGTACTATAACAAACAGATATAATAGCTAAAAACAATCCCAATAGAAACCACACTATAAGCCATAATAAAAGATTAGGAGGCAATACACCAAACCCACCAAAACCTACCATACCCAAAATAAAAGATAGAAACAGAGAAGAATAGATCATCAAAGAGAATTTATTAATCTTTACCCCTAGTCTACTGGTAATAATGGCTCCTGCAACAGCCCCTATTCCTGACACGCTTACAAAAATACCTATTGATTCCTCACTAAACTCCATTTGTTTCGCTAACAATACCGATAGACTTTCAAACAAGAAGATAACAAAATTTACTCCTGTTATATATAAAATAAGTATAATTAGTATTCTATTTGAAAAGATATGCTGAATTCCTTCTTTAAAATCTCTAGAAAAATCTTTCATTTTTGTTGCAAGTTTCTTTTGACCCGTCTCATTTACATGCGTAGTAGAAAGATACTTTTCATATTGATTAAGAGGGATCATGAAAAGAATAATTGCTGAAATAAAAAAAGAAAATCCATCGATAATAAAAGCAGTTTGTGGCGTTGAAAAAACCAACAATAAACTACCCAAAGCAGGTCCAATGATCCTTGAACTTTGAAATGAAAGCTGACTAAGTGAATTTGCATTTAATAATTGGTCTTCTGAAAGCAATAACTTAATTGAAGTCTGTTTTGCAGGTTCAAACAATGCACTAAACAGGCCTTTACATACCATAATCAAAACAACAAAATATAGATTCGGGGCAATTAACAAAAATAAAACCAAAATTCCCCTAAACACATCACTTAAAATCATAACCGTTTTTTTAGGAAGTTTATCCACCCATACACCTGCAAACGGACCGAATATGACCCAAGGCAAACCGATAGAAACAGTATATACCGCTATTGATACAGCCCCTAAATTCCAATGATAGGCAAGAAGCACAATGATTGCAGTCATATCAAACCATGTCCCTATATCTGATATGACTTGTGAAATAAACAAGTTGCGAAAGTTTTTATTTTTTAATGGAGTTATGATGGACTCATTCAACAAGAACACCTCATTATCAATTAATTTGATTGATTAATCAATCAAATTATATCACCATAATTTCTATTGTGTAAAGCTTTATTTCTCGATTGTGACTATAAACTTTACAAATATTTGTTAGAACGCTATATTGGACTTGATAATGAAGTTATGCTTTCCTACTCTTATAACAGCAAAGGAAGTTTAATTAAGGGATAATTTTAGGAGGAATCTCATGCCACGACCTAAAGGTGTTAACGACAAATTGCGGGAAGAAAAAAAAGAAAAAATATTAACGACTGCCATAGCGTTGTTTTCTAATGACGGGTATCACAACACTACCATTTCAAAAATCGCCCAAGCTTCAGGCGTTAGTTTTGGAATGATTAATTATTATTTTGAAAATAAGGATAATTTGTTTAAAGAAGCTGTCCTTATTCCTATAAATGAACTTAGAAAATCTTATTTCTTTATTCATGAAATTAATGGATCTCCACTTAAGCGGATAAGCGAAATGATAAGATATCAAGTTAAGGGATTTACATATAACAAACAAAAATTTGCATTAGTACATTATGTTTTAGGGCGTCAAAATAGTTTCCCTGAACTAATGGAAGAGCTCTTCACCTTTTATAATGAAACAAGAGATGCCGTAATGCCTATTATTATTGAGGGTCAAAAATTAGGAGAATTAGATGAGAAGAACCCTGAAGCTATATTCGCCTCTTACTTCTCCTACTTAAATGGGTTAGCTATATCCGTGTTTGATCCCCCAGATCATCCTTTCTGGGAAAATCTTATTAGACAGGGAATTCATTTATTTCATCCCAAAACTAATTCTTCATAGTATTTTTAGAATGCAAAAAGAATCAAACATATGTTGGACTATCTACCTTTTTGTTTGATTCTAATCTTCTTTTTAACATTGCATAAATTCAAGTATTTCACCATCGTACCCTTTCACAAATATTGTCCTCCACCCATTTTCCAACATAAAGGGACCCTCTGTAATTTCTAATTTTACAGCATCGATCCAGTTCAACAATTCCTTCCAACTTTCCACTTCAAAAGCTAAGTGCATCTGCTTATCATCATTTCTTTTATAACGTACACCTTTAACTTCATAAAGCTCCAACCGAAAATGCCCATTTACTAAAAACATCATTTCCTCACCTTGAAAATCTAATGACTGCTCTATTGTAAAACCTATAGACTTGTAAAATTCGATAGAACGACTTAAGTCACTTACTTCGATCGCAACATGGTGAACACTTTGGATATTGTTCATAGAATTAAATTCATATCGCCAAACTCATGCCACAAGTAGGACTCTTTAATAGCTTGATGATATGCCTCCATTAGATCTTCCTCGTTAATAAATGCTGATAATAGCTGCAGGTGACTCGCTTCTGGTTCATGCAATCCTGTAATTAATCCATCAACAACTTTAAGTGGGTAGTTCTTCGTAATGTATAAATTCGTCCACCCTGATTTTTCGATCAAATTCCCTTGCTCATTCACTGCCGTTTCTAGTGCTCTAACTACAGTTGTACCTACTGCAATTACTTTTCCTCCATTTTGCTTTGACCTTTGAATGAGTTCAACTGTTTCTTGTGGGATTTGATAACTTTCCGTATTTTCAGATGGCTCTTGGTGATATTTATCGTCTAACAAGTAGCTTAAACCTGTATGAAGTTGTAAGAAGGCTATATGAACTCCTTTACGTTGTAATTTTAATAACAACTCCCAGCTAAAAGCTCGACCAGCAGAAGGCATTTCAACAGAACCTGGCACGGATGCATATACAGTTTGATAATAATTCAAGTCCCATTCCCCCTGAATGTACTCATAACGAACGGGTTCTCCCAATGAATAAATCTCATTGTATAATTGTGTACCTGTTAATGAAAAATGCAACTTATAAAATGGTTCTCTATTAGCAATTATGCTGATTGTTGCACCTAGTTTAGTTGAAAATCTCAATTGATCGCCATCTTTCACATGATCTGAAACAATTAAAACTTCCCAACTTTTCTCTGTTTTCCGATGTGCTAGCCTAATTTCTACTTTGGGATTTATCGTTTTGTTGTTCCTTATCTGCTCAGCATATAATATTGCAGGCACTGTTCTACTATTGTTTAAAATGAGAATATCTCCCTTTTTCAAATATTGATCTAAATCATAAAATGTAGCATGTTCTACTTCTCCATTACCTCGATTTAAAACCATCATTCGTACGAAATCTCTACGAATCCCTCTCCGTTCAGGAGGTTTAGCTGCATTCAACTGCTCTGGAATTTTAAATTTCATTGCTACTGCATTCATAATGATTCACCTCCTCTCACAAACTCTTGTGCACTAAACCTTTTCCCATTGATGTGATTTGATTCATCTGAAGCTAGGTAAATAAATACATCCGTTAGATCATTTGGATCTGCTAATTCATAATCTGTATTTGGTACTGCTAAAGCGTGCATCTCTGTATCCATTTCCCCTGGATCAACCATATTCACTCTAACTCCATTACCATCGACTTCATCAGCCCAAGTTTCTGTTAATCCTTCTATTGCAAATTTAGAAATACCATAAGCTCCCCAGCCAGCATATCCCACATTACCCGCTTCAGAAGTAACATTAATGATAGAACCTTGTTTTCGTTGCATCATATCGGCAATGACTCTACGTGTAACTAGAAAAGGACCAACTGTATTTACTTTTAATACTTGTTCAAAATCCTCTTCAGGGTAATCCAATAAATATGGCATTGGACTAGGACCTAAAATAGAAGCATTATTTATTAGTACATCAATATGTCCAAACACATCCTCTGTTAAAGCTACAAAACGTTCTACATCTCGTGAATTAGAAGCATCTGCTTTTACCGCCAATACTTGGATATTATACTGTTTTAGTTCATTGTGGATCGCATTCAATGCTTCCTGCCCCCTAGCGCAAATCGCTAAATCATCACCTTGTTTGGCAAATGCTAGTGCTAAAGCTTTACCTAAACCTTTTGATGCTCCGGTTATCATAACTACTTTATTTTTCATCTCAAACACTCTCCTTTGTTTTTCTATACTTTAAGTTTACTTTCATTTATTAAAATAAACGTCGGGAATAGGTTTGAAATGCTTCTACTCTATTGGACTAAACGTTTTCTCCTACTAAAGATGTAGTTGCTATTTTGTCAGGCATTGCATAAACACAAAATAAGAACGCTACTTAGCGTCCTTATTTGCTTATTCTTTTTCTTTCCATTCACTTAAATAGGATTTATTATTTACATCTACTTTTGCATCATCAATTTGAAGTGGAGTAATCAATTCAAGTGAGTTGCCATCGGGATCATGAAAGTAGATCGCTGCATGAGCATGAGGTTTGTTTAACAATACGATGGGTTCTTTAGGTGTAATACCAAACTCTTCACGAACTTCAATCCCTCTCTCCAATAACCAGTGTTTTGCTTGTCTTATGTCATTTAAATCAACTTGAAAAGCAATATGTCTTAAAGAAGGGTGATAAGGTGTGTTTACTTTTTCAGACTCCCATAACCCTAACCAACTCTTTCCTTTTTCTATCCAGAAAAAAACAACCTTTTCATTTTTACTGGCTAATTCTAGTCCTAATTTTTCATAAAATTCAATTGAACGAGATAAATCTTTAACAGGTAAATGAGCTTCATAAAGTCCTTTAATCATTCAACAACACACATCCTTAAATTGATTTGATTCTTTTAGTTTAAAGTTAATTAACCTCATTAACATCAGTATATAAGTTGATCTTCTTATACTCATTTAGACTATAATGATTTTACATCTAAAGTCTTAAGGTTTTATTTACAAAAAAATAACCCCTAAAAGAGGTTATTGAATCTTATGCTTATTAATTTTCTAACCTTTTAATACAAACTCATTTCCATCCTCATCATTAAACTGTACAAATGTACCCCATTCCATCTTTTTAGGTTCACCCGCAAGAGAAACTCCATTTGCTTTTAACATTTCGTAAGTTTCATTGATATCCTCACATTCAAATACGATAGATGGCTTCTTTTCATTCCAATCCTGCATCATCGTTTTAGGATAAATAACTAAATGAGACTGAGCTCCTTTAGGTCTTACTTCTAACCAGAATGCATTCGTCCCATTGGAAATTCAACAGCAACTTCAAACCCTACCTTTTCAGTCCAAAATTGTTTCGCTTTTTGTTGATCTTCAACGTAAATAGCTACGGTTGCAATGCGTTTAATCATTACATCATATCCTCCTCATACTTCATTCAATCATTTGTACAATATTCTAGCATATTTGTAAAAACCCATCATGTAAAAAATGGACATCTTTATTATCTTCTATTTTTATTTAATAAAACCTAAATTCAGTAACTGCCCAATATTACGGGCTTTTTCAAATAAATTCGGTTTAGTGTACTTCATTGCATGTTCTAATGTCATAGGTCCTGGAGCAATAGAATGACAACTATTAAAAAATTCATGTAACTTCTCATAACCTTCACCTAGTGCACCTGATATGAGTATAGTGTCAACCTGATATGCTTTTGCTAATTTCGCAATTTGTATGGGAACTTTTCCGTAAAGTGTCTGGTAATCACTTTGTCCTTCACCAGTTATAACCAAATCTGCATCCTTTAATTTCTCCCTTAATCCTGTAGTGTCAATACATATTTTCGCACCTGAGAACATTTGACCTTCTAAAGTTAATAAAGCAAAACCTAAACCACCAGCCGCACCAGCTCCAGGTTTGTTTTGAAAAGAATCATGTAAATGTAGTTCAATGAGTGATGCATATTTACTCAAGGCAACATCTAATACTTTTACTTGTTGCTTTGTTGCTCCTTTTTGTGGACCAAATACAGCGGTCGCACCGTAATCACCACATAGTGGGTTTTCAACATCACTAGCAATTTTAATCTCACATTCTTTTAATCGTGAATCAAGTGTAGAAAAATCGGCCTCATGAATTTCTTGCAATGAGGATGCATTAGATTCCACTACTCTTTCTCCTTTGTGATTCAAAAATGTAACCCCTAAAGCAGTTAACATTCCTATTCCACCATCATTAGTAGCACTGCCGCCAAGGCCAATGATAAAATGACGAAAACCAAGAGACATAACATGAAGCATGATCTCACCAATCCCAGCTGTTGTAGCTAACATTGGATTTCTTTGATCTGTTGAAACCATTGGGAGTCCAACGATTTTAGCGATTTCTATCACTACTGTCTTATCATCTCCTAGTATTCCATAACAAGTAGTAATAGTTTTTCCCATTGCACCCGTTACTTCAACAGACTTCAGTTTACCGTTTGTAGCAGAAATCAATGTGTCTAGCGTTCCTTCTCCTCCATCAGCCATTGGAATAACTTCAAATTCTACACCTTTCATGGATGAAGCAAGACCTTCCTTTATTGTGTTCCCTACATCAAATGCTGATAAACTTCCTTTATAAGAATCAGGAACAATCACAATTTTCATAGAAACCTTCCTTTTTAAACATTTTTTAATGATATCAAAAAAGAAGGGAATAGAACTAATATCCCCTTCTAAGTCATACTCATGATCATCTTTTATTAAATCACCCAGTTTCCTGCACGAAAGATGGCTTCTTTTGTCCCATCCTCTGTTTCACCGTCAATATCTAACTCTCCTGAACCAATCATAAAATCAACATGCGTTAAACTTTCATTAAAACCCATTGCTTGAAGATCTTCTTTGCTTTTTTCCTTTACATTTTCCACACATGTTTGAAGTGCATTACCTAAAGCAATATGACATGAAGCATTCTCATCGTATAAAGTGTCATAAAAAACTAAATTTGAATTGGAAATTGGAGAATCGTGCGGCACTAGAGCCACTTCACCTAAATACTTAGCCCCTTCATCTATGGATAATAAGTTCTTTAATATATCATATCCCTCATCAGCATTGAAATCTACAACTTTACCTTCTTTAAAAGTTAAACTGAAATGATTGATCAAACTTCCGTTGTAATTTAAAGGTTTCGTACTGGCTACTGTACCATTCACTCCATATTTGAACGGAATCGTAAATACTTCTTCAGTAGGCATATTTGGTACAAATTTTGTCCCTTTTGCATTTGTGAATTTGGCACACATCCACTTATGGTCCTTATGCAACTCTATCGTTAGATCTGTACCCTTTGCTTTATAATGAAGCTTTTTATATTTTTTCTTATTTAATATGTCGGCTCTAGTCTCTAAACCTTGCATATGTTCTTTCCATCCTTCTACAGGATTTTCTTTGTTAATTCGTGTAACTTCAAACATCGTATCCCATAATTTCTCTACCGCTTCTTCCTCAGTTAATTTTGGAAAAACAAGTGTTGCCCATTCTGGTGAAGGGTAACTAACCAATGTCCAACTTATTCTACCTGTTGATATATAATTTTGGGAATATTCTCTATTCTCTGTACGACTCACCTTATCAACGATTGCAAGACGTTCAGGATCAACATCTTTTAGCAATTCTGGATTTTTAGATCGGATACCTAAAAAGGTGGCATTGTTATCTGCCATCTCAATCTTACCTTTACTTTTCCATGTAGGAAAAGCTTTTAAACCTTCTTCAGATGCTAATTGATATTTTAATAAATCTAATTCATCGTCATGATAATCCACTAACACTTGCCTAGCTCCTGCCAAATAAGCATGTTTGACTACTTTGCGTGCAAAATTTGTTGCAAAAACTGGTGCAGTAATGTAAACGTCCTGATCCTTCTGAATATTTAAACCTACTTTTACTACTGCTTCAGCATATTTATCTAGTTTACTTTCAAATTCACTCATATAAATATCCTCCTTACAATCCCACTATTTATTTGGTGTGAATAACGGACCTATTTTATGTAAAAATACATGTATAATTTCCCTATCATTACATTAACATAATCGTATAATTCAAGCACTTTAATAAACTAAACACCTTTTATGTGATAAATTATTTTTTAAAAACCAAGAGTGATATAATTCAAAGTATACTTTATGATTCTGAAAGGAATGGCGAGCATGTTTTATCTTAAAAATATTGAAGTAAATCCCATCTTACACATAGAGAATTTAACCTTTGAAAAACAAAAAATTACTAGTATTATCGGAAAAAGTGGGAGTGGTAAATCCACCCTATTAAAATTGTTAAATCAGTTGAATAATTACGATAGTGGAATCATTGAATATGAAGGAAAAGACATTAGTACTATAAATCCAATTCAATTGCGACGTGAAGTTGTCATGCTATCACAAACACCATCTATATATGAAGGATCTGTAAAAGAAAACTTACTTATTGGCTTAAAATTTAGTGAAAAAAATACGGAATCCATAAATGATCAAAAGTTGCTGGCGCTCTTAGAATTGTTTGATCTACATAAAAATCTAGAGGAAAATGCAGAAGAACTTTCTGGTGGAGAGAAACAGCGTCTTGCATTTGCAAGAATTATCTTGATGGATCCTCCAGTTTATTTATTAGATGAGCCCACCTCTGCTCTGGATGATGAAACAACAGATGAAGTTATGGGACAATTTTTCCAGTTTGTTAAAAGAAATCAAAAAACCGTTATTATGGTCACCCACTCCATAAAGGTAGCAGAAAAATATTCAGATCAAATCATTGATATCACAAAATTAAATGAAAAAGAAATGAGTGTGACTCATGGATAGTATTCAAGATATCACTTTAGTTCAATTGTTTACTTCTTATATATTTATATTATTATTAATTGCAATCGTAAAATGGCTGGGCATTCGGAGGGAAAAAGAAATCTTAATTGCCTCGATTAGAATGAGTATCCAACTAGCCCTTGTAGGTTATCTTTTAACTTATGTTTTTGAAAATCCTAACCCATTCATCACGGTATTAATCATCTTATTTATGCAGTCTTTTGCTGTATATAATGTATACAAAAGAGTAAAAACAACGATTGCAGCTGACCTCAAAAAAATTATCGCATTTTCTTTATTTATAGGAACTACTTTCAGTATGATTTATTTTGATTTTATTGTGATTCAATTTACACCTTGGTATGATCCGCGTTATTTCATACCGATTGCTGGAATGATTATTGGTAACTCTATGACAGGAATTACATTAGGCATTTCCACATTAATGGACGGTATGCACAGCAGGAGACCATTTATAGAATCATCTCTCATGCTTGGAGCTACACCAAAAGAGGCTTCACGTTCTATCGTAAGACAATCGTTTGATGCAGCTATCTTGCCTACAGTAAATAGTATGGTAGGTATGGGAATTGTTTTTCTACCTGGTATGATGACAGGGGTTATTTTATCTGGTGCAGATCCTTTGATTGCAATTAAATATCAAATTGTCATTTTACTTGGAATAACGGCTAGCGTTTCCCTATCAATTTTATTATTATTGCAATTAGGATATAAGACGTTTTTTAACAAAAAAGCTCAACTTAAAAGAACCTCATAATACCCGAAAAGGAGAAGTGAAAAATATGCGTTTAAAATTATTTGTCATGTCTATCATCACTGTTATTTTAATGTATGTCCCTTTTATAGGAACCTTCTTACGGGTTATTAATACGATGATACATGAAACAGGGCATGCACTACTTACTTTATTTACAAATGGTGATGTAACAAGAATTGAATTGTTTTCAAATTTAGAAGGGGTAACATTCACTAAATATTCCACTTGGATCAGTGGTTTTTTATCTGGAATAAGTGGATATGTATTTTCTTCTATTATAGCTTTTCTATGTATTTTGTTATGGAAAAAAGGCAAATACAAATGGATGATTCATCTTTTACTGTACATTTCAGTAATCAACCTCGTATTCTGGGTTAGAAACTTATACGGAATTCTTTGGCTTGTCTGTTTTATTCCCCTTCTTATTTATTTATTAATACAAAAGAGTCAGAGGTTGTTAGAAAGTATAGCCTTAATCCTATCTATTTTACTAATCACAACCTCATTTATGTCTACCATTGATATTCTTGTATTAAGTTTTATTTCTCCAAATAGAGCAGGAGATGCTACTTTTCTAAATTCAATCACATATATTCCAGCTTTAATCTGGGGCATACTATTCTTTTTACAAGCATTTCTTTTCCTTTATTTATCCTTCAAAACTATACTGCCTAGGAAAAATAAAATAATGGAGGAAAATATAGTCCAATATTAGAAAGTGCACTTAAAAGATCAACCCTTTTTATCAGATAAAGTGCTGTTTCCTCTTCCATTGCATATTGTGTATGAGGAGGAGTTAATATGTATGCAATTACTATTGATTTATCTGACTTTAAGCTTTATTTGTACAAAAACGGAAACCTGGTGAAATCCTATCCTGTAGCTATAGGTGCCATTGCTTCTGCTACACCTACCGGCAAATTCACAATTAAGAATAAAGCACCAAACCCCGGAGGTCCATTCGGAGCTTATTGGTTAGGATTGAGTAAACCCCATTATGGTATTCACGGAACTAACGATCCCTCTTCCATTGGAAGAAGAGTGTCTAAAGGCTGTGTTCGTATGTATAACAAAGATGTAATAGAGTTAGCGAATACCGTTTCAGTAGGTACTCCTGTTACCATTCAAAAATAAAAAGACCTTTAACTTAATCAATATAAAATGTTACAATGATACGGGTATAAGATGATAACTTAAAGTTATCATCTTTTTTTATTCAATTACATAAGGTTAGGTGTTTGAAAATGCAATGGAGAAATTTATTCAGAGGTTTTGTAATGGGAATGAGTGATCTAATCCCAGGTGTAAGTGCTGGAACAATCGCGGTCATCTTAGGTATATACAATCGAGTATTAGACGCAATTAACAGTTTATTCAGTAAAGAATGGAAACATCATTTCATGTTTATTCTCCCTATTGGTATAGGGATGGTATTCGCAATATTTCTTATGAGTAACATCATGGAGACATTATTAGAGCAATTTCCTCAGCCCACATATTTTTTCTTCTTAGGTTTGATTATAGGCATTCTGCCATTTTTATTTATTCAAGCTAATGCAAGATCAAATTTTACAAGCAAACACTACTTCATCTTGATTATTGCTGGTTTAGTTATTGCATCTATGAAATTTTTTAAGGAAGAAACAAACACTATTATGTGGGAAGTAATAGGACCTAACGAGTTATTGTTATTATTTTTATCTGGCTGGTTGGCTAGTACTGCAATGATTTTGCCTGGTGTAAGTGGTTCGTTCGTATTATTACTTATCGGAGTTTATCCTACAGTTATACATGCTGTATCTGATTTAAATCTTGTTGTTATTGGTGTTGTAGGACTCGGGGTTTTATTTGGGATCATAATCATGAGCAAACTGTTAAGTTATCTACTCCGCACTTTTCCTACAATTATGTATGCTATTATTATTGGAATGGTTTCTGGATCGATTATTGTAATTTTTCCAGGAATAGATGATCAAATATGGATTAGTGTAATAACACTTTGTTCAGGGCTTGGGGCAGCTGCTGCATTAGGAAAAATGGAATATAAAATCAATTCACAGTAGTAATAAAAAAACATCTCAAACCACTAAAATTACAGTGGAATAAGATGTTTTTTATTTTTCATCATATCTATTTTAATTCTCAAATATTCTCATCAATGCTTTGATCATATTTTACAAGATAGTCAATCACGGAGTTAAGCAATTCATTTGAATGTACTTCGTCAAAAGTATAAAGAAGTTTTGTAAATTTATTTCCAAAATCAAAAATCATTTTTCTTTTCCATTCCATCGTACTCTCAGGAAAATAGATTGTAACTAAGTTAACAAAATCATTCATGATCTCTGTAGGTTTTACTTTTTGTTTGACATACACACAACCCTGATCTAATTGTTCATTTAGTACACCATACATGATGACAGGCTCATACGTAAAGTAACATCCAAAGATTAATTGAAAGGGAGCATTTTCCTCACTTTCCCCATTGGCTACAGTTCTATGAAACTTAGGAATTGTTGCTGCGGGTTTTGAATTCATAATCTCATGTAACTCCGTTAAAATGGTCTCAAACGATCCTATTACTTCCATTCCTTCATCCTCTCCTCTCTAATAGATTAAATAAAATCTGGGATTTCGAAAGAAGCTTACTTGAAGATCGTTAAAACATGGATCATACAGTCATTAGAATCAAAACTTTTAAGGAGCAAAACCTTTCCTTAATTTATTATATCATAATATTCAGAAATTTCATTAAAACTCCCCCATTAAACGAATATATTGTTAAAAATTGGATGAATTGACTACTTATAAGTATGGAATTGATCAGTCTAAATCATATGTGGTACAACATGATAAAGGAATTTCAACCATAAATATAGAATTGTTTATATTAAAATTGTGAAATCAATAAATTTTACTACATTTGATTAGCAGCACTATTATAAAACATGAAGACTATTTAGAATAGGAGAATCCAAATGAGGGTTGTAAAAGAAAAAAAGTATAATTATGTATCCAATGGTATTACATTTGGTTCAGCTTTAGCTATTGCAATATCTTGGAGTTTACATAAATCCATAATATGGGCTTGTATACATGGTTTATTTAGTTGGTTATATGTTCTTTATTATGCAATAACTCGATAAGATTCAAATTATGATAATAGATTCACTCTTCATTTCGATGTAATGTCCGCTTTAGTCATTTAGTAATTACTAGGGTTTTAGTTAAGTTATATTTATAACAAAACCCCTATTGAATGAGTTTCAACGGGGGTTTGCACTATTGTATTTTATGACTTAGTTGTTGGAATAAATCTTATTCAGAAACTGGAACAACTGAATTGTTGTACTCTTTAAGAATAAAGTTTTGAATGTCTTCTGAACGAAGAACTTCTACTAATGTTTGGATCTCTTCACGGGTTTCATCGCCATTTCTTACTGTAATAATGTTTACATATGGAGATTCAGAACCTTCAAGTGCAATCGCATCTTCAACTGGGTTTAATCCAGCATCAATTGCATAGTTAGTATTAATTAAAACAGCATCTCCTTCATCGTTATTGTAAACTTGCGGCAAAAGTCCTGCTTCAATATCTGCAATGAATTCAATGTTTCTAGGGTTTTCAACGATATCTTCTCTAGTAGCTTTCGTAGTGTCAATTCCTTCTTTTAAAGTAATTAATCCTTCAGTTTGTAATAAAGACAAGAAACGTCCATGATCTGCCACAGAGTTACTCATAATTAACTCTGCACCTTCTGGTAAATCAGCTAAACTTTCATAACTTTGTGAATATACACCAATCGGTTCAATATGGATTCCGCCAGCATTCACAAAATCATAACCATGATCAGCAATTTGGCTTTCTAGGTATGGGATATGTTGAAAGTAATTAGCATCTAATTCTTTTTCAGCTAACGCTGTATTTGGTAGGACATAATCTTGGAATGTAACAATTTCCAATTCTATTCCTTTTTCTGCTAATATAGGTGCAGCTTGCTCTAAAATTTCAGCATGAGGTACATTGGAAGCTCCAACTACTAATGTAACTGCCTCTTCATTTTCTCCCCCACTCGTACTATCGACACTTTCACTACCACAAGCAGTTAAAGCTAGTACAAAAACAAATAATAAAATAGTAAATAAAACTTTCTTCATGATTCTCTCTCCTTTTTTATCTTTTATCTATTTTTGAAGTGACATAGTCACCTGCAAACTGAATTAAAAATACAATGATTAATATAAAAATCGTAGTGATGAAAGTGTAATCATATTGAAACCGTTGATATCCTTCTAGAAAGGCTAAATTCCCTAAACCACCTGCTCCTACAAATCCAGCCATTGCTGTATAACCTACTAAAGCAATCGCAGTTACCGTAATACCAGATACTAATGCGGGCATAGATTCAGGAAGCAACACCTTCCAGATAATTGTAGAAGTTTTGGCTCCCATTGCTTTCGCTGCTTCAATCACACCTTTATCTATTTCTCTCAGAGCAATTTCTACCATCCGTGCATAAAACGGAGCTGCTCCAATAATGAGAGCAGGTAACGCTGCATTTTCACCAATCATGCTCCCCACAATGACTTTTGTAAAAGGAATCAATAGAATGATTAATATAATGAATGGAATCGATCTAAATATATTAACAGTAGCGGCCACAATAGCATGTATTATTTTATTTTCATATATATTTCCTTTTGAGGTTAAGAACAATAGTAGACCTAAAATGATCCCAAGAACAAATGTAGCCACTACGGAGATACTTGTCATATAAATGGTTTCCACTGTAGCTTCCCATACTTTATTCCACTTCACATTAGGAAGTAATTCTTGCATCAGTTAACACCTCCACCTTCACCTTTTGCTGGCGAATGTATTTTATAGACTGTTCTACTTGTTCAGTTTCACCATCCACATGTACAAACATAGTTCCTACTGCTCCTCCATGTGTTTGAGAAACTTTCCCTTGTAATATATTAAAACTTACATCAAATTTTCTGATCACATTTGTAATTAAAGGCATTTCAGCTGTATCGCCTATGAAAGTCAACCGAATGATCTTTCCTTTTGGATATTGATTTAATAAATTTCCTATCATTTCACTAGAAGATTCCGCTTCAATCACTTGATTCACAAATTTCTTCGTCATGGATTGCTGAGGATTTTGAAACACATCAAACACTTTACCTTGTTCAACAATCTTTCCATCTTCCATCACTGCAACACGATGACATATTTTACGGATCACATGCATCTCATGGGTGATTAATACAATGGTTAATCCCAACTTCTGATTTATGTCTACTAGAAGGTCCAAAATAGAATCTGTCGTCTGTGGGTCTAATGCAGACGTAGCCTCATCACATAACAGCACTTTTGGTTTATTTGCCAATGCTCTTGCTATACCAACCCGCTGTTTTTGACCACCGCTTAATTGAGAAGGATATGATTTCTCTCTTCCTTCTAATCCTACAAGTTTAATCAGCTCGTTTACTATATTCAAACGCTCTTTTTTAGACAGACCTGCTATTTCAAGTGGAAATGAAATATTCTCCTGAACCGTTCGTGACCACAATAAATTAAAATGTTGAAAAATCATGCCGATTTCTTGTCGTGCTTTCCTTAATTCTCTCCCACTAATTTCGTTCATATTTCTCTCAGCAACTGTAATGGTTCCGTGAGTTGGAGTTTCCAATCCATTCAACAAACGGATCAATGTGCTTTTACCTGCACCACTATAACCAATAATTCCAAATATTTCTCCAGCAGCAATACTTAAATCTACTTTTTGAACAGCTTTCACCAAACTATCATTAGTCTCATATGTTTTTGTTACTTGCTTTAATTTAATCATGATGCTTCACCTGCCTAAATTTTGATAACAAAAAACCTTTCTGCATGAGCAGAAAGGTTAGTGAATTAAATATATGATTTACCTTTCTCTCATCTTCCAAAGTTTTCACTTTGTGCGAATTGGCACCATTTCAATTTATCATTGACGGTTGCCGGGTTTCATAGGGCACATTCCCTCCACCTCTCTTGATAAGAGCAGTTTTATTATGAAGTTGTAATGTTTAGAGTATGAAGATGATTCTAACATGCGTATGAAAAGGTGTCAATTCATTCACAAAAAAGTCAAAATTTTTAAAGTCGTTTCATCTAACTTCAAAAGCAGTTCTACTAATTCCTTCTTTTGTTTTTTTGACATCTAATACAGCAGGAATCGACTGTTTTAATTCTTGTACATGTGAAATAACACCAATCATCCGTCCTGATTTTTGTAAATCTATCAATGTATCTATCGCTTTTGTTAATGATTCCTCATCTAATGAACCGAATCCTTCATCAATAAACATCGTTTCAATCGAGATCCCACCCTCAAAGGACTGAATTACATCTGCCATACCTAATGCTAGACAGAGAGATGCATTAAATTTTTCCCCTCCAGACATTGTTTTCACATCTCGCAATTGTCCTGTGTAGTGATCATATACGTCTAAACCAAGACCACTTTGCCTTCCTCGTTTTTCCAATCGATCACTGCGCAACAACTGATACTGACCATTAGATAACTTTTGCAGCCTCTGATTTGCCATTTGTATGATTTGCTCTAAAAACTCTATTTGTAAGTAACGTTCAAATGAAATTCGTTTTGAATTATCACCTCTAATTAGATCATATAAATCTTTAATTAACTGGTATTGATCTTCCGCTTCCTGTACTTTTTTACTTACTGATAAAATGTTCTGTTTTCCTTCTTCAGCACGTTCAGCGTAATTATGTAATTTATAAAATTGTTCTCGAATATGATCAACTTGGTTTTTTAAAAGATCTAAATCATTCTGTATCTTATTTAAATCAGCCTTCTGTTTATCCTTTAATTCATCCTCTAGTTCTTCTATCTGTTTGGTTACGATTGAAAGGTTAGACCTCCACTCTTCTATTTGCTGTGTTAATTGTTCACGCTTCTCCTTTGACATTTTAGCACTCTGGTACTCTAATTCCTGTGAAAAACCAGCTTCTTCTAAGCTTTGGTTATATTGTCTATTAGCTTTATCTAGTTTTTCTTTGGTTTCTAACATAAGGTTTTCTAGATTGACAAAATACACCTTCACTTCTGAATGTTCTATTTTTGTTTGTTCTAGATGTTCTTGCACGGCTTTCCATTGAAGTTGTAAATCGTCTTTGTGTTTTTGTATTTGTCCAATTCTTTTTTCCAATGTCTCAAGAGAACGAACTTCCTCTGGTATATTAACAAGGCTTTGCTCCAGCAATGCTTTCGCAGTAGCGTATTTTGTATTCATTTCATTTAGTTCTGCTAAATTTTTATCTTTATTGTGTGTTTTTTGATCTAGTTCCCGGTTTAACTTTTCCAATATTAGTTTTAGCTGATCCAACCTGATTTGTTTTTCTTTTAACAATTCTACTTCTTTTTTTAGCTTCTTCCCTGTTTGAACAAATTGATGATATTCTTCATTTATACTTTCTAAGTGAAAACCATACTGTATCACAGCACTTTCTTTTTCTTTGATTTGTAGAAGTAAATTCTCTAATTTAGCTTCAACTTTACGATATTCATCTTGAGTTATTTCCTTTACTTTTCTAGAAGAATCTAAGTCGTGTTTTGAAGGAATCTCTCTAGCGTAACTGGCTTTCAAAGGATGTTCCGTGCTTCCACAAACAGGACACAACTCTCCATCATGTAAATGAGATGCCAAAATACTAGCCTGTCCTTCAATCCAATGTTTTTCCAGTTGGGTGTAATCGTTTTGGATTTTTTCACAAGCCAATTTACTAGATTCTACTTCTACCCTTACCTCAACTATAACTTGTTTCAATTTTACATATTCCGTTAACACTATTGATTGTTCTCGTTTTTCTGCTAAGCTTTCTTGTTTTTCTGGTAATGAGCGAATCTTATCTTCCAATATTTTAGCTTCGTCCCGAGTTATATTTTTCTCTATGTTTTTGGACTGAATTTGCTGTTCAATCGTTTTAAAAGTTTGTTGTAAAAGTTCTATTTTCTGCTCAAGTTCCTTGATTTGAATTTGCTTCTGATCTAACTCTTTTACGACTGGAAACCACTGCCCAAGATGGTCTAACTGTTTTGAGATCTGATTTAGTTCAGATTGCTTTTTCTCCTCTATTTGATAGGCAGTCATCGCATCTCTAAGCTTTTGTTCTATTTGAACCTTTCTAGTTTTGACTTTATCCATTTCCTCATTTTTAGAGATAAAATCTTTTTTAGCTTCTGTTCGATTTTGCTCTATGAGTTCTAAAAGATCCGTTTTTTGTGCTAAATCTATTCTTTTTTTGATAGAGGCCATTTGAGGTAACTGACTTTCTAACGTTTCCTTTACTTTTCTTTTTTGTTCCAATGTATCAAATCGTTGATTTATTGCTTCTGCGTGATGAAATTTAACCGTCTGATCTTGCAGTTTTTTCGTTTCTTGTTGTAATTTGAGTTTACTTTTGTTCGATTGTTCTTTATAAAAAGAAATCTCTTGTTCAAGTGCATCTAAAATTTGAAATTGATTATAAAACTCCTGCCCAAAAACTTCAGTTAATGGTGTGTTCTCCCTCATAGGTAATGCTGTTTTCAGACTGTTTATATAAATGCCTCTCTCTTTAATTTGCTGTTCAAAAAGAGATTGAGATTGTTTTCGCTTATCATTCAATATATTTTCTACATTTTTATATAATCCTGTTTTGAAAATTCTACGCAATATTTCTTCTTTATTTTCTGTATCTGACGTTAATAGCTTTCGGAATTCTCCCTGGGGTAGCATAACAATTTGATTAAACTGCTCTTTGTTTATACCTAATAATTGATGTACTGTTTCATTAACTTGAGATACGATAAAACGTTCACACATCGGTTTTTCCATTCCATCTGTCGTTTCAAAAAATTCATATCGTTCTCCTGTTGCACTTTTGTTGCCTGATTTTACATGAGGCAGTTGGCGGAATATACGATAAGTCCTTTTTTTTAGCCCAAATTCAAGCTCTACGGAAGTAAATAGGTCATCTTCAGCAAATTGACTACGCAGCATTTTTGAATCGTTACGATCCTGACCACTCGCTTCACCAAATAAAGCAAAACAAATCGCATCAAAAATAGAGGTTTTTCCCGCACCTGTTTTGCCTGAAATCACAAATAAACGATGTTCCTGTAACTGAGTGAAATCAATCATTTCCGTTTGTTTATAAGGACCAAAAGCAGTCATTTTCATTTTTATTGGTCTCATCTTGACTCACCTTCTACTTGCAGCATTCCTTGTAAAATGTCGGAAAATTGTTTTTCTATCTCTTCCGCAACTTCCATACCTTTTACTTCTTTGTAAAAGGCTTTAAAAAGAGACATTTCATCCATTTTTGATCTTTTAACAACCTGATGTTTGTTGTTATAGAGTTGAGTTAAAGGTAATTTCCGCTCAACATGCATTGCATTTGGAAAAACACTGCGTACACGTTCCATTGGAGATAAAACTGGAGTTTCATCTAAGAGACGAACAAAAACATAGTCCTCATTTTTCTCCATCTGTTCAATTTCTTCAAGTTTTCCTTCGATCGTATACATATCTTTCTTAGGTGCTAGTTTGCGTTTCTCGATATTTGTTTGTCCATTTTCATCTAATTCAACTATGTAAAAAATCTTATTATGTTTTTCTTCGGAAATGGAGTATTTTAATGGTGAACCTGCATATCTAATCGTTTCATCTTTCACATAATGGGCTTGATGTAAATGGCCTAAAGCGGTGTAATGAAACGGTTTAAAATATTCAGCACGAACATATTCCGTGCCTCCTAGAGAAAGAGGACGTTCTGAATCACTTGTATTTTCCATTTTTTCACCATATGGAGTAACAAACGCATGACCTACAAAAATGTGTCGTGCATTTGAATCCATTTTTTCTTGAATTCGATCTATAGTTGCTTTCATTGCTTCATCATATGTACGTATTTTATCGTTCAATAAAACATATCTAACTTTCCCTGGTTCTGCATAAGGAACCAGATGGAAGTGAACCTCACCAAATTGATCGTTCAGTATGACTGGATCAAAATCATCTGTAAACTCTCCTACTATGTAATAACCTGCATCTTTCATCATTCGACTTCCAAATTGCAGTCTTCCTGGACTATCATGATTTCCTGCTACAGCAATGACTGGAGTTTTGCATTCAATCACAATTGTTTTGAGCACTTCATCCAATAAATCGATCGCTTCCGTTGGAGGTACTGCTCGATCGTATAAATCGCCTGCAATAATGACCGCATCTGGGTTTTCTTGTTTAACCGCCTCTATAAACTGATCTAATACATAACGTTGATCCTCAGTCATATATACACCTTGCACCAGCTTGCCTAAATGCCAATCCGCTGTATGAAACAGCTTCACTATCACACACCTGCCTTTATTTTTTTTCTTTAATTACTAATTTTCTCAAATATATCACCCTTTTTAAGTTTCATCACTATGTTCCTATCATTATACTATTCTTGAACATTGGTTTGAAAGATAATTTATGTAGTTAATCTTTCCAGTTTATGGTTTTTTTCCTAAAATAGCTCCATTTTTGAAGCTCATTTTAAGTAATGATCCAAACGACTAAACTTGGAATAGACATCAATAAAAAGTTCTTAGACCATCTCATTCTTGAATAGGTGTCTTGCCTAGTTTCATATGCAAAATTTGCTCTCATACGATCTCCATTTACAGCTGTCCCAGATGTTATAATAGCTAGAATAATAAGTATTATTGCAACTTTTAAAGTAATATTTCCTATTGAATGGATTTCTCCAATGGACAATGCGATAATAAACGTAATCAATAATATGATACCACCATGAACTAGTGGTTTTACAAACCCATCAATCATAACCTTTCTCATGAAATCTCACTCCTCAAAAAATTATCTTTTTTAAAGCAAAGCTTGCTTATTACTATTTAAAATCAAAGCTATCTTTGTTTAATACGTATCACAAGGTTATATAGTTCCGTTTCTTACCTTGGATACAGATTCAAAACCATAATCGTTTACTTATTTTAAGTATAATAATAATCTATTTTTGTTATTATAAAATATCATTTATGATGGATAAAGAATATTTTTAGTAATTTTATTTGATATATACTTTTATATTTGTTAGGAGGATAAAAGAATGTCTGAACGTAAACCATCTAGTTTTGTCTCTCATTTGGAATGCCCCAAATGTAATAAAACATATAGTGTTGAAGACATAAACCAATTATGTGAGTGTGGAAGTCCTTTACTTGTAAAGTATGATTTACAAAAGCTGAGATCAAAATGGAGTAAAACAGATTTAATTACAAGAGAGCCAAGCTTATGGCGTTATCGTGAGCTTCTACCAGTGAAGTCAGAAGAAAATATTGTCTCACTTGGTGAAGGAATGACCCCTCTGATTCCTCTTAAAAATTTAGGAGAAAAAGTAGGTATTCCGAACCTATTATTAAAAGATGAGGGTACCATTCCTTCAGGTTGTTTCAAAGCCAGAGGAGCAGCAGTCGGGATATCCAAAGCAAAGGAACTAGGTGTGAAATCACTAGCTATGCCTACAAATGGAAATGCAGGTGGGGCTTGGTCTTTATATGCAGCTAGAGCTGGAATTGAAGCTAACATTGTCATGCCGATTAAAGCACCAAAAATTACTAGAAGTGAAACTGCCATTGCAGGTGCAAATCTTTACTTAGTGGATGGTTTGATCAGTGATGCAGGTAAGATTGTTGGAAGAACAGTCCATAAAAACAGTCTCTACGACGCGTCTACTTTAAAAGAGCCATATCGTATTGAAGGAAAGAAAACAATGGGATTAGAAATCGCAGAACAACTCGGTTGGCAGGTTCCTGATGTGATTCTTTATCCAACTGGTGGTGGTGTAGGTATTATCGGTATTTATAAAGGATTGAAAGAACTTCAAGAAATCGGTTGGATTGGTAAAAAAATGCCTCGACTTGTTGCAGTTCAAGCTACAGGATGTGCTCCTATCGTAAAAGCTTGGGAAGAAAATAAAAAAGAATCTGTCATGTGGGAAGACGCAGATACGTTAGCATTCGGTATTAACGTACCTAAAGCAATCGGTGACTTTTTAGTGTTAGAGTCCATCTATGAAACAGACGGGTGTGCTATAGCCGTTGATGATGAGGCGATTGTAAAATGTCAGGAAGAAATCGCTTCAATAGAAGGACTATTCGCATGTCCAGAAGGAGCTGCAAATCTTGCTGCAGCTATAAAATTAAGAGAGCAAAACTGGATTAAAGAAGATGAGAAGGTTGTATTGCTTAACACAGGTGCTGGAATTAAATATCCGTATCATCCAGGAGAACCAGCTATTCTTCAACCTAGTGATGATATTTAAAATGAAAATCCATCCGCTACTGAAATAAAGTAGCGGGTTTTTAAACTAGTTTTGATACTCAGAGTGTTTTGCTATGTATTTAACTAATCTTTCATCCGCTGTCTTCTGTATTTTCTTTTTAAAAAAAGGAGTCCACCCTATTAAAAAACCGATGGGTCCAAAAGCCATTCGTGACCATTTATTAAAATCAAAATCTTCCTCATGTTTAACGATCTTCCCATCTTTAAATTCAAATGAAGCATGGATAACATTTGTCACGTTTCTACCTGTTTGTGAAAAGGGATATTTGGCAATCCACCTAGCCTGTCCTGTATAGTCATCTGCTTGCACACTATCAAAAGTGATTTCAACATGATCATTATTCCCAAACAGCATGTTCCACATTGCACTAGGCTCTTTTCCCTTTAAATTAGGAAATGCATGATCTGTAAATGTTGCATCCTCATGATAACATGATTGGATCGCTTTAAAATCTTTATTTTGAAAACTTGTGTAAAGCTTATAAATCAATTCTTCATTATTGTTCATATTTATTTATCTCCTCTCTCTCATTAAGCTACTAATCTTTGTAAATTAAACTAAATGTATATTCTTCCAGTTTGAATTTTATTATACCATTACCATTAGAACTCCTAAGTATAAACATTATAATGTTTTTAGAATAATATTTTTATTACATACCAATAATAGATGGAATAAAATGCAATTATTATGTATGACTATATTCTTCCTAAAAATATTGAAAAAAAATCAAAGATCATATAGTATAAAATAGTATAATAGTTATTAGTAACTAACAAATGAAACTATTTCAAATTTAAGGAGTTTAGTTATGAAAAATACATATTCAGCAACAAAATTTGAGTCTATCCCTGCTGATGAACCATCCCTTATACAATCTATGCAATCTTTATTACAAGGAAAAATGGAAAAAGATTATGAAAAAGGAAATACAAAAAGAGATGCTCATCCAAAACATTTAGCCTTATTAAAAGCTGAATTCAAAATTGCATCAGATCTTCCTGAAGAACTTAAAGTAGGAGTTTTTCAAAAGGAAAAAACTTATTCGGCATGGATTAGAATTTCGAATGCTAGTGGAACGCCACAATCTGATAAAAAGAAAGACTTTCGTGGATTTGCCATTAAATTAATGGATGTAGACGGAGAAAAATATCTTAAAGAGGAAAAAGAAACGCAAGATTTTGTATTATTGAGTTATCCAACTATGCCACTAGGAACAGTCAAATTATTTCATGATGCTGTTTACTATGTTATAAAATGGAATCCATTGGTGTTACTTCTAAAATTCATGATGTCTGGAAAAGGACATCTCCTTAAAGAAATGAAAAAAGGAAGGAAAAATCAAACTTCTCCTTTAGATATTCGTTTTTGGAGCACAACCCCTTATTTGTTTGGTAAAAATAACGTGGTTAAATACTCTATTATCCCTACATCAACATACAAAAGTTCTTTACCAAATGATCTTACAGATACTTATTTAACAGATAATATTGAAAAACACCTCAGAGAAAGCGAAGCCAGCTTTGATTTTATGGTTCAGTTTCAAAAAGATCCTAATTTGATGCCAGTTGAAGATGCAGGTGTTGAATGGAAAGAGACAGACTCCCCTTTTATAAAAGTAGCGACGATAAAAATACCTCAGCAAACTTTTAGAACAAAAGAAAGAGATGAGTTAGCTGAGGAGATGTCCTTTTCACCAGGTCATACTTTATTAGAGCATCAACCTATCGGTGGTATAAATCGCGCACGTGTTGAAATTTACAAAAACTTGTCTAAATTCAGACATGTTAGGGATAATCGTAAAATGCTTGAACCTGTAGATTAATATGAAGATGCAACTATTGCAACAACCTTATCTTTGGAAGTTATAAATTGTTGTACCTGTAGTTTCATTATAACTGATAATATGGTAGCAGAAGATAACTCTAACAAGAAACCACGTTTACCTAATTCTAGTTGTGCATCTTTTGCTTCCTCATCATTTACTTTCCAAATGATCTCTTTCATTATATGATTAGCTTTCCTCTTCAACATGATCACTACCTAAAGATAAATAATAGTTACAAAGTGCTAAAATTGCTTTTTCAAATTTTTCTACAGACATGTTTTCATTTACTGAGTGCACATTTGATGAGGAATGACCAAATCCAATTAATACAGCAGGCATATTAAGTGACTGATTTAACATTTCAACAGCTGCAATAGTCCCGCCTCCCCGAATAAGCTGAACCGGTTTATCAAACACACTTTGAAGTGAATTTAACGCCTTTAAAAGATATGGATGTTCTGGTTGTATGTAGAATGGATTAGAACATTTATTCCACTCTACCTCTACTTTTACACCAGCAGGTATATTCTTAGTGATATGTTTTTCAATGATCGACTGTAAAACCTCACCCTTTTGATTTGGAACAATGCGACAGGTTACCTTCACTTTTGCTTTTTCAGGTATAATACTCTTCATTCCTTCACCTTGATAACCTCCCTCAATTCCATTCACTTCTAATGTTGGTCTCACCCAAACCCTTTCCAAAAAAGAATATCCTTCTTCTCCAAAAAATTGTTTCACACCAATATCCTCTTTCAATTTTTCTTCAGATAAGGAAATAGCGTTTAGTGATTCCTTCTCAAGGTCTGTCAGAAGTTGTACATCATCATAGAATCCTGGAATTGAAATCACACCTAACTCATTTTTCATGGAATTTAATAAATGAACTAATGCATAAATTGGATTCTGAACCACCCCTCCATATATACTTCCTGAATGCAAATCTCTATTAGGCCCTTGAACCGATAGCTCAAATCCAATTATTCCTCTTAATCCGTAACAAATGGCTGGGGCATCCTTTTGTAATGAACCTGTATCTGAAACGACTAATAAATCAGCAGATAAGCGATCTTTATGTTTTTCAATGATCTCTGTCATTGTTAAACTTCCAATTTCTTCTTCACCCTCAATAATTAGTTTTACGTTCACTGGTAAACACTCATGAATTTGGAAGAGGGTTTCT
Source organism: Chengkuizengella marina (assembly GCF_009910845.1). Lineage (GTDB taxonomy): Bacteria > Bacillota > Bacilli > Paenibacillales > KCTC-33759 > Chengkuizengella > Chengkuizengella marina. The sequence goes on along the minus strand of NZ_SIJB01000029.1, from coordinate 34,330 downwards.
ATTGCCTTAAGCTGCATGAATAATTGCCCTTTATTATCCGTTGCTCCTCTACCATAAACATAATCATCCCGTATCTCTGGCAGAAAAGGATCAGATATCCAACCATCTAAAGATTCTGCAGGTTGTACATCATAATGTCCGTAGATAAGCACAGTTGGTTTGTTTTTTGCATGTATCCAATCCGCATATATTGCCGGGTAACCCCCTCCGTCTAGATATTGAACATTTTCTAATCCAATTTGAGATAAATATGCTTTAATGTAATCGGCACAACGATACATATCCTTTTTGGATGAACGAACTGTACTAATACTTGGAATTTGAATGCACTCTATAAGTTCATCTAACAGTGTACTTTTATTTTTCAATAAAAATGATTTGATTTGTTCCATTTTTAATCCTCCCATTTATCTTCTGTACATATATTATAATCGTATAATATATTATTTTCTAAAACAGCTTTTCGTTTCATCACAGATCATACGGGACATATTACTCAATCTATTTTAGATGGTACAACGGATTTAGGTATAGTATACTTTCCACCTCAACATCCAGATATTGAGATTAAAACTTGGAAAGAAGAATGTTTTAAACTGATTGGTTCAAAGGGGTTAAACCTTTCTGAACATCAACTAAATTTAAAAGAACTAATAAAATATCCATTTATTTATCAAAACTGGGGAGATGATTTTAATGAGTGGTTTCTACAAGAGGTAGGAAGAGAGTATCTTCCTCCACGTTTTTTATGTAAATCTAGTATTATTTATCTTTTGTGAAATCAAGAATTCGAATGACATTTGATGAAACATCTTTAAAAATAGCATATCTTCCTGGAGGAATATCCATTGGCTCTTGAACAAAAGTAATAGTATCTTTATTTTTTGCAAAATATTGATCAACACTATCTACTACAAACAACCCACCAGGTGGGAAAGCCAATTCATCATCTTCGATCATCAGTTGTACATCTGTACCTGGCATTTTAAGAGCTATGGTGTGATCCCCTTCTCGCCAAGCTTCCTCAAATCCTAACTGATCTCGATAAAATTTCAGCGATTCCTTTATATTTTCTACAGGCTGCACTAAAAAAGCTAACTTCATCCTAACCACTCCTTTAACATGATTTTAAATAACATAACTTAATTATGTTATACCATAAACTATTTATCTAAACAAGTACTTATGTTATAATTTGATTATGAAAGAATGGATTCCGATACCAGGTTCGACTAAAGAACAATTGATCACAATTGCAATTGAAGAATTTAAAAGAAAAAAATATAAGGAGGTCAATATTTCACAATTAGCTAAAGAGGCTAATGCCACAACTGGAGCAATTTATCATCATTTTGAATCTAAAATGAAGTTGTACTTATTAATTCGAAATGAGATGGAACAACGAATTATTGATAGAATGGAGGGTGCAGCCGCTTTATTTGAAGACAATCCTAACCAAGCACTAATAGCAGCGGTTAAGGTTGGGATTGATGCTTGTGTGAAATTGGATTGCTGCAAACTTTTGAGTGAACTGCCTTCAGATAAAGTAATCGATGGAATTGGTGAGTTTTTGATCGAACTAAACAAAAAGACAATACCGGGGCTTGAGTATATTTTACTTCCATCCTGGCGTTCCTTATTAAATGCCATTCATGAAGGAAATATCGATCAAGAAAATGCAAAACAACTCATTACTAGAATTTTAAATTGAAAATATATTTATTGAAGCTGGCTTTTTAGCTGGCTTTTTGTTTTTATAAGAGAGAGACTATTAATTGTTGAATATTAAGTACTGAAAACCATCTCTAATAGGAGGAAGATACAATGGAAGAAACACAAAAAAAGAAGGCAGTACGTTTTTTAGAAGGGAATAAAATCTATCTTAGACCTTTAGATATAGAAGATGCAGAACTGTACTTTCAAATGTTATACAATTCAGAAACGAGAAGACTTACAGGTACTCAGAAAAGTTATACTAGACAACAAATTACTAGTTATATTGAAGGAAAAGCAGAAGACTCTTCATCAGTCCTTCTACTTATCGTTTTAAAAGAAACCGATGTAGTTATTGGAGATGTTGCTCTACAGGATATTGACACGATAAACCGCAGCTCTAGTATAAGAATCGCCATAGATGCTGAACAAAATCAAGGTAAAGGTTATGGAAGTGAAGCAATTTCTTTAATGTTAGAATATGGTTTTGGTATTTTAAATTTACATCGAATTGAACTTGAAGTCTTTACTTTTAATAAACGTGCAGCTCATGTGTATGAAAAATTAGGCTTTAAAATAGAAGGTATTCAGCGAGATCGATTATATTTTAATCATCAGTATCATGATGCAATATTGATGAGCATTTTAGAGGAAGAATATCGATCATTAAATAGAGTATAAACATTGAAAGGGTAATTCATATGAATTTCATCACATTTAAAGGTAGAAAGAGATGGACATGATGTGCGTGATATGTGTGAATATAGCAAAAGATATTTATGTTGAAAAACAACATTTACCACATAGAGCTGACCTTGTATTAGGATGAACAAATGAAGGATAAAAAAGGGAAGTCAAAATTCCAATAAAAATACTCAGCATATGCAATCCAGCACATTAACTTCCCGGTTAAAATTATAGTGTACTGCCTCCAGTGGTCATTCTATCTAGTAGACGGAAGAAACTAGGAGCTCTATCTAAAACAATGACTAAATGGATGAAACGTACTAATACCGTTACTTCAAATCTACTCATGCACATCACCTCCTAATCTATTGGTAATATATTATATGTTAGTAACTAGTAATGGTATAGACGAGTTGATTAGTACATGTACACATTTTGAAACCCTAAATCGTAAAAAGCCTTCTTAAAGATCAAAATCTCCCTTGTAAATTAATAGAGTACAAAAAAGTTATGGGGCACTCCCTACCTAAAAATTTCCCCAAAACATTTCAAGATACCCTTGATTATATAATGATAGAATCTTAGAAAATTTAATAAAAATAATCTGAAATTATCTACTTTACAGCTCTATATAGTAACTGTGTCTGTACTGCCATTGGTTGCTCTTCTATTATTTGAGCATCCCAATAGCTTCCAAAAATGACATTGACCATAATTTAAATAACTAAAGCGATAAATAGATTCGATTTCTAGCCAAATATCTTGCAAAGAGTAATAAACTCCTAATAGAGTCTTTTACAATGTTGGGAGATGTGGTACAATTGATTTCGGTGGTCGGCCGACTTTCAATATATCAATTACATAAAATCGGAGGTAATATAATGAAAACTACAATTAAAACTTTATTAATATTCACTATATTAATGAGTTCATTTGCTTCAGTTGCACTAGCAGATGGTAAATATATTGAAAAAGAATTTTATTTTACTGGACTTATTGCTCCTGATACTAAAGACTACGCTGAAGGGGAACGAAGTGGAACTTTGGAAATATGTTCTGAGCCTAGATCTTATGTTAAAGAAATAAGACCAGGATTTCAATCGTGGACGACTAAAGCAACATACTGTGGATGGATCTGGAGTTAATATTTTGAGAATAAGATGGGGTTCGTTCACTAGCCCCATCATAAACTCTCATGTTAGTTTCCCTTCTATAATTGCACAAATGTTCTTTTACAACTAATAACTGTAATTTCCAAAAAAATACCCAGAAAAAGGAATTTAATTTTACACTTTGGGAGTTGCCCAAAAAGAATTATCCCAGTTCCTAATCTCAAAATCACTAGTTCTTCTATTTAAGCATGCCGCCTTTTTTTCGATTCTAATCATTTCAATACTTTAATTAAAGTAAATATTATCATTTTGACACTCAGTGTTATTTTATTTACTTTTTTATTTAAAAATGCCCATGTTATTACTTCCTTTAACACTTCCGTCGCAAAACCTCTTAAGCAGAAGGTACATTCCATTTCCTACTTCAACTTCACTTTCTGAATTCGGTTTGCCTTTATAACCCATCACCAATTATTTAAGTTTTAGTTTTGTTTATCATTCACAAATCAAACACCCAGCCTTTACATGAAGGGTCTCTTAAGTCCCTCTATAATATACATATACCTCTCTGATTTAGTCTTTGAGTGGTCTAGTATTATCTTTACTAAAAATTACTTTACACATAAAAAAAGTCGATGATTTCCTTAAAAAATCGACTTTCCTTAATTTATCAAAACGACATTTTCCACAAGTAATAAATGTGATTACAACAGTTGCCCATTTAATAACACAATTTGCTCATATATAATATCTCCAAATTGACCAATATCGTCACAATAGCTTATAATACACTTTTAAAATATTTCCAATGTACTTGCGAGAGATAATAATAAACATCGTAAATATATTCTTCTCTTTTTCTTCAACTATAATGATGCTTATATGAAAGCACCTGTGATAACCAGCACGAGATCAGGTAGTTAATCTTAAATACTACTTTTTTCATTAGCCTCATAGACAATTAAATTTTTTCATTTTCTTAGAAGTATACCTCTAATGTTATTTCATGCACGTATAAGCTAATGATATTCGGTTGGATGAAGGAATTTGTATTGGATTCCTTTAATATTGTTCATGCACTATATTTAGATAATTCTTTCAATAATTGCTGTTCTTTTTCCAATGTAATACCAGCCTTGCTGATTTCAACATCTCTTGATTGATTCCACGTGTGAATGTCTTGAATGGTATCTTTCAATGGGCGAAAAGTAAGTCCTTTGACTAGGGCTCTATCTATATTAAAAGAATTTGCCCCTTTCCAAGGTTTTTCTTCTCCTTCTAACGGATGGTCCCTTGGAATCCATAATGGCATATGTGACCAAGGTTTTATCTTTCGATCTAATAAAAACTGCTCACTTCCCCAAACAAATTCTACATTACTGTTGGTTATTTCTTTACACGTTTCAAGCAACTCTAACATAGTTAAATTTCCACTTTTACCTGTAACATTAAATGTACCTATTTCTTTTTGTTCAATCATGTCTAAATTCCAAGCAGCTAAGTCTATTGCATCGATGAATTGAATCGTTTGATGAGGATCACCAGGAGCTAATACTTTTCCACCTTTGCTTACTCTATTTACCCAATAAGGTAACCGCTCTGTATAATCATATTTACCAACGATCAAACCGGGTCTTATTGTTAATAACTTATTTTCAAGCGTATTTTCTGCTTCCTTTTCACACAAGTATTTTAATGCACCATAATACTCAGGTACGAAACCTGAAGTGCCATGAGTAATTTCTTCTGCTTTTTCCTTAGATAAAATTTGAACTGCATAGTTTTCGTCTATTCCTTCTGTCATCCAATCTTTATATACTGAAATACTTGAAATGAAAGTATAATGATCTGTCTGATCTGCTAAAACTTGTGTAGAATAATGAACATCTCTAGGAACATATCCACATGTGTCAATCACAGCATCCCACTTTCGATTTTTTAAAACATCTAACTGATGTCCCCGATCACCTATTAGATGCTCAACATCATCAAATGAATGTTGATGATTTCCTCGATTGAATAAAGTAATCTCATGCCCTCTAGCTAAAGCTTCAGAAACTAAATATCTCCCTATAAATCGTGTGCCTCCGATAATCAATATTTTCATACAAGCACCTCCTGCTTCAACTTATTTCATAAGAATATGATCAATCAATCCCAGTTTTTTTGCTTCCTCTGGAAAAAAGAAACGGTCACGATCCGTAAGTTTATACATTTCCTCCACTGAAACCTTAGAGCGATCAGACATGATTTGGTTCATTCTTTTCCTAGTTTCGATAATATGTTTTGCATGGATATCAATATCTGAAGCCTGACCACGAGTACCCCCTAATGGTTGGTGAAGCATAATTTCACTATTAGGAAGTGCATAACGTTTCCCCCCTGCCCCTCCAATTAGTAAAAATGCCCCCATAGATGCCGCTAACCCCATACACATTGTACTAACATCAGGTTTTACATGTTGCATGGCATCAAAAATCGCCATACCAGCTGTAACTGAACCACCGGGAGAGTTAATATACATTTGAATATCTTTTTCCGAATTGTCAGCTGACAAAAATAATAACTGAGCTACAACAGAGTTCGCTAGCTGATCGTTAATCTCACTGCCAATCATCACGATACGATCCTTCAACAGTCTTGAATAAATATCATAAGAACGTTCTCCATTTTTGCTTTGCTCAACAACATATGGAATTGTACTCATACTTTCACCTCCTACGCTATCATCTTCAGAGTCATATTCTGGCTTTCACCAAAACCAGAAGATACTTGTTTAATAATCACTTCATTATCCTCATTTCCAACTTGCCAACGTTTTGTTTGACTCGTATGATTTTTCTCCGTTGGAAAAGGGATTACATTATCTTTAGGCTTTTCACTTGTCTTTTCAGCAAAAATCTTACTCATTTATGTTCATCTCCTTCTTTAATGCGAGGATATAAAGCAATCATCGCTTGAAATACTTCATTAGACTCATCTTCATTTGTATTGTATTTTGAAGCTAACTTATTCATCATCTGTACATAGTCATCTATAAACTGTTTTCTCTGCTCTTCGTTTGAAAGCTTTATTGTAAAATCAAGTGTTGCACTTGGTACATGATTTGATTCATCTACAACATTCATTAATTTTATGGTATCCTGTTTCATTTGTTCAGACATTTCAAACAAATATTTTAATGAACCTTGATCCTTCATTTGCTGAATTAACTCATTGTTTATTGTTGAATCATCAGATAATACAAACTGCTCAGCAACTGTCTCATACAACACTTCTACCAAATTTCGTACATTTCGGTGTCCTGACCTTTTAATTAATCCTACTCCTTCTAACTTTTTCATGTGATAATTCACTTTTTGAGGAAGCTCTCCTATGAGTTTGGCCACTTCACTTGATGAGCGACTTTCAATTAAATGCTGTAAAATTTCCAGTTTAAATGGATGGTTTAACATTAAAATTTGATCTACATCTGTAATTAGTTTCTTCTTTGGCTTCGGTTTTAAATTCATATTCATTCCCTTTCGTAAAAATTTTATTTTTACGTTAAATAAATATTATTACGTAGGATGGTAAATGTCAAATTATTTTAATTTTAAAAATAAAAAGAGTATCTGTTTCATTAAACAGATACTCTTTAAAAAAATTTCTTACATTCCAAATCGTAGTACTAAACATAACAACAAAAGTTATTTGTTTAATAATTGTCATTTAAGCATATTGCTTTCTTTCTCTTATCTCCAATTCAACACCATTTTAAGTTCCTCTAGATATTATTCAATATGAGGATCCGTTTCATAATCCACTTTTGAAAATGTTGATATGTACTCTTCTGTACAAGCGATTAGTTTTAGTCTTTGTGATATGGTTAATAGCTATAAGTTGCAAATGTAACCAAAGAGAAAGCACCACTAGGGTGCTTTCATATAAATTCATTTAATCACTTACTTGTGCTTCAGTTAATGTGAATTTGACTTTCGGAATGTAGATACTTGTGAGTCCTTCATACCCTGAGTCATTTCCAACTAATAACCATAACTCTCCATTTTCATCTGTTTTTACAATAAATGCATCATCATCATTGTTAAAGTTTTTCAATTCATAGGAAAAATCAAATACAGTACTTAATTTTGCAAGGTTACCAAGAACTATTGCATCGTTACCACCTATAGATTGATTTCCTTTATCAATATTCATACGATAAAAACCGTCTTGTATAAGAATAGCTGGTTCTTCTGTTGTTGCTCCAGCTTTCACATAATTACTTTCTCCAGGAGCTCCTCCTATACCAAAAGCCCATTGTGGAGCATTTGTTGCAATTTCAATATCAAAATTTACCAAATAATTCGTATTAGGTTTCAAACCGTAACTTGAATCTACTTTCTTTTTTAAAAACATAAAAAGATCGTCACTTCTATTAACTCCACTTAAAAATAAGCCATTTCCTTCTGGATCAATCTCGATTGGTAAACTTTCTCTTGAAAACTGTAATTGATACTGAGACTCATCATAATCAACTGGATAATCTGCAAAACCACCTATCCAGCCTCTATCACTTGAACCAAATGTGTCTACTATAACAAATTTTGTTTTATTAATAATAGATTCCATACTACTACCGCTAACATTACTCCCAGCAGCATAACTTGCCAATGAAACTGGAAGAGATAAAGCGATGCACAATACAGTTACTAAAACAAATAATTTTTTTGATTTTTTCATTTTTTAAACCCCTATCCTTAGGTGATAATAAATTAATTTGTGAATTAGGCGCCCAATAAAATATACAAATATTAAACAATCTTGTCAATTATTTATTTTTTTACCAGAGGTAGATTTTTTTCTTAAAAAAAGGTTACAAATTTTTAATTTTCCATTACTATAAAAAACTGCGAACAAAAGCACAAAGCTTCTGTCCACAGTATATTAATCCTATTATATCGTATTCACAGTCCTTAGATTCTTCACATCCATAGCTTGCTAGTCAGTTCGTTTTCACTTCGCTTTTTCAAGAACTGTATAGATTTTTTCAATCGTCATATTTAAATTTTCTATAGATATAATTAACGGAGATGCAAACTTTATTATTTGAAAAGGGCCATGCAATTAATTTTTTTACTGCTTCCGTAGGTTACCTCCTCAAGATGTAATTCAATATGAGGATCTTTTTCATAATCCACTTCTGATAGTATTGATATGTACTCTTCTGTACAAGCGATTAAGATGATTGACTCGCCGGTTGGCGAGCCACGAAGGAAGAACTTATTTATCAAAACGACGTTTGCCATAAGTAATAATTGTGATTACAACTGCAGCAACTGCCCATATTGTAAGTACAATCAGCTCCCCTATGATGTCTCCAAACTGTCCACCTTCACCAATCTTAATCCATGCAAATGTAAACTGCTCACTAGGTAAATAATCAATCCCTTTTAAAAGTATCTCATTATTAAACAACGGTTTAAAATTGGACATCATTCCAAATACTATCATAAATGGCATCCCAATGATTGAAGTTTCCATCACCGTTCTTGATAGTAACCCTAACATTGTTCCTACAGCAAGGTAAGTAATTAGGTTTAAAAAAATCATTAGTGCAAATAGGGACAAGGATACAATGACAAAACCACTCAATTTGATACAGATCAAAATGACCAATGTAGTTACTACAGCTGATAAAACACTTTTTCCAATTAATATTTCCAATGTACTTGCAGGAGATAATAATAAACCTCTTAATGTATTTTTCTCTTTTTCTTCAGCTACAATCGCAGCTTGTATGAAAGCACCTGTAACTACTAACGCTAGATTAATAGGCAGGAAATTGAAATATGGATCCTGATCACCAATACGATTTACCATCATAGCATACAATATTGGCAGCGCAATACCAAATAATACATAAGAATTTTTTAATAAATCTTTATAATCCTTCGTAAAAATGGCGTATACTCTCTTCAATGAAAATGTCATGCTAATTCCCTCCCCGTAATTTGTACAAAAATTTCTCCGAGTGTTGGTTCGTTTGAATGAATCGAAATCACTTCTCCAGATTTCATATATTGATATATAGTCTCTGCTCCTTTTTCATCTTTGTCCACAACAATACTTTGATTGTCTTTAAGTAGCAAAGTAACGGAAGAATCCATATATTGTATTCTTAAATTTTGAGGTGTATCGAGTTGTTTTATTTCTCCTTGATGTAAAAATGCAACCCGATCACAAAGATGTTCCGCTTCCATCATATCATGTGTCGTCAAAAAGATGGTGGTACCTTGTTTATTTAATTGTCTTAATCCATCATGAATATGTTTTGTATTTACAGGGTCCAACGATGAAGTTGGCTCATCTAAAAATAAAAGGTCAGGTTTGTGCAGCATTGCTCTTGCTAATGTAATTCTTTGTTTCATTCCTTTTGAAAGCTTTTTTACTTGTGTTTTTGAGTCATTTTGTAAATTCACTACTTCTAAAACTCCATTGATTTGCTTTTGGTTTACATCATATAACTGTGAGTAAAGCAACAAGTTTTCATAAACGGTAAGGCGCTCATATAACCCACTATTATCTGTTAAAATACCAATCCTTTTCATAAACAAAGGATCTTTTTGTTTTTTCAATAGTTGATCAAAAACTTTTATTTCCCCGGTTGTTTGAATCAGCTGTGAAGTTAACATTTTAATTGTAGTTGTTTTTCCAGATCCACTCGGGCCTAAAAAACCAAATGTTTCTCCTTTTTGCACTTTAAATGATACATTTTTTAAAGCCATTTTATTCCCAAATGATTTACTTAAATTTTTGACTTCTATAATGTTATTCATCGTTCCAATCTCCTTTTCTCTTATTTGCAATTAAGCTGCTGCTTGAATCGCTTTGATGAGTTCAGTTTAGCCAAATATAAGGAAACTCGCACTAAAATCAAGGTAAAGGGAGTATAATTTGGGGTAAATGGAGCACTATTTTAGATGAATGGAACATCAAAAAACTCTAATTTCTTCTTTTCAACTTGATATATTCAATAACAAATTCTGATTTTTTATTTGTAGGAATGTAGCACAAATCGAAACCAAAAAAACTGCAAACAAAAGTTTAATCTTTTGTTCGCAGTTTAACATTTAACTTTTTTAGTTAAGTTTTACATCACTTTTTTTCAAGAACAGTTTGAATTTTTTCTATTGCCCAATCCAAATCTTCTTTAGAAATTACTAATGGAGGTGCAAAGCGAATAACATTTTCATGTGTTTCTTTACACAATAATCCCTTCTCTTTCAGCTCCTCACAATAGGATCTTGCTGGTTCATTAAGTTCAACACCGATAAATAATCCTTTACCGCGTACTTCTTTGATCATTGGATTATCTATTTCTTTTAATTTTTTTTGAAAATAAGTTCCAAGCTCTAATGAACGTTCTGCAAGTTTTTCTTCCTCAAGAACATCAAGCGCTGCAACAGATACTGCACAAGCAAGTGGGTTTCCACCAAAAGTAGATCCGTGAGAACCAGGATTAAATACACCTAGAACATCTTTATTAGCAGCAACACATGAAATCGGGAATACTCCCCCACCAAGTGCCTTTCCTAAAATATACATGTCTGGTACAACATGATCCCAATCACAAGCAAACATCTTTCCAGATCTTCCTAAACCAGCTTGAATTTCATCTGCAATAAAAAGAACATTACTTTCTTTACATACATCGGCTGCTTCCTTTAAAAAACCATCAGGAGGAATGACAATCCCCGCTTCCCCTTGAATAGGTTCCAATAAAAAGGCAGCTGTATTAGGAGTAATTGCTTGTTTTAACGCTTCAATATCACCATAAGGAATTAATTTAATGCCTGGTAGCATTGGACCAAAACCACGTTGATATTCAGGCTCTGAGGATAATGAAACTGCGGTCATTGTACGACCATGGAAATTTCCAACACAAGCAATGATTTCTGCTTGATTATCTGCAACCTTTTTTACATCATAAGCCCAACGACGTGCTGCTTTAACTGCTGTTTCAACCGCTTCTGCTCCTGTATTCATTGGAAGCACCATATCTTTTTGTGTTAGTTTTACGACCTTCTCATAAAAAGGACCTAATTGATCATTATGGAATGCTCTTGATGTCAAAGTAACCTTATTGGCTTGGTCTATTAATGCTTGAATAATTCTAGGATGACGATGCCCTTGATTTACTGCGGAATATGCACTTAGCATATCCATATATTTGTTTCCTTCAGGATCTTCAACCCATACTCCCTCTGCTTTTGAAATAACAATCGGAAGTGGATGGTAATTATGTGCTCCCAATTCATCAGTTTTATCAATAATACTCTTTGATGTTATCATTTATACATCAGTCCTCTCTTCATAATAAGTGCAACAATTTGAAATCAAATTAAACACAAGTTATGTTAGTTTTTCACCGAATAAAGAACCCATTAGTGCTACGGCTACCGTTGCTGTTTTATTTCTTTCATCCAATATTGGATTCACTTCAACAAATTCAGCAGATGTCACAATATCTGCTTCTGCTAACATTTCCATTGCTAAGTGACTTTCTCTATAAGAAACTCCTCCAAGTACTGGAGTACCAACACCTGGCGCATCATGTGGATTTAATGCATCCAAATCTAAACTTAGATGAACACCATCCGTATTTTTAGAAATGTAGGCAATTGCTTGTTCCATGACTTTACTCATTCCGAGGCGGTCAATTTCATGCATCGAATACACTTTAATTCCTTTTTCACGAATTAAAACTTTTTCTCCCTCGTCTAGAGAACGCGCACCGATAATGACGATGTTTTCAGGTTTGATCTTTGGTGTGAATTCTCCAATGTTTGTAAGTTTTTCATGACCTAAGCCAAGACCTACAGCAAGTGACATTCCATGAATGTTCCCAGTTGGTGAAGTTTCTGCAGTATTTAAATCTCCATGTGCATCAAACCAAATAACACCAAGATTGTTATAATGTTTGGCAACACCTGCAATGGTTCCAATTCCAATACTATGATCGCCCCCTAAAATAAGAGGAAAACGATTTTCAGAAATCACCTCTGAAATAGAGGAGGCTAGTTTTTCATTAACCTCTTTCACTTCTTGCAAGTTTCTTAAATTATGACCTTTATCGTTTACATCACCTTGATCAGCTGTTAAATGACTTATCTCAATATTCCCTAAATCCTTAATATGATACTTTAAGTTTTGCAAGCGCTCTACAATTCCAGCATACCGAATAGCACTAGGTCCCATATCAACCCCACGGCGTGTTTGCCCTAAATCCATTGGTACACCTATAATTGAGATTTGTTGATTCATTAGTCCGCCTCCCTGTTATTTCTTTTATCAAGGGTATTATATCCTTTTTTAGCACATTGACTCAACTCGACAAAATTTTGTATATTTATACTGTTTAAAATCCAATAATCCCTTTTAAATCGGCTAATTTGCCCTTAGACAATGGAATTGAACTTTTTTTAGAATCATCTAATACTAAACTATAACTATTCCGTGTCCAGGTGATCACTTCTCGTACTTTTTGTAAATTTACAATATATGAACGATGGCAACGAAAAAAACCAAACGGTTGAAGTCGACTGAACAAATCATTTAAAGTGTATGTACAAGGAAATACCTCACCCTTAACATGTAAATGGGATATACCCTCACTACTTTCAACAAAATCAATTTCCATAGGATCAAAAAGTATGATTTTTTCATCTACTTTTGCTGGAATTTTTTCAAAACGAACCTGAATATTAGAAGAAGTTGATTCTTCTTCAGCAGACTCAATTTCCACATTTTCTGTTTCTTTATTTTTCCCTTTAGTAATATCTGGTTCTGTTGAATTTACTTCTATTTCACTTTCCATCTCTTCCCTTTCATTTTTCACATTATCTTCCTCATCCATAACTTCCAATTTTTTCAAACCTTGAACATTTAGATGGTATACATGATTTGTCATCATAATCGCACTCTCAAGATAACTTGTAGTAATTAAAACTGCTTTTTTTTGAGCAATAAATTCATTAATCATTTTTTGAATGATAATTCTACTTTCAATGTCTACATTCTGATCAGGTTCTTCTAAAATAATCAAATCGGGTTGATGCACAAATACACGAGCGAAGTGTAGACGTTTTTTTTCGGAAAAGGACAATCTATTAATTTTCATATTTGACTTACTTGATAAACCAGCTTGTTCTAGTAATGGTTTAATATCTATTTTCACTTCATAAAGTTGTTTGTAAAACTGTAAATACTGCTTTGGTGTGAGCCGTTCATACAAATTTTCATTTAATAATACAATACCAACTCTTTTGCTAAAGCTCTTAAAATTTTTATTTAATGGGTTACCAAAAAACAATATTTCACCACCAGAAGCAGGTAACTCACCGATCATCAACTGTATAAACTTTGAACCTACTTCTCTATTACATTGAATAGCTATTACTTCTCCTTCATGAATTTCTAAATCTATTGCAGGAAATAATACTGAATTTCCTATGTTTTTTTCTAACTGTTTAATGTTTAAAATACTCATTTTACACAATTCTCCTGTCTTCACCTAAGTAAATAACAATCACAGTATCTCATTTTTCATCCTTCCTGACAAAAAAATATAAACAGACCCATTTTTAAGTTTTGTGATATAGTACGCTTAAGTGTAAACAAAAAATAACAGAATTGAGGAGCTCTCAATATGTTTGACTTAACTTTTTTTCAATTATGTTTAACTATTTTAGCTGCTTTATTAATAGGATTTTCAAAAACAGGGGTACCCAGTGCAGGAATTTTTTTTGTTGTCATACTAGCTGCCATCTTCCCAGCCAAGGAATCTGTCGGTATCTTATTACCCATGTTAATTGTAGCTGATATCGTAGCGGTGACTTACTATAGGAAAACGGTAATTTGGAGATATCTTGTCAAATTAATCCCATGGGTGTTTAGCGGAATCATTATTGGTTTTTTTGTTTTAAGGTCAATCACAGATGATGAATTATCTCTCTTACTAGGTATTATTATATTAGGTCTTATCTTTCTCCACATTTCTAAAAGCAAACTTGAAAGTTGGCTTCAATCCAATTTTACTGAGTCCTCTGTTTTTCTAAATCTTCTTGGTATATTAGCGGGTTTTACAACAATGGTTGGGAATGCAGCTGGTGCCATCATGTCGATTTACTTGTTAACTAAAGGATTAAAGAAAAATGAATTTATTGGGACAGGTGCATGGTTTTTTATTTCAGTAAATGTAATTAAAATTCCGTTTTTTGTCTCTATAGGTCTTATCACACCAGCAACACTAATATTTAATGCATGGATGATTCCAGCAATTTTAATTGGTACTTGGTTAGGCATCAAATTCCTCCCTCGTATACCACAAAAACATTTTCAAATTATAATTCTAGCTCTTTCAGCAATTGGGGGAGTTAAGTTGATTTGGGATGGTGTTGTATATTTAATGAAATAAAAAATCCCGACAGAGTTCATTTGCCGGGTTATATCTTTAAAATGAAATTCTTATCTAACAGAAACTTCTTTCGATACTTTATCAATTTCAGCAAGATGTTTATCTGATAATCTAAAAGTTAACGTACCTATATTTTCTTCTGCATGGTGTTTTTTCGTTGCTCCTGGAATAGCTACAATCGTATCTCCGTGGAAATGAATTGTCCAGTTTAATGCAATTTGACTGGCTGACACATTATACTCCTGCGCTAAGTTATCTAATAAATCAATAAGCGGTTGTGTTCTTTGTAATGCTGATGTTTTAAACCCAGAGGCTAATTTGCGAGGCCCTGTAATATTCTTGATCAGTTCTGGTTTCTTATGAAATTTACCAGTTAAAATGCCTTGTTCTAATGGAGAATAAGCTATAATTGTAATCCCAAGCTCTTTTGCAGCATCTAACACTCCATTTTTTTCAATACGTCGATCTAATAAACTATATTTCATTTGATTGGATACAAGTGGGAATCCTTGTCTTTTTAACGCAAGATGCGCTTCTCTCATTTTCTTTTCATTAAAATTACTAACGCCAACATGATTTATCTTTCCTTCTTTTAATAAAACAGCCATCTCATTCATCTCTGCTGTGGCACTTGAAAAGGAGAAGGGTTGATGAACCATATACAAATCTATTTCCCTACCTTTAAGTGATTGAAGTCTTTGATTGATAGTTTGCCTAATAGATTTTGCTGTTCTAAGCGCTGGCCACCACTTTGTTGCAATCAATGCATCCTTTGCTTCGTCTCCTAATCCGTTTAAAACATCAGCTAGTGCTTCTTCTGATTTCCCTCTTCCATAAGCTTCAGCAGTATCAAACCAATTGATGCCTCCTCTGAGACTAATTTGAATAATTTCTTCAATTTCTTGTTTTTCCAACACAGGCCAAAAACCACCTACAAATCCATTCCCCTTACTAAATTGCCAAGTACCCAAACCTAATGCTGAAATCTTTAAGTCTGATGCTCCCAGATTACGAAGTTCCGTTTGTGAAATTACCGTCAAACTCATCACCTCATTAAAATCATTATTTATTATTTTAAGTATATATCATTTTAGACAATGATTGTACACTTTGACTATAATAATCATATTATGTAGATCAGCTGAAATAAAAAAAGGCCGTTTGTTTCATCGGCCTCTACTTCATATCTATTCACTTAATAATTTCTCAATTTCATTTTTCATTTCTAATGGATCTGTTTTTGGAGCATAACGAGCTACTGGTTTGCCTGATTTGTCGATTAAAAACTTAGTGAAATTCCATTTAATCCCTTTAGATCCTAGAATTCCAGGGGCTTCCTTTTTTAAAAACGTAAACAATGGATGGGCATGTTCTCCATTTACATCCACTTTTGCAAACATCGGAAAAGTAACACCGTAATTTAATTCACAAAAACTCTCAATATCAGATTCTTCTCCAGGTTCCTGCTCGCCAAATTGATTACATGGAAAACCTAATACAAATAATCCTTGCTCACTATAGGTTTCATGAAGCTCTTGAAGTTGTTTATATTGAGGTGTATAACCGCATTTACTAGCAGTATTCACTATTAATAATATTTTCCCTTCAAATTCTTGTAGAGATTTTTCTTCACCTTTGATTGTTTGTACTGTATATTCATAAACTGACATATCATCACTCCTATTCCTTTATACGATCATCATATCGAAATATAGAATGAATCACAAATGTCTTCTAAATAATTAAAATGCTTTAGACACCTTTTTTATCGTCTCCTCATCTTTCATTTTTCCTAGTTCTGTTCCTTTGGATGGAGTGAAAACTTTACCATCATATTTATGGCTAATCTTATCCTCTAATCTTTGTCCTGATCTAATAGATTCAATAAATCTTGGAGCATCAGTACTTGACATTTCTTTATACCAAACACCCTCTGGATAACTAATCACAACACATTTATCCTCACAACGCCCATTACAAAGTGTTCTAGTAGTATGTATAAATTGATCAAGACCTTTCTTAGATATTTCTTTACGAATGGCTTGAGTCAACTCTTCCGCTCCTTCGTTTTTACAGCTGCCCCCATTACAGATGAGTACATGCTGGTTTGTTGTTGTTAAATTCCATGTCGCCATGAAGTACCTCCTCTTTTATGAAATCAGCCTAAATTTTAAACTAACAATATTAAAAATAATAGATAGAACCCCAATTTGGTTAGAAGTTATCTTGATGATTTTTATAGTCTATTTATAGATAATATCATATACTAAATAAGAGGGATTTACATATATAAGAATAACATGCAAATTCTTATATGTTATAGAACCTAAATTAAAGAAAAAGGGGTCAGGTACATATGTCTGTTAGAGAAGAGTTCCAAAACTTAATTGAAAAAGTGAAGGCCAATCCAGAACATATTGATGGAATGGAGTGTGTCTATCAATTCGATGTGAGTGGAGAAGATGAAGGTACTTATGTAATTGAACTGTCTGAAGGGAACATTACTTATAACGAAGGTGAAGTAGATAACCCTTCATGTACGATTCAACTATCTTCAAAAAACTTAATTAAATTGATGCATGGAAATTTAAACGCTACAACTGCTTTTATGATGGGAAAACTAAAAGTCAAAGGAAATCTATCTTTAGCTATGAAATTAGAAGCAACATTAAAAAAATATCAATAAAGAAATTCACTGTTGAAAGCCTTTAAAAAGAATAAAGTGGTATTGCCCTTATACTTTATTCTATGTTTTTAAATTCGTATGTTATAAGAAAAAATCCGCCTATAAAATATATAAAATAGGTGGATTTTATATTCAGGCCACACATGAAAAAGGCCACCTTTCGGTGACCTTAAAATTCACAACATCAGTCGAATTTCTATCCTTGAAAAAATCAGGCCCATGCCATCTTCATACAATTCCTCTTCTTATTTACCAATGAACATTTGAGTCCAATAATTACCTTCTTCTACATAACCAACACCAATATGAGTAGAACTAGAATTTAAAATATTTTTACGATGACCGCTACTATTCATCCAAGCATTTACTACTTGTTGTGGTGTTCTTTGACCATAAGCAATGTTTTCTGCAGCAGATCTGTAAGATACTCCAAAGCTTCTCATCATATCAAATGGTGAACCATAAGTTGGGCTTGTATGATTAAAGTAATCCTTGGATTGCATGTCTTCAGACTTGATACGTGCAACTTCACTTAACTTCTTATCTACTTTCAATGGAGGTAAGTCGTACTTAGCACGCTCTACATTTACTAAATCTACTACTTCTTGTTCATATGCACTTATGTTAAAAGATCCTTTTTTGGTCTTATCAATGGATCCATCATTGTTGCTTGGTGGCTGAGATGGAGGTGTTACTACTGTTTTTTCGTTAGTCTTAATTCCTTCATCCATTGCATTTTTGATAAATTGAATAGCTTCCGCTCTTGTCAGCGTATCTTTACCTGCGTATCCTTTTACTGTAGGAGAAGTTTTCCCTTTACTGAATTCTTTATCAAGAATATACTGTATCGCATCAGCTCCACTTTTTTCTTGTCCATCTGCTCTAGCTAGTATTTCCGCAACCTTTGTTCGATCGATAACTTTATCTCTTACTTCTCTGTTGTATATTCCTTCTAATGGATAATCCTCAGACCAAGCATATATGTAATATTTTTCTGCCCAATTTTGTCCTCTACAAGTTCTAGGTACTTCAGCCTCCAAAGATCTAAACAGTAGAGCTATAAATTCTGCTTCAGTAATTTGTGAGTTAGGATGAAATTTACCATCTTGATATCCACCGATAATTTCTTTTTGCTTAGCCCAAGTGATTGTTTTATCTGCCCAGTGACCTTTTGTATCAGGAAAAGCAGATGAATTTGCAAAAGCTGGAACTGCTAATTGACTCATCATTAACAGTACTAAAGAATAAATAATGAAATGTTTTTTCAAAAATCTTCACTCCTATTTTAGTATTTTATTCATTTGTTTTTACTATAGTTACCAGCTAGAGTTGCTCATTTTAAGGTACTATTTATATGGGAGTTATGGCTTAAAAAGGAGGTTAATTACTAGGGAATAGGTAATAATGCACACGTTAGTGATACTTAACATTTAAATTTGTAGTTAAACTACGCCCTTTAAAAATAGATCATACCAAAACAACTCTGACACAAACCTGTCAGAGTTGTTAATTACTATACGAAAGCCAATCACATCCATACCTGCTCCAAAGTGTACTAAACCAATCTCTGGTTGTTTTTCTTCAGGTATTTATGAAGCATATAAAACTATTGCTAAACGTACTACATCAATTTATGCGTTTGTGAGAATGAGAGTATTTTTTAAAATTCTCATTCATTTATCACTATCAATTTTTGCGCTGTAGCTTGCCCTGGGTATGACTCAGCCATTTCACTAAACCATACTTTTACTTTTTGACCGACTTGTAAATCACCTACTTGCAAATCATCAGGTATATAAAACCAAACAGCACTGCTACCCTTTCCATTTAAAATATCTTCAGGGGAATATGATTGTACATCTTCTAGAGAAATACCTCCAATAACAAGAATTCTATCTTTGTCCTTGCTAACAATATAACCTTCTTCACTCATAGTACTTTCTTCACTGCTACTAACATCATTAGAACAAGCAATAATAGATACACTAGTAATAATTAACAATAAAAGAAAAAGCCCGTGCTTCATTTGTGATACCTCCTTAGTAATAGTGCTTTTTAGTCTGTGTAATCTTTTTTTAGACGAACCTAAAGTATAGAAAGTTGCAAAAATTATATTTATATTCCACATTAATTAATGTTCATTTTTAAATCCTCCAACTGAATTTTTACATTTTTAAAAGAAGTAACTCCTATATTATTTGAAGGAATTACTTCTTTTTTAGAAATAACTATAAATTTGTATGTTGATATGGAAAGGTAAAAAAAGTATCGTGCAAGTTATAAAGATAGTTAAATGTACCATTGGTATATATCGAGAGAGTTATCTTTTAATTTCAATAACTAACTTTCCTTTAACACGACCCGACTCCTGTTTTTGTAAAGCAGTAATGCATTCTTCAAATCTATACACAGTATCAATGATTGGTTTAATCTTCTCTTCTTCAATTAACGTTGTAATTTCTCTAAGATCTCTCCCATTTGTTTGCAAACGTACAAAGCGATAAAAAGCATCTTTAGATCGAATTAATTTCATCAATTTCTTTTCTTTTAAACCAAGGATAATTCGTAATATTTTATTTATCCCCATTTCTTTTGCAGAAATGGGATCTATATGCTCCGCAATGCTAACGATTCTTCCTCTATCTTTAATTACTTTAAATGCATCTAATGTATACTGACCACCTAATGTCTCAAAAACAATGTCCACATTTGAAACTATTTCTAAATAATTTTGTTTTTTATAATCAACAACTTCATCTGCACCTAATGCTTTCACCCAATTCACATTGCTTGTACTTGTTGTAGTAATCACATAAGCTCCCTTTGACTTGGCATATTGAGTTGCAAATGATCCCACTCCCCCAGAGCCTGCATGAATAAGTACACGTTCTCCTTCTTTCATCTGTGCCAAAGTTAATGCTTGTAAAGATGTTATCCCTGCAAGTGGAATACATGCTGCTTCTTTAAAACTTAGGTTCTTAGGTTTTGGAGCTACATAGGAACTCCCTGTCGTAATGAATTCTGCAAATGTTCCAGGATTCGGTGTTCTTGAATATACCTCGTCTCCAATCTCAAATTCTCTTACATTTTTACCTTTTGCTGCTACTACTCCACTGACATCAAATCCGATTCGAGCAGGGAATGTCAACTTACTTATCGCTTTAAGTTCCCCGTGAATAATTTTGTAATCAATCGGGTTAATACTAGCCGCGTGGCACTCGATAAGTACCTCGTTTTCTTTTGGAGTTGGTTTATCTACTTCCTGAAACTTTAAATTGCTTTTTGTATCACCATACCCCAATATTGTCAATGCTTTCATATATTGCACTCCCTAGATTTATTAATGTATTACATTTATTATTATTGATTTCTGAAATACTATTCTTAAAGAATACATCTTACATTGAGCTAATTCAACACTCATCCTTCGGATAATTTCTACCCAATAGGCAAAAAAATCACCTCTCAAGATAATTCCATCTTAAGAGGTGACCTCATTCATTTATTTTGATCAAAATTTATTTCAATCCTACACTACTACACAGACGTAATATCATGTGACTTACTCCACCGTAACACTCTTAGCCAAATTACGAGGTTTATCCACATCGTTCCCTCTAGTTAAGGAAGCATAATAAGATAGTAATTGTAAAGGAATGACGGAGAGAGCGGGTGATAAAACATCTAATGTTTTAGGAATTGTGAAAGATTCGTTTACAAACTTTCCTAACTCTTCGTTTCCTTCTTGACTAATTCCTAATACGTAAGCACCACGTGCAGCTACTTCTTCTATATTACTTACTGTTTTTTCAAATACATCTTCTTGCGTTGCTAATGCTATAACAGGAATGCCTTCCTCAATTAAGGCCAACGTTCCATGTTTTAATTCCCCAGCTGCATAAGCTTCAGAATGGATATAAGAAATCTCTTTCAGCTTGAGTGATCCTTCTAATACAACAGCAAAATCTAATCCACGCCCGATAAAAAATAAATTGTTATGAAGTGCGATTTTTTCAGCTACAGTTTTAATTTGTTCCGATTGCTCTAAAATATGCTCAACTTGTTGTGGAAGCTCTTGTAAAGCCGAAATTACTTTTTTCACTTCGTCTGCTTCTACTGTTTCTAACTTTTGGGCTAAGTATAAACCGAATAAATAAAATGCGATTAATTGCGATGTATAAGCTTTCGTTGAAGCAACGGCTATTTCAGGACCTGCCCAAGTAGTAATCACATCATCCGCTTCACGAGAAACAGAGCTGCCTACTACGTTTGTTATCGCTATTACATGAGCACCTTGACGTTTAGCTTCTCTTAGAGCAGCTAACGTATCCGCAGTTTCTCCTGATTGACTCACAACGATAACTAACGTGTTTCTTGTAATAATTGGTGAGCGATATCGATATTCAGAAGCTACGTCTGTTTCCACTGGAATACGTGCTAACTTTTCAATGAGATTTTTACCTACTAACCCAGCATGATAGGCAGTACCACAAGCAACGATATGAATGCGATCAATGGATTTAATTTCTTCATCAGTCATATTAATTTCATTTAAAATCACTTGATCTTGATCCATAGATATACGACTGCCCATTGTATCGCGGTATGCATTAGGTTGATCATAAATTTCTTTTAGCATAAAATGATCAAATCCTGCTTTTTCAGCCGTTACAATGTCCCAATCTACATGGAAAACATCTTTTTGAATATCATTTCCGTTCACATCTTGTAAAGTTACTTCATCTTTAGTTAAGATTGCCATTTCCCCATCATTTAAAATATACACATCTCTTGTATGTTCTAAAATTGCAGGAATATCTGAACCGATATAACTTTCACCTTCACTGATTCCAATAATTAATGGACTTGCTAAACGAACAGCAATTAATTTATCAGGCTCATCTTCACAAAGAACAGCTAAAGCATATGCCCCGCGCATTCGATCTACTGCTTTTTGAACCGCCTTAACAATATCACCCTCATATAAATCAGATATAAGATGAGCGATAACCTCTGTATCCGTTTCCGAGCTAAATGTATGCCCTTTTGCAATTAACTCTTCTTTAAGATTTACATAATTTTCAATAATCCCATTATGAACGACTGAAAATTTTTGTGATGGATCACAATGAGGATGTGAGTTTTCGTCAGAAGGTTTTCCATGTGTTGCCCAACGAGTATGCCCAATACCTATTGATCCTTTTATTGGGTTTGTATTTAACTCTTCCTCTAGTACTGCTAACCGACCTTTGGCTTTCTTCACTTCTAATCCACGATTGGTATACACTGCAATTCCCGCAGAGTCATACCCTCTATATTCTAGTTTTTTTAACCCGTTTATTAAAATACTTTTAGAATCTCTATTTCCAATATATCCGACTATACCACACATAAGTTTCTTCTCCTCCCATGAAACAGGGAGCGTTAAAAAGCGTTATAAACATCACTTTTTAAACACTCCCTTCATATGGTTTATTAAAAATCTTAGCTGATTACACTGGGTGGTGTAAAAAGTGATTTATATTCAATTATGAATCATCCTAATTGGAACCTTGTCAAATCGGTCACCCAATTCATTTACTTTCCAATTTTACGGTATGGATGTAATATACCGGGAGGTCCCCGCCGAATATTCGAACACCTTCCACCTCGTCAACTTATAACCTTATGTAAGTTATGAATATGAAACAAAAATTTATAAAGTTATCAAGTTCTGGCGCTTTTAAAACAAGTAACTTCGTTCCACCTTTCTTTTTTAGAGTATAGAACTATATTATTGTATTTTACCTTAAATGTGAACCTTTTTTTTAAAATAAACAATGTAAATTATTTATTTTCAGTATGTGGTAAGTAAGATCGTTATAGTTCTTCTTTAATTTTATTTGCTATTTTTTCAGCATAGTTTCGAACTAAGTCTTCATCAGGTCCTTCAACCATAACACGTATTAAAGCTTCTGTTCCAGATGGACGAACTAAAACTCTGCCATTATCTCCTAGTTCTACTTCTACTCCATGAATGGTTTCTTCTATTGCTGCATTTCCTTGCAATCCTTCTTTATCTTGGACATTTATATTAATCAATACTTGTGGATATTTCGTCATCAGCTGCTTCAACTCACTTAATTGCTTTCCTGATTGCTGAATGGTACTAGCAAGTTGAATTCCAGAAAGAATGCCATCACCTGTTGTACTATGATCTAGAAAAATAACATGGCCAGATTGTTCACCACCAAGATTATAACCATGTTTCCTCATCTCTTCCATCACGTAACGGTCTCCTACAGCCGTTTTGGAAGATTGCATGCCTAACGATTCAATTGCTTTGTAGAACCCAATATTACTCATGACTGTGGATACAATTTTACTTTGATTTAACTTTCCACTTTGATTCATTGCATCTCCACAAATACATAATATATAATCCCCATCAATGATTGATCCAGTATTATCAACAGCCATTAATCGATCTGCATCACCATCAAAGGATAATCCCAAATCTGCACCTAAACGAACAACTTCTGATTGCAAATTTTCTAGATGAGTTGAACCACAATTTTCGTTAATGTTTAATCCCGTTGGATTTATCCCAATTGAGATTACTTCTGCACCTAATTCTTCAAATACTTTAGGTGCGATTTCATATGCTGCTCCATTTGCACAATCTAATACTACTTTTAACCCCTTAAAATCGACTTCCGCTGTTGTTTTTAAATAGTTTATATATAAATCCTTTGCTTCAGGTTGATCTGTTAAGGTACCTAAATTATCGCCTATTGGTCTTGGCAGATCATCTACTTCTGCATCCATTAGACGTTCTATTTCTAATTCAGTTTCGTCAAACAATTTAAATCCATCTTGCCCAAAAAACTTAATTCCATTATCAGGTACTGGATTGTGTGAAGCAGAGATCATTACACCTGCATCCGCACTTAATTCACGAGTTAAGTAAGCTACGCATGGCGTTGTAACAACACCCAATCTAATGACATTTGCTCCAATGGATAATAACCCTGCCACTAGAGAAGCTTCTAACATTGGACCTGAAATTCTTGTGTCTAAACCAATGATTACGGTTGGTTTTTCAACCTTACCAGCTAATACATACCCTCCACAACGACCAATTTTATATGCTAATTCTGGTGTAAGCTCTTTATTAGCAATACCACGTACACCGTCAGTTCCAAAATATTTCCCCATGTCATCTTGCTCCTATTCGTATATGTTAATAGTTTATCATTATTGATTTATCTCATCTAACTGTTCTTCTTCATTTAATACCGGTTCAAAGTTTGTTGAAACATTGTCTGTAGGTAAACTTTCTTCAGAAATCGGAAGATTCAATCCATCATCCATTTCCGATTGTATTCCACCTTCAATATTTTCACTTTGATTTTCTATTTCATCTATTATTTCCGCTTCTCCTTCTTCATTTGTCACTTCACTTGAAGGTTCTGTAACTTCTGAATCTGTTACCTCATCAGAAACTGGTTTTATTTCCAAAGATACTTTCAAAGGAGAATCCCCTCCATATTTCACAAAATTAGGAAGTGTTAATTGAATGCTGCGTTCATAACTTCCCGGGGGAAGTCCACTAATATCTACTGTGGCATCTATGTTATTTTCACTTATATTTTCTAAAATAGATGGTGCTCCTTCAATCATCAAATCTAATAAGCCATCTTTTGGTTCATTAAAAGCAATTTCATATTCTTTTGTGTTTAATCCAATAATTGTAATTGGGAAATTAGCAAAGGTCTTAGTTTCAGAAGGTACAATAATAATCTCCACCTCAACTTTTTGAGGTTCAATCTTTTTAATACCATCAGGGATCGTTAAGATATGAGAAGATACTCTGTCACTCGTCAAATTACTTAGATCAATTTCAATATCATCATATACATTGTAATCTTCTAATACATCTTGTGATCCGTATAGTGTAACTTCATCTACACTCTGCTTAAAGGATACTACACTATATCCTTTTGGAGTTTCACCTCTCAAATTAACTCTTAAATCCAAAGTTTTTGAAGGACTTAAGATCGGAATTTCCACTTTTACTGTTGCAGGATTTATACCTACGTCAATTTGTTTACTATCCTTATCATATGCTTTCAAAGGCAGTTCAGTCACTATATCCTCCCGCACATTCGTTACATCAATGGAAGATTGGACAGTAGAAATTTGTTCTATTACACTGCTAGGTGCTGTAATGGATACTTCTTCTGCAGAAAGAATAGGTTTTTTTACTTCGTACCCTTCCCCTGGTTCTCCTTTTACTTTAATATCAATTGGTAATGAAGTTGTGATGATCTCTTCAATAATAACTGTGACTTTTGGTGGATATAGTTCAACTTCAACATCATCAGGAAAGCCAATTGAATCTAACTCAATATGATGAATTCCCGCTAGTTTATTAGATAAATCCAACTCAATCTTGTACTTTTCATTCTCTTTACTTACGGGTTTAATATCTGTTTCTTTTCCTTTTAAAACTACATTAACAGAACTGTAATACTTATCTTGAATATGTAAACCCTCACCTAGATTTGAAATGGTGATAGGAAAATCATCTATGCCTCTGCTCTGTTCGATATAATCAATAACTGAGGGTGGAGGAGTTGCAACTTGTTGATCTAACTGAACAAATGCCCATAGCAATATACCAAAAATCACTGCAACTATTCTTACAACTGTTATATTCCCTAACCATTTATCCATTTTGATTACCTCTTTCGTTTCCAAAATGAAGTTCTGTCTTTACTTTTTACATTTGGTTTTAACTCTTCAAATATTTTGGATATGAGCGATTCATCTTTAACATCTCTAACTACTTGTCCATTCATCGCCATGGATATAGCTCCTGTTTCTTCTGAAACAACAATACATAAAGCATCTGAAACTTCACTCATACCGATAGCAGCTCTATGACGTGTACCTAGTTCCTTACTAATAAAAGGATTTTCAGATAAAGGGAGATAACATCCCGCTGCTCGTATTTCACCATTTTTTATCACCACAGCTCCATCATGTAATGGAGTATTAGGTGTGAAAATATTTATTAATAATTCAGCACTTATTTTTGATTTTAGTTGGATTCCGGATTCTATATATTCATTTAGTCCTGTTTCTTTCTCAAATACGATAAGAGCACCAATTTTTCGTTTAGATAAATAATTAATGGATTTAATCACTTCACTGATACGATCATTAACTTCTTTTTCTTCCTGAGATACAGTTCTGGTAAATATTTTACCTCGTCCTAATTGTTCTAGTGCACGCCTAAGCTCAGGCTGAAATATAATGATTACCGCTAAAAGCCCATAGTTAAAAGCTTGTTCCATCATCCACTGTAACGTATTAAGTCCTAACAAAATACTAAGAGCCCATGCCACGATTACAACTACTATACCTTGAAGCAGTTGCACAGCACGAGTGCCTCGAATAATCATTATTAACTTATATATCACATAACTGACGATTAAAATATCTATTATATCCATAAAGGTGATGGTGGTGAAAAATCCCATTTTTTTAGCTCTCCTAATATCCAACTTCAAAAAATCTTCAGAATTACAACTTTCTAAAAATTACATTTCTTTTTCTAATATAGATCATACCATAAAATGTACAACTCTAGAACTTTTGCCAATGAAAAAAAAAAATCTCTAAAAGATATGTCCTATAAAATAATTTCTTGATTAATTTAGACAAAAAAACCAACCCATCATTTCGGGAAGGTTTAATTGGAACATATTACTTTACTCTTTTTTAAACAAGTCGAAAAAACCACTAATTTTATACCAAATCCAATCTAATGTTTGATCAATATGAGTAACTCCTCCGGCAACTTTCTCTGCTGAAGCTAATAAATTTATTTCACTGTCAATAAGTGTTACTTTACCATTCACTGTTCCTTCCACAATAATTTCTCCATTTTCAACAACAAGATCTCCATTCACTGTTTGTCCTTCTGGTACAATGACTTGATTATCTTTGATCACTACATATTCCATACCGCTTCCTGAAACAATAAGCTTCGAATCTGGTTCATTTATGGCAAACAAACTTCCCGTCATAATAATAACAAAAACAGCTGCAGCAGCCATTGCAGGGTACTGTTTAGCCCATCTCATCCATCTGTTTCCACTATTCATTGGAATAGCATCCATAATCTTGTTACTTAAATCATCAGGAACTGGGCTTTTTGGGAGAGACCTAGTTAATGCCTCGGTTTTTTCTAATTGCACTAAATTCTCTTTACAATTTGAACATGTGTCTAAGTGATGACTTAACTGATGAAGTTTTACACCAGTAAGATCTCCGTCCAAGTATTCATGCAATAAAGAATTCACTTGTTTACAATTCACTTTGCCCACACCTTTCAGAGTTAAAACTCGTTCGTTCATTCATACCATACGTTTGTTAAAATAATTGGTTTCAAAAAAATATGAATTAAATTACGAATAGATTTGAACAACAACATTCACAATAGATTACCGTGTTCTAATTTTTTTCGCAAATACTCTCTACCTCTATGGACTCTAGTTTTAACGGTTGTTACAGGCATGTGTAGTATATCACCGATTTCCTGAAGTGATAAATCATGCAAATAACGTAATACGATAACTGATTTATATTTCTCTGGCAATTTATCAATTG
This sequence comes from Chengkuizengella marina, assembly GCF_009910845.1. GTDB lineage: Bacteria > Bacillota > Bacilli > Paenibacillales > KCTC-33759 > Chengkuizengella > Chengkuizengella marina. The sequence goes on along the minus strand of NZ_SIJB01000029.1, from coordinate 6,015 downwards.
CTTTTCGAACATGTCTTTGTGTTTCAGATATGATAAGCTGCTGATCAGGTGAGTCATCCTCGCTTGGTAGAATATCATAGCCGTCTATCCCTTCACCTTCTATAGTTTCAGCATCTAATGAAAAAGCATTTTTTCTTTTCCTCAATCGGTCAATACATAAATTTGTACCAATACGAAAAATCCATGTAGAAAACTTGTACTTTGCATCATATTTATGTATGCTCTTATACACTCTTAAGAAGGTTTCTTGAGTTATGTCTTCAGCTTCTTGTTTATTACCTAACATTCTGTAACCAAGATGATAAATTTTATTCTTATATAAATCAACTAAATCTGAAAAAGCTTGATGATTTCCTCTTTTAGCTAATTTAATGATTTTTACTTCGGTACTATCCACTACAATTCCCCCAGCATAATGATTGCTATGCTCTAAAGTGATTAAAATTTTACTACTTCTTTTCAGCAACTATAATTCCAATTAATATTAAAAATACTCCTAACCATTGTGCCAGTAATACAGTTTCTTGTAAAACAATAACCGCAGCTATAATGGCTGCTGGTAGTTCTATTGCTCCCAGCATTGCAGACAAAGATCCGCCAATTTTAGGGATACCTAAGTTAAAACTTATTGTAGGTATCACTACACCTAAAATAGCTGCAAATAATCCCCAGAAAAGAAAAGTACTTAGTTCTCCTTGGATATATGTCTGGCTGGGAAATAAAATGATCATTACAATAATACTAGGTGGAAGAGCTGCTGTAATCATTATAGCTGATTTTAGTACAGAATCTATGTTTGTTGCAACTCTTCCTGTAAATGTTATGAATAAACTATATGTAATTGCAGATAAAAAACCATAAATAAATCCTCTAATGCTCATTTGTTGAAGGTCTTCGATTGATAATCCTACAGCTAAAATCGTTCCAAACATGACGATAAGAACTGCAAGCATCTGATATATCGTTGGTAATTTTTTATGTAATACAGACTCAATAATGATTGAAATCCATATAAACTGAAACAACAAAACAATGGAAAGAGATGCATTTAAATCCCTTAGAGAAGCATTGATAAAAATGGAAGTAAGTGCAATTCCCATAAAACCTAATAAGGTTAATCTCAACAAGGGAGTTTTTATAGGATTTTGCCAAGCCCTTCTTCTAAACCCAATAATAATCCACAATATCATCATACCAAAAAATAACTGGCCTGTGGTGATTTGAAGCTCATTTAATCCAGATTCATAAGCAAGCTTAATAATGGATGATAAAATGCCATAACTTGAAGCTCCTACTAATACAAGAATAATGGCTACCCAACGATGCATTTCTTTCAATTTAATAACCTCCAAGATACAAAAAGCCGGAAAGTCCATTAAGACCTCCGACTTTTGTATACGGATAAAATATGATTCGTTTTATGATTGTGATAAAACATCACGATGTTCGTTTATCCTGTATTTCGAAGCCCTGCAGCAATTCCATTTATCGTAAGTAGAACCTCACGTAATAAATCTGCATTATCATCATCTTCTTCACGTAATGTTCTAAGTTCGGACAATAATTCCACTTGTAAATAACTTAACGGATCTACATATGGGTTTCTTAACCGAATAGATTCCTGAATAACTGGAACATTGTCTAAAATCTCTTTTTGTTTTGTTATATCTAAGATAAGCTTACTGGTCAAAATATATTCATCCTCTATGGATTTGAAAATTCGATCTTGAATTGTAGAATCTTTGATCATATTCGAATACTGCTTTGCAATTAATAGATCTGACTTGGCAAGAGCCATTTGTAGATTATCTATCATAGATCTAAAAAATGACCAATTTTCGTACATATTTTGGAGCGTTTTTAAATTCTCTTCCTTGCCCTGTATATAAGATTGTAATCCTGTCCCTGCAGCATACCATGCAGGTAACAAATATCTACTTTGTGTCCAAGAAAATACCCATGGTATCGCTCTTAAATCTTCAAATTTATCACTATTTTTACGTTTGGAAGGTCTTGAACCTATATTTAGTTCTCCAAACTCTGTTAGTGGTGTAGATTCTTTAAAGAAAGTTACAAAACCTGGGTCGCGGAAAATCAGATCTTGATATTTCTTTAAAGCTGACTCAGAAATGCCTTGAACTATTTCTTCCCAATTAGGATCATCTTTTAGTTCCTGTTTTCGTTCAGATAACAATCCAGCTTTAATTAAAGAAGAAGTTGCTTGCTCTAAGCTTCTGTATGCAATGCCTTTTAAAGAGTAACGAGAGGAAAGCACTTCTCCTTGTTCAGTAATTTTTATCCCCCCACCTAAAGTACCTGGTGGTTGTGCTAATATACTGCGATTCAAAGGCATACCACCCCTACCTAAAGCTCCACCTCTTCCATGGAAAAACTTTAATTTAACACCATACTTACTAGCGGTTTCTGTAATATCCCTCATAGCAATTCTTAATTCCCAATTTGCTGTAATTGCTCCACCATCTTTATTACTATCGGAATATCCCAACATAATTTCTTGAAGATCATGAGCTTCCTTTATACTTTTTCTATAGATAGGTATATTAAACAGCTGATCTATAATTTGGGGTGCTGCATGAAGATCATCTATCGTTTCAAAAAGTGGAACTGGTTGAATAGATAATCCATTTGGTTCAAGACGATGTAATCCATATTCTTTAGCTAATATTGTAACTTCGAGAAGATCACTAACACCCTGTGTCATACTAATAAGATAACTCTTAATGCAATCTTGACCGAATTCGTTCTGGGCATTATAAATTGTTTTGAAAACATCTAAACATTCTTTTGTACTTTCAGAATAACTTAAATTCACTGTGGTTAATGGTCTTGGATCATTTAATAACTCTGTTAATAAATGAATCTTCCCATCTTCATTCAATGCCGAGTAGTTTTCTTCAATTCCTGTTTTTGAAAGAATTTCTGCGATTGCAAGTTCATGCTCCTTACTATGCTGACGAATATCCAAAGCAGCTACATGAAACCCGAAAAGCTCAACTTGCCTTATAACCTTCTTCACATATTTATCTGCTGCATAATCTGCAAAATGGCCTCTTAGACTGCAATCAATTAATTTCAAATCATTTATAAAATCTTCAGGAGAATTGTATTTTTCTTTTTCATTAGATACAGAGGCTTCTGTGTTATTAATTTTCTGAAGCATATAAGAAAGTTTTATTCTATATGGTTCCTTTATATTTCTCCACTGATCAGCAATCGGAACTTCAACATTTATACGATCTTCTTCAATTGAAGTTAAAAGTTCATCTGATACTTTTACAATACTAGTACTGAAACTTAGATGATCCTTTAGATCTTTAAGGATTTGTCTGTATTTTTTTAAAGCTAAAGCTCTCTGCATTTTAAGAGTTTGCCATGTTGTATCAGCGGTTACTGAAGGATTACCATCACGATCGCCGCCTATCCAAGATCCAAAACGTAAAAAAGTTGGTACATGCCAGTCCTGTTCTGGATAATATTTTTTTAAACAATACTCTAGCTCCTGATATACATTAGGTAAAACATCGAATAATGTTTCATCAAAATAGTACAACCCGTTACGAACTTCATCAATGACAGTAGGTTTACGATCACGAAGCTCGTCTGTTTGCCACAATGTTAATACTTCATTACGAAGTTTATCTTTTAATAATTCTCTTTCTTTGTAAGTTAAAGTAGGATTATCTAATTCCATCATTTCTTCAGCAATTCTGTGATGAATATCCAAAACAGCCCTTCTTGTAGCTTCCGTTGGATGAGCCGTCATCACTAACTCTAATGTAGCTCCACTTAAAATCTCCATTACATCGTTACTAGATACATTACATTCTTTAAATTCGATAATAATGCTTTCAATAGAACCGGGTTGAATAATATCACCTGTTGATCGTTCGTACTCTCTTTTTCTGCGAACTCGATGATTTTGCTCTGCAATATTTACAAGGTGAAAATAAATTGCAAATGCTCTTATAACATTGTGACGCTTATCCGTTTCCAATGTCTCTATCTTTGTTTTAAAATTTTCTAATAATTCCTGTACGAAGTTTGCTCGTAAAGATTTACTCATTTCTCTAATTTCTTCTACAACATCAAGTAATTCTTTACCTCCCTGATGGACCAAAACCTCTCCTAAAATATTACCTAAAAAGCGAACATCTCTACGTAATGGATCTGTTTTATTCGTATCTACAGTAGTTTCAACCAACACTCACACCTCATCTTTATTAAAATGATATAAATATATGATACTAAAAAAAGAGTCAAAAATCTCTATTTTAACGAAAATAATGAATTTCCATTAATTGAAATTAATAATTATGTAGTTATAAAATACAAATGTATATCTGCATATTAAATACAAAGTGCGATGAAATATGTGTCAATTCGAAAGAATTACCAATAACTATTGCTAGGGGGAGTACACAAATTGCTCTACTATAATATAGTATTTCAATGCAACTCTGATTCTCGAAGAATGAATGAATATTAAAAAAAGACCCTATAGGTCATTTATTGTTAAATGGAGCGGGTGATGGGAATCGAACCCACGCGACCAGCTTGGAAGGCTGGAGTTCTACCATTGAACTACACCCGCATATTAAATTGAAGTGGTCGGGACGACACGATTTGAACATGCGACCCCTTGGTCCCAAACCAAGTGCTCTACCAAGCTGAGCTACGTCCCGATGTAATATGTTGTTAAAATGGCACGCCCTGAGAGATGCAGTACCTGACTGCGATGCCTTTGCTTTCGAAGCTTATGCTCCGACGAACTCTAACGTTCCAATTATCTCTAGCGTTTGGTATTTCTATGATGTTCTAAATGGCACGCCCTGAGAGATTCGAACTCCCGACCTTTTGATTCGTAGTCAAACGCTCTATCCAGCTGAGCTAAGGGCGTATATGGAGCGGACGACGAGATTCGAACTCGCGACCCTCGCCTTGGCAAGGCGATGCTCTACCACTGAGCCACGTCCGCAAATGGTGCGCGTGAAGGGAGTCGAACCCCCACGTCGTAAGACGCTAGATCCTAAGTCTAGTGCGTCTGCCAATTCCGCCACACGCGCATAAATAAAATGGTGAGCCATGAAGGATTCGAACCTTCGACACCCTGATTAAAAGTCAGGTGCTCTACCAACTGAGCTAATGGCTCTCATAATGGCTGGGGATACAGGATTCGAACCTGTGCATGACGGAGTCAAAGTCCGTTGCCTTACCGCTTGGCTAATCCCCATCAATTTAGGTTGTAACAGTGCCGTCGAGAGGACTTGAACCCCCAACCTACTGATTACAAGTCAGTTGCTCTACCAGTTGAGCTACAACGGCAAGCTTGATTGATGGTGGACGCTGACGGGATCGAACCGCCGACCCTCTGCTTGTAAGGCAGATGCTCTCCCAGCTGAGCTAAGCGTCCATAGTAATAGATAAATAAGGAATAAGCCAAAAATCCCTGCAAAGATATTATAGTGACCCGTACGGGATACTCTTCATTTTATGCGAGACTGCGATGTTATCTCTTACGAAGACTATGCGCCGACGAACCCTGGGATTCTTTATCCCTTGATGTTTTTACTTTAAGTGGTGACCCGTACGGGATACTCTTCATTTTATTTCGAGACTGCGATGTGATCTCTCACGAAGATTATGCTCCGACGAACCCTGGGATTCTTTATCCCTTGATGTTTTTACTTTAAGTGGTGACCCGTACGGGATTCGAACCCGTGTTACCGCCGTGAAAGGGCGGTGTCTTAACCGCTTGACCAACGGGCCATATTGATGTTAATAAGCTCCCAACCGGATTTGAACCGGTGACCTCTTCCTTACCATGGAAGCACTCTACCTACTGAGCTATGGGAGCATATGGCTCCCCGAACAGGACTCGAACCTGTGACAACTCGGTTAACAGCCGAGTGCTCTACCAACTGAGCTATCAGGGAACATTATATTACAGTAAATAGAGAATTAAAGCTTGGCAACGTCCTACTCTCCCAGGACCTT
>NZ_SIJB01000028.1 GCF_009910845.1 Chengkuizengella marina | reverse complement strand
CTTGAAATCTCTCAAGTCTCCGATTTGTTCACTCGTTATTCAGTTTTCAAGGTGCAAATCTTTCTATTAATCGTCGTTGTTCTTTTTTACAGCGACTAGATTATCATATCATTTTTGGTGAGTTTTTGTCAATAACAATTTTTGATAGTTATCTTCAAATCACTCATCTAATCTAGTAAACTCTTATTTGCTTCTTGTCATGTTTACTTGCCATTCTAAGCGGCGAAATTAAATTTATCACAGAATCATATGGCCTGTCAATAATATTTAGGAAAAAAAATAACATTATAATAAAGTAATTTTTTTTAGAATGTTCAGATAATAACTAGAATCATTGAGTAGCTGTACATTTCTTGATCTTATTCATTTGGATCTGTATATTAGACTTAACCATTTTTAATAAAATTATGATAAAAAATATTAACAACGAGGTACTAATATGATTTATGAATACAACGGGAAAAAACCTTCAATCGCTAAAAGTGTATATCTAGCTGATTATGTAACTATCACTGGGGATGTAACTATTGGTGAAGAGAGCAGCATATGGTTTAATACAGTAATAAGAGGAGATGTTTCGCCTACAATTATTGGTAAAAGGTCTAACATACAAGACAATTGTATATTACATCAAAGTCCAGCTTATCCACTTATTATTGAGGATGACGTTACAATTGGACATCAAGTTATACTCCATAGCTGTAGAATTAGAAACAAAGCATTAATTGGTATGGGGTCGATCATATTAGATGGTTCAGAAATAGGAGAAGGAGCATTTATAGGCGCTGGAAGTCTCGTTTCCCAAGGGAAAAAAATTCCTCCAAACTGTTTAGCTTATGGTAGACCTGCAAAAGTAATTAGAGAATTAACAAAAAGTGATATGGAAGACATGAAAAGAATTAGGGAAGGATATGTTACCAAAGGGAAGTATTATAAATCAATAACCCCATCGGATAAATAGTTAAGTTATAACATTATTTTCACTTGTTTCAAATGTACTGCTCTAATATAATATTGAATATACATTTCTTTAGATATTTGAGCAAACTTTATTAATGATGAGAAGAGGATAATCATGTTTTTAAAATCAAGTAAAATTAACGAATTACGTTTATGGGGACTCTTATTGACTTTAGGTGGTATGGGTATCATGATTATTGGTACTGGTGGTTTACTATTATGGGGTAACTTAGGTAAATATGTTATTTCAATCCCATTTATGATTATTGGTACAATTAGTTTATTAGGTAGTGTAGCTGTATACTTTTGGGCTGGAACACTTTCTACAAGTTCTATTACATTAGAGTGCCCAGAGTGTAGAAAGCCTACTCGTCATATTGGTAAAACAGATCGTTGCATGCATTGTAGAACCATTCTTACATTTGATGAAAACAAAGCAAATGGATCAATTACTAAAGATCAAAAACAATAATAAATTAAATTTTTTTAATGAAATAAAATAAATTAAAATAAATAAAAATATCTTAAGGATGTCCAACTCTTTGCAAAAACCAATGGACATCCTTTTATTTGATACTCAAACGATTCATTTAATAAAATATTTCCATACTTAAGGTCTTTTGTTGAGTGTTTTATCGATGACCTCCCAAATATCTGGGGTTTCAAAACCTCTTCTCCAGGAAGCTATACCTGCTAAATCATACTTTTTAACAATTTCAGCACGTGCTTGCATTGAAACATCATCTTCTATCCAGATCTTATGTGTTGCGTTACCTTCTTTGTATTCAACATAATTTTGTCCTACATCTTCTTTATATTGTATATCTAAATTTTTATCCTCAATGATCTGAAGTACTGTTTCCATAAACAAAGTTTTAGAAGAAACAGATGTATTGCCGTCTACTTCTTCTTCTGTCCATAAACGAGTGTAAAAAGGGACTCCTAAAATTAACTTTTCAGAAGGAACTTGATCCTCGTTCATAATGTCTACGATGCCTTTTTCAACCCATGGCAAAGATGCAACGGATCCTGCAACTGGACTAGAGGCCCAATGCTCATCATAAGTCATAACCATCATATAATCTACAACTTCTCCCAACGCTTTTCTATCATAAAATAACGACCACATCTCACTTCCACCTCTAATGGTCACATCAATGGATACAACAAGATTTTGTTCATGTAAAATAGGTGTAAGCTCACGTACAAATTGAGTAAGATTATCTTTATCTTTCAAATACACATTTTCAAAATCAATATTAATCCCTTGTAAATCATATAATTCAGCATAACTTACAAGTTGTTTGATCATTTTCATCCTAGTTTCATAGTTAGATAAGACAGCACTTGTCCAATCTGGATCAAAATTATTACTAAATAAAGCCCATATTTGATATCCTTGTGAATGTGCCCAATTTACATATTCAGCATCCGCTTTATTTTCAATATTCCCTGACTCGTCTAGTAGATGAAACCAGGTTGGACTTATTACGTTCAAGCCTGGCATATTACCAATAACAGTAGTATCTGTTTTTTTATTGTACACGGCTTCCCAGGTTAAATTAACTTTTTCTCCCAATGGGTTCCAAACTAACGTTGATTCTTCTTTTACTTGATTAGGTATAATTTCAAGCTCATCTAATATGATATATTGCTCTTCCAAGTATCCTTGATAACCATTTTCAAGTTGCACAAAATACCAACCATTTAGTTTTTCTTCTAAAATCATAACGTTATCATTGATGGAAATATCATATAAAATTGATGATTTTATAGTAGGTTCTGTTCTTATAGGAATACTTACCTCAGTTTGATCTTGGCCTACAACCTTCCCCCATTGAATGACATCGCCAGCATTCCATATTAATACCGCATTTGTCTCCTCTGACTCTACTATTTTTAAATTATAAAATTCCAATAGATGATAGATTGGAAAATAAATCGTATCGTTTATAACCTCAATTGGAAATTGCAAAGAATAAGGCTTTTCATTTATCATTGCACTCAACTGATCTGTTTTGAAATGAACAACTTGTTTGTCTGTCGTAATGATAACTGATCCAGAATCTTCTTCAAGCCTAACATTTGGATCAATGTGTTCTTTGACGAAATCCAACGGAACTTTTAAACCTTTATCTTTACCTAAGGCAGAATAAGGCTGTAATTCATTCTGATAAAAAATAGGTTGATCTAAACCATTAAATTCTTCGATAACTCTATCAGAAGAAGGTTGTCCTGATAACCAACTTTGATAGAATACAAACGAAAAAAATAAAACAATAAACAATAATAAACAAAATAAGATCATTCTAATTAATGTGCTGCGTTTTTTCTTTTTTGAAATATTAAACTCATTCAATTCATCCACATCCTATGCCTGAAAAATAAAAAAGACGTAAGGTACCTCCTTTGTAAAAAGAAGAACCAACACGTCTTATATTAAATGATTTTACAGCTAAAATAAATGACAAATTATGCTTCACTGCATTGTTGACAAGTACCATGAACTTCCATTCTATGATGTTTAACAATAAACCCTGTTTTTTCTGATGCAATTTCCTCAATTTGATAAAGTGGAGGTGAGTGAAAATCAACAATTTTACCACAATCATCACAAATCGCATGATAGTGTTCATCTACATTAGCATCAAATCTACTCGCACCATCACCGAATGTAAGCTCACGAACTAAACCTGCTTCTAAAAATACTTTTAGATTGTTATATATAGTTGCAACACTCATATTTGGAAACTGATCACCAAGTGCTTTGAAAATATCATCTACACTTGGATGAGTATGTGTTTTTAACATAAACGAAAGGATCGCATGTCTTTGCGGAGTCATTCGAACACCACTAGTTTTTAATTGTTTTAGGGCATGTTCTAATTGGGATGACATAATCCCTTACCGCCTTTCTATTTGATCATAAGTTATTATATCTATAATACGTTCGAGGTTATCTTTTTGTCAAATTTGAGACAAAATTAAAAGTCTTGATCCCACTTTTTAACAATTATTGAACCATTATTAGTATATGCGGTAATTTTATGCTCGCCATTACCAACTATTCCTCCCATAATTTTCTTATCAATATGAAATGGAAAATCACTTAAAAATCCCCCAGCATTACTTTGTGCTCTAAAAGTAAAATCTCCATTATTAGGTAAAACAACCTCAATACTTTCATTTATTGTATCTAAATACCAACTACCATCAACAACTTGGGACTTTACTTTAATCTTTCCATTTGTTGTATCCACTGTCACTTCATCGTTTACCTCAACCAATGTAATGGATCCGTTAGTTGATTCAGCCTCAACTTTCCCTTCAATTATTTTTCCTTCTATTTTACCATTTGTTGTATCTGCTATGAAATCGCCAAATATACTGTCAGCAATAATGTCACCATTTGTTGTATCAAGCACTGTTTTACCATCAATGGAATAAACTTCAATATTTCCATTCGTTGTATCTGCAGCTACTCTGCCATTTATGTTAGTAATATGAATATCCCCATTTGTTGTATCAATATCTAAAGAATCAAGTATAGGAACATCAGTAACTATAACAGAACCATTTTTCATTTTTAATTGAATATCTATTTCTCTAGATTGAGGTACATGTATGATTAAGTTTACTTTAGGTTTATATTTAAAACCAAATCTATAATACTCTTTTCCCTTTGCATATACTTGCAAAGTACTACCTTCATCAATCCACTCAAGTTTGGACTCATTTACTATTCTTTCTGCTTTTTCTTGATCTATTTCAGAAACATAGATCGTTGTTTCAAATTTAAAATCTTTTTCATTAGTAGGTTTTATATTAATCTTTCCATTTAAATTTTCAACATACAGTTTATTTGTATTTTCATAAAAAGGTATCATCTGTGCTTCTATTTCAAATTTCAGATCATTTTCATTATCAGAATAAACTAATTCTAATTGGTTCAAAAAAGGAAAACCAGAAGTTAAACCAAAAAGGATCAACACTATAGCAAAACTTAATACTACAGACTTAATATCTATTCTGACATTTCTATCATTCTTATTTTTAAACTGAAAAATTAAGTATTCAATTCCAAAAAAAATGATAATAAATGGCCACCACTGTACTATCTTTTCTACATATGATGTATCACTTGTTTGATCCATAAGCAATGTTGCCCCAACAAAAACTAACAACGAAGCTGCGGTATATCTACCCACCTTGATCATAAAAGTCCACTCTCCACCTCATTATTCATTTTTTTTCTTCAATTCACTAAAAAGCAATAATCCTCCAGCTAGGATTAAAGCAATGCCACCTAAATAGGAACCGAAGAAATCAAACACTACACTTAACCAAGATGGTTTATTGCTAATGATAAAAAGTAGTGTACCAGCTGCTATTAACATATAACCAAATGTCTTCCCATCTCTTACTTTCACTTTTATATCCTCTAAAGTACCTTGTGCATTTATAATATCTGCTGTTTGTAAAGCATCAAATATATTATAAAAATAAATAACTGGGATAATAAAAGATAGCAATACAATTAAAGGAACATTTGAATCGACAAAATTCATACCTAATGACACAATGAATACGATGTCTATTGCTAAAAGCAGCATAAACATTACTCCTCTTTGCATCAAACCTAAATAAAAATGACCCATCCCAGGCAATAAGAACGCTAATAATCCCGTTACAAATTTATTTTTTAACTTAGTAGTTTGGAAAGGAATTGAGCTTGAGTTCATTTGTTGTTTATGCTGATGTATTCTTTGCTCAATAAAATCGTCCATCCTCTCCTGTTGTTGCTGAGAATCTTCAGGCAATTCATGTTTTTCCATACTTAAGCCTCCTTAAAATTAATGATTAACTAACTGTGAGATTTTTGTAGTAATCATGTTGAAAAATTCAGAACCATATGTGATGACACCATTTACTGTTTCATTTACTTCCGTACTAAATTGTTCAGGATTCATCTCTATAAATGCAGAAAATATTCCCTCGGAAATAAAAAAGTAAGTCGCTGCACTTGCGATAATAATATGAATGACTTCATTGGTTTGTTTAAATTGTTTGTGAATATTTACATTCTTTTTTGCATCCATTTCTTTCGTATATATCATTACATCATCTATGAAACATGAGGACGTTTCCAAAATGGGCAGTGAATTTAATTGCTGCTCTAATTCATCAAATTGTTGTTGATTGGACTTTTGAATTTTCCTGAACATGACTATCCACCTCCATCCACTTTTGCCTTAGTCTTTTTTTACCTCTATACAATCGAGTTTCTACTGTTTTTAATGGGAGTTGCATAATTTCGGCAATCTCAGAACAAGAAAATTCCTTTAAATGATACAAATAAATAATAATTCGATACTTATCTGGAAGCTCGTTTATAAGTTGATACACCATTTCCTGTTTTTCTTTAATTATTGTTCTTGTTTCTGGTTCTTCATTTGAATCTGTAAATAGCTTATCCTTGATTTCATCCACCCAAGCAACAACTGACTTTCTTTTTTGGGATCTGCGATGATCTATAACAAGGTTTACAGTTAAACGGTATAACCAGGTTTTAAATTTTGAATTTCCTTGAAAAGAAGAAAGTGTTCTAAATAATTTGATAAACACTTCCTGAGATAAATCTTCAGCAGTCTCACGATGTCCAATCATTTGAAATATTAGTGTGAATATATAATTTTTATGCCTTTCCACTAATAAACGATAAGCTTCATTTTTACCCATTTGAATTTGTTTAATTAGCTGCTCATCTGTTAATTGATCCATCGCCTCACCACCTTTTCCTATCTTATAAACTTAGACGTAAAACCTCTGAGTTTCACTTCAAAATAAAAAATTATTAATTTATTTTATTTTGAAGTGAATAGTGTCATGTTGAATAAGTTTCAAACTTAATTCATATCGCTCACACAGATGAAAGGATCATTCCATTCGTTCTTAAAATACAGGCACAATGCCCAGATTACTACATACCATAAACTATCTTTAATAAAAGGAGGAATAAAAATTGACTTTACCTAATTTTCCTAATTTCGACCCTAAAATCACTGTAGATCGTGAAAAAGCGATTGATTTATTGTTAACTTCTATCGCTATGGAAGAAGTAGGTTTATCACATATTGTTAATGCAGAGGGTGAAAAAATTCAAGCCGTAGTTGAGAGTTTTAAACAGAGTGACCACTCAGATATTACAAATTTAGTATATATAAACACAAATGTTGCTGATACTTTAAAAAGAGTTATTCAAAAGCAAATTCTACTTGACTTCAAACTAGATGACGTTAAAGAATTAATTGAAGGTTTAGAAGGTGAGTAAGTTTGTTCACACTTTGATTATGAATTTCATACAATTTATAAGCAGCATAAGTTTATCTCCTAGTATTTAATATTATGCTGTTTAAGTTTGTACTTAAGTTTTCGGCTATCACTTGTAAAGATTACAATTCCACTCCAAAACAAAAAACCGCTTTTCCTTTTGTAGGAACTAGCGGTTTTTTGCGAATTAATCTATACATTTTTTAATGAGTTTGTTCACTAATCCAGGGTTGGCTTTCCCTTTGGTTTCTTTCATGACTTGTCCAACTAAGAAACCAATTGCTTTTTGTTTCCCTGATTTATAATCAGAAACAGATTGAGGGTTTTTTTCGATGATTTGTTCAACTATAGTTTTAATTGCCCCCTCATCACTAATCTGCACTAAACCTTTTTCCTCTACAATCGTTTGAGGTGCTTTCCCAGATTCAATCATTTCTTTGAATACTTGTTTAGCAATTTTGGAGCTAATCGTTCCTTTTTCAATTAAATCGATCATTTCTCCTAATCCTTTACCAGTCACTTTTACATCTGATAATTCTAAATTGTTCGCATTTAAATACCCTAACAAATCACCCATCATCCAATTCGAAACTGATTTTGCATCCTTTGTATATTGTAAACTTTCTTCAAAGAAGTCAGCTAAATGTTTAGAAGTTGTGATTACCTCTGCATCATAACTCGGTAAGTCAAATTGTTCAGTGTATCTTTTTTTACGTGAATCAGGTAATTCAGGAATTGAAGCTCTAACACGTTCTTTCCATTCATCATCAATGTACAGCTGTACGAGATCAGGATCTGGAAAATATCGATAGTCATGAGATTCTTCTTTTCCACGCATGGAGAAGGTTTTACCTTTAGACTCATCCCATCTTCTAGTTTCTTGAACAACTTCTTCACCACTGTATATAACGTCTGCTTGACGCCACTCCTCGTACTCTAACCCTTTTTTCACACCACTAAAAGAATTCATATTTTTCAATTCTGCTCTAGTTCCAAACTCTTTTTGTCCAAAAGGACGAATACTTATATTCGCATCACAACGTAAGGAACCCTGTTCCATTTTTACATCAGATACATCACAATATTGAATAATCGCTTTTAATTTTTCTAAATACAGTCTAGCTTCTTCTGGTGAACGAAGGTCTGGTTCCGATACAATTTCAACAAGAGGAGTACCCACACGATTAAAATCTACCAATGATGCATATCCACCATCAACATGTGTTAATTTTCCTGCATCCTCTTCTAAATGAAGCCTAGTAATTCCAATTCTTTTGGTATGTCCATCTATTTCAATATCAATCCAGCCGTTTTCACCGATTGGTTTATCAAACTGAGAAATCTGATAAGCTTTTGGAGAATCAGGATAAAAGTAATTCTTTCGATCAAACTTACTTTCTGTAGCTATCTCACAATTTAGAGCCATCGCTGCTTTCATTGCAAATTCTACAGCTTTTTTATTCAGTACAGGCAAAACCCCAGGATAGCCTAAACATATGGGACATGTATGAGAATTTGGAGGAGCTCCAAATTCAGTGGAACATCCACAAAAGATCTTGGAATTTGTGTGTAATTCTACATGGACTTCTAATCCAATTACAGTTTCGAATTTTGTAGTTGACATTTCGTTTCCTCCTTTCTATACCTGAGGTCGCTTTTGATGAAATTCAGTACTCTGTTCATATGCATGAGCAACTCTCAATACGGCAGATTCATCAAATGCTTTGCCGATAATTTGCATACCAACTGGTAACCCTTCTACAAATCCACATGGTACACTAATAGCGGGAATACCAGCCAAGCTAACTGGTATTGTACATATATCATTTAAATACATCGTCAGTGGATCGTTGATTTGCGATCCCATTTTAAAAGCTGTTGTTGGAGCTGTAGGTCCAATAACAACATCATATTTTTCAAAAACTTTATCAAAATCTTGTTTGATTAAAGTACGAACTTTCTGAGCTTTTAAATAATAAGCATCATAATATCCTGAACTTAATGAATAAGTACCAAGCATAATTCTTCGCTTTACTTCTTGACCAAATCCTTCACTGCGTGATTTCAAATAAACATCTAATAAATTGTCTGGATTCTCAGTTCTCACACCATAACGAACACCGTCAAATCTAGCTAGGTTTGATGAGGCTTCAGAGGACGCAAGTAAATAATATGTTGCTACTGCATATTCTGTGTGTGGAAGTGAAACTTCTTCCCACTCAGCCCCTAAACCTTCAAGAACTTTTAACGCTTCTAAAATGGAATTTTTAACGTTTGGATCAATTCCTTCACCTAAATACTCTTTAGGAACACCAATTTTCAAACCTTTCACATCACCAGTCAATGCACTAAGATAATCAGGAATATCCACATTGGCTGAGGTAGAATCCATTACGTCATACCCAGCTATTGTTTGTAGGACGTATGCATTATCCTCTACATTTTTAGTAATTGGACCAATTTGATCTAATGAAGAAGCAAAAGCAACAAGACCAAAACGAGAAACTAAACCATAAGTAGGTTTTAAGCCAACTACACCGCAATAAGCTGCTGGCTGTCTAATAGAACCACCTGTATCTGAACCTAGTGCAAAATAAACCTCATCCGCTGCCACCGCTGCTGCAGATCCACCGCTAGAGCCTCCTGGTACATACTCCGTATTCCATGGATTGTGTGTAGGATGGAAGCTTGAATTTTCGTTGGAGCCCCCCATTGCAAATTCATCCATATTGATTTTTCCTATTGTTATGGATTGAGCAGCTTTTAACTTTTTCATCACAGTAGCATCGTAGATAGGATCAAAATTTGATAGAAATTGACTAGCACAAGTCGTTCTTAATCCTTCAGTAACAATATTATCTTTAATACCCGCAGGTAAGCCATACAATAAACCTCTTTCACTGCTATGTTCTAAAAGTTCGTCCAATTTTGCAGCAGAAGTTCTTGCATTCTCTTCATCTAATGTTAAAAATGCTTTAACTTTTGAATCTACCTGTTGAATTCGATCATATGACTCATTCACTAATTCTGATACTTTTAATTGTTTGTTTACTAGCTGATTATGTATGTCTTTTAAGCGATTATGAAATAAAGACACAATAAAGCCTCCTTTCAAATTGAACCTTTTGTTTATAAAAGATGTTCATATAAAGTCCACTTTGATCAACTAAACTTTTTGAACGTAAATTTATATATTTTATTCGAGTACCGCAGGCACTCTAATTTGACCATCTTCTTCTTCTGGTGCATTGAGAAATACTTTTTTAAGTGGTAAAGATTCACGTGTCTCATCCTCGCGCATCACATTTGTAAGTTCTAATACATGTGTTGTAGGTTGAATGTTGTCCGTATCTAATTCATTCAATTTCTCAGCATACTGTAATATAGCATTCAATTGTTTTGTAAATTGATTTTTTTCTTTTTCGTTTAAATCAAGACGAGCTAATTTAGCCACGTGCTCCACGTCTTTGATAGATATGCTCATATAAATCCTCCCTATCCCTACTTTAAGTCATTACATCATTATAGCTTACTTATTTTTTTAACTCAATCCTTTCCAAGTATACAAACAAGAACAGACTTCCCATTAAAACAAACAATGTAACAACCCCTCTTAATTTGAGACGTTTCAAAATGATGTATTTATACAATCAAATGAAGCAAAGCATTTCATATTTCTAATTTATAAAGTGTTATAATATATTTACCAATAGATAACGTAAATACTTTCTCTTTCTTATTATTTAAGTCACTCATTCATAGAAAGGAGAAACTTATTATATGCGGCCACATGTTTTATTTTTCAATGAGATTAATCGTACTAGCCTTTTATATGTAGGAGGAAAAGGGGCAAACTTAGGAGAATTAAGTAAAGCAGGATTTCCAGTCCCTGGAGGATTTTGTGTAACAACCTATGCTTATAAAGATTTTATCGCTACAAGTTCACAAATAGAATCTCTTTTAGATGAACTAAATGACCTAGACTCAAACGATTTAAATCAATTGCGAGAGCTTGGAAAACGTATTCGTACTCATCTACAACATTTAGCTATACCAATAAAGTTGAAAAATAAAATTATTCATGCATGGGAATCTGTGGGTAAACAATATGCTTATGCTGTTCGTTCCAGTGCAACAGCAGAGGATTTGCCCACTGCTTCATTTGCGGGACAGCATGATACTTACCTAAATATTAAAGGAAAAGAACAACTTCTTCAGCATATTAGACAATGCTGGGCATCATTATTTACGGACCGAGCTATTTCATATCGATCAAAAAATGGATTCAATCATCGTGAAGTTTACCTATCTGTTGTTGTACAACGAATGGTGAATCCTAATATATCTGGCATTATGTTTACAGCTGATCCTATAAAAGGCAATAGAAAGGTCGTATCCATTGATGCTAGTTTTGGTTTGGGGGAGGCACTTGTTTCTGGAATTGTTTCTGCTGATTTATACAAAGTGAAAGAGGACATTATTATTGAAAAGAACATTTCTGATAAGAAATTAGCTATTTTCTCACTTTCCAAAGGAGGTACAGTAAAAAAAGAATTAACTCTAGAACAACAAACCAAACAAGCGATGATAGATAGTCAAATTTTGAGTTTGGCTAAAATAGGGAAACAAATTGAAGATCATTTTGAATCTCCTCAAGACATTGAGTTTTGTTTTGAAAATGATGAAATATTCATTGTACAAAGTCGACCAGTTACTTCGCTGTATCCTCTTCCGAACATTGAACAAGAGCCTTTACGAGTTTTAATATCCTTCGGTCATATTCAAGTAATGACAGATGCGATAAAGCCGTTAGGTCTTTCTGTCATTCGTACCTTATTTAAAGGGGGTGGAAATGTTATCTTAGAAACAGGTGGACGTATATATTTTGATCCAACAGAAATTCTTCGTCATAAACTAGGACGAAGATTCCTGCCTAAAATATTAAATAATGTGGATGAAAACATTAGTCGTGCCATAAAAGAAATCATTCAACGAGATGAGATTGTTGATGTTCCTCCTAAACCAGGACTTTTCAAGGACATTCGTAAGTTTGTTGGTCCTATATTAAAAGAAGGATGGAAAAATTATAGAAAATCCGATCCCAAATTAGTTAAAGATCAAATTGAAGCTTATTTGGAAACTAAACTGAATGAGATCCGTCAAGATCTCGATAATTCAATAGGTGTTGATCGGTTAAAAAAAGTACAGTTTCATTTAAATACTCTAGGTCCTAATATATTGGAAAATGTTATTCCTAAAAATATTCTTCCCTTCTTATTTTCAACCATATTTTTAAGAAAGTTGTATATTCGTTGGATAGGAGATGATAAAGAATTTCAAAAATTAAACAAATCACTGCCTGGCAATGTAACAAGTGAAATGGGATTACAAATTGGAGATTTAGCCGATTTGGTTCGTGAACTTCCAAAAGTAGAAGAATACCTTAAAAATGCAAAGGATCAAACATTTTATGAAGGACTGAACAGCGTAGATGGTGGTGAACGCTTTAAACATGCGTTTGAACTATTTATATCAAAATACGGAATGCGATGCCCTGGTGAAATCGATTTGACAAAACCCCGCTGGCGTGAGGCTCCAACACAACTAATTCCTGCGATTTTAGGACACATGAGAAGTGTAAAATCTGGAGAACACAGAGAAAAATTCACTCTAGGAGAACTCGAATCTCAAGAAGCAGCTCAAAAAATAATCAATTGTGTAAAACACAATCGTTTCAAGACAAAACTTGTGAAACGTCAGCTTGAGTTGTACCATCATTTGGCTGGATTAAGAGAACATCATAAATACATGTTTGTATCTTTTCTAGATGAATGTAAAAAAGCGATTCTCTCTGAAGCAGAAGTATTAGTAAAAAAAGGGGTATTACAAGAAAGAAAGGATGTTTACTTCCTTTCACTTGATGAGCTCATTGAAGTGCTTGAAGGTGAGTATAAACAAAATAAATCTCAAAGTATATCAGATCGAAAAGAAACTTATGAATATCATCAAAAATTGAAGCCGCCTCGTGTGATGACAAGTGAAGGTGAAATTATTACAGGTTCTCCAAAACAAGGTGATTTCCCTAAAAATGCACTAGTGGGAAGCCCTGCTTCTGCAGGTGTGATTGAAGGAAAAGCTCGCATTATCTTAAGTCCTGAGACAGCTATGCTTAATGAAGGGGAAATACTCGTTGCTCCTCATACAGACCCAGGATGGACTCCATTATTCCAATCAGCTAGAGCACTAGTTACTGAAGTCGGAGGGCTGATGACTCACGGTTCAGTTGTTGCTAGAGAATACGGAATTCCTGCAGTTGTGGGACTTGATGATGCGACTAAAAAACTGAAAGACGGACAATTGATTCGTGTAGATGGAAATCAAGGTTTTGTTGAAATTTTAAGTGATGAATAAATACATGAAAGTATGAAATGATTAGAATATTTTATATTTAAAATGGATAGAGAGTGAATTTATGAATTTACTATCTGTGAATTCACCTTTAAGGGAACACAAATATTAATTATCACACCATCTGCTGAAGTATCTATTTCCAAAGTTCCGTTAAGTAACATAACTCGCCCGTTCATTTGTTCCATTCCTATACCATTTGACTCTCCATATCCCAAATTTTTCTCCGTTTTAAAATGGCTTTCTATTCCAACGCCATCATCTTCATACTTCAGGATAATAAGTTGATCTCTTACACTTAAACTAAAAGATACTTTGGAAGCCTTAGAATGTTTTTTAGCATTGTTTAGCAGTTCCTGAATGATTCTGAAAATATGAGTTTTAGTTTGTAAATCTGTTGACTCTATCATGGAATCAGATTCAGCATAAAAGAACAAATCAAATTCACAATTGTATTCTTCTTTATCCAACATGGTTTGTATTGTTTTAATAAGACCTATATCCTTTAATAAATATGGACTCAATTCAAAACAACTTTGACGAAGATTTACATTGATCATCTCTATAAATTCAATCATACTATCTAACTGTTTCTGATCCTCTGGACTCATCACATACTTTTCTGCTATGGAAACAAACCTTCTCTTTAAAAAAAACAAATCCTGCATGGTTGTGTCGTGAAGATCAGAAGCAATGCGTACCCTTTCCTCCTCTTGCAACTCAAACATAATTTTACGGAACCATTGAATTTCTTTAGCTTCCTGATTCGTTGGAAGATTAAAGGCGAATTTCTCTAGTTTTTGTGTTAATTTACGGATTAAATGAATATTCTCCAAACTAACAGCGAGATAAGTAGTAATCAGTTTTAACCATTGAATTTCTTCTTTACCGAGTAATGTATTGTTTTTCTTCCTTGTCAAAATTAAATAACTCTTATATTCTTCATGGTGGTTTATCTCTAGGCATGTATATGAAGAATGTTCGAAAAGTGCAGGTGAATGTAACAACCTTTCAACTTCTGTAATATTTATTTCTCCTTCATATACCATTTCTATCTTCTCATCCTCATATTTAAATAGAATCGCTCCACCAAAAACTTCCAACGTTCCAGTTATATCTACTAATATCATATCTTTCAATTCTCGAAAGCTTGAAATAGAACCCAGTCTTTGGGATACCTTTTTTAACATAGACTGCAAATAATATTTTTTTGGGAAAATGAATTTTTCCATTTTTGTCGTATAGTACTCTGTTGCGTATAAAATCCAAGATACCAAAACTAAAGAAGATAAAAACAAAAATAAAATGGGTTTTACAGCTATTTCTTCATAAAATATTAAAGCATAAAACCCTGTAAATAAACCACTTGGCAAGAGACCTAACAAAATTGAAAATAAAAAACGCCGCAAAACTAAACCGATGTCGAATATTTGATTAGATGCGATCAAATATGCAAAAAAGATAGGGAGTAAGAGTAAAAACAAACTTGAATAAATATAGTCAATAATAACTTTACCTGTTAATAATTGTGGGAGTATAGATAATAAGATTAAAGGAGAAAAGGATACAATCAAACAAACCCATACACTTTTAATGATTGCTGTAAAATGTGTTTTATCCTTACAATATTTCAAATAAACATATGTTAAAAAGGATATGTTTATCAAAAAAGCGATGGTAAAAAATAATAATGTAAATACAACATTTAAAGGTGAGGCTATGAAAGATAAGGAAGGAAGGAATTCTACGAGTTTAATCAAAGCTACCACGATGATGATCGTATACAAAAAATTTAATATTTTGCTTGGCAGTGTTATATTCCCTTTTTCTTTAAAAAACACGAACAAAAAATGTAGAAATACTACCTGCAAAACCATCATAAAGGTTGTAATTAAATAGCCTCCAATCAAATCTTCTCTAATATAGGCACCAAAACTAAACCAGATGATGGCTGCTGATAGAAAAAAATAGGCTAACATGCGAGCTGACTGTGATATACTAGCCTTTAAAAATATCAAAATAGCCAAGGATAAACAGATTAGCCCAGCTAAAAGCGCTGTTACGTCATCTACAACAATCGTATTTTTATCAAAAATGATCTCTGAAACTGAAGCATCATTTACATTTAGTACGGTGATCCTATGAGCTTGTTCTATTGAATTAAAATTTTTTATAGTTGGAAAACGATCTGCAGCCTGATTATTTACTTTTAAAATTCGATCTCCAACTTCAAGATCAGATTTAACACTTGCACCCGTTTCATATATTGTTTTTACAATCCAATGATGCTGTTCATTTTGCTCTACTTCTACTCCAATAAAAGGATATCTGAAAGTTATAATTAGGCACCACAATAAAGAGATGAATAAAATGAATAATAAACTTCCCTTTAAAACATTTTTCATAAAAATATCCCCTTATACCATGATTTTATTAAGTTAAGAAACCCTTTAATTTTAATTTTTGGAAACTATTACAACTGCATTTTACCAAAATAAAAAGAGATTGTATATTAACAGTCGTCAATCTCCATTATTTTAAAAAAATAGACCATCCTTGAAAAGGAGGTCTATTAAATAAGTTAAATTTACCACTCAATATCATATATTTTAAAAAAGGCTTCTATTATATCCAAGCTTTTAAATGGACTTGTTTCAAAAATTCATCGTGGTTTAATGTATTTTCCTTGGACTCATCTGTTGGTTCTATATGATCCCCATTCATCACTTTAATGAACAATTCTTCATTTTTTGTGGCTAGTGCAAAATCTATCAAAGCTTCTCTTTCGACTTTCTCAGCTTCTCTTCTTAATAATACTTCTTCCGTTTCTATATCACATGCAGGAACATAGATATGTTTCCCAGATTTCGGTACACGCAGCACAAAGTCAAATGCATTATCAGGATTTTTATCAACTGCTATGATATATCCATATGATCCTACGGGAAGGTTTTGCTCAAATTTATCTTCTACTATCACTACTTTTTGTCCTAATCGAAACATTTTCCTTCCTCCCACCTATCTTTTTATACGTTAAAGTTAATTGTACATATTTATTCTATTATGTTACTAAAAATTAATAGTCATGTCCAATTCACCTTATGTTTGAGAAAATAAATGAAATTCAGTATAATCTATGTAAGATTTTTAAAAATATATGAAATATGAGGTTGATGTATGATTTCCTTCTATAGAAAGTATTACAAAACAGCTATTGATATTGGACTAGTTGTGCTAACTGTTTTTTTAACAATGTGGGTATTTAGTTATATGTACAAAATAGCTGCACCAGTTTTTTTCTCCTTTTTTATTTTCCTTATCATTGAACCTTTTGCACGTTTTCTTAACCGTAAAGGGATAAAAAAATCAATTGCTACTGCATTGTCCATGCTTTTATTTATTTTAGTCGTTTTGGGAGCTTTTATTGGTGGAGGGGCATTGTTTATCAATCAGATTACTGCCTTAACAAGTAAAATTACTGAATATCAAGCCATTATTCAAAAAGAAATTATTGCACAAGTTGAATTTATTAGCTCAGAATATCAAACTCTTCCGGATAATGTCACGGATCAAATTAAAAGTTACGCATCTACTCTTACTAAATATGGAGCTGATTTTGCTACATGGTTTTTAACTAATCTCACGTCCATACTTTCTTCATTTTCAACATTTATAGTAAACTTTTTTATTGGTTTAATATTAGCTTATTTTTTAAGTGTGGAGATTGCAGACTGGAAATCCATAGCTAAAGAAAAAACACCAAATACATTTAAGTCAGCGTTTTACTTTTTAAAAGATTATGTACTAAAAGGAATTGTGAGTTACATTAAAGCTCAATTTAAATTAATTAGTCTTACCTTTGTTGTTATATTTATTTCTTTGTTAATCTTTGGGGTAAACAATGCTTTTTCTGTTTCCTTGTTAGCAGCTGTATTTGATTTATTGCCTTTACTAGGCGTCTCTACTGTTTTTTTACCGTGGGTGATTTATTTGTTCATCGTTGGTAATATAAGTTTAGCTATCAAATTAACTGTTGTATGGGCAGTAGTCATTGGATTAAGACAGATTTTAGAACCTAAAATTGTGGGTGATTCTCTTGGAGTATCTGCATTTACGATGCTTACTTTTATGATCATTTCTTTATCACTGTTTGGTATTGCAGGTTTGATTCTTGCCCCAATCCTTACCATTTTAATTAAGGAGTTATACGTTCAAGGATATTTGCAGAATTGGATTCGTCTTCCTGAGGAAGAATTTCATCCAAAAGAACAGTAAGGTATTCCACTTATATTTAATCCCCTACTAAACACTTTATGTTATAAGTAGGGATTTTTTATTGGATAAATAAAAATCATCACCATTGCTCCTTACTGCAATGATGATTTTTTAAAAACATCCATTATTATTTTTGAATTGGTAATTTCTTTAAACCGTATACAACCATACTATTTATCGGTTGTATTTCCATATCATCTGAAAAATGCATATTAGGAAAACTTTCGATTAGTTTTTTCAAAGCTATCCGAGCTTCCATTCTAGCTAATGGTGCACCTAAACAAAAATGAATTCCACTACCAAACGCTATATGGTGATTTGGATCTCTATCTATCATAAACTGATCAGCTTGAAGAAATTTTGACTCATCACGATTAGCTGAACCAATAAAAGCATTAATCAAATCCCCTTCTTTTAGCTGAACTCCTCTAAACTCCATGTCTTTTTTAACCTTACGATTCATAGATTGTATGGGTGACCTATGACGTAAGACCTCTTCTATTGCTGAAGGTAACAATTGTAGATTCTGTTTTAATTTATAAAAACTATCCTGTTCATCTAAAAGGGTATATACAGCGTTTGTAATCAAATTAGTTGTCGTTTCATTTCCTGCAACTAGTAGTAAAATACAAAAACCAATTAATTCTTCATCTGAGACCTTTTTACCGTCCACTTCTGCTTGAAGTAGTATTGAGATGATATCCTCCTGTAAATGGTTTTTCTTATGATTTATAATTTCGGAAAAGTAATGGAATAACTCTTTCATCGTGTTTACATATTTTTCTCTTGTTATTTTGATCTCTTCTTCAGATGCATTATAGTCTCCTTCAACCATTTGATCTGACCATTTTTTGAACAGATGTAATTCCTCAGTAGGGACTCCCAGCATATTTGCAATAACAATGACAGGTAATGGCATAGAAAAGTCATTTACCAGCTCTATCGTTGTTTTCTCAATCATATCTTCAATTAATGTGTCTGATATATATTCAATACGAGGTTCCCATGAACGCATGACTTTAGGAGTAAAAGATTTATTTACTAAATCTCTCATCTGTTTATGTTTTGGAGGATCAATAAAAAGAAGACTATTTCCAAAAGGATCCCTTTCCTCAGCTTGATATCTTGCAGATGAAAATTGTTCATAATTACTTAATATGTAACTGACATCATCATATAAAAAAGCGTTCCACTGACCTGACTTTTCATCAAAATAAATAGGTTCATTTTCCCTTTTCTGTTTATACCATTCAAACGGATCCCATTTGTCTAGTCTTATCTGACCTTCTTTCATTTGTTCTTCCCCTGTATTCTCCATTTACCATTCTCCTTAAAAATAAATTTTAGAATTTATTACCTTAAATTCTACTCTATTTAAGTTATGAAAGTAAATGAAATTTTACCACTTAATGGTTGGTATTGCTATAAAATATAATAATCACTATTACCAGGTAAATACAGCATCATTCTTTCCATCAAACTTAGGTACATTAATGTCTACATTACGAACCTTTAGTATACTAGGTTGATATACTTCCCCTTTTTCGTTATAGAACATTTGATATGGAATACTTGTTTTACCTCTAGGAATATATTCCATTTCATAAGTATATTCGTCATTTATTGTAATGAGAGAATTCTCCCAAACAAAAGAATCTCCATTATCAATCATAAGGTGTTGGTTAGTAAATTGAATTGATGCTATCAATTGATATTGGGATGATTGATTTCCACAGCCCTGCAACATCATGATACATAACATCATCATACATATTTTCATTTTCATGGTTTATATCCTCATTCATTTATTTTTTTCATAGATTAAACTAAGATCAAAAATGAAATTTGATGATTTAGGATGGCTACGATGAACTTCAACGGTTAACGTATTTTTTCCAACTACTAACTTATCTCTATGATTTGTGATTTCTTTTTCCTCATAGATATAAGTTTCATTGGGTTGAGCTAATGTGTTGTGAGTGGTCAAACCTACTTTCATACCATCACGACTAATCTCTTCTCCATTTAAATAAACAACATAACCATCCTCAAACGTCATATACAAAAATAAATGATCAATTTGTAATGGATCCTCTAGTAAATCAAATGTCTTTCTGAAATAATAAGTTACAGAATCGTTTAATTTTGGTAATTTTTGATTTATGCTTAATGGTATTTTTTGATTCATATGTCCAAATGGACCTTTGCCAACATTCCAATTGGAATCATCATAATCTTGACTACGCCAATCATCAGATGGGATTTGATAACGTTCAGTAATTGGATTCTCACCTGTTATATCATAACCTTCAGGTATAGTAGACCTGATTTGATCAGAACCTTGATGATATCGCCATAAAGATTGAATTGGTATCATTGTATTTGTCTGAACAAACTCATCATATTGAAAAAGTGAGAGATTCTGACTCATTTGATCAAA
The DNA here is from genome assembly GCF_009910845.1 of Chengkuizengella marina. GTDB lineage: Bacteria > Bacillota > Bacilli > Paenibacillales > KCTC-33759 > Chengkuizengella > Chengkuizengella marina. The sequence goes on along the minus strand of NZ_SIJB01000028.1, from coordinate 194,234 downwards.
TGCTTCACCTGATAGGTCTAATGCTGTTACGGTCAATTCTACATCAACAGCATCAAATAAAAGGGTTTGAATGTTAGAATTTGAACTGAAATTCCATACGTCCCAATGATCTACAAATGCAGATGCCCAATCAGATGGCTCTTGAACAACTAATGATGAAGGAGAGTACAATTCATTTTCTGTTATCACTAAATTTATTTGTAACTCATCCATCACATCCCAAAACCATGGAGATTGTGGTACTTCATTGATAAAAATAATGTGATAAAGTTGATCACTTGTTTCAATCATAGATTTAAGCCACTCTATTTGATATGAGGCTGCATTTTGACTAATTAACTCATCTCCACGTAGAAATAACATTTTTGCATTTGCATAATCTATAGCATATACACTTCTACCATATTTACCAGTCATATCATAAGGTAAGTAAGTATATTTTTCATTAAATGAAAGTTCCGTTGATAAGTCATCAAAAAAAGGATAGAAGTTAGATAAGTTAGTTCCATTATCGTTATTTGATAATCGATCTGCTCCTGCAAAATAGGTTACATCTTTTATACTTTCAAAAATTTCCTCCAAATTCTTAGATTCATTAGATGGCCTAATATACCCAAACTCAAACTGAATGGATTGATTTTCCTCAAAATTTAAAAATCCTGAAGACGGTATAGAAGTCATCCAAAATGAACTCAGTAAAACGATTACAACAAAAGTTATAGAAAAACTCAATTTATATTTATTTTGAACAGACATAAATAATAGCCTCCTGCTGAATGTCATCCTCTTAGTGCAGGTTCTTGTTAAGGTTTTGTAGGCAGCCAGCCCCAAATTGCATGATAAATAGGTGGCCAAGTAATTATTAATAAAGTAAATATACTAAACATAAAAACTGCCAACCATTTTTTTAATGAAATTTGTATGTTTTTTAATATGAAGTGTAATACAATCCAACTTACAATCCAAAATATAAGACCAATCATTTCTTTTCCTGCATATGTACCAATTCCCCACCAGCCAGGCAGCCAAGAACCAATTTTTAACAAAACATAATTAGCAGTAGCAGGATTAGTAATACTCCATATATGACTAGTAATTAATGCAGAAAAACCTAAAAAAATAGATATAAGCACAGCCAAAATTTCTCCAGTTTTTCTTTGTTTGATCATATATCTCACCTAAACTCCTTTTATTTTCACCATTGCAAGTCCAAAAACAAATCCTATGATTAAACAAACCCACATTAATGTTAATAAAATTGCGATCACCGAAGAAATGGTTGTATTCGTTGATTGTTCCATCTGTTTCCCAAATCGATGTAAGATCCATAACGCCCCTATTCCTAAAGGTAGAGGAAATAACGCTACAAATTCTTTATATTCCATCAATATTAAATGAATAGAAGGGTGATGGTAAATAAACCACTGCCTAGCCCCATCAGGTGCCCGGTATCCTATATACAACCAGTTAGCTGTGATAATGGAGGCTAAGGTTAAAATATTAACTAACCACAAGATAAATTTTAACCGTTTAACTGTGCCAGCCTTTCCTCTTAATAGAGGGTATATTAAATGTAACATATAACAGCTAGCCAGCACGGTAAGTGTTGCACCTACACCATGAAAAATGGATAACCATTTATATTGACTATCATCTACCCAATGTAATATAGGCATAAGTATAAAAAGAAGGGCAGCAAAACCAGCTTGCGTTACCGCCAAATCACGTGCTGAAATTATCGGCTTCATTATGGTTTTAACCAACCTCCTATAATTCTAGTTTAAATTGTATTTTATTTATAAATTGCCAATGGACCTACCTGTACACTACGAATATCTCTATCTGACAATACTACTCATAAATAATAGTAAGTTTAGGACGTAGAGTTGAATTTACTGCTTCACTAGAGCTAATATCAAGACCGTTAGTATTGCTTGAATTTGCTATCATCAATCCATTATTTAAGGATGAATCATCAATCCAAGATTGAACAACTGAAATACCGTCTACATTTAATTCAACTGTATATGTCCCAGTAGTATTAGTCGTAATAACACCTAATACTGTTGAACCACGATCTGATAGACTATCTGCACCAAATTGTTCCCAATTTGAACCATTAGTATTTTGTTCCCAAGATACTTCTGCTTCATACCAATCACGTTTCAATTCATATATCTCATATGAGCTTGAACTAGCATCAGTTACATCCAAAGTAATATTAGCAGAAATAACTGATTTGTTTGCAGGAATATCTGAAACATCCCACTTCAAAATCGCATATTTATTTTTTCCAGTTCTTGATGGATCATCTCCATCAATGAGTAATGTTCTTTCAGAACCAAAGTTTACAGTAGAATCATTCTCAGAAAGATAACTATCAGACGTACCTTCATATGCTGAAGTTGGATACACACCATTTTGAAAATCTATCGTAGTAGTTGAAGGTTGTGTTGAGTCAGAACTTCGTTCAACCTCAAAAGAATCTATTAAATTGCTATTCACATCATATAGGTTGAATTTGGCAATCTCATCTACTACATCAACTACCATATAGTGATAACTTGCTATTGGACCTATATCAACATTCTGTGAATCACGATTTATAGTTGATAAAGGTGCTCCAGCTCCACCTATCGTCACTTGATAAATACTATTCTCAAATCGATAACCATTTGCATTAAAAGAACTATCTATTTCACGTCGGTTATAGTTGTGTTCGTGTCCTGTCATAACAGCTGTTACATTGTATTCATCAAATATATCCCAAAGTGCATCTCTTTGCTCACGATTAGCATCAAGGGACTTTCCATAATGTGCTCCAATTGGATATGCTGGAACATGAAATTGAACAAAGTGATGTGTTTTCCCACTGTTTTCAAGAATACTCTCTAACCACGCACGTTGAGTAGAGTCAATCACATAGTTCCCTCTATCTTTGCGATTAGAATTTAAAGTTATAAATCTAGCATTTCCGAAATCAAAATAATAAGATGTCCTCTGGTACCCTTCTAATTGATTTGCAGGAAGGTGAGTCAAAGAATTACTAAATATTGTCTCATCATCTTCGTGATTTCCAAGTGCAGGATATACCTTATTTAATGGAAAATAATCATCTACTAAATCGTTCCAATCGGATAATTCCTGAGCTACATCTGACCCTCCCATTACTTGATCACCTGTGAAAAATATAAACTCCGGTTGAGTAGACAATGATTCAACCTCTGTTAATAAAGATCGTAATGTTGTTTCATTAATACCATCACTGGACCCTCTGCTATCACCCATGACCACAAATCGAAATGAAGTGGTTGCGGCATCCGTTTCATTGATAGATTTCCAAGAAATAAATAAAGATAACGTAATAATGGTAGCTAGTAAAATAATGAAGTTCTTTTTATTAAAAACAAAAGACATTACAGTTCCTCCCAATAATTAAGTATTGTTGTTTAATGGTAATATTTTTTATATTATAGGAGTATTGTTAAAATAAATCCAGCACTTTATTAATTTAATGTAAAATATCTATGTTGGATTTGATAGATTTAAAGATCAAAAGTTGCTGTTATTGGATTATTGTTAAACCAAAATAATAAAAGTGAGTAAAATCATGGCGCTTTTTCGATACAAAACTGAATTCATCTAAAAATACCTCCCATAAAATTTATTGTTAATTTATAATCAACAATCATATCGTAAAGGAGTTTTGTTAGTCTCAACCTATTTCATTATCAATTAATGTTAAATTTTTCCTAGAAAGTGAAAACTGTTTTACCATAGTGAAAAACTAATTATCATGAACTAAATAGAGCCCTTACTACAGGCTCTACCATCTTCATTAAGTTATATGATTTATTCATAAATAATTAAAAATAGTATAAAAGATTTAATCTTTCATTATCAATTCTCTCTAATACGAATAACCCCATCTCTAGTAATTGATAATTTCTCAAAACCATCTTCTGTGATAAGGTATGTATCTTCTATTCCTACAACACCACTTTCAGGAAACGTGAATTTGGGTTCAACTGCAATGACCATGCCAGGTTGAAGTTCATATTTAAACCCTTTTGCAAGTACAGGGTATTCATCAATTTCCAATCCTATACCATGCCCTAAAAATTTTACTTGATCTGCTCCATATCCCATAAAATGTTCATGTAATTTTGCTTCCTCAGCAAGTCTAACAGCATTAAAATATAAGTCCTCACAAATCGTACCTGGTTTTAACAAAGTTTCGGTGGATTTCAGAATTTGTTCAGAAGTTTGATAGGCATTAACTAATTCCTCTGATAACTCTCCAATTACAACTGTTCGAGTTTGATCAATAACATAACCATCAATACAACAGCCTAAATCTACCAAAATCGGAACATTTTTTTCTATAATGTTTTTCCCTGAACCCTGAGGACTTGCTGGACTTAGTCCCTCTCCCCCAGCTGGTCCATCAAAGTAAGTTGGTTTTGCTGCTGAAATACCAGCAGCTACCATGCCAGTAACAAGCTCTTGATTAAATCCTCTCATCCTCATTAATCCAACATGTCCTTGTAAACGAAGAGAGTATTCAATCTCACTCATCCACTCCACTTCACTTATACCTACCTTCAGTTTACCTAAAGCAGTTTCCAATGCTTGATTTACAGCATTCGCAGCAATTTTAATTTTTGAAATTTCATCAGGAGATTTAATCATTCGAATCTCTCTAATAAACACTGAGCCATCGTTCCATTTTACATGAGGCATAATCGATTGTATTCTATTAAATATTTGGATTGGAAGCACATCAAATTCTGTTGCTAATATAGGCTCATGTTTAGATTCGAAAACTTGTGGGAAGTCAGTTTTTAGTGTTTCTCCAAAATTTCGAAAAGATCCTAAAGCTTTCACGATACAAGAACTTTCTTCTTGAGCTCGTTGAACACTTCTACGCACATAAAAAACTGCTTCTCCTTTTACTGGGATAAACAAATATCCTGTTTGCATAGACCCTGTTAAATAAAAAATATCTACATTTTGAGTAACTAAAAAACCATCTAATTGATTATCTTTTAACTTTTGTTGCAGCTTATTTTGCCTAGTTGTATATTGTGACATTTATAATATCTCCTCTGTTATGTACAATTGATTATCTCACTTGAGCTATAATTCCGTTATGAACTTTTATAAATCCATGTCTTATTATATCAAAACCTGCTTCATATACATATAACCCCATCTGGCGTATATCCATCAATTCTCTGTACATATGATTCATTACATCCGCCATAATGTTGTAATATATTCTAGAACGAATTTGATTGCGAGGTGTCGTCATGATGACATATCCTCCTGGTTTTAAAAATCGTCGGTGCATATCTAGCATTTCAGACTTATACTCATCTGGTGCATGTTCTAACAAACCTACACTTAAAACTATATCAAATTCTTTTCCATAGTTTAGATTTCGAATATCTTCAACTTCGTACTCAATGTTCATTTCATCTTTATACCAAACTTTAGCACTGCCTGTTGAAGGATTTTCACCTAGGAATGGGTATGAAGTTGGAAATTCTTCAAATCGGTGTGTTTTGCAATATTCATCATAATCTACCAGAACGACTTCCGCACCAGGATACATAGCTGCTAATTGCATGGCTTCATAACCTTCAGCAGCACCTAAAAATAAAATACGGGGCTTTTTTACATCCAATCCTTCAAATAAAGCACGTTTTCCACGTGGATCCCAGATGCCATCTTGAACGCGGTGTACATAATTCCATAAGTTTAACTTGACGATGTCACCTAATGCCGTTTTTACATCCTTCGTGTTAAATTTAGACAAACTCTTTGTGAACGCTTTCTTTTTTTCTGACATTTCACTAGGAACATCCTTTATAAACCATTCATGAAAGGAACGGTTAAAAAATTCCCAAGAAGTTTTCACTGACATGTCCTGTTTGTTCTCTTTTTCCCAATTCAGGCGATCTACAGACATCTTATTTACAATATACGGCTTGCCAATCTTTTCCCAGTTTAATTCAGACCAATCACTTACAACATTCGCTTTGATAAATTTGTCCAGTTTTTCATTCCTTGGGTCTCTTAATTCAACTCTATAGCTTGGAGCTAACTCAGTTTTATTAAAATCATGTTCGCTATACGGAAAAACCACTGTATTTTCCAACGAAATCCCCCCAATTTTTATTCATTGTTATATTATATTCATCAACATTTATGTATTTCCTCTAATTTAAACCTTTTTCCTAAGTCATTATGAATTCATCTTTCTTAAGTGACTAAAGCCATATACATCTGTACATGTGTTTTAATTAAAATGCACTATTTATACCAACTGTATGATTAACTTTATTTGTATTTTCTTATCCATTTTGTTAAGTTAACTACAAAGAAAGGAGGCGGTTTTATGATTTATAAAAATAGCGGGGTGTTACAGAGAATAATTTAATAACATTAGAAAAGGAGTGTTTTGATTATTAAAAACCAAGCTTTATTAGTCATTGATGCCCAACAAGAATTAATTGATGGCAATCAAAATCAAAACACTGTTTTTATGAAAGAAAAATTAGTGAACAACATTAACTTAGTTGTTGAAAAAGCTTTAAAATCAAAAGCTTTAGTTATTTTTGTTAGAGATTTAGATGTTAGTAAAGGCAAAGGAGAAGGGTTTCAAATCCATCAAAATATCAATATACCAGAAAACTCCAAAATATTTGATAAAAAGGCAACCAATGCATTCTATGGTACGAAATTAAAAAGTTATTTACATGGAAATCATGTCAAACACTTAGTAATCATGGGTTGCAAAACAGAACATTGTATTGACACCGCTGTAAGGAGCGCAACAATAAACCATTTTGATGTCACATTAGTTAAGGATGGACACTCGACAAGTGATACATCTACTTTATCTGCGGATCAAATCATTCATCATCATAATGAGATACTTCATGGTCATTACAATATTGATCACTTTTCACTTGTAAGAAGTGCACAAGAAGATTTGTTTACTCCAACACATGATCGTTATCGTTAGTTGCAATTAAAATGAACTTATTGTTTCATAATTATATTAACACCATCTATAATTTTAGACGGTGTTAATTTTATTTAAAAATTTAATAATGATTACTATTTATTTATATTTAATAAATACAGAATTTTGTTAGATTAAGATATTATCTAAGCTTAACTGGTAGTTCTGTAAGTCCTCTGAAAATTTCAGAATGTCGCCACTTGAGTTCTTTTTCGTTCACATTCAGTTTAATGTTAGGATAACGTTGAATTAAAGCTTGAAATGCTATTTGACTTTCCAGACGAGCTAGTGGTGCTCCTAAACAATAGTGCATCCCAAAACCAAAAGCAATATGTTTGTTTTCTTCTCTAGTAATATCAAGTTTTTCTGGATTTTCAAAATGTTTTGGATCACGGTTGGCTGCAGCAAGACTTAAAAATATCATATCACCCTTTTTAATCTCTTTTCCATAAAGAGTAAAATCCTCTAAAGCATAGCGAGATGTTGCAAATTCAACAGGATTGGTAAATCGTAATAACTCTTCCACTGCTCTGCCTACAAGTTCAGGATGTTTTCTCAATTTATCAAGTTGTTCAGGATGTTGGAGTAGAGCTAACATGCCATTTCCTATCAAATTCACAGTTGTTTCATGACCTGCGACAATTAGAAGAAAAAGCATAGAAAGAAGCTCTTTTTTAGAGAGTTTTTGTCCATCTTCCTGAGCCATTACTAGACCGCTAATAATATCGTCTTGAGGAGACTGTTTTCTTTCTTCTATGATCGTTTCAAGATAATGAATAAAGTCTTTTATATAGGAGTTAAGCTTCTCTATCTCCTCATCTCCGTTTGCCACACTAGTAGATGCGTTTGACCAGATTCTGAACTGGTTGCGATCTTTTTCAGGAATCCCCATCATTTCTGAAATAACTATAATAGGCAAGGGAACTGCATAATCTTCCATTAGATCTACATTTGTTTTTGTTTCCAGCTGATCGAGAAGATTTGTAGAGATTTCTTCAATTCTTGTTCTCAAACCTTCTATCATACGTGGAAAAAAAACTTTATGTACTAAAGAACGTAATCGCCCATGATCAGGAGGATCATTAAACAACATATTGTTAATAAAAAATTCGTATTCTTCAATATAATTTTGCTGTTGTATTTCGTTTTTAGACATCACATTTAAAATATCTTTTGTAATTCTCTCATCTTTCATTAGGGTTACAACATCATTATATCGTGTTACCAACCAGCTCTTTACTTCGTTTGTACCTCTTTTAATCGTAAATTCGTGGATACGTTCATCCTGTTCTCTAAAATAAGATAGTGTTGGATACGGATTCTCCTGATATTCTGGTGAGTAAAGATCAAAAACAACTTTTTCCATAAATATAGTTCCTCCCAAGTCATATTTTCTTTTTCTACCTTTTTAATAAATAAATCATAACAAAAAAATTCATTAATTACTTTTTTTGTTAATTTAATTATATTAAATAAATTCTTTAATATGATTATGAAGTTATCTTTAAATGGAAATTTTTAATTATCAGAAGATTTGGGGGAATAACGATGCTTTTAAATGAATATTGAAATATTTCTGGAACAAATAATATTAGTGATATAACACTAACCAATTTACAAAATCATGCTATAATAAGTCTATGCAGATTGCTCTTTGAAAACTGAAGATATGAGGTTGTTGCTGGAAATGGTCAGCAACGTAAAATCTTTAGCCGTCAATTCACCTTCTCTGACTGAATCGAAAACCAAGCAGAAAGTTAGAGATCAGAGTCCAACGCATAATCTTTTTTCAAAGTAAGAACAAATTAGAAGATTTTAAATTTAGTAGACTACTACTACCTCCTCAGAAAAATATATGAATAAGAAATAAACCACACTCCGAAAATGAACTGCACCCCAATTGTTAGACACCATTATCAAATTAGAGGTGCAGTTTTATTATGGCCAAATTACTAGCACAAGAAAAAATACAAGCCGTCAAAACATATTTGGAAGGAACGGAAGGATATCAAACCATAGCTAAACTCATTGGAGTGAACCCAAGTGTATTCCATACTTGGATTCGACAGTACCAATATCATGGAGAGACTGCTTTTGAAAAAAGCTATACAACTTATTCGATTGAAGATAAACTAGAGATACTTTACTATATGAATGAACAAGGGACGTCTATCCGTGAAACAGCCGCAATTTTCAATCTTCCAACACATTCTACACTAATACAGTGGAAAAAGCAGTTCGAAACGGAAGGAGTAGACGCCCTTAAACTAAAGAAAAAGGGGCGTTCTCCAATGACAAAGAAAAATCAAAAAGAAACAAATAAGCGAACTCAAACTGAAGGATCATTTGAAGCACTTCAAGCAGAAGTCGAACGTCTTCGCATGGAGAATGCCTACTTAAAAAAGTTGAATGCCTTAGTTCAAAACAAGGAAATATCACCAAAAAAGACAAAGCGAAAGTAGTCTATGAACTAAGGTTAGAATTCCCGGTGAGAGCACTTCTTAAACTTGCAAATATTCCACGTAGTACTTACTATTACTGGATAAAACGATTGGGGAAACCAGATAAAGATGAGACGCTAAAAACGTTAGTAAAAGATATTTTTGATGAACATGAAGGTCGTTACGGTTACCGACGCATTCGTGATGAACTTATAAATCAAGGTTTAAAAGTAAATCATAAAAAAGTACAGCTTATCATGAAGGAATTAGGTTTGAAATGCCTTGTTCGTATGAAAAAATATCGATCATATAAAGGAAAAGTAGGAAAGATTGCTCCAAATATTTTAGAACGTAATTTTAAGGCAGAAAAACCCAATGAAAAATGGGTAACAGATATCACTGAATTTAAATTATTTGGTGAGAAACTCTATTTATCTCCGATGCTAGATTTATTTAATGGAGAAATTATCACCTATACAATCGGCTCCAGACCAACATATGTACTTGTATCAGAGATGTTAAATCAATCATTTGAACGGTTAACAGATGAAGATAAGTTGATGATTCATTCAGATCAGGGATGGCATTATCAGATGAAGCAATATAGACATGCCCTAAAAGAACAAAACATCACTCAAAGCATGTCCCGGAAGGGCAACTGTTACGACAATGCGGTCATTGAAAACTTTTTTGGTATTATGAAATCGGAATTTCTTTATCTAAAGGAGTTAGAGAATATAGAGCACTTTAAAGAGGAACTACAAAATTATATCCATTATTATAATCACAAACGAATTAAGGCAAAACTAAAAGGCCTGAGTCCAGTACAATACCGAATTCAGACCATACAAGCTGCCTAATATGAATTAACCTGTCTAACTTTATGGGGTCACTGCAAAACAAAGTGTGGTTTCAATGTCTAGCTGTTTTATTTTTAAATCATAAATTAAAATCACTTTTTAATGCTGAAATATAGTCAATCACAAATTTCCATTTTTCATTAGCATCCTCTAACATGAAGGGGACCCAGAACGAGAAATCAGAAGTAGCATCCTCAACTGCATGTAAAACATATCTTAATCCATCTTGAATAGTATATGAATGTTGTATAATGATCTCTATTTCATCTAAATCTTGAACCCCTGAATTAATTAGTTGATGCCTCAATTCCACCATTCTTTTGTTAGAATTATATACATTTGTCTCAAGATTCAGAAGATCCTTCTTCAAAATTTCAGCTGCTTCATTAAATAACTCTTGATTCCCAGAATCCACAGACGTAAATAAAATATTTATCATAAATTTAAAATTATCGTCATAATCCATAACATTTTGAATTTGTTGAGATAATTCGTTATATGCTGGTGCAGCATCTTCTGCTGCATAAACATTCAGACTATTAGTTTGGAAAGATAAAATCGTTAATAATGCGAGAATAGCGATACCCATTTTTTTTAATTTCATAACACTTCTCCCTCTTCCTCAAAAGTTTATAATATAGAATCTTTAAAAAATAAACATGAATAAGTATGCAACATTTACTGACCGGATCGAAAACCAAGCAGAATTCGTAAACCTAAACCATAAATTTTTTCAAATCTTTCATTATCACTCCTTTACTATTAAGATAAAATACATAAAATCAGCCATTCTAATTAAACGGTTACATTCCCACCCCCTTTAAATAATAATTTTACGAAAAACCCATTGAAACTAGTAACAATTCTATTTTCTATATATTTTAAACGATGAAGTTTTATTATCCCCTACTTGGAGTAACCAAATGCTTAAATGTTCAACATTTTCAAAATTACCTTTATAATCTGGGTGTTCATACAGTGTAACACTGTAATCTCCAATAACGAGTACGGAAGATAAAGTATCTCCACGCATAGGAGTTCCTTTTACTCCGTTTCCATATAAATCTTGAGCAGCACAATCATTCATATAACGACAATTCGACGATGTCCCAGCTACTTGTGGATATACTTGCCAATTTCCCGCTGCATAACTATCCTCGAAGAACCACACACCTTCACCATTAAATATACTAAATGATTCAGTTCTATTATTCATATGTTCAGATGATAAATTAGGACCTCCAAAATTCTCTTTAATGATAGCCCCTCCACCTGTAAAGTGATTAAGATCATATACAACTAATGCATATGGACCAATCACTTTCACTGATGATAATTGGTTGTTATTCATAAAATTCCTTCTACTATTATTATGTGTTACCCCAGGATTAGTACTCATAAAAGTTAAACTACCACTAAAATCTTCTTCCATAAAGAAATAGATACCTTCTTTCTGTGGTTCTATATATATGGAAGATACCGTGTTTGCACCAACAACTTTTCCTCCAAAATTACGAACCTGAGTATAACTGTCTTCCGTGAAAAAGGTTTGTCCAATTCCTCTGTAATTTGCTTCTTGCCATAGTCTAACATATACATTTCCACGTACTAACATGGATAACAACTTGTTGTCAAAATCAGCATCGTTTAAATCAGCCTTGCCCCAATAATTAAACTGCACAATACAGTCTCCCTGAAAGTCTTTTTCTGAAAATAGGAAGGCTGCTTCAGACAATGTCCAAATACTAGGTAGTCGGTAAGCATCTGATTTTAGTAATTCACCATTCACATTCACTTCCTTAGACGCATATAAAGTTTGGTCAGGGTTGTTTACTTCTAAAATATCATACAACGCTGAAGATAGAGTGATAGTGGAGTCCGTCCCTTCAAACTTACCCAATTCTTTTCCGCCAGCTGCAGGTTTTCCATCATATATGGTATAATAAATCTCCTCCCCAGCAGGATTTGGTGATCCCCAAGGAATGGAGCAACCAAGAACCTTTCTTTTAAATGAATGATCCATTTTATTTTGAATGGTTAGTGCTAATTCGAATGTATCATTCCAGGTACTCTTTATATCGTTTAAAGCTACTTTTATCGCAAAAGAGGAATCAACATCTACTCCTTCCATCACAATCTCTAGTAATCTATCAAACTTTAAAGATAATGAGAACCATTGATTTTCTAATCCACTAAACCCTTGATCTAAAAAAGTAACGGCACCATTTATAAGATTTATGATTTGCCCTAATTGTTCCATTGCTTCGCTTATGTTTTTTTGAACAGCTGTATTATAATCATTTTGGAAATTAACTTTGTCCACATCACGTAAGTGCTTCTTAAAATTATTAATAATACGATGTTCATCTTCTACAGACGCACTTCTTGAACTAAAGCTATCTTGTAGATTACTTAATTCTGAAATAAACGAAGCTCTAACTCCAGGCTCCTCCATCCTTTCAGAATAATTGACTAATAAATTATAGGTTGAATTAAAATCTTCATCATAATTAATAGTATTGTTAATGATTCTAAGAGCATCTGGATAAATTTGATTTTTCCAAGACCTAGCGTGACTTCCTGCTCTATCAATATGTGGAACAATACCAGGGATGTGTTTTATCCAACTCGGAAGACCTACATGAGTTATATAGTCTATATAATCTAGAACAGGATCCGTGATTGTAATTTCCTCAGATGATGAAGATATTTCATTATTTATTGCATATACCGTAATATTTGAACTAAATAATCCAAAACTGAACATCATTGCTAATACAATAGATAATCCTTTTTTAGTAAATTTGTTCATACGAAATAATCCCCTCCTTTGGTTACATTTTGCTTTCAATTATTTTGACAAAAGCTATAATCCGCTGCAACCCGTTTATAATTTCCTCTATGAGATTGGATATCAAAGAACCGGACACCCTCACCATGGAAATGGAGCAACCAATAACCTTACTTTAAAATGTATCCATTTTACTTTCAATAACAAGTGCCAACTGCAGTATATCATCCCATGTAATCTTAGCATCATTTAAAGTTGCTATTAAAAAGTCATCATCAGTATCTATTTCGTTAGTAACAATTTCTAGTATTCTATCAAATTTTAGAGATAAACCATTCCATTGATTCTTTAATCCACTAAAACCATTGTCTATAAAATCATACGCACCATCAATTACAATGAGAAATTGCCCTAATTGAACAATAGCGTCATTTATAGCAGATTGCTCATTTTTTTTATTTTGTAAATCCTCTTCTGCTTTGGCTTTTTCTAAATCCAATTGATGTTTATCAAATTTAGGCACTTCTATCCAGCGACAACCAAAAGCATCACAAACTGGTGTTAGTTCTTTCTCATTATATTTTCGATTAATCTCTTCTACTTTATTTTCCAAAACAGTAATTTCACTTACTATATCCATTTTCCTTTGAAAAGCGTAATTGTAGTCAAGTTGAAAATTAGCTCGATCTACATCACGTAAAAGTTTCTTGAAATTATCAATGATATTGTGTTCATCCTCCACAGAAGCACTTTGATCCGCTAGACTTTTTTGTAATCTATTAGCATTTCCAATAAATACTATTTTAGTTAATGGATCATCAAGATCACTGGAAAATTGCATTAATCGGTTGTATGCTATGTTAAATTCTGTTTCATAAGTTATTACATTGTGAATAATCTCAAGACCATGTGGTTGTATATTATCTCTCCAAGATTTCGCACGATTTTTAGCCGTACTTATATGTTGGTCAGCATTAGGAATGTATTGCGTCCAACTCTGAGATCGTAGTGTTGTCATTAAATCTAGGTAATCATGCATTGAATCGTCTTCAAGCAATTCCATTGAAGCCTGTCCTGAAGCTATTTCGTTATTAGCAGCAGAAACTGTAAAACTTGGACTGAATAATGTACCAAAACCTAATGTGACAGCTATACCAATAGATAATACCTTTTTTATAAATTTGTTCATTATTAATAATCTCCTTTTTAGTTGTGTAATTGTAATGAGGGGGAGCTTTCCATTGATTATGTAAATATCTCATGTTTAACTATTCATCCTACTAAAATTAATCATAGTAAATCACTCCCTTCACTAGGATATAAAATCAAATTTATCTTTTAATTTTTATAATTGAACAAATCGCATCATGTTAATCATTTTTTACTGGTTGAATACATTTTCTAAATCTGAAAATACATCTTTAAGATCATCATCTTTAATTTTTACATTCGCATCATCAATTTTTTCTTGTAAGACTGTAACAAAATCTTCTGGTTTTATTTTAGAAATCATGAGTTGTTCTTTTATATCCTCTCTCATTTCTTCAAATGATTTCATCGCTTCTCGATCTGTAATTTTTATGATGAAAAACTCATCTCCTTCTTTTACAAGATCACTTACCTCTTCTATATCAAGTGAAGAAAGGGTTTTTTCTAAATCAGTTCCCAACTCCAGAACATGCCATCCTATATTTCCGCCATTAGATGCTGAATTAGCATCAGTCGAATATTCTTTTGCTAATTCTTCGAAACTAGCACCTTCTTCTAGCTTTTGTTTTATTTCGTTTGCTGTCACTTCATCATCCACTACAATTTGACTTAACTTTACTTCAGGAATGAGATTGTCATAATACTCCTTGATTTCTTCATCACTTACATCTATCGTTTCTAATATTGCCTTTTGCTGTAATAATTGTACTCTTAACATCTCTTTAATTTGCTCATCATTTTGAAAGCCCATCTGTTTCAACAATACTTCATAAGATAATCCTAATTGGTCTCGTAAATCATCAAAAGCTTCCTTTAGTTCTTGTTCTGTAACCGAGTATTCTTGCGAAAGAATTTGCTCATATAATACATCGGATAAAATTTTTTCACCAAAGCGTTCTTTCATTAAACTGTACATTTCTTCTTTCGTTACATTTCCAAATCTCGTCTCCGCGATCACTTCTGAGCTGTCTGTACTTGTATTTGTACAAGCACTTAAAAACAACAAGCTCATCATAGATAATAAAATTAGTTTCCTCATTTTTTAAACCCTCCCTTTAGACTTTTATATCATTATGATAAACAAAAAAATCAATTTTTGATTTTACATTCCGATGTTGATTCACTCCGCAGTCTTTAACTCATTGATAGCACGATTAATTTTTTCAGGTAGCGTCACCTTCTCAACTTCACCAAAAGGAGTATATGTAATATAAATGTTGTTGTAGCTTACACTCTCATCCGAATAGATCCAAGGAATTTCTTCCATCGCTTTCAGCCTCTCCTTTTCACTATCAAATACATAGATGCTGATTTTACTTTTTTCACCTTCCACTAAGTAATTATACGATTCACCAATCGAGAGATCTGTTTTTTCATCAAGTTTTAGTAGGATTCCATTTTGTTGTAATAAATCCATGATTTTAAAGATGTGTACGGGAGATCTTGAAGAACATGCACTTAATAAAGTAAGACTCATAATCATCATTAGTAAAAATTTTATAGATGTATACATCACTGTTGATGCAGCATATTTTCGAATGAAATAATAAAGCATGCACCTTTCCTCCCTTATTCATAATTTTTCTTATTTTTCAAACCTTCTTGGAACAATCATTGATCATGATCGTCCAAGAAGGCTTTGTTATAATGATTTTAATCTACTTATAGATTTATTTCTGCATAATCATAGCCTAACTGTATGTGTTTCGCAAAATCATTAAGTTGCATTGCTGCTTTTGCTGTGTCTTCAAGTTGAGGTACTACCCAGAATAAATTATCCCATTGACCTTCATCTATAGTTGTTATGACAGCACCTATTTTTTCATGTACATCATACCAATACTTTTTCAGACCTTCAGTACTATGTTTTGCTCTATCGGAATTAGCATGTAAAACTACTACGTCATCTTTAATATTTGTAAAAATGGTCATTTCATATTCTGTTTGTGCTAGATCTTTAGTCTTTTGGGCGATGTCATCCATAACTTTATCCCTTTCTACATTCAAAGCTATTATCGTTGCTGTCAAACCTGTTAAAGCAACTACACCAATAAGAATCATCGCTCCACCAGCTAGAGGAAATACAGTAGCGACCTTTGCACCTACTATTGCTAAAGTTATCGATCCTGCTGCTCCAAAAGCTATATTAGAAATCTGCATATTTATTTCTGAAAGTCTAGTATTTAATCTCTCTATTTCTCTATTTAATTCTGCTACTAAACCAGTCTCTCCATCGACTGCTGCTTCAATTTTATTAAAATCTGTCTGTAGATTGGATACAATACTTGAAAGGGTATCTCTATAATCTATTAATAATCCATGTATATCAATTGCATTTTTCTGATAGCCTTCTGCTCTTTGTTTTAATAGATTAAGTCCATATTGGAAATTATCCATATCATTTGCGTTTGCAGTTTCTATCAAAGGATCAGAAAACGCCTCATATGTGTTAGTCCAACTAATAACATCTTGAGTAACTGTTTGCATTTTTGGTTTTACAACATCTAACCAATGTAACGCAGCTGTATTAATATCGCTAAGATGAACTTGTAAGTCTGTAAGTACTCCTACATTAAGGGCAATTTCTTGCATTTTATCAAATACGATTCTCGTATTTTGTTGAGCACTCATTGCGTACGCTTCTACTACAAGGAAATTCGTAGCTGATTTTTCTAAACCTCTTTGTAAATTTTCAAAATCAGGAAGAACTTGTACTTGTTCATTAGCAGACACCGTAAGATTTGGACCAATGGTACTAAATACTACTATTATGGCTAATAAAAAACAAATCATTTTTTTTGTAAACTTGTTCATAAATAACCTTCTCCCTTCAGATTCTTTTATAATTTTACCCCTATTTAATTTCCTATTTGGTCGTAAAGTTCACCATCTAGATTTATCTCCGTTGAAGAGATATGATCAAAAGTTTGAATCGCTTCAGACTGATCAGAAACGAGTTGCATTGAATCTCTAAGTGGTGTAAATAAATCATTTACCAAATAGTCAATACTAATAGAATTATTTAACCTAATGTTATCTATTGTTTCATCAAATTCACTGATTACTGAACTTATAGTTCCATCCACATTTTGAATGACGGTTTCATCTATTGAGATTGCAAAGTCATCCATCGATATTCTATTTACTTCCATCATAGATACATCTTGATTAAGAACGAATATTTCTCTTGCCTTAGCCGCTATTTGTTGGTTTATCTCGTGAATTTGTTTGCTTATTACTGCTAAACCAACCAACGAACCCACTATAAAAGCGATGCCTACAATAATACCTAAACCTCCAACAGCTCCAAGAGGACCACTGATGCTAGCAATGGTGAAGATTAAGTTACCTCCTGATGCGAGTGTTCCTATGACAGAACCTGTCAAGCCTACAATTAATTCTGTTTTAGTATTTTTTAAATCTTCAAGCTCTGTGCTTAAGCCTGCCAACCTACTTTCTGAGTCAGTCGTTGCAGTCGTAATTATAGTAGAAAATTCATCATGTTCGACCCTAATTGTTGAGTTTAAAGCTTCAGTTTTCTTAAAAGTATCATTTGTATGTGCTTGTATATTTTTTAATTTATCACGCAAAAGTGTTAATCCAAAAATAAGTTGATTTTTACTCTCAGGATCATCATTAACACTTTGTGCTAATTCTACAAGTGGGTCATAATAAACACTTACTGAATTGTTGAAATTAATCATATCTTGGATCACTTTTTGATTTTGGTTTTTGATACCGTCCAACCATAAAGTTGCATTATTTTGGACTGAAGTTTGCAACTCAGTTAATCTCTCATAATTCGGAATAGATAATTCCTGTTGTACTAATAATTGAAGAACACTTTGAGTTAATACAACTTGTTGTTGTCCAAGACTCAGAATATCATTTTCTAAACTTTGAACAGATGCAATTAAATCGCTATTTGCTTTTGCTTCATTTGGAATAAACAAAATATTAGCGATCATAATCGATATTAATCCAGTGACTAGAATCTTTCTTGCTTTCTTCACAATTAACACTCCTTTGATGACTGATAATTGCTTCATTTCTTTATGACATATCATACATAATTAACCACTAAAAAATATCAGTCTAAAAATTAATCAATATTACGTTATTTGTTTAAAGCGTTAAGTTATTTTGGTAAAAAAAATGATTCAGGGTTTCAAATTATTTTCGTTATTACTAAACAAAGAAAGCGATTACAAAATGACTCTTTTCTATGTTTAAGCATTCAACTGACTGAATCGACAACCAAGCAGAAAGTCAGTAAAACCTAAACCATAAAAAGCTTTTCAAAATAAGAACAAATTAGAGATTTTTATTTATCTTAACTATCACTCCTTTACTATTATGATAAAGCACATAAAAATCAATCAATCTAAGTAAACGGTTACATTTTTTCCACCCCCTTTAATTAATGATTTTGTGGTAACTAACTAAATGCTAATCATATGTAAATTAATTAGTTGTTAATAAATTGATATCTGATTATGCTATGATATAATATTAGAAATTTTCTAAATTTTCTAAATTTTTAATATAGAAATTATACTTATATTTTTTAAAATATACCATTTATTAAGTTAATAATACTGTTTCTTAAAGTGATAGTAAGTAAAATACATTAGATTAATTAATCTTTTTAGTATTATTTAGTAAATATATTACATAATTATACAAAAAAAACCGCCAAAAGGCGGGATTTAATACCATTATTATGGAAATAAGGTTATAATAATATCAGATTCACAAGACAGTTCCTATCAAGTCTTGTGTTTTAAGAAAAGTCTACTGCTACCCGCCAAAGTTACAGTAGGCTTTTCGTTTATTTCATTTTTTTTACAATATATCAAACTAAATTTTCGATGTCAACTTTTATTATTTTTGTAAATGTAAGTGTTTTATTCCAATTCATATTAAATAAGTTAAAAAAATTCTACAAATTTTGATAATAAATTCCACAAATTTGCTCTGATCTTTAATCGTTTAGTCATAATATTAAGTTTGTTATAACTACATAACTGGTTATTTATGTTAATTATATTATATTAATATAAAAAGTTAAAGTATGTAATATAGATTACATTAATTTAGAATTATTTGTGTTAATACTAGCAACTATTTAGAAAATTATAGTAAGATATTTATCTCACCTACAGTATCCTTGACTAGAGTCTATGAAATTTAACCTCTATATAGCTATCCATCGTTCTAGTATTCATTTCATACATATTGAGAAATTCTGAATAATTTATTGAATAATTATGCATATAATGTAACTCTAGAAAATAAAACTGACCCACCTAACCTAATAGATGATTAGTTTTATTCACTAAATCCAAATCCTTGATCTTCCAAATATTTCCTTAAATGATTACGCGATGCTGTTTGAAACTTATTAGACATTTGTTTTGACCAATTTGTGTCTACTTTTCCTTTTGTACGGTCTAAGTAATATTCATTTATGATTTGATTGTAGTCCATTAGTTCGTTCGTTGTTTTGCTCGTATTATAATTTTCTTGATGGTAAATCATATTGGTTTGTAGACGAGGTCTCACCATAGGATCTTGATCTGGAAATCCCAAACACATGCCAAATACAGGATATACAAGTTCAGGTAACTGAAGTAATTCAGTCACTTCTTTTGATTGATTTCGAATTCCCCCAATATATACAATCCCTAACCCTAAAGATTCAGCTGCGATCGCTGCATTTTGAGCGGCTAAAGCAACGTCTACAGTAGATACTATGAAGTTTTCCATGGTTCCGGAAATCATTTCTGTTTGCTCCATATCACATGCAGCTTTTAAACGATATAAATCTGCACACCATACAAAAAATAAAGGACAATCTGCAACGTAGGTTTGATTTCCTGATAATATAGATAACTTCTTTTTCTTCTCTTGGTCCATTACTCCAATTACACTATATGCTTGCACATGACTTGAAGAGGAAGCCATTTGAGCAGACGTTAATATTTCATCTACATATTCCTGAGGTATCGGATCAGATTTATATTTACGAATTGAGCGATGTGACTTTAACAAATTAATCGTATCATTCATTTTCTCAGCTCCTTCTTCTATAAATAAGGATTATGCTCTCTTTCATGTCCTATTGTAGTTGAAGGTCCATGACCAGGATGCACCTTCACTGTGTCCTCTAATACAAACAGTTTCTCATAAATGGATTCATATAATTGTTCGGAATTTCCACCTGGTAAATCTGTTCTCCCCATTGAATGTTGAAATAAAACATCACCACTAAAAATATCTTCGCCATATAAAAAGCTAACACTCCCAGGAGAATGTCCTGGTGTATGAAACACCTTAAATTCATTATCAAGAAAACGTAACGTTTGACCTTCTTCTAATGTATATTCAGCTGGAGCGGTAGAAAAAGGTGGTCCTAATTCGGGCCATCTTGTAGATCCATTTAATTCAGCATCCGTTAACCACTTAGATTCTAACTTATGTAAATAAACTGGACATTTCTTTAATTTGCGTATTTCATCTACCCCACCTATATGATCAAGATGTGCATGTGTAAGTAATATAGCTTCTATTTGTAATTCTTTTATGTGCTCAATTAATATCTGCGGCTGCATACCAGGATCAATAATAATCCCTTTCTTCTCTCTTGGGTTAGAAATTAAATAAGCATTAGTTGCTAAGGGACCTAATGTAAAGGTTTCAATTCGTAATTTGTTCAATGTAAATCCTCCTCATAAAAACGAAACTTCATTTTTAGTCTTCCAACTTAAATTGTGAAATAAGCTCCTCTAATTGAAAGCAGGCTTGATTGAGCTCTTGTACTGATTTAGAGACCGAACGTATATAAACTAATTGGTCATCCGTTGAAGCATTTACTTCTTCTGTTGTCGCAGCAGATTGTTGGGATATTGCTGATATACTTGTTATTGAATCATTTACTACATCCTTATTTTCATGCATTTGCTGAATCTCTATCACAATATGGTTAATGGATTCAATCAATTGATTCATCATAAATGTGATGTTCTTAAAAGAATCACACGAATGGCTAACAGCAACTTGTTGTTCGTGGCTAATAGCAATTGCTTTACTCATAGCATTTGTTGCGTGATCAGATTCAACTTGTATTGCAGATATTATACCATGTATTTCACTTGTTTCTTTAGCTGATTTTTTAGCTAAATTCCGAACTTCTCGTGCCACAACTGCGAAACCCTTTCCACTTTCACCTGCCCTTGCTGCTTCTATACTAGCATTTAGAGCAAGCAAATTTGTTTGCTCGGACACTTCAGAAATGGATTGTGATACTAATTCTATTTTTTTTACTTTTTCGATAAGTTTTACTAGTACACTCTCTACAGAACTAAATTCACGATTAGATAGATTAGATTTTAGCTGCAAATTTTCTAAACTTTGAAGTCCTTCATTACTTGCATCAGTAGACTTCATGGACAACTCTTTAATTTCATTAATAGAATGATGAACTTGATTAATTTTATCAGACAATTGAATTGTTTTATCATTCATTTTTTCCGTGTCCACTGCTTGCTGACTAACCCCCTGAGCAACTTCTTCTATCGCTACAGCTATTTGCTCGCTCGTACCCATCATTTCCTTACTTATCTTCTGTAATCTTTCTGATGATCTAATAACCCTTGTTAAAACACTTTTTACATTAAAAATAATATTACGCATATTTATTATCATTTTATTAAAATGTAATGCTAAATCCCCTACCTCGTCCTTTGCTCTTACGGTCGTATTGTTTGAAAGATTACCTGAAGATACCATTTCAACTTGTTCTCGCAATGAGACAATTGGTGTAGAAATACTTCTTGCTGCTACATAAATAACCCCTATAGTCATCAGTATGGCAATACCACCAATAATCATACTAAGAAACAACGCATTATTCAGTCTGGCAAATAGATCCTCTTGATTATAGTCAATAAATATTTTCCACCCTAGATTTGGTATCGTTACAAAGTACAGTATTCTCTCTTCATTCCCACTTACATATGAAATCTTCCCTGAATCATCTTCGTACAGCTTTGTTATGTGTTCTTTCTCAGATAAATCCTTACCTTCATTATCAGTATATATGAGAGGGCTGCCATCTTGGTCCAATAAAAAAATACTACCATTATGGCTTACATTGATTTCATTTACAAGTTGACTTAGTGTCTCTAATAAAATGTCTATACCAATAACACCCTTAATTTCATTATCAACTCGAATCGTTTTCGCAGCTGTAATCATTAATTGTTGATTGGAATGTCCTATATATGGCTCAGTCCATACCACTTGATCTGGATATGCCAATGCTTTTTGATACCAAGGTCTTTCAGTAGGATCATAACCAGTCCTATCTTTCTTTGGCATGTCGAACATACTTTTATCACTTGTTCCAAAATAAATCATGGAAACGTCAGAATTTGTTTGTAAAAACGTACTAAAGTCTTGGTCAATATCTAAAAGTACTTTTCCGTCGTTGTTATTTATAAAAGATATTATCCTATGGTCTACACTATATCTTTCTATATTTTTTTTGTAATCATTAAAATAAACTTCAAAATTATGTTCAAGCTGTTCTACAGTGCCTTTTCCTTGAGTAATAATTTCACTTTCCATATTTTTTTTCATGTAAAAGTACGTTAGTGATTGATTTATAACTAACATAAAGACCAATAAAATACCCATAATTACTGTTAATTTGGTTCTCATTTTTTTAAACACAGTCTATTTCTCCCCCAGACGTTTTAGATGAATTTACCATACTATAATTGTAAATTTTAACCTTACTCAACCAAAACGTCTATATCTTTTTTATAAAAAATGTATAAAAATTAAAACGTATGTATAAAAATAATATTTAATTTCTTCTACAAAAGTTGCAATAAACAACTTATTTTCATGTTAAAATGAACCTCATATTTTATAAAATCCTGATTCTGGAAAACTGCTTTTGAGCTATTTAATAGATTGGATGAACACGTAATTGAACAAAATGAACTGTAGATGAAAAAAACATCACCTACAGCCTTGTTAGATATGATACTGATATATGTCATTGAATGGATTTTAATATAAATCAATCATACTCTTATTAACTTACAAGGTGATGCTCAATAATATTTGAAAGTCTTTTCATTTCTTCTTTAGATACAGGCCGTTTCGTTTTATAAGATTGGATCGTATGCAATAAGCGATCTACTTTTATCGTTTTAAAAGCGGGACTTTCACCTATAATCTGACAATTAGGATGAGAAAAACAAATTAGTCCACGAATGCTAGTTTTCATATTATTTCTTCTTAACAGCTCTTTTATAATATAATCGTGTCTGTACATTTGTGCTGTTGGATCTACGTTGTTTTTATTATTACTTCTTTGAATTCCTTGAGAAGTAAAACGAATTTCACCAGACCAATGTTTTGTTTCAATATGAAATATACCATTGGGTCCGATAGCAACATGATCAAACTGTTGTGTTCTTCCATTTGTTTTTAATTTTATATCATGAAAAACTGTATAGCCCTTAGGAAGATACTTTAATTGATGTTTTACTATTTTCTCTCCTTCAAGACCATAATTTTGAGACGAGCTATCTTTTTTCTTTGTTATTTTATAAATCAAATAAAAACCAGTAAGCAGCAAAGAAACAATAATAAATGGCATCACAAAAGGTTGTGCTTTTTCATCAATTTGCTCCCAATTCTCTCCCAATGTCGTTCCTAAAAACAAGAAAAAAGCAGACCAAGGTATTACAGCTAAAGTTGTTAAAACACTAAAACGAATAAACGACATATTAGCTAAACCAGCTGGAATAGATATGGCATGTCGAACAACTGGAATAAATCGAGCTGTAAAAATCATACCCGTACCATACTGATTAAACCATTTTTCAGATAAATCAAGATGTTTTTTATGTATTAAGATATACTTTCCATACTTCTCAATTAAAGGTCTGCCGCCGAATTTCCCTAGCCAATAAAGAAAGATTTGAGCTAATGTCCCTCCAATTGTTGCAAAAACCATCGCTTCAGTCCAAGTAATTTTGTTTTGATAAATTAAAAATCCACCATAAGATAAAATAATTTCACTTGGAATGACTTCTATCATTAAACCAATCATGATACCCCAATAACCTAAATCTGTTAACCAAATAAATATATAATGTATGACCTCTGTTATTAATTCCATCCATTGTTCCCTGCCTTTATTATGTCTTTACCACATCTTATTCTAACATAAAGCTTGTCATACCAAGA
This sequence comes from Chengkuizengella marina, assembly GCF_009910845.1. Classification (GTDB taxonomy): domain Bacteria; phylum Bacillota; class Bacilli; order Paenibacillales; family KCTC-33759; genus Chengkuizengella; species Chengkuizengella marina. The sequence continues at coordinate 169,631 of NZ_SIJB01000028.1, read as the reverse complement.
TCACTTCTAAAAAATTTTCATCATCTTTGTAAAATAAATGTGTACATACTTTTTGAGCAACTAGCCTAGTAGCTAAGCCGCTTCTTTCTGCATACAAATAATTGTAGAGAGGAGCAGATCATGATGAAGCATCAGGATACACAAAAACATAATTTAGACTTGCCCACTGCACGAAAAATACGAAGGGCGTGTAATAAAGAAATTTACAGAACCATCAAACGTTTAAAAACATGGATTCCACCGGAAAAAATAAAAGAAGCTGAAGAACTATACTATAAAAAAGTATTGATAAATTCAAAATATATTTTAGAAAATGCACAAAATCGAAAACTACTATCTGATTGGTTTGATGAAAATGTTTGTGCCGATTTTTCAAAACTATGGGGTATAGAGGAGTCTAAGATAAGCAAAGCATTCAGAAATGCATTCGTAAGGCAAAAAAAATAGTCAAAAGTAATTTATCGATGAAGTTTTCCTTATAAAAAAGAATACCACCTTTTAATAGAAGGTGGTTTCTCTTCTTAAAGGCTCGCCAATCAGCGAGTTTTCTTTAATAATATGGCTGTGGTGGATAGTACGGATACGGTTGAGGTTGAGGTTGAGGGTAAGGGTATGGATAAGGATACGGCACTGGTATGGGTCTTGGATATGGATAAGGTCTAGGTCTAGGGTACGGGTAAGGATATGGCCTTGGTCTTGGTCTTGGCCTTGGTCTTGGGCGTGGTCGTGGGGGTTGCTGACGATATCCAGATAGGGAATTAAAATATTGATAATGACTCAATGATTGAACCTCCTTTTTAACTTACTCCATATCAAAATATGCTATGTCTAGACGAATTGCCTCCTACAAATGCCCAATTATGAGAGCTTTGAATTATAAAGAAAGGAAACTCCTTGGCGTGCACTTGAATAAGTATTAATAAATAAAAGTTGGATACCCATACCCATAAACCGAATAGCCGGGATCATTAGGTCGTGTTCTAGCATACACAATCATTGGATAATCATTAGTCGTATTTTTCTCGCTTGTCTTATTTGTCTCGTTAGTCTTATTTGCCTCGTTAGTCTTATTTTTATCTAAAAAATATTTCACATTATATTTCCCTCTCAATTTCCTTTTTAGATGAATGTTACTATTTGTGCGTATTTTGGGACATGTCAGATGCCTTGATCGCAGACGATATTTGTGTCGGTGATTAACTTCTTGAATCAATCATTTTACCTCCCAAATTAATTATTCATAATAAATTATGCTTGACACGTGGCATTTGCCTCAAAAATTTAATATATAAAATTGAAATCATAAAAAATGGAAAAACCCGAACTTAGACTAAAGTACTCGTCCAAATTCAGGTTGATAATATAATTAAATTTGATTGATACTATTTATTCAGCTGGAACGATAATTTCTTGATCTGGGAAGATTAAGTTTGGATTATCAAGCTGATTTAATTTTTGAAGTTCTTGCCAAGTTGTATTATATTTAACTGCTATTTTAGATAAATAATCACCAGGTACTACAATATAAATTCCAGTTGTTGGTTCAGTCACTTCTTCAGTTTCTGTCTCTTCATTGATCGCTGTTATACGATTTTCTACCACAGGACTTACTGTTCCTTTTTCTTGAATATACTGAATAAGCACTTCATCTAGAGCTGGATATTCGTTTTTAATCGCAATATCAGCAAACATCGTGTATTCATCTCCACCTGCAGCTAAAAAGTCGTTTGTTGCCAATACATAAGTTTTCTCTAGATCGATTGGCTCTCCATTAATTTGGATGGATACTGCTCTTTCACCAGCAGGTTTGGAAGCGTCAATTGTATAATCAATACCAGCTACATGAGGAAATGCTCCTTTTGCATCTGGATAAGAATCAATCCCATTTTCTAAAGCTGCTTTAATCACTGCACCTGATACTTCTTTAGTAACAATGTAATTTCCAAAAGGTAAAACAGTAATCACTTCACCCTTTGTAATTTCACCTACATCAATAGAAGCTCTGATACCACCACCATTAGTAAGTGCTACATCCGCTCCAGTTTCGTTTAACATCGCATCTGTAATTAAGTTCCCTAAATTTGTCTCACCTGCTCGCACCTGTTCTCTTTCCCCATCGAGTACTACACTTGTTGAACCTACAACTTCAGCCAAAATTGTTTCCTGGGATGCTGTAATCACATCAATTACAGCTTGAACTTCTGCATCTGGTTCAACTTCAGTTGCATCTTCTTTTGTAATTAAACTTCCCTCTTTACTTACTAACTCATTATTTTCATCAAAAGTAAGCTCTACCACACCTAAGTTCTTAGTATACTCACCAGAACTTACAATTAGAGTTCCACTTTCACCAATGTTATCTTCCGTATGGCTATGTCCATCAACGATTAAATCAATCCCAGGCGCTCCTTCAGCTACCTTAATACTAGTATCTGTACTTGAAGCGTCAGTTCCTAAATGTGTTAAAGCTATGATGACATCCACCTCTTGCGATTGAAGTTCTGCTACCATTTCTTGAGCTGCTTGAACAGGATCTGTAAACTCTAATCCCTCTACATTTTTTGGGTGTGTTTTAAAGTGAGTTTCGGGTGTAGATAGTCCGAAGATTCCTAGCTTTACACCATCTACTTCTTGAATCATGTAAGGAGGTAATAATAATTCTCCCGTTTCTTCTACGATAACATTTGCACTTAATACTGGAAAAGTAACCATTTCTTTCAATTCTAGTAGTCTTTCATAACCATAGTTAAAATCATGGTTTCCTGCAGCCATTCCATCATAACCTACAGCATTAAAAACCTCTGCGATACTCTTCCCTTGCTCTAAAGTAGCAAAAGTAGTCCCATGGAACGTATCTCCCGCATCAAGTAAAAGTACATTTGCATTATCTGCTTCATGTTGTTTAACAAGAGTAGATAATTTTGCAAGTCCCATCCCATCATATTTACCTTCGTTAATTCTAGCGTGTGTATCATTCGTATGTAAGATCGTAATTTTTTTTACTGCTTGTTCTTCTCCACCTTGATTCACCTCAACCCCAGTATCCGTTGAGTTGTCCCCTTCTGCAAAAACAGAACTAAAACTAGTAAAAACTAAAAAACAACTTAAAGCAATAATAAATAAACGCTTCATGTCTTCCCCTCCGCAATATTAAAATTTGATTGCATCATAAGTGTAAACTATTATTTCAAAAATTCAACTACTTTTAATCAACTTTATATTAAATTTAATCATTTTGTACTAGAACCATTGATATACAAAGGAAAATTAAACACTGTTATAGAATATATTATGTTAAATAATCTATATAAGGGAGGAACTTAATGAAAACATATATTCAATATAAAAAAGCAACAGACCATATTTCAAAACCATTTGCCTTTTTGGATATTGATCTGCTTGATGATAACATACTCCAAATTCTAAATCATAGTTCAAATAAAAAAATAAGAATAGCTAGTAAATCCATTCGCTGTGTACCTGTGTTAAAAAGAATCATGGAAAAAAGTGATCGTTTTCAAGGAGTGATGTGTTACTCTGCACCCGAAGCTGTCTTCCTCTCTGAACACGGATTTGACGATCTCTTATTGGGTTATCCTATTACCGATAAGAATTACATCACTTCTATTGTTGAAAAAATAAGAGAAGGAAAACAAATCACCTTCATGGTAGATTGTTTCAAACATATCAAACTTATTGAAGATACAGTGAAAGATGAAAATATTAAAATACCAGTATGCATCGATGTGGATATGTCTCTAGTTTACCCTAAATTCAGATTTGGAGTATATCGTTCTCCACTACGTTCCGTTCACGAAATTCATCAGCTTATTTATACAATTCAGCAATCAAAACAGTTAAAACTTGATGGTTTTATGGGTTACGAAGCACAAATTGCAGGTATTGGTGATCAAGTGAAAGGAAAGCATCTTAAAAATTCAGTAGTTCAATTACTTAAAAAACAGTCTATTGAACAGATAAAAGAAAAACGAGCTGAAATCATAGATTCAATAAATGAATATGATCTATCATTTCGGTTTGTAAACGGGGGTGGAACGGGGAGTTTAGCAAGCACTTGTAAAGAAGAAGTCATAACTGAAGTTACTGTGGGATCTGGATTTTTCTCCCCTCTATTATTTGATTCATACAAGGAGTTTCAATATAAGCCTGCAGCAGGTTTTGCCCTAGAAATCGTGCGCATACCAAAGGAAAATATATTTACTTGTACAGGAGGAGGGTATGTGGCTTCTGGAGCAACAGGAAAGGATAAATTGCCTGCTCCTTATTTACCAGAAAAGACGAAACTTCATTCTTTAGAAGGTGCTGGTGAAGTACAAACTCCTATTTTATATAAAGGAGAAGAAAACTTGGATATGGGTGATCCAATCTTTTTCCGTCATAGTAAAAGTGGAGAGTTATGTGAACGCTTTAATCAACTATATTGTATTTCAAATGGTGAAGTTGTAGATGAATTTTTAACATATAGGGGGGAAGGGAAATGCTTTCTTTAAAACAAAAACCGATTAAAGAATGGAAAAACTGGTCAGGTCTTGTAAAAAGTTCACCTCAAAATATCATTTACCCTCAAAACATTGAGGAGGTTGTAAAACTCATTCATCATTGTATAGATCAAAAACTACGATTACGTGTTGTAGGTTCAGGACATTCTTTCACCCCTCTAGTTCATACAAATCAATTACTAGTTTCACTAGATGATATGCAAGGGATTGCAGAAGTAAACGATGCCGAGAAATGGGCAGAAGTTTGGGCGGGAACAAAACTGAAAAAACTTAGTTTGCTTTTGCATCAACAAGGTTTTGCTCTTGAAAATATGGGTGATATTGACCATCAATCAATAGCAGGTGCATTGAGTACTGGCACACATGGTACTGGTGTAAACCTGGGGAATCTCTCAACGCAAATAAAAGAACTCACAATTGTAACAGGAACGGGGGAGGTGATCACTTGTACCAATAAAAAAAATCATGACCTATTTAAAGCTGCTTCCGTTTCCCTCGGAGCATTAGGTATTATAGTCAAGGTAAAACTTAAAGTAGTCCCTTCATACAAATTGCATTGTAAATCGTACAAACAAACAATTAAAAATTGTTTAGAGCAATTAGATCATTTAAAAACGAATCGAAACTTTGAATTTTTTTATTACCCTCACACAGAAACCACTCAAATAAAGATCACCAACGAAACGAATCAAGCTCCTTCCCGCCGCAGACCTTTAAACAAATTTAAAAATAAAGTTTTAGAAAATTATGTCTTCTGGATATTGTCAGAAGCAAGTCGTCTTTTTCCTCGTTTAAGCAAAACGATCAGTCGAATTTCAGCAAGTGGTGTACCTAATACAGAGAATATAAACTATAGTCCATTTGTTTATACAACTGACAGAGTGGTTCGATTCAATGAAATGGAATACTGTGTCCCTGAAGGAAAACTAAAAAAAGTTGTGGAAGAAATGAAAAGTTGTATGGATCGGCAACAATTTGCCGTACATTTCCCTATTGAATGTCGTTATGTAAAAAAAGATGATATATGGTTAAGTCCATCTTACCAAAGAAATTCTGCATATATTGCTGTTCATATGTATAAAGGGATGAAGTATGAGTTCTATTTTCAAGAGATGGAAAAGATTTTGCTAAAATATAATGGTAGACCTCACTGGGGGAAAATGCATACCTTAACCTCAGAAAAATTAAAAAAATTGTACCCAAAATGGAATGACTTTCAAAAGTTAAGAGACCAGATGGATCCAGAAGGAATCTTTTTAAATGATTATATGGAGGAGTTATTCGACACTAAATAAAAGTAAAATCATATAAAGGGTCCCATAAGAAGATTGGGACCCCTATTATTAATCAAATTCGATTCATTCTTAAGAGCTGCACACTGTCATCTTTCTTTATGATGTTTCATCTCTTGGAAACACTCTGGATCTTGTTAAAAAACGAAATCCTTCAGGTCCTTCCAATGAAAACATTCCCCCACGACCAGGCACTACATCAATAATCAATTGAGTATGTTTCCAATATTCATATTGCTGTTTATTCATATAAAATGGAGTGTCTCCAATTTCACCAATGAATACATCACTATTCCCTAATAAAAAGTCACCCTTTGGATAACACATCGGAGAACTCCCGTCACAACAGCCTCCTGATTGATGGAAAAGGAGCGGCCCATGTTTCTCTTTCAACCTTTTAATCAATCGAATTGCCTCATCTGTCGCGATAACCTTCTCATCCATTTTAAAAGAATCCCAAAGCTTGCGGACTGTAACTAACTAATAAATTTTTAGTTTGTTGATAATGAGATAACATCATTTTATGGGTCTCTCTGCCAATACCAGACATTTTATATCCACCAAAAGCTGCATGAGCTGGATAAGCATGATAACAATTCGTCCATACACGGCCCGCCTCAATGTTACGTCCAAATCGGTAGGCTGTATTTATGTTTCTAGTCCATACGCCAGCACCTAATCCATACAAAGTATCGTTTGCAATTTGCAAAGCTTCTTCCTCATCTTTAAAAGTAGTAACAGATACAACAGGTCCAAAAATTTCTTCTTGGAAAATTCTCATTTTATTATGTCCTTTAAAAATAGTTGGTTGAATATAGTATCCATCTTTAAATTCTTTCTCAAGCATATTTCTTTTACCACCGATTAGAGTTTCTGCTCCTTCTTGCTTAGCAATATCAAAATAAGCTAATATCTTCTCCATTTGCTCAGAGGAAGCCTGAGCTCCGATCATCGTTTCTTGGTTTAGTGGATTTCCTTGTTTTATTTTTGCTACTCGTGAGATCGCTCTTTCCATAAACTGATCATAAATGGATTCGTGAATGAGAGCACGTGATGGACATGTACAAACCTCCCCTTGATTTAAAGCGAACATGGCAAACCCTTCTATAGCCTTATTCAAAAAGTCATCATCATGATCCATCACATCTTTGAAAAATATGTTTGGAGATTTTCCACCTAATTCTAATGTTACAGGGATAATATTGTTTGATGCATATTGCATAATTAAACGTCCTGTGGTGGTTTCACCTGTGAAAGCAATCTTAGCAATCCGATCACTAGATGCAAGCGGTTTACCCGCTTCAACACCAAACCCATTCACAATATTTAACACCCCTGGTGGTAATAAATCATGCATAAGTTCAGCCCATATCATAATGGTTGCTGGAGTTTGCTCTGCTGGTTTTAATACTACACAATTACCCGCAGCTAGGGCAGGTGCTAGTTTCCACGTAGCCATTAACAATGGGAAATTCCATGGAATAATTTGTCCAACCACACCTAGAGGCTCAGGAATTTGATAGGATACAGTATCCTGATCAATTTCTCCTAAACTCCCCTCTTGTGAACGAATACATCCTGCAAAATATCGGAAATGATCAATAGCAAGTGGTAAATCAGCTATTGTTGTTTCTCTAATTGGTTTACCATTGTCCCATGTTTCTGCAATGGCTAACTTCTCTAAGTTCTCTTCCATTCGATCCGCAATTTTGTTCAGAATTTGTGCTCTTTCCGTAACTGAGGTATTACCCCATTTATACTTAGCTTTGTGAGCTGCATCAAGTGCCAATTCAATATCTTCAGCATTTGAACGAGCAATTTCACAAATAACTTGACCCGTAACTGGGCTCACGTTTTCGAAGTATTCACCTTTTGTAGGAGCGGTCCATTCTCCTCCAATGTAATTATCATACCTTTGTTTAAAATTAATCAATGCATCTTTTGTACCTGGAGCTGCATATGTCATATTACTTTCCTCCTAACAATTTTTATATTAAAAAGAAAACCATTAAAGTTTATCTTTCTATTCATAATCTATTCAAAATATTGAATGATAGAAGTATAAAAAATTAGAAGAATAAGAATATTAAATTTAACTAGATATAATAATTACAAGTTTAACTAATAATATATTTCTAAGTATTTTCATTTTGTTCATTTATTGATGTATTCATCCAACGTCAATCGTGATATAATGTTCAAATTACTTCAAAAGCAACTCACAAAAGTGAAAAGATGATTTGTGGATTAGGCATCTATACTTTGCGAGGTCCTAAGCTAAACTTTTAATTTTTATAGGAGATTAAATCATGAGTGAATTACCAAAGAAAAAACTATCTCTTTTTCATTTAACCTGGCCGATTTTTATTGAGTTTTTATTATATATTTTAATGGGAAATGCTGATACAATCATGCTTAGTCAGTATTCAGATAACTCCGTAGCAGCCGTTGGAATTTCCAATCAAATTCAGAATTTCATGATTTTGATGTTTGGTATCGTTGTTACTGGTACAACGATACTAGTTGCACAAAATTTAGGGGCAAATGATAAAAAAACAGCATTCGAAATTGGAAGAACGTCTATTTCACTAAACATCGTGATTGGGATTGGACTTAGTTTGGTTTTATTTATCTGTGCTCCCTATGCTTTAAAATTGATGAAAACACCACCTGAGTTAATGGCTGAAGCTAAAACCTATTTGCAAATTATTAGTGCATTTTTGTTTATTCAAGCGTTAATCATGACAGTATCAGGCATCATTCGCAGTCATGGATACACGAAACAAACGATGTATTCCACACTAACTATGAATGTTATTAATGTGATTGGAAACTATTTATTCATTTTTGGTCCTTTTGGAATTCCTGTATTAGGTGTTACAGGCGTAGCCATTTCTACTGTGATTAGCCGCTCCATTGGATTAGTCATTCTAGTTATATTTTTAATGACTAAGGTAAAACAACCAATCAGCTTTCGCCATCTATTTTATTTTCCAAAAGAACATGTCAAAAAACTAATTAAAATAGGAGTTCCATCTGCAGGTGAAGGCTTGTTTTATAATACACAACAACTTACAATTACAGCTTTTATTGCAGTGCTTGGAACCATGTTTATTACTACTCGTGTATATGTATTTAATCTCATGTTCCTCATCCTACTATTTTCTCTAGCTATCGGACAAGGAACTCAGATTATTGTCGGTCATCGTATTGGAGCAGGAGAAAACGAGAAAGCTTATAAACAAGTAATACGAAGCTTGAAAATTGGTATGTTTATTAGTTTATTAATTGCAACAGCTTTTTATTTCCTAGCCAAACCATTATTAAGTATTTTTACAGATAATGCTGAGATTATTAGCTTAGGAACTAGTTTATTATTGATTACTATTATTCTTGAACCTGGAAGAGCCCTAAACCTTGTCATCAACAATTCATTAAGAGCTGCAGGAGATGTCAAATTCCCTGTTTATATGGGAGCCTTATTTATGTGGGGATTAAGTGTACCTACCGCTTATATTTTAGGGATTCATTTTGGATTTGGACTTTATGGAATTTGGATTGGGTATATTTTAGATGAATGGATTAGAGGATTAGCGATGCTTTGGAGATGGCGTTCTCGTGCATGGGAAAAGATGGCTTTAGTTAAAACAAAAAAACAAGCAGCTGATTCATAAATATAATCACCAATTGTACAACAAAGTAGAATTGGTGATTTTTTTATTTTAAAACTTTAAATTTATAAAACAGATACATTTCTATTGACATTTTAAATATTACGAGTGTAATATATAAATAAAGTATTACGTACGTAATATTAAAAAAGTCAATCAAGGAGGTATTTCATATGAGTAATCATGCTAAGATATCAGATGCTGAATGGGTAATAATGGAGCAGTTATGGAAAAACTCTCCTCTAACTTCTGCTGAAATTATTGATCAACTAAAGGATTCAACAGAATGGAATCCCAAAACGATACATACTTTAATCAACCGTTTAGTTAAAAAAGAAGTACTGGGTGTTAAAAGAGAAGGTCGTTTTAAACAATTTTACCCTCTTCTTTCAGCAGAGGAATGTAGGAAAAGAGAGACTACATCTTTTTTAAAAAAGATCTATTCGGGTTCACGTCAAATGTTTATCTTAAATTTTATTAAAAATGAAAAGTTAACGAACACAGAAATTGAAGAGTTAAGAAAGATCCTTAATCAGAAAAAAGATGAAAATTAATACTTACTTAGACATTTAGATTAATAAAATGACTTATGATTGTTTCCATTTCGCAAATAAAGTGTGGTGAAAACATGGATTTACAAAATATATTCATAACTGTTTTAAACTATTCTCTGGTAGGGAGTATTATAGCATTCCTCATTCTCTTTATAAAAAGAGCTCTGAATGACAAACTCTCAGCACATTGGCACTATTATATTTGGCTAGTATTGATTATAAGACTTATGATTCCTTTTAATTTTGAAAGCTCATTGAGTTTTGTTCACTTCTTACCCTCGTTTGCAGAGTATAAAATAAATGAATCTATGGAAATACCTATTCAAAACCAAACCACAACGCCTCCCTTAAATATGGGAAACATTAAAAGTAAAGATGAAGATATAACCTCAAATGAAATGAATGGACCGCTCGTTACTTTTCAACCAAAAACAAATCTAACTGTGCCGAATTTTAATACAGAAATAATAAAAATAGAAGCAAAGGATTCAATTTCACAAAGTGTAACTACTAACCAGATAATATTCAACATATTAAATTTGAATACATTAGGAATGTTGTGGTTGTTTGGTGTGTTGATGGTTATTATATTGTTTTTGATTGAAAATTTCGATTATAACTGGAGATTATCTAAACAAACAAAATGTAAAGATGATGACATATTATCACTGTTAGAAGCATGCAAAAAGAAATTAAAGGTGAGGTCCAATATACAAATGATATATGATGACAAGATAGTCTCGCCTTCGATAATTGGTTTTTTAGTACCCAAAATTTTGATCCCAAAGCCATTATTTGAAAGTTTATCAAAAAGTGAAAAGAAATATGTGCTGTTACATGAGTTAACACATTTCAAAAAAAAGGATGTCCTTATTCAATGGATGAGTATCATTGTTCTTGCCATTCATTGGTTTAATCCCATCATTTGGTACAGTTTCTATCATTTGCGTAAAGATTGTGAGCTATCGTGTGATGCCACCGTTTTATCTCAACTTAAAAAAGACGAACACCTGGCGTATGGGAACACCTTGTTAAGTGTTTTGGGAAAAGTATCAAAACCAACCTTCATTCCTCGGTCCATTGGAATGTCCTCTAGTTTATCAGATATGAAATTAAGAATGAAGCGAATTCATATGATTAAAAAACAAACTCGGACATGGATGATGTTCTCTAGTTTGATCACTGTTTGTATCGTTCTTGTTGGATTCACAATATTTGATTTAAATCATAGTAACAATGACCAGCAAGCATCTCAATCAAAAGATGGAAATATTCAATCTGATCATGAAACAGAAGTTGATCCTATAAAAAGTGTGCAAGAAATTTCAAGTGTAGAATCAGCTGGGACTTGGACTGAGGTTTCCAGTATGAATCAAGCTAGAGATAACCATGCAACTGGAGTCATCGATGGGAAGATCTATGTGGTTGGTGGATCTAGATATAATGATCAAGGTTATGAATATTTATCAAGCTTAGAAATGTATGATCCACAAAAGGACAGATGGATAGAATTGGCTAGTATGAATCAAGCAAGACATAATCATACAACTGGAGTCATTGATGGGAAAATCTATGTGGTTGGTGGATCTAGATATAATGATAATAATCAAGCTTATGAATTTTTATCGAGCTTAGAAATGTATGATCCACAAAAGGACAGATGGATAGAATTGGCTAGTATGAATCAAGCTAGAGGCTACCATACAACAGAAATCATCAATGGGAAAATCTATGCTGTAGGTGGGTATGGATCTGATTCTAATGTTTTATCTAGCTTAGAAGTGTATGATCCACAAACGAATACATGGACAGAATTAAATAGTATGAGTGATGCCAGAGTTAAATTTGCAATAGAAGTTATCCAAGGAAAAATCTATGTAGTTGGTGGGAAAAACAATAATTCTGATTATTTATTCAGTTCAGAGGTTTATGACCCAGAAACGAACATATGGACAAAATTAGCTGGTATGAATAGAGAAAGGGATGATTTTTCAACAGAAGTCATCGGAGGTAAGATCTATGTAATCGGTGGATATATTGGTAATTTTATGAAATACAGAAAAGAAAATTTTCTATCAAGTATGGAAGTATATGATCCCAAAACAAACACATGGACACAATTAGCTAGTATGAATCAAGTAAGAAGGAACCATGCAACAGAAGTCTTAAATGGGAAAATCTATGTAACAGGTGGATATTATGATTACAATCATTTATTAAGCGTAGAAGTATATAATCCACAAACAGAAACATGGACAGAACTAACTAACATGAATCAAGCGAAATCTGGTCATGAAACAGAAGTCATAGATGGGAAAATTTATGCAATAGGAGATAACGTAACAGAAGTCTATAATTTTATGAAATAATTGAAAATGGTTAGGTTTTATTAAAAAATATCGTCTGAGATTTAAATAGATTGTTTTTAAAGATAGGAGATAAGAAATTTATGAAAATAATGTTGAGTTTCATCCTTAGTGTAGCTCTATTGATTATTTTGTATATAAATTTTGGGGGAACTGATCCACTAGCCGACTTAAATAAATCAGTTGATAGCAAAATTGAAAATAAAGAAAACTCAGAAAGTCAACAAGTTAAAGAAATAACAAAAGAAAACTTAGTTATTAGAGTAAAGCAGTTGTTTCCAAATGAATTAGCATCGGCTAAGATAGAAGAATTCACTTTTGAAGGAAATAATCCATCTAAAAATGAACAATTTTCATTAAATTACCATGAAAATGCTGATAAGTATACGAATTCAGATTTAAGAGGGACATTTTTATTTTATGGAAGAGAGTTAACTTTAATCGCATTCTCCTTTGGTGGTGGTAAAGCAACAGAAGGTACTTTATTTCCTCCATCAGTTGATGTTGAGGAAAGCCAAAGAATCGCTGAGGAATTTTTAAAGCAATTTTATGACATGAGTGATTATGGCATCAAGTATAGTTACTATCAAGACTTTCAAAAAACTTTAACTGAACACGTTCAAACTGAATTTGAGTTTTATAAAATGAAGGATGACATTCGTATTTCGGATCAAGGAGGCAGGGTGCTTGTTCAAGGAGATGGAAAGATAAGAAGTTATAACTATTATAATCAACCTTACGAGAACTATTATTCATCTCTACAAGAACATACATTTGATTCGTCAAGCAACATGTTAACTGAAAATGAAGTTAAGCAACAACTAAAAAATGAATTAAATGTACAGCTTAAATACATTAGCGAATGGAATTCACCTTCGAGTAAAAATATCTATTTAGCTTACGTAATAGACCCTTCTGTATATAAAATGAATGCTATAGAAGGAACATACAGCATCAAAGGAGAGTTTATGGATATTAGTGAACTAAATTCCATCTCTGCATATCAACCTTTATCTAAATCTACTGATACATTGATGTATAGTTTTAATAAAGACAATATAGAGCAATATGCCACAAAAATATTGGGACAAATATTAAAGGTAGAACAATCAGAAATAGAAATTGATAAAATAGAAAAACTAAGTATAGAAAAAAACTTAAAATATTCTATATCATTTAATTTGAATAATAATAGTGTTGAGATGATGATTGATGGTAAAACTGGTGACTTATATTACTTGAGTTCAACTGATCAATTAAATATGCCAAATACAAATCAAGCGTCCAAGTTATCCCTGAATGAAGCTAGAGAATTTGCAATGAAATATATAAAACAACTCTCCCCTGGCATTTCTCAACAAATTGTGTGGAGAAGTCATCCTGAAGATTATTCTAATTACAATGAAAATTATAGTTTTGAATTTCACAGAGTAATCAATGGAATCCCTTATGAAGGGGATGAAATCAACGTTACAGTTTCCAAAAATAGTGGGGAATTAATAGAGTATGTTATGATCCTTGATTCCATGGAACAGTTTCCAAACGCTAATATTGTTATAAGCAAGGAAGAAGCTTTATCTGCATATCTAGATCAAATGTCCACAGATTTATATTATGAGCATAAATACAATGATTATTATGAGGATCTGAAACAGGTACATTATAATTTAATCTACGAAATTAATTTTAAAGTACATTATGTAGATGCAACAACAGGTGATATTGTTAAGGGATATGGTGTAGATACCTTTGAAACTCCTGATATCAAGGTGAATCATCCTTATGCAGAAGACGAAATTAATTATATGATACAATCTGGAATTATTGTCCCTGATAAAAATGGACAAATACAAACGGATAAAGCTTTAACAGTCGAACAAGGAATAAGTATACTTGTAAAATCTTTATACAATAAAAATTATATTAAAAACTACCCTGAAGGTTTATCAGGATCTCAAACTTTCCATAACATTCATCCTGACATGGCAGCATATCCATTTGTTGAAAGTGCTGCTGATAAAGGAATCATTGATACTCAACAAGAAACTTTCAATCTCGATGAATCACTGACAAGGGAAAAACTTGCTTATTGGTTTGTTCGATTGCTAGATTCACAAGCCATCTCAGAACAAGAACTATTTATCTCCAACTTTACTGATAGTCATCTCATTTCTGACAAATATGTAGATGAAGTTGAACTTGCAGATGCCTTAGGGCTTATTACAAAAAATGAAAATGGTGAAATTCACCCACAAGAGTCAGTAACTACTGCTCAATTAGCTAAATATATCCGTAACTTAGTAAATTTACCTAACACCATGAATAATGATAAATTTATGATTAGGTAACCTACACCAAACATTATTATGAAGGTTGAAATAAAAAGAAAAAAACACATTCTCTCTTAAGAGGAATGTGTTTTTTTAAGATTTGAATTTGAGAATTTTTCATTTGAATATTTTAAATAACCCAAATATAAACATAAAAGCAAACCCCAAAACTAAAATAAATCTGAGTAAGTAAAGTTCAAAGATGATACTAATTAAAACAATAGGTAGTCCAACCATAGCAACAATAGATACGAATTTAGTATAATGAATAACTTCTTTGGATAGATTTGGTTCTTCTTTGTACATCCATCTTCTTCCAAATAATATACTTTCCTCCGGATAAAAATAAGTCCAAATTAACAAACCATATATAGGAATCATCAAAATAATCATTATTATCGTTTCAGCCATAAAGTCTTCCTCCTAGGAATTCCAGAATATCAATTAAAAAATCCTTTAAAATATTTACGTTTTCTTTCTATAAAGGTTTCAACTATAAATCAATACAGGTTCTAAATAAAAAAAATTGATAACCTTAGACTGAATATCATCTGCAGATGTTAAGTTAAATATAAACATTCTATCAGCACATTGCTTTTCTAGATTAAGTTTTCTATTTTCGTATATTATAATAAAAATAATGAGTTCTTGCATTTAATCATATGAAAAGAAAGTTATAAATGGTTAGAACATGGATGGGAGGTTTTAATGATGTATGTAGTTACATCAGATGAAATGCGTAAACTTGATCATTATACGATAAATACGATTGGAATTCCATCATTAGTATTAATGGAAAATGCAGGTCGAGAAGTCGCTAATGAAATCATAATATGGACAAAAAAACAAAACAAACCACATCACAAAAAATGGTTGATTCTTGTTGGAAAAGGTAATAATGGTGGAGATGGTTTAGTTGCTGCTAGACATTTGATAGAGGCTGGTTTTGATATTGATATCCTATATGCACAATCCCCAAATTTATTTAAGGGGGATATGATCACACAACATCATATCACGAAAAAATTAAAACTCTCATCAAATGTTTATCAAAATAAAAAGATTGATTGGGATGGATATGAAGGTATTATTGATGCTCTTCTAGGAACGGGTACTAGAGGTGCCCCAAGAGATCCTTATGCCTCTTTGATCAACAAAGTAAATGAATCAAATTTACCGGTTTTTTCAATTGACATACCAAGTGGACTTGATGCCGATACCGGAGTTCTTTATCAACCTTGTATCAAAGCAGAGAAAACGATAACTTTAGCATTTTTAAAATGTGGTCTTATCCAATCACCAGGAGCAGAAACAGCAGGAGATGTTATAGTAAAACCTATTGGCATCCCAATAACAACAGCTAAGCAATTTTCAATACAAACCTTTTCACTTCAACCTTCTGTTTTAGAAAAGAAACTTAATGTAAATGTTAACCTACCTAGAGAATCAAATACACATAAAGGTACTTATGGTCATGTATTGGTTGTAGCAGGAACTTTACAAATGAGTGGTGCTGGTCTACTTTGCTCTAAAACAGCTTTAAGAGCTGGCTGTGGATTAGTTACTTGGACTTTACCACGAATGGTAGCAAACCAAATGTTAGGAAAATTACCTGAAGTTATGTTAGTGCCTGTAGAAGACAAAAATAATGGTGAATGGAATGTTCATTCAGCAGAAGATATTATACAATTAAGTGAGAATAAACAAGTCCTTGTAATTGGACCTGGGTTAGGAAGGTTTGAAGATGATGAAATGTGGCTTCATAAACTATGGGAACGTATTGAGTGTCCTATTGTTTTGGATGCTGATGCTTTAAATATACTATCTGATGCTGAACATTTTGATAAATGGAGCGGTAAGGATACACCTGTCATTATCACTCCTCACCCTGGAGAAATGGCAAGACTTTTAAAATGTACCGTCAAAGAAGTACAAGAAAATCGAATTCAAATTGCTAGAGAATATGCTATGAAACACAAAATAGTGGTTGTACTTAAAGGGGCACATACCGTTATTGCTACAGCGAATGAAAATGTATATATTAATCATACAGGCAATGCTGGCATGGCTACCGGAGGTTCAGGGGACGTACTTGCTGGTATGATAGGTGGATTATTAGCACAAAATTATACTGCTGAACAAGCAGCAGTTCTTGGTGTATATCTTCATGGACTAGCTGGTGATCGTGCAGCAGCAAAAAGATATTCACAACATTCTCTAATCGCAGGGGATATTATAGACGAAATCTAGGAGGAAAAATGATGTGTGGCAGATTCACCATTACCGTTACAATTGATGAATTATTAAGTCGTTACTTGTTAGAATCAGTTCCTTTTCGGTATATCCCCCGATATAATGCTGCACCAGGTCAAATGATTACGTCTATCATTGCACACAAAGGTAAAAA
This sequence comes from Chengkuizengella marina, assembly GCF_009910845.1. Taxonomy (GTDB): domain Bacteria; phylum Bacillota; class Bacilli; order Paenibacillales; family KCTC-33759; genus Chengkuizengella; species Chengkuizengella marina. The sequence goes on along the minus strand of NZ_SIJB01000028.1, from coordinate 152,491 downwards.
TAGAATAGGGCAACTGAAATGGGGACTTGTACCTTCGTGGGCAAAGGATGATAAAATGGGATATAAATCAATAAATGCAAGAGCAGAAACATTACAAGAAAAACCATCTTTCAAAAAAATTATCCACAATAAAAGATGTGTCATTCCAGTAGACGGTTTCTATGAATGGAAAAAAACAAACGGGATAAAACAACCCATGAGAATTCAACTTAAAAATAATAAATTGTTTTCATTAGCTGGATTATATGATACGTGGATAAATGCTGATGGGGAAAAATTACACAGTTGTACAATTATTACTACAGAACCCAATCAACTCATGTCTAACATTCATGATCGTATGCCCGTTATATTAAATCAAGAAGAAGAACATCAATGGCTAGATCATGAAAATTATCACTTTAATACTGTTATGAATTTATTCAAACCGTATCCTTCTGATAAAATGAAAGTTTATCCTGTATCCAACATGGTTGGTAATGTGAATAATGATTCACCAGAATGTATCGAAGAATATACGGAACCTTTGTTATTTTAAAATTCCCTAAAAAAGTTCATAATAATCATTGATGAATGTGATTTATCACATCTAAATTAGAGGGAATCTATGATTTTAAAATTTTCATTAAAATATGCATATTAGACACTAGATTCCCTTACTTCCTAATCAAATTGAATACAATAAATGTTGAAAAATCATTCCACTAAAGAAATTTCTTTTTCTTTAAAAAATGCTTTATTAGGTAAATAATGAATGGATTTAATATTTCTTACTGTTCTTGTTTTAGCTCTCATAACGATGGAATCCGTTTCTGCTCTTTGACCTGAGAGATAACGAACCCCACTTAAGAAGTCACCTTCAGTAACTCCCGTTGCGGCAAAAATAACATCATCTGTTCCAACCATGTCGTCCATCGTTAAAACCTGACATGGTCTTTCAAATCCCATTTTTTTACAACGGTTGTATTCTTCATGTGTAGCAGACATTAATCTCCCTTGTATCTCTCCTCCTAAGCATCTAAGCGCAGCTGCAGCTAATACCCCTTCTGGAGCACCTCCAGACCCAATATACATGTCAACTCCAGCTTCTGGCAATGAAGGAGCAATGGCACCTGCTACATCACCTTCGGTTAATAATTTAATTCTGACACCGATTTGACGCAGTTGTAAAATTAAATGTTTATGTCGCTCACGGTCTAAGATTGTTACTGATAAATCGGATATTCTTTTATTTAAAGCTTTAGCAGCTTTATAAATCATATCTTTTAATGGATCATCAATACTTAGAACACCCACTAGCTCAGGCCCAACCGCTAATTTCTCCATATACATATCAGGAGCATGAAGTAAATTTCCTTTATCTGCGACTGCAATCACAGCAAGTGCATTATTAAGTCCTTTAGCTACAATTTCCGTACCATCCAAAGGATCAACTGCAACATCTAGTTCAGGACCTGTCCCACTCCCAACACTTTCACCTATATATAACATAGGTGCTTCATCCATTTCACCCTCGCCTATAACAACTGTACCTTTCATGGATACTGAATTTAATACATATCTCATAGCTGAGGTAGCTGCTTGATCAGCACCTTCTTTATTGCCACGTCCCATCCAAGGAGCAGATGCTAATGCAGCTAACTCTGTTATTCTTACAATCTCTAATGCTAATTCACGCTCCAAGATACCCTCTCCTTTTTATGAATATTTTAATCTAAACCGACTCCTAAATTCTCAGTATTCCTATGATTTGTCTTGAATCTATATTTGAATTTAGTTATGAATGTAAGTTACTATCGTGTAAACTTATAATAATAGCAGCTGTTTCTTCAATCGCTCTTTCAGTTACATCAATAATTGGACATCCTACTCTTTTCATTAAATCACTTGCTATTTTATGCTCTTCTATAATGCGATCTAAAGTTGCATAATTTGCTCCAGAAGGCATGCCCAAAGCTTTCAATCTTTCTTTTCTAATCCTCAAGATTTGTTCTGGCTGCATAGTTAGACCGATTACTTTACTTCTAGGAATTTCAAACAACTCTTTTGGTGGTTTCACTTCAGGTACTAAAGGAAGATTTGCCACTTTAATTCCTTTATGTGCAAGGAAGATGCTTAAAGGTGTTTTTGAAGTCCTGGATATGCCAACCAAGACTAATTCAGCCTGCAAAAGACCTCTCACGTCACGACCGTCATCAAATTTAACAGCAAACTCTATCGCTTCTACTTTTTTAAAGTAGTTCTCATCCATTTTATGAAGCAATCCAGGTTCTTGTTTAGGAATATTATTAAATGTATCGATAAAAGCTTGCATCATTGGACCCATAATATCAACTGCTCTTACACCTAAACGAATGGCTTCTTGTTTCATCATTTCACGAAGCTCAGGTTGTACAAGAGTGTAGGCAACGACTGCATTTTCTGAATATGCATCTTCCATGACAACTTTTATTTGATCTTCATATTGAATATGACCTACCCTTTTGATCTCAATTTGAGTCATATCAAATTGACGCGCAGTAGCTTTCACTACAGTTTCTGCTGTTTCTCCTATGGAATCTGAACATATAAAAATTTTATATCTAAGTTTCTCGTCCACTATGAATCCTCCAATGAATTATAATAAAGTATCAGTTAAGTCCAACAATAAACGAGTCATATTCGTTTTCGTAATTCTTCCTATGATTTCGTCTTTCTCTGAAATTACAGGCAACGTATCCACATCATGTTCAATCATTTTTTTAGCGGCTTCAACTACAGATTGATCAGGTTGAATGGTAACGATATTAGGCTGTCTTGTCATAACCAGGTGTACTGGCATTGTAGAAGATGCAGGGTTGCCTAATGTGACTTTTAACAAGTCCTTCCTTGATAAAACTCCCTTCAAAGTTCCATCTTCATCACTCACGACTAAACTTCCAACATTATCCATAAAAAGAGTGACTACTGCATCGTGTATCGTTGTTGTTTCTTTTACAACAACAGGAATACTCTGAATGTCTTTGACTTTAATTTGCTCTAATTTTTTTGCCGCTTCGTAGTTAGGTAAGGCTGATTTTCCTGGAAAATATCCTACCTTTGGTTTGGCTTCAAGATAACCTACCATGACAAGAACGGATAAATCTGAGCGTATTGTAGGCTTGCTCACCCCAATCATTTCTGCAATTTGATCTCCAGTAATAGGTACATTTTCTTGTACAATTTCTATAATTTTTAATTGGCGAGATGTGAGTTCGATTATTTTCACCTCCAATAGTGCATACGTTGCTCAACAATATAAACTTAACATATTTACTTTAATTATTAACTAAAAGTTATTTAAATTCAATTGCACTTTGGGCAGCGGCGATTCTTGCTAGTGGAATTCGATATGGAGAGCAGCTAACATAATCCAATCCAATTTGCTGACAGTAGAAAATGGATTCTTTGTTCCCACCATGTTCTCCACAAACACCTGTTTTCAAATTCGGTTTTACAGATTTACCGTTTTCTACAGACCATTGTATTAATTTACCTACTCCTTTTTGATCTAAAACTTCAAAAGGATTATTTTCTAATATATGTTCTTCTGTATACCTATCGAGAAATTTACCTTCTGCATCGTCTCTGCTATATCCGAACGTCATTTGAGTTAAATCATTTGTTCCAAAGGAAAAGAAATCTGCATATTGAGCAATTTCATCTGCAGTTAAAGCGGCACGAGGAACTTCAATCATCGTACCCACTTCATAATGACAATACTTAATTTCTTCACCTAAAATTTCCTTTGCAACTTGATTCACTAGCTCTCTTAATCTTTTTAATTCATTCACATCACTAATAAGTGGAATCATTAATTGTGGCATGACTTCTATTCCTTTTTTCAGGCTGGAAAGTATCGCACGAAAAATAGCTTCAATTTGCATATCATAAATTTCTGGAAATAAAATTCCTAATCTGCATCCTCGTTGTCCTAACATGGGATTCATCTCATGTAAATTGCGAACTTTATTAATTAATGAATCTAATTCTTTTATATTCGTCTCTGTATCAACACCTAAATCAACTCTTTGTTTTTGTAGTAATAATTCTTCTAGTTTAGGTAAAAATTCATGAAGAGGTGGATCCAACAATCGAATCGTAACAGGTAACCCATTCATTTCATGAAATAAATCTTCAAAATCAGATTGTTGCCATGGCAATAAACGGTCTAAATGTACTCTTCGTTCTTCAAATGTTTGAGCCATAATCATATTTTGAACAATTGGCAACCTGCTAGGCGACATAAACATATGTTCCGTGCGACACAACCCAATACCTTCTGCTCCAAACTCACGGGCTTTTTTTGCATCTATGCCATTATCCGCATTTGCATAAACCTTTAATTCTCTTATTTCATCAGCCCAATTTAATAAAGTGGATAACTCTTCAGAAATTTCAGGATCCTTTAATTTTATTTCCCCTTGAATAACTTGACCGGAAGATCCATCTATGGAAATCCAGTCTCCTTCATTCACAGTAATATCACCAACCATAAAGGTTTTTGCCTTTAAGTCAATCTCTAATTCATTACAGCCACATACACAAGGTTTACCCATACCTCTGGCTACTACTGCTGCGTGACTAGTCATTCCACCCCTGCTTGTTAAAACTCCTTCTGCAGCAAAAACACCATGTATATCTTCAGGAGTTGTTTCAATTCTAACCAAAATAACTTTTTCCCCATCATTAGCTAGTTGTTGAGCAGTATCAGGATCAAACACAACTTTCCCAGAAGCTGCTCCAGATGAAGCTGGAAGTCCTTTTGCAATAACATCTAATTTATTTTGATCATCAATTGAACGATGGAAAAGCTGTTCCAATTGATTTACTTCTATTCTTTGCAATGCATCTTTTTTGGTAATCAGCCCATCTTTGGATAAATCCACAGCAATTTTTACTGAAGCTTGTGCTGTTCGTTTTCCGTTACGAGTCTGTAAAATATATAATTTATTGTTTTCAATTGTAAATTCAATATCCTGCATATCCTTATATTGCTTTTCCAATAAACTAGCAATTTCATATAATTGATTATAAATTTCAGAAAATTGATCCTTAAGAAACTCAATTGCGATAGGTGTTCTTACTCCTGCAACAACATCTTCACCTTGTGCATTAGTTAAAAACTCTCCAAATAAATTTGCTTCTCCAGTAGATGGGTCTCTAGTAAATAATACTCCTGTGCCACTTTCTTCCCCTAAATTTCCAAAGACCATAGATTGAATGTTTACTGCAGTCCCTTGTTCACTTGGAATACCATAAGCTTTACGATACACTTTGGCACGTTGATTGTTCCAAGATTCAAAAACAGCTTCGATGGCTAAACTCAATTGAACATTAACATCCTGAGGAAATTCTCTATTTGAATGATATTTAATCAATTGTTTAAACTCATCAATTAAAAATTGTAAGTCTTCTGCCGAAATATCACTATCATGTTGGTATTTATTCTTCATTTTTATCTCATGTATTTTTATTTCAAATGAATGTGATTCCACACCAAAAACGACATTCCCAAACATCTGAATCAATCTACGATAACAATCATAGGCAAAACGAGCATCTTGAGCATTTTTAGCTAGTCCTTTTACCGTCTGATCATTTAATCCTAGGTTTAAAATAGTATCCATCATACCTGGCATAGAAGCAACAGAACCGGATCGAACGGATACTAATAGAGGATTTTCTGGGTCTCCAAAAGTCTGCTGCTTCACCTGTTCCAATTCTTTCAATGCACTAGATACCTCATCAAATAACCCTTCAGGAAGTCGTCCATTACATTTATAATACTCTCTACATACGTCTGTAGTTATTGTAAAACCTGGAGGTGTCGGTAGTCCTATATTAGTCATTTCTGCAAGGTTTGCACCCTTACCGCCAAGTAAATATTTCATATTTGCGTTACCTTCATGAAAATGGAATATACGTTTAACCTTCACTGTCATTGAAAAGTACCTCCGAATTTAATTCATTGCAATGATCATTTTTACAAGAGCTATAAAATGTGACGACATTATCTGTATCTACTGTATCTATCACTTCCCCACAGTGTTTACATAAAATGGTGCCTAAGTCGTTCATATGACCGTTTTGTCCCATAATTCACACTCTCCTTGTTTTTGTTTATTGATCACCAAATGAGCTAAATCAACTACACGACAGGAATATCCCCATTCATTATCGTACCAAGCCAACACTTTGATCTGATCACCAGCAACTGATAATGATAGCCCATCAATTACAGCTGATTTTTCATTTCCAATAAAATCACTTGAAATTAAAGGGTCATTTATATAATCCAAATATGAAGATAAATGACCTCTGGATGCACCTTCAAATAATTTTTGAACCTTTTCTAAAGTGACATCGTCATGCACTTGAATTGTCATATCAATTAATGAAACATCAGGAGTAGGTACTCGTACGGACAATCCTTGAATAATCGGCGCTAGGTGTGGTATGACATTTTTAAGCGCTTTACCTACCCCAGTACTTGTTGGAATAATAGATTGAGTGCAAGCACGTGCTCTACGTAAGTCATGATGTGGATTATCTAAATGTTTTTGATCGTTTGTATAGGAATGAACAGAAGTAACCCATCCATTTTTAATAGAAAATGCTTTATCTAAAACATCTAAAATGGGTGCAACACAGTTTGTTGTACATGAAGCTGATGATAAGAGTTTATGACTTTCCGGATCATAGAGGTGATCATTGACTCCCATCACTACTGTTAAATCCATATCCTTTGCAGGGGCTGTGTTAATAACAGTCTCAGCACCTGATTGCAAGTGTTTTTGTGCACTTTCTCTGTTGTTAAATTGTCCTGTTGAATCTATAACAACCTTTACACCAAGTTTTTCCCAAGGAATGTTTTCCGGGTACATTTCGTAGGTTACCTTCACTCTAAAACCATTAATGATTAGATCCCCATCTTCAATTTCTACGGAACCATCAAACTTTCCATGAACTGTATCATATTTAATTAAGTGACTTACCGTCTCTATAGAATATTTACTATTAATTGCAACTACCCTTGGGTCGTTTAGACTTAGGTTTGAATCAAAAGCCTTACGTAAAACAAGTCTACCAATTCTCCCCATACCATTAATACCAATCATTATCATTCATCCCCTAATCTATATAATACGTCTTATTTATATATAATGTATCATATTTAAAAATAATGCACAATATATAAAATTGGAATTATATTTAATATGTATTATAAAAATATTAAATAAAAGGCATAATAAAACTCGGAAAACAAATTTCCGAGTTAGCTATTTAAATAAGTGCAGTTTTATATCTTTCCATAGAAACACCTGAATCAACTGCCGCTTTACTTACAGCTTTGGCTACAGCTGGAGCAACACGTTTATCAAATGGAGCTGGTATTACATAGTCTTCACTTAACTCCTCATCTGAAACTAGTGAAGCAATTGAAAATACGGCTGCTTCTTTCATTTTCTCATTAATATCTGTTGCACGTACGTCTAATGCACCTCGAAATATGCCAGGAAAAGCTAAGACATTATTAATTTGATTTGGAAGATCAGAGCGCCCAGTACCAACGACTCTTGCACCTGCTTCAATCGCATCTTCATACATAATTTCTGGAATTGGATTTGCCATAGCAAATATAATCGCATTCTGATTCATGGAACGTACCATTTGTTTTGTTACAACATTTGCAGCAGAAACACCAATAAATACATCTGCTTTTTTCATGGCATCAACTATTGTTCCCTTTTCTTTTTTGAAATTTGTTAAACAAGCCATTTCATGTTTAACATCATTCATGCCGAACTCACGTCCTTCATAAATGATACCTTTAGAATCACATAAGATGATATTATTGACACCAAATCGATTTAATAACTTTACAATGGCAATACCAGCTGAACCTGCACCATTCACTACTACTTTTATAGAGCCCATTGATTTTTTAACTAATTTTAGTGCATTTACTAATCCAGCTACTGTTACAATGGCTGTTCCATGCTGATCGTCATGAAAAACTGGGATATTTAACTCATTTTTTAAACGTTCTTCAATCTCAAAACATGCGGGTGCAGCAATATCCTCTAAATTAATACCCCCAAAAGTAGCCTCTAGCAATTTTACAGTTTCAACAAACTGATTCACATTTGTTGTATCCAAGCAAATAGGGAAAGCATCTACTCCTGCAAAACTTTTAAACAAAACTGCTTTTCCTTCTATTACTGGAAGTGACGCTTTAGCACCAATATTTCCAAGGCCCAATACGGCTGTTCCATTAGAGATGACAGCAACACTATTCCCTTTTATGGTATAGTCATAAACCGCATCTTCATGTTTGTGGATTTCTTTACACGGCTCTGCTACTCCAGGTGAATAAGCTAGTGATAAATCCTTAGCCGTTTTAACTTCTACTTTAGTATTTACTTCTAACTTCCCTTTATTCAATCGATGCAGTTCTAGTGCTTCTTCACTTAATGACATAACAATCTCACACCCTCTTACTTTAATGTGTTAATGCGTTTTAAATAATGTATCATATATATTAATAATGCACAATATATAAATTTATTAATTTTATATAATGTGCATTTATTTTAATTAAGGTGATTATTAATGCAAAAAAATAAGATAACATATTAAAGAAATAATGAAAAGTATGCTAATAAAAAATAAATTTACTGGGGGCTGGTTTTGCAGGAATGAAATGAAAATAAAAAAACCCACAGACGTGGGAGAGAGAATATACCAGCACAGGTTGATAGTTGAGTTCAATAATAAAATTAATAAAAATTCATTAAATCAATGTTCATTATAATGAAGAATTAAAAAAAATTAATAAGAAATTTAGTTTTCAAAGTCTACTACTCTTGCAACTTCTTGTCCACAGTTTTTACATTTACCTTGTAATACTATACCAGTTGAATGTTCTTGTATCACATATTGAGCAATGCTTACCGCATCGCTACAGTTAGAACACCAAACATTGTTTACAATCATTTTTCTATACTCTTTTTCAATAGATAACCACATTTGATTTGGGGAATTCAATTTAAAACATCTCCTTTAAAATTTCATCATCTCCCAAAAACCATTCATTAAATGGTATGTCTCTATCATACCACTTCTTTGTTATTCGTGATACAATAAGTTGTGATTTTACTTTACTTGACATGAACTATTGAAAGGGATGAAATAGTCAATGGATTTAACTCAAAAAACAAATGAAAATATACGGTTTATGGTAGAAGAAATCATACAAAAATTAAAAATGGCAACAGCTGCTGCAATGAATCCTGAACATTTTAAACTTGAACGATATGAAGAAATTAAAGATATTTATGATTTGGTAACAAGTAAAACCAATTATAGTATTTCAGAAATGGAAGCCATCGTGAAGGAATTGGGAGACCTGCGCAAATAAAGCGTGGAAAACCCCAAAAAGATATCACACAAAAGTATGAAGTATCTTTTTGGGGTTTGTATTTTTCATGATTACTAAGATTTAAATCTGCTGCGTATTGCCCATTTTCGTTCATGTCTTTTCATATACTTAGGTAACGATTTATAAATCTCTATAACTTCTTTAAAAGCCTGCTTAGCTTCTTCCTTACTTCCACTCTGTTCATAAAGTTTTCCTAACAAATAATAAGATTCACAAGAAGAGGAATGAATCCCGCGAAATTCCTGTAAATATTGAAAAGTTTTATCCCGATCAGTTTGAATAAAAACTTTAGCCAATTCCAAATAAGGTTGTCCATACCCTGTTCTAGGATTTATTTTTAATCCCTCTAATATATATTTCTCCCCTTCTTGAATGTTGCCCATCTTAATATGGGTCAAACCAAGATCACACAATACATGTGAATCTTGATCCATCCTTGGGAGAATTTCAGTAAGAATCTGGTTTGCTTCACCATACTTTTTCTTTTCCATCAATAAACTAGCCAATTCATATTTAGAAGAGACATCATTAGGATTAAGTCTTACCTGTTGTCTCAAATTTGATATTTTCCTCATACGTTTAAAAGGTTTTGTTAAGCTAGGAAAAAAACCAAAAAAACGTCTGTCTAAAAAATATAAAATGATAAAAATGATAAATAAAGCTATAAATGGATTCCCAAGGATTTGCCATAATAAAATAAAACCAATAAATTTAGTCATATAAAACACCCACCATGCTGTTAATTTTAGCGAACAACTCATTATTATTGTATTATACCAGGGAAATTACAAACAACAACTAAATCTAATGGATTGAATTAATAATCAAACCTCTTTAGGTAAAACGACGGTAACCTCCGTCCCCTGACTCCACTTGCTTATTATAGAAAGTCGACCTTTATGAAGCTGAACGAGTTGTTGAACTACTGCTAGACCTATTCCTGTACCTTCTTTATTCGCATCTACTTGATAAAATTTTTCTTTAATCTTTTCTAATTTATTATTCTCAATTCCGATTCCATGGTCCTTGATACATACTTCAATTTCATTATTGTTATTCTCTTCTGCTGTAACTTCTATTGAAGCCTCGGTATTAGAGAACTTTATGGCATTATCAAGCAAATTAATAAACACCTGTTTTAAACGATGGTTATCAGCAATGATTTCAATCTCATCCTTATGATTAAAATGGATTTGAATTCCTTTTCTCTTAGCTTTTATACTCATTTGCAAAATCACATCTTCAAGTAATTTTGTAATTGAAAATTTTGAAATGGATAAATTCAAGTTATTGGCTTCTAACCTAGAGAAATCTAATAATTCTTCCACTAATTCCATTAAACGATCCGTTTCTTTATTGATAATCTTTAATCCCCGCTCTGTTTCTTCCTTGTTACCTCGATCACCTGTTAAAATTGTATCACTCCAACCTTTAATACCTGTAAGTGGTGTTCTCAATTCATGTGACATCGAAGATATAAATTCATTTTTTAACTGCTCTGTATTTTTAATTTCAACTGCCATTTCATTAAAGTTTTTAGAAAGAATACCGATTTCATCCCGATCATTTTCGTTTAGCTTGATATCATATCTTCCTTTAGCAATTTTACGTGAAGCTTCAGTTATGTTTTTAATGGGGGAAGATATATTGGAGGCTAATTTATAACTTATCATAAAAACGATTAACATTACGGAAAGAGCAATGACTATACTGAAAATCATAGTACTTTTTATTTTTTGATCAATTTGTTCTAGTGAAGTCATATATCTTGCAACTATAATTACTTTTCCATCGACTAAAATTGGAGTAGAGACAGCCATGATTTTTTCGTCTGTGCTTTTATTAACTCCTTTCCAAATCCCGCTTTCTCCACGTAATGCCTTTTTTATATCATCTGTATCCACCGTTTTATTAACGTTAAACCCACTAGATGTTATTAGTATGGTACCCTCTGTATCTAAAATTTGTAATTCTGCTTGATCGTAAGTAAAATTCTCTTTAATTTGTGATAAGTTTTGTTCGATATTACTAATAGAAAGAGTCATGTATCGATTTGCAAACGAAGCTGTTGTATGTGCATGATTCATTAATGCATTCGTAACGCCATTATAGTAATAATTATAAACCACAGAAAAAAACACACTCAAAAGCAATAAAATCGTTAATAATATGATAAACATAAAATTAAAAACGATTCTTCTTTTTATACCATTCATGGCGTATCACCCGTCCATTTATATCCATAACCCCATACCGTTTCAATCCATTTAGGCTGTGAAGGATTGTCTTCTATTTTTTGACGGAGCCTTCTCATATTCACATCCACTATTTTAGGATCACCAGGATAATCAAGTCCCCAAACCTCATCTAATAAATCATCTCTACTTACAGCTTGCCCATTCTGCTTTCTCAAAAACTGTAATATCATAAACTCAGTTGGGGTCAAATCAATCAACTGATCTCCTCTTTTGATTTTTTTCTCATCTGGAATTAAAGTGACTAGCTCTTGATTATTTTTGTTTAATTCATCTATTGAGACGTTCATTCTTCTTAATAAGGAATAAATTCTTGCCATTAATTCTGATGGGATAAAAGGTTTGTTAATATAATCATCCGCTCCAGACATCAATCCATGAACTCTATCCACCTCTTGTACCCTTGCCGTTAACATGATAATTCCAATTCTCTCATTTATTTCTCTTAATTTTTGACAGACTTCAAACCCATCGATGCCAGGCAACATGACATCTAATAATGCAATATCGATAGAATCATTGTGCCCTGATAATAGTTCTAATGCTTGTTCTCCTGTTTCAGCTTCAATCACTTTATAACCTTTTCTCTCTAAATTAATCGTGATAAAACTGCGTATACTCATTTCATCTTCTAATACTAGTATTGTTCTCAAATAACCCACTCACCTTTTATCTCTTACTTCTAGAGTTTCGCTAGTTCAGCAGCCTATCTTTACAATTTAAAGAAGGTGAAAATACATGTTTAACTCTGAGTTAACTACACTCGTGGCAAATACATATTTGTTGTTCCGACCCAACTCAAACATATTCTCATTTGATTCCCACTCTTCAACAGGAATAGAAATCACATCAAAAACTAAATCCCCCCCTAAAATGGTTACAAAGGATATTTCCTGTTCATTATCTGATCTCTCGATCGTTAATAAACTATTCCACTCCTTAGGAAATTCAAAATAAAATCCTTTTTGATATTCATAAAATCTTTGTAATTTTAATTTTAATTCATCGTTACCAATCCACTGATAATATCCTGTAATATATGGGGTAGTCGCATAAGATTCATTTTCAAATCCAACAGGAGGAATTAATTTACCAATTTCAATAATCCCATCCAAATCTGTATCTTCACTATGTACAGGATAGTCTTTCCAAGTTAAATTCTCCATTTCATCTGAGGCTTTTTGAAGTTGATTGTTTTCTAATAATAGAACTTCAGTATAGGCAGCATGAGCACCTACTTGAATATCCAATACCAATCCTCGCCTCTCATTTGTCACAAAACCTGAGGTGACGTTTTCATAACTACCGAATTCATCTAATAACATGTCATCTAAAGCTATAAACTCATTTTGTTTATAAAGATGCGTGGTTACTGCTGCTGAAACCCCTCGATTGACTAACAATATTGTTATTTCATTTAATCCATCCTGATTTAAATCATCCACTACAAATTTAGAATAAGCAGTATCAAATAAAGTCTCAATATTTCCTTCTTGCCACTCATAAATATTCAAACCCTTTTCTAACACACCATTTGCATAACCTGCTATAATTTCTAATCTTCCATCTCCTGTAACATCAGCAAACTGTAAATCGTATAGTTCTATTCCTAAGCCTGAAAAGGTTTGATCCAAATGCCAAATCCCATTGATTTTTATAAAAATCAGACCTTGTATCCCTGTATTTTTTATAGCATCATAATAAAAAATAACGGCTTCATCCTTTTTGTCCTGATCTAAATCTATGAGGTGAAAAGGAGATGCATCACCTTTTTCAACTGGACTAAGCAATATCACTCCTGAAGGTAAAGCTGCTTGTACAGCATTCATTAAATCAGCTTGAGAGTCTCCTAACTTAGGTGGTTTTATAAGAGAAGTAGGTGATTCAAGCACATTACATCCTGATAGTATAATCAAGACTATAAATATTATGAAGGTATTTTTAAGTACTTTTAACAATTCACATCACTCTTTTATTCTGTATTTACGTTTAGTTAAACTAAACTATATAATCTTAGTTTGTCTTTATTGTCACTTTTTTGGTATCTTGATTCCACTCTACATTTGCACCAAGTACGTCACTTGCAAATCGTAAAGGAATCATTGTTGATCCATTTATAGATATTGAAGGATGTTGTAAAATGATAGATTTATCATTCACTTTTATTACTTCATCACCTATTGTTAATACAATTTCAATTTCACTTTTTGTAGCTTTTACTGTTTTAGTTGTTTGATCCCACTTTACATCTGCACCCAAAACTTCAAATATTCCTCTGAGAGAAACCATAATTGTATTGTTCATAACGATTGGTTGTTGAGTATAACTTTGTACTTCTCCATTAATGATTACAAATATCTCTTCAGTTTGAATGACTTCATCACCATACGTATGATACATCCTTTCATTATCAAATGAAATGGAAATAGATGGTGTGCCAGCGGTACCAGGAGCGATTTCATACTCATCAAAAATTAATACCAATTGTTTCCCTTCAACATAAAAAGCCTGATTCTCTTCTACTGTTTGGAATCCAAGATCTCCTGGTTTGAAAAAATCATCTGGATTTTTATTAATTTCTCTCAAGACTAGTTCATTGATTGTATCTATTTCTATTAAATCTGTAATACTTACTTCTTTCGCTTCGATTTGATTCACTATATTTACTGAATTTACAATACTAGTTGCATTTGCACCACCTGTATAAGTACTTGTTTCAAACACAATCGAAACTAATTCTCCAGCAATTTTCATATCATAGCCCATATCTAATGAATATTTGTGAAAATTCCATCCACTTTCTTTGGCTTCTTGTGCATGCTCTTTTGCATCCTTTGTTAATTCTTCTATCTTCTTTTCAAATATCATCTTGATTTTCTCATTGGTTTTACCTTGAAAGTTTTCGTCTTTTAAACCTTGAATTTCTGGTAAAGAGGCATTTACTTCTAGAAAATCATTTTCAAAAGATAAATCGTGTTCTTTTACCAATACTGCTTGTTCTAAATTCTTAATTAAGTTTATATCTGATGTATTTTTCGATTCTTGAAATAAATTTGGATTTGCAAAACTAGGTTGAAGCGTGCCTCCAACTAGTAAAGTAGCTGCTAATGTAATAATCATTGCATATTTTTTCATTCGAATCTCTCCCTGTATTTGTTAGATTTTTTTATATAAGATAGATTTAAGCTCTTGCATCTAAATCATATATTACATACTAGTACTGATGGGTTACAAAAGAGTTACAGTTTGTTTTAAGAAAAAAGTAAGGAACTATTTTCATTGGGTTCCCCTTATCGAATGCTACTTTAATGCAAAAAAATACACCTAATAACGGATTAGGCGTATTCTTATATTTATTTAATAATCATAATTATTGTTCAATTTCATTTGAATACTTTGCTGCTGGTGCACTCGCTTCGGGTAAGACAATATCTCTAGTTTCTACAACTCTTCTGACATTTCTGTTCACTCCTATCCAAGTTAACTAAAATATTACTTCAATCTATTTATACGAAATCTTATCTAACTATTAATAGTGAGTCAAGACTGAAGTTTATTAATTACTGAGCATAAGTCCCTTTAATGTTTTATTAGAAACTGTATATTATGACTGGGATTGTGTTAAAATTTTTCATATAACATGGAAGGAAGGTATTTATGATATGGAAACTAGAATATTAGGCAGTACAGGTATTAAGGTTTCAGAAGTCGGTTTCGGGGCATGGCAATTAGGTAATGCAAAAGACTGGGGAAACATGTCAGAGCAAGAAGCGATTTTTTTAGTTCATACTGCTATAGATCAAGGTTGCAATTTTTTTGATACGGCCCCAAATTACGGTGGTGGAAAAAGTGAGGAATTATTAGGAAAAGCCTTTATAGGTAAAAGGGATCAAGTTGTGGTAAACACGAAGGTTGGTAAAGATTTCAGCCCAACCCAATTAAAAAAATCACTAGAAACAAGTTTAAAAAGATTACAAACCGATTATATCGATACTATCTTATTACATAATCCTCCTTTTGAATATTTAAATGGAGAAAGTCCAATTTATGCAGAACTGGAAAACTTAAAAAAAGATGGCAAAATAAGAGCTTATGGAGCTTCTGTTGATTCTAGTAAAGAAATGTTAGAAGTTATTCAAAATACAAATAGCCAAGTATTAGAGGTATTGTTTAATATATTTCATCAAGAAACTGCTGCAGCATTTCCAATGGCAAAAGAAAGAGGTATTGGTATTATTGCCAAAGTTCCGCTTGATTCGGGATGGTTATCCGGAAAGTATAATGCAAACAGTCAGTTTGAGGGAATTCGAAGCAGATGGTCTGATGAGATCATTCATCGTAGATTTGATCTGTTAAAGCAAATTAATTATGTTACTAATGAAGATCAAAACATGGTACAAGCTGCTTTAAGATTTATTCTTTCTTATGATGCAGTATCTACAGTCATACCTGGTGTAAAAAATGAACAGCAGCTATTTGATAATTTATCAGCTAGTGATCAAAAAATGAGTAGTGAAATGAAAAAACAACTACAAACGTTCTGGCAAAAAGAACTTAAGAATGATCCAGTCCCTTGGTAACATAACTTCTATTCATATTGAAGTAATCAAAAATAAAGGTATTTAGTGGTCTTATTACATTGAATTTGACAACCATTAAAAATTAACGAAAATTAGTGCAATAAGACCACAGATTCCCTCTATTTTCTTTTTGTTGTAGTTGAAAAAACAGATAATCATTTATAAAGTTATCAAACCATCTTTTTGAAGTCAGCACCCTTCTTATCTAGTAGAACATGAAATAATACATAACTGATCAAAATGAAACACAAAATAGATGCAATATAACCCGTACTCATAACTGGGGACAACTCAAAAATTGACTTACCTACATAGGTTTGAATTCCAACAGACAAATTAACAATTAACCATAATAAACCTGTCACATGGATCAGACTCTTCTGGTTATGAATTCTGCTTTTTCCAAGTAACCATGCCATGATGGGAATAAGCTGCACACCATGAAAACCTAACCCATGGAGCCAAATGATATTACCATCCTCCCCAGTATATCGACTGGACAGTTCTGAGATCCAAATCCCTGCTGCAAATGAAACTAATGTTGATAACATACCATAACGAATCCCCAAAACCATATTTGACGAAAAAAATAAGGTACTGGGACGAAAGACTTGCCATGTGAAAAATAAATAGGTTAATATAATCAACATCGCATCTAATCCAAATACAGACCCTAAAATTTGATCAAAAGATTCAGTACTAGCTGAAAATCTAGGATCAACACCTCTAATATTCTGAAATGTCTCTAAAAATATTGCAATTACAAATGTGAGGAAAACTGAAAATCGAAAGAGATTACCCTTTACTTTTGAAAAGTTTACAAAAGGCATAAGAAAAGCGGTAGTGAGTGCGAATAAGCCAATCGCAAAATTAAAAGAAACTGCTTTAAAAATGTCACCTTCTGGTGGGACAATTGAACTACCTTGATAAAAATAGTAACTCATACAAAACAACCCCGCTATAAATCCAACCATCCCTGTGGAAAACAACATTTTTTCATTTTTAAACGATCTAATTTCATCGTTCATATTCCTCACCTCATTTTATAACCTTAATTTAACTTTTATTTAAATTATGCTTTATTACTCATCCTAAATGTTACTTTAAACCATTTTTATTACATACTAAATAGACCTAAGACTATGTTGATACCTAGGCTTAGGTCGTGAAATTTAGTAAACAAATTTTTACATGTCAGAGCCTTATTAATAAGATGGAACTGATCACTAAAATACTAACAATAAAGAAAACAAATAAAATATTGATTAAAAACATCTTCATCGTAAAGCCTTCAAGATTTTTATTACGATCAAACGCTCTGTTCCGAATAAATGTAATTATGTTGACTAATATCATCATGACAAAAAAGAAATAAAATACAGATGAAAAGGTTAATAAATTAAAAAATTTTTCAGAAGGAGTAATTGTACCCATCATAACAAAACAAACAATGGCGAAAAATTGTAACCCTATCACCAAATTTCGTTGTTTTCTCTCTTCTTTACCTAGCTTCTTTTTCTCGTATTTGTGCAACTCTTTCATTTTTTTAGTATGTATGAGCACATCCGTTTTGCCAAACTTTAAATATAAAAATAATTGAATAGCAAATAATATAGAACTTCCAAAATAAAATTGTTTTGTAGTAATATCCAACATAGATAAGACTAGAAACAATATCAAAATGAAAAGAAAAGTAAGATTAAGTAAAATAAATTGATGCTTACGCAATTCCACTAATTTTTCATTATCCATTTCATACACCGTCTCATTTTCACCAGTCATTAAAAAAACCTCACATTGCTTCTATCTTTTTTTCAATTATACTTCAAACTATTCACTCGATGTTTTACTATAAAGCTTATTTACAACATCAAATTCGTTAGCAACATCATCAATGGACTTATTAGCAGATTTTTTTAGATACAAATCAAAAAAGTTCAAAATAAATTCATGTTGAATCTTAGCACCCTCTCTTCCATCCAATTCACCCGTAATATGAAAGTACTTGCTAAGCGGAGAATACATATAAATCATGGAAAAATCCTGATGCCCCGTATTATTAATTTGAAATAAATCTGTTGGCGGTTTATTTTTGTCTAATAGCAGAAATAAGTTTTCATTATTCAAACTTTCTTCCCATTCATGACTTCTTAAAAATAAAGAGGGGATTTGCAATCCCGCATCCAGTTTATTTTTTTGAATAGGTTCTACCCAAGCATCCATACCAATTAAAGCTTTTACTCGATCATCATCCAAAGCAGTGGCAACTGAGGCTCCTCCACCTGTAGAATGGCCGATTATTCCAATATTAGAAAGATCTAATTTCCCTTTGAATTTCTCATCTACCTTACCAACATTAATTTTCTCTAAATGATTTAATGTTAAGTTTATATCTCCAGCAAATGTATTTACTAATGTATTTGCATACTCCAAATAATTTGGAGTGATTTCCCTTTCAGGCAATGCATCCTCATTCACATAAGCTACTTCTCCATCATTAAAAACAGTTACCGCAGATCCATAAGTATGATCAATAGAGATCGCTAAATAACCATGGCTAGCCAACAATTCAGCTACATCTGCATGAATATTGTTAAATCCCGTCCACCCGTGAGAGATCATTACGACTGGCCATAAATCCTCCCCTTCCAATATTGGTGGATTTTCATATGAATTAGACATAACCAAAGCAGTGTGACTTAAGACGAATTGAGGGAATCCCATCATTTTTGCTACCCCTTTAGCAACTGTACCGGCATCTTTTTCTAACCAAGGTACTAAATTGTATTCCTGAACATCCTGTGCAGGATACCACATCTGTATTTTAATTTTTCTATTTGTAGATATATTCTCACTATATATCTCTTGTCTATTATTATCTACAAGATCAAATGAAACGGTTCCAACTTCATATTTCCCTTCTGGTACTGGCATTTTATACACGGGAAATGCGTAAGTAAATAGTAAGGAAACTACAAAAAACAATATCACCAATACAGAGATCGCTTTTTTTAGACGTATATGTTCAAACATCCATTGATTAATAAATTTGAAACTTAAAAATAGTTGTAAAATAATTAAAATATACAATATGCTCAGTTGCCATCGCATTCCCTCAGTATAACCGTGAATAATGAATATTAATAAAGAAAACCAAGGTAAAACCTTTATTAATTTAGTTCCCCTAAGTTTCCTATTAAACATAGACATGATCATGACTAAAACTAGTAAAAATAAAATTACCTCAAGTATTCTCATAGATCCATAGCCTCATATTTATCGATTAAAGCTATGTTGCCACCTCCAAAATTAAAATTATTCGTTGTTTTTAATGTCAATATTATAACATTTCAAATCTTCTAAATCCCATTGTCACAAAATCAGATGTTTGATATAAACTATATCATCTCTTCAACACGAAGGAGTGTTCACATGGAAATTTGTGTCATAGGAGCAGGGTATGTAGGTTTAACATCAGCCGTAGTTTTTGCAAGGCTTGGTCATAAGGTAACATGTGTAGATAAAGACAGTGAAAAAATAAAAAAACTCAATGAAGGGTCTATCACAATATTTGAGCCTGGTTTAGAAAAATTACTTGTTGGTTTTAACAGAAACATCTCTTTTTCTGAAGATATTGAAGATGCCATTGGAAGAGCAGAGACTATACTTATTGCTGTAGGCACACCCCAGCTTCCAGATGGAGAAGCAGATTTACAATTTGTAAATGAAGTTATACTAACAATAGCAAACACAATTTATTCACATAAAACAATTATTACAAAAAGTACCGTTCCTATCGGAACAAACGATAAACTTGTAGAAATATTACTTGAACTTGAAGTAAAACGAAGCCGCTTCCATATTGTATCAAATCCAGAATTTCTCAGGGAAGGTTCGGCAGTGAAGGATATGTTACACCCTGACAAAATTGTTGTGGGATTAGAAGATCATGATCAACAGTCACTAATAAAATTGAAACAACTATACTACGGTATTAATGCCCCATTTGTCGTTACTAGTTTGAAGGGAGCTGAAATGATAAAATATGCCTCCAATTCTTTTTTAGCAACTAAAATCTCTTTTATGAATGAAATGGCGAGAATATGTGATGTATTTAACGTAGATATTATGGATGTTGCTAAAGGTATTGGTAGTGATCCAAGAATAGGATCTGAATTTTTACAAGCAGGCATAGGATATGGTGGGTCTTGCTTTCCTAAAGATCTTCAATCTTTAATTTATACATCAAAAAAGCAAGAGATCCTTCCGAAACTACTCATGGCTACTGAAGAAATTAATCAGACACAAGTAGATGTGTATATGGATAAATTAAAATCTTATATCCCAAATTTAACAGACAAAAAAATCACTGTATTAGGTCTTTCCTTTAAGCCAAACACAGACGATATTAGATCTTCCCCTGCAATTAGATTGATCCATAAATTAGTTGCACATAATGCCAAGGTACACGTTTATGACCCGAAAGCAAAGTATGAAACTACCAATGTAATTCAATTTCATCATGTAAATGATGCATTGAATGATACTGACTGTATTATTGTGGCTACAGACTGGGATGAGTTTTTATATTTAGACTGGAATGATATTAAGCGGCGAGTGAATGAGAATATTGTACTGGATACTCGAAACTTTTTGAATAGAAATAAAGTAGAAAAACATGGATTCACCTACGTTGGCTTAGGTCGTTCAAGAAATGAAACCAAACTTCCAGAGTAATACATTTTGAAAGCAAAAAAAGATCTGACTCAATGGATTTGAGTCAGATCTTTTTCTACAATTTAATATTTATTCGTTATCTTCTTCTTCATCATCGTCTTCTTCGTCTTCATCATCAGCATCTTCGCCAATGACAAATTCATGAGTGGTGCCATCATCAAATTCTAATTCAACTTCTAATTCTTCAAATGTTGCACTACTAATTTGTTCCATCACAGCTTTTAAAACATGCTCTGCACTCTTTTTATGAGATAGTTCAAACCCTTCTTCAAAATCCAAATCCACCTTCGCTTTAATCACTCTTCCCACCTAAATTCCTCCTCATCCTTAGTAATTACGCTACATGATATGCAGCAATGCATACATTATTGACAAATTTAATCATGTTTTTTTACTTCTTTTTCTTTCGCTTCGTATTTTTTGTTTTATTTATAGGGTTCAATAACCACGGTGCAGCTGAAAGGTTATTAGGTACAATGACTTTATTTGATTTTTTCTCCTTCTTATTCAATTGTTTTGTTTGTTTTTCATTTGAATGTTTTTCGTTTGAATGCTTTTCATTTGATTCTTTTTCTTTCACTGGTTTTTCTTTCACTTGTTCACTTTCTTGATTATCAACCTGTTTTTCAGCTTGTTCTTGTTTAGACTCATCTACTGTTTCTTTAGCAGGCTGTTGATCATTTATTATTTTTAATAAATTCGTTTTTGTTCCTCTACCGCTATACATTTTATGTTCATCTGCCTCCTCTCCATCGATTAGATCTATTCTTTTAACTTCTTTTTCCTCTAGAGTGTTCTCATCTAAACTTTCAGTCAAATTGTCAAGATTTACATCCTCAGATTTTGCTGGAGCTGAATCATCTATAACTTTCTCTGTTTTCATACTTTGTAAGGTTTCTTCAACACCTACACCCTCTAAACTTTCATTTGTATCTTGTGAAACTAATCCTTCACTTGGATATTCCTGCAACCGTTTTCCTTCTAGATTTGCTAAATTTTCCTCTACAGCTGATTCATTAAGTACAATTTTTTCATGATTTTCAAGCATTTTTTCATATTCAGCAAAACTCCATCCCATTGGTCCTGGTGGTGAAAACTTAAACTTTTCTAATTCAAGTTTTGGAATGTTAAATTGTGAATCTATTGATTTTCTATTGTTCAGCCTTCTCACCTCGTTCACCTTCTTTTATAGCTTCCGTTATTTCAGAGAATTGATTAAGAAATCGTTCCTTAGAATCCTCAACTGCAATAATATTTTGTAAAGCCCAAATATATTTTTCATCACCCCATGAACGTTTTTGACTTAAAAAATACTTGTGTACAATTGCACAGAAAAGATGTGGAAATTTCAAATCAGTCCAAAGAACTCGATATTGGTCTCTAGTTAATGGATAACAAGCATCGTATTCACGAAGCAATTGAATAATAAAATCAATATCCCAAACGGACAGCTTTTTCATCATTTTATTTAAAATAATTCGTAAATCTCTAGAAGGTAAATCATAGGTTATCGAATGAAGCTCCCTCATGAAAGGCTCCCCATTTAATTCAGTAAATCGTGCTAGTGTAAAATCCTGTTGACAATAACTTTTATCTTCAATAGATTGTTTGATCCACTCTTCATACGGTCCAGAATCAAGTTCGTTTAAGGCAGTTCTTCCTCTTTCAAGCATTTTATCTGCATACTCTAAAAATAAAACAGAGAAAGGTTCATCTGGATAGGTTTGAGCTAAAAGTTTGTTCCCTTCTAACTCCTGTAGTTTCCATCTGAATAACTTGTGCCATTTATTCAACCTACTTCGTGTTTTACTTTCATTGGATGGAACATACCCTTTTGATGATTGATGAAACTTACCTGCAAAATCAAATATTTTCTTCATTTGCTCCTTATTGTAATAAATCATCTCATTGCCTTTTACATGATCATATACAACGTATGCATGATCTTCTGCACCGATACAAATGGCCCCATTTTTCGTTTTATGAATAGGAGTAATACCTAAACCTTTTTGAACCAAATCATTATGGGCACCAGCAATAAACAACATTCGTTTAGGATTCATGTGTGCTTGTTTCAGAATTTTTTTACCTTGATCTGTATTCACTTCCCATGTTGTTCTGCCACTTCTGCTTTCTAATAATCTAACTTCCCCAACCTCAAAGGGGTATAATTGTAAAACACGTTTTAAGTGCTTTTCTTGAGCATATTCCTGATCCAAATGTATCACCTCTCCTTGACTACTCCCTCATAAACTTGCGATAAATTTTCTGCAACTCTATTCCAGCTAAAATCCTTCTCTACTTTATTACGACCATACTTACCCATTCTCGCTCGTTTACTAGAATCATTTAATAACAAATTAATCGCTTTTGCATACGCTTGTGGGTTTTCAAAATCATGAATGATGTAACCATTTTTTCCTTCTTCTATAACTTCTGGATTACCACCTCTATTACTCGTAATAAGCGGTAAACCTGCCGCCATAGCTTCATAATGAACACGAGCAAGAGGTTCTTGCCATTGTGATGAGCATACAAACACATCTGACATGGCATACAATTGAGGAATATTTTGCGGTCTAACAAATTTAATAAAAGTCACATTATTTTCAAATATTGCACCTAACGTATACAAATGCCTTACATAATTGTTCAGATTATCGTCACCAAACCATTTGGAACCGATAAACACCATCATCACATCAGGGTGTTTTTCAATAATGGATGGAAGTGCTTGAAGAAGGAGATGAGGACCTTTTACTTTACTAAGTCTTCCTACAAATAAAACTACTTTTTTTCCTTGTAACTCAAGTTCACCTCTAACATTATTTCTCGTTTCCTTACCTACTACAGACCATGAAGGTTGGTATTGATGTAAGTCAACACCGGAATATACGGTTTTCGTTTTATTTTTTGCTTCTGGAAATCGATCTGTTATTGTCCGACCTATAAAATCACTTACCGTCACAATTTGAGAAACTTGTTGCACACAACGTTTCCCTTCTGCATCTGTCATTTTTTCATAGGAAAACATTTCATTATGAACACTTAATACAAATTTCGTTTGTGGTGCTGCATGACAAAGCTGCTCAATCCAGTTAGGACGATTGCATAAGTGAACCACATCAAAATTTTCAACTTGTATATATTGTTCAATCATTTCAACATATTGATTTTCAGGAAAACGAACATACCTTACATTTTTTTTGGATTCTTCATCTTTTAACTCTGTGTCTTGTATAGAAATCACTGTCACATCATGTTTATTCGCAATAATGGAAGCAACCGAGTTTAAATATATTTGAATAGCTCCACCTCGTATTGCTGGTACCGGTAGTTTCTCTGTAGAGATTAAAGCAATTTTCATTTTCAGCCTCCATTCATAATTCGTGTTCAAAAGATTATTAATCCGAGACTTTTTGAACAACCTCTCATGAAAAATAATTATTTCTTATATGTATGATACGAGAATAAAATGAAGGGTGTTCCTAATCTTATTGGATTTTAAAAAAATTGTGTTTTTAGACAAATTCCCACTTAAACTCAACAGAATATACTAGATTAAAAAATAAGAGGAGTTATGTAAATGTGATAAAAAAAGCAATTATACCTGCAGCTGGTTACGGTACGCGTTGTTTGCCAATTTCAAAAGTTGTACCTAAGGAATTGTTTCCAATTGGAAACAAACCCGCTATTGATTACATTGTTGAAGAAGCTATTTCTTCTGGGATTGAAGAGATATTAATCATCGTTTCCCGTTCAAAAAATTTAATTTTTGATTATTTCGATCGTTCTATTGAATTAGAAACTTTTTTACAGCAAAAAAACAAAATCCATTTATTAGACAAAATTAAAATACCTGATATTCATATTCAATATATAAGACAGCCCTTTGCAAAAGGACTCGGTGATGCTATAAAGTTAGGAAAAAGATTCATTCAGAATGAACCATTTGCTGTATTATTACCTGACGAAATTATATTAAATAACAGAATACCTGCCTTAAAACAATTAACTACTGTTTATGAAAAACATAAAAAAAGCGTTTTAGGACTTTATGAAGTAAATCCGAAACAACTTTCAAACTATGGCATTGTTAAAACAAATAAAATCGAACCTGACTTATTCAAAGTAACTCATATCGTTGAAAAACCTACCCATAACCCTCCGTCAAACTTAGCTGTAATAGGAAGGTATATATTTACTCCATCTATTTTTTCTTATTTAGAAAATATCAACACAGGTGTAGATGGAGAAATTCAACTTACTGACGCCATCAATGAACTTCGAAAGTCAGAAACGTGCATAGGTAAACTTATTACTGCTGAGCGTTTTGATATAGGAAGAAAAGAAGAATATCTAAAAGCGATCACATATTTAAAGGATATTGAGGAGTGACTAAACTTGAAATTATTAGTCATATGGCGCCTTTTAACTGTTGGCGGAGTGAATGCTGGATGGCGGAATCGTGCCATTTTCTTCAAAAAACATGGAATAGATATTGAATTTTTATATTGTAAGGATCTTGGTGGCTTGCATATGATGAAGGACGTTGCTGCTGTTTATGTTACAAAAGATGAGAAAGAAATTCATCATTTACTGGAGTACAATCATTATGATGCTGTTATTGTGGTAGATACAAATCAAGCTTACAAATGGCTGTCACAAACAAATTCTAGAAGACCAATATTAATCGAAGCTCGGACCCCGGAAATTATTAAATTAAAACGTAATTTAGAAGGCTTCGACAAAGTGAATCCGGTCAAATTTGTAGTTCCGTCTGAGCATCAGAGAAGAGTTTTATCCATCTTAGTTAAACATAACTCTCCAATAGAGGTCATCTATAATGGAGTAGATACTTCTTTCTTTAGAAAACTTCCTGAAGATCAAATAGATATGATGGCTGATCCCATCGTATCAAATAAAAAAATTGTTGCATATATTGGAAGGCTAGATCAAAGAAAAAATTGGAAACAGCTTCTTAAAATCGCCAAACTTGTGCAATCAGAAAGAGATGACATTGAATTTTGGGTCATTGGTGGTGACCAAAGTAAGGATAGAATTAAATTTGAAAATCAAAGGGATAAACAGCAGTTAAATGAGTTCATTAAATGGTTCCCTGTCATCCCTTACCAACAAATGCCACATCTTTATGCGAAAATTAAACAATCTGGTGGTTGTACAATTGCTACAACGAAAGGAGAATCTTTTGGAAACACCTTCATTGAAGCCATGGCCTGCGGTGTCCCTGTCGTTGCACCAAATGTCTCTTCAATACCTGAAATTGTTGTTCATAAAAAAACGGGTTATTTATTTCGTGAAAACAACATTAAAGAAGCAGCAGAATCTATTTATACAATCCTAGACGATCCTTTTTTATATGAGCATTTGTCTAATGCTGCAATCCAAAGAGTAAATAACCATTTTTCAATTTCACAGTGCGCAACCAAGTATATTGATATGCTCCATAACGTAATGAAAGAGAGTTGATCAAGATGCTTCCCATCTCGTATCAGAAGCCTTTAAAACATAAATCAAACCATAAGCATCTTGTTTCTTTTGACAATCATCAAAACTATGCAGTACATTTTTTGCATGCTGGTGAAGAAAAAGCTCTAATGAATGAATGGATCGCTTACTGTATTGCAAAATATATGGGAATTCCTGTACCAGAAGTTCAAATTATTGAAATACCTAAAATATTTTTAGAGGAAATACCAGATCTCAATACGAACAAGCAACATTATTTATCCAAAAAACAATTTGCAAACCTTTACTTAGAGGAAACTATTCCTTTAAATGAAGCAGAAGCTGGGCATATTTCAAATGTTGAAGACCTTGCAAAGGTAGTCGTGTTTGATTATTGGTTATGTAATACTAATCGGACACATCAAAATGTGATGCTAAAGAACGAATCACCTGGCGTTTATCATTGTTGGCTCATGGATCATTCCGAAATATTCTCCTCAATATCTTGGACAGCTGCTGATTTAGAAAATCTTCCTGAAACAGTATTAAACAATGTAACCCATCAAACTCTTGCAAATTATATTCCAAATGAAAAAAAATTTATAGAGCAAATTGAAGTGATCCAAACCATTCCTACATTGTTACTTGAGGAAATATTATCTCTAATCCCTGAGGAATGGAAAATATCAGAAGAAGAACAAAAAAATGTTCTAAAGACTTTAAATTACAGAAGACACAAAGTGATTCCACGTGTTATTAATCAATTTATTAATGAAATATATTCACCTTTGCTTAAGAACAGAAAATAATTAAACATCACAGATACAGCCCATAAAGGAGCCTAGTTAAGCTATATCTTAAAATAGGATAAGGATGGTGGGAATTTTGAGTGTAGACCCTTTACAGGATGAAAATAAGGAAGAAAGCAATGAATATGTTTTGTCACCAGAAGAAGAACAAAAACTAATTCAACTTGCAGATACGATAATTAGTAATTGGGATAAAAAAGTGAATCTTATTGAAGTCATTCAAGGTGGACAGATGGCCATTGTTTGGAAGGTTCATACAGAAGAAGGTCCATTTTGTCTAAAAAGAATTCATCGCCCAGAAAAGAAAGCACTCTTCTCAATTCATGCACAGGATTACTTAGCAAAAAAAGGAACAAGAGTACCTGGTATCATCCCAAACAAAAACGGTGAATTGTATACAAAACATGGACCTTTTTTGTTTGTTGTTTACGAATGGATTGAGGGAAGACCATTTGAGCTAACCGTTACAGAAGATCTACAATTCATAATGAGAGGACTTGCAACTTTCCACATTGCGTCAGTTGGATATTTACCACCTCCTGGTGTCCCCGTATTTAAAAAACTTGGCCGTTGGCCAAATCATTATATTAAAAGATGTCAACAGATGGAAACTTGGAAATTAGTTGCAAAACAATTTCCAGATGATCCATTTTCACAAATGTATCTAAAAGAAATTGATCCATTTATTAAAGAAGGAATTGATACTTTACGCAGATTATTAGAAAGTGGATACATGGATTGGGTTACACAAATAGAAGCATCACCTAATTTGTGTCATCAAGATTATGGTACTGGAAACACACTTCTAGATCTTGATCAACAAATATGGGTGATTGATTTAGATACGGTTTCTTACGATTTACCCATTCGAGATCTGAGAAAAATGATCATCCCATTGCTGGATACAACAGGTGTCTGGAACGAAGAACAATTTAATGTCATGATTGAAGCGTATGAGTCTGTTGCACCTCTAACCTCGGAACAAAAACAAATTATGTTTATCGATATGCTTTTTCCTTATGAGTTATATGATGTAATTCGAGAAAGATACGTCAGAAAATCCCCAATGTTTGTGGAGGAACTTCATGGCGCTCTTGAGTATGAAAGAATTAAATCACGGGAATTAAATAAACTGATTCATCAAGTATAAATCAGCTGATTGCGGGTTGTTGAAAAAACAATTTTTAAAATTAAAAAAGGGTATCCTCTATCACTTTTCAAATGGTATATTGTAGGAACCCTTTCCCTTGCATTTTTTTAAGTTGAAATCATCTGTAGCTATTTTTCTTTTGTTTTTGATTTGCACCTCTTTTATTTGAATTGCTACTCTTTTTAGCAAACTTAGCAGGCTTACCTGCTTTAACCTTGTTTCTTTTCTCAGAAGGCTTTGATGAAGCTCTACCTTCCCCTCTTCTACTTTCACCACGTCGCCCTTTTTGTCCTTTATTCTCTTTTTTACCAAATTTGCCTTCATCATTATTATTTCTCTTTTGATTGACTTTTTTAGTTTTTTTGGAACGGTCTTCGGCAACATGTCCATCAACATTTTGTTTTTTTATAGGCATGTTAATACCCTTTTCAATTTGATTTAAAGCCACACGATCCTTAGGTGCTACAAATGTGATCGCCAGTCCCTTTTCACCAGCTCGTCCAGTTCTTCCTATTCTGTGGACATAACTTTCCACATCTTGAGGAATGTCATAGTTAACTACATGAGTAACTCCCTCTACATCCAATCCACGAGCAGCAACATCTGTAGCAATTAGAAATTGGACTTTCAACTCACGGAATCTCTTCATTACCTGTTCTCTTTTTGCTTGGGATAAATCACCGTGAAGCTCGTCTGAATTCAATCCTTTTTCTCTTAAAGCCTCATTTAATTTACTTGCTCTTCGCTTTGTCCGACAAAATATAATCGCTAAAAATGGTCGATATTTCTCGATAGTGCTTACTAATGCATCTTCCTTCGCACGATCTGTTGTCTCGATTGCGATTTGTTTGATATCCTTGACTGTTACTTCTGTGTCTTTAACTCGAATATCTTCTGGTTTTCTCATATATCGATTCGCTAAAGATCTTACTTGTTGTGGCATCGTTGCTGAGAATAACATTGTCTGTCTGCTGGATGGTGTACGCTGAATAATTTCTTCCACTTCAGATAAGAATCCAATATGCAGCATTTGATCTGCTTCATCCAACACAAGCATGGAAACATTGGTAAGTTTAATCGTTCCACGTCCCAAATGATCTATGATACGCCCAGGTGTACCTACAATAATCTGATTATTTCCTTTTAGTTTATGTAACTGTTTTTCCACATCTTGTCCACCGTATACTGCTAAAACATTAAGTTTTTGTATCTTAGCAACGAGCTTTTTTACTTCAGAAGTTACCTGTAATGCTAATTCACGTGTTGGTGTAACAATAATGGCTTGAATCTCTGGTTTATCAGGATCAATTTTTTCTAAAATAGGCAATACGAACGCTAAGGTTTTACCTGTTCCTGTCTGAGCCTTACCAATAACATCTTTCCCTTCTAATAAATGAGGAATGGCTTGTTGTTGAATTGGAGTTGGTTTGAAAATCCCGTTTTCTTTCAAAAAGTTATTTATTTCTTCGCTTATACCGAGCTGTAAAAAGTTTTGCATTTTTAATTTACCTTCTTTTTATATTTATATTTGAATAGCATTTTCCAAATAATTGTTATTTATCCTATTTGTGATAAAGAGGAAAGTTACGCGATAAAAAAGCACCACATTGGGCGCTTTTTCTATAGTGTTATTCTTTTATGAATACTTCAACTTTATCATATTATCGTAATCTGGCAAAGGGAATATTTTTTATAACTTTTTTGGTTCTGACTCAAGTGGTTGTGATTCAGGGGTTCTAATAGAATGTTACTTTATAGTTATAACATTTTACGAAAACGCAGTGCGATTTCATGCATAACAAGCATTGCACGTTCAACAATGTGAATCATATGTACAAAGCTGTGAACAAATCCCTCATAACAAATATACTCCACATCAACTCCAGAAGATTTCAATTTCTCAGCAAATAAAAAACCGTCATCTCGCAGAGGATCAAGCTCAGCTGTAATAATCAAAGCCGGGGGTAAATTCTCAGCGTTTATTACTTGTAAAGGAGAAGCATAGATTTCCTTTCCTTGCTCTTCATTTTCCAAATAATGATTCCAAAACCAAATTAACGTTTCCTTCGAAAGACTGTAAGCAAAACCTTCACAATAAGATGATGTATTAAAGCCATAGTTGGTAACAGGGGTAATTAGTAATTGAGATAAAAGGTTAATATCGTAGCTATCTCTTATTTTTATAGCTGCAGCTGCTGCTAAATTAGCCCCTGAACTTTCACCACCAATGGCTATACGGTTTACATCTCCACCAAAAACATCCCCATTTTGATATGTCCATTTAACAGCATCAACAGCATCAATAAAAGGCAAAGGATATTTATTTTCTGGGGCAAGACGATATTGAACGGAAACTACAATACATTTTGCAACCTTTGCTAAAAAACTACAAATATCATCAGTGCTATCTAGATCACCAAATACCCAGCCCCCTCCATGAAAATAAACAAGAATTGGAAGATGTGTTTCTTTTTGAATAGGATGATAAATACGTACAGGCAAATCCGGATGAATTTTTCGATGAATATTCTTATTTGTTACAGTCACCTCACCCTCTCTTTGTTTAAGAAACATTTTTCTCGCTTCTCGATGAAAATAACGAGATTGTTCAGGTGTTAATTGAGAGATAGGAGGATGACCAAGGTCCGTCATCCTCTTCCCTATTTTTTGTAATAATTGATGAATCTGAGGATCAATAGGCATATGCATCTATTCCGTTAGTTATTTTTTTCAATTCTGACATTTGTTTTTCAAATTGCTCTTTCCTCAAGATCATCAGTGCTGCTTTTTTATGAGGTAATTGTATATGAGAGTGAACCTCGAACCCACACTGTTGTAAAGTAGGGATCACAATTCGATTTCTGATATCAGGTTCAACAATGATGCGTTTGGCGTCATACCTATTAAAACCAAAAGAGAGAAGTCCTCGTACTAAGGGGATCATAACCTCTTTTTTTAAATTCTCTCTTTTTCCAATTGCAAAGTGCCCCCCTAAATCCTTTTCTTCAACATGATAATAGTTTCGAATTTGATCTTCTGATACTTTATATGTCATAAAATAACAAATGGGTTCCTCATCAAGACTAGCAATATATATATCTTTGTATTCAGTCTCTAGCGTTTTTTTCAAGTAACTTTGAAATTCATTTAAAGGGACATTTAACTTCCAAAATGGTGCTAAATGTTCTTCTTGCATCCACTCATATATCATCTCTAAATCTTTTTCATAAGATACTGGACGAACAGTAACCACTTTTTTATATTGAATATCTACATAAGTAACGGATTGGCGTAATCGATGTACTTCGTATAAAGCATTTTTTACTTTACCATATTCTGATGCATGCGGTCGTTCACCATCATCTTCATAACCATAATCCAACATTCTATTTCGATTTAAACACAATTTAGTCATCTCTGGTTTAAGGATATTAAATAAATCAAAACGATCCTGTAGTTCAGGAAAACGTGTTTGATAATTTATAATCGCTTGAAGAAGCTGACCCCAAAATTTATTCTCCTCATGCTGATAATGATCTTCTAAAATATTAGAAAGATATCGCAGGTGACAAATAAACAACCCAGTAAAAATAAATTGGCAAAGACCTTCAGGTGGTTCACTTCGCAGCACTTTTTTCAGTTCATCTGATAACCCTTCTAATTCAGGCAGTGGTTGATCACTTATATTCACATCGTCTACAAAATCTTTGATTGCCAGTCTATGAGGCTGATTGTTTTTCAAGACTAATATCGTATTTTGTCCATGTGGTGAGAACACTGTTCCGTATTGATATAAATAGTGGAGTAACGGAGGCATTATTACATTAAAGAATTTTTCACACCATTCTTGTACGGATATTCCAGATCCCTCCACTAACTGACCAATAAACGGTCTACCTTGATCATCAACATAAAGTAAAGATGCTAAGCTAATGGCTTTCTCCCCTTCATCAAGATATGAATAAATACTCTCACGCCAAATACTTCCTAACATTTCAATATATTGATATGGTGCATTTTCTAATTTCTCATAATAATCGTGTCTAACATGTATTGAAGCCACTTCTCCAGGTAAAATAAGTCGACATTCTTCTTTCAAAAATCGATCTTGTTCACAAATACCTTGAATATACTCCGTTATTTCCGGGGCAATTACTGTTCTTTCACCCGGCAAACCACGATACACTAATGTATTTAATATACTGATTGGCAATTTTACATGATGTTTATGTTTGCTGCTCTTATTTACAAATGTACGGATAGATTGCTGTGGTAAATATAAATCTGTACCTTCACCAAGTGGTATGATTTTTCTTAAAGCAAGGTCTTCAGCAAATAAAGGAATCAATATATTGTTCCACTGCCATTCGTGTACTGGAATGAATAAATAATCTTCTAGTAAAATGTGTTCTTCTGTTAAAATAGCTGTAAAATGATTTATAAGATCTTGACCCAGTTCATTCAACATCAATGTTTCATACGAAAGTGAACTAGTTCCTTGAAAGGATGCAATGCTTCTGTCAACTGCTAACCAAGTCAACTTCACCTCTTGTTTGCTTTCAGGAGCATATGCCAAATAGTCATCATATCCAAAACCAATTCGACCCTTATTGTAAGTAATCCAAGGATGTCCTTCCATTTCTCCTTCAATCTCTGCATAATCCATATCTAACAAATTAGCTTCTTTATTTTTTTTCTTTAATAAAATGTGGCAATCCGCCAGTAACGTATGCTGGTATTCTTTAATGAGATGTCCTGTAGTAGTTGAGCGCATTCCAATCAATTTTTGGATATCTAATAAAAATTGAATAGGCTGTGTTGCTTTTAAAAATACACCATGAACTCCTCGTTCTATAGAACCTTCCAAAATTTGATAACTGTCAAACATTCGCTGTTTTGCTTCAAAGCGATATTCTATTCTTTCATCAAGCAATAATTTATACTGTCCGATATCTCCATCTTTTTGCATGATTTCTGGATCAATAATGTTTTCATACATAAATTCCGCAAACATTTTTTCTAACAATTGTGTGCCAGCTTGCTTCCAAATATGTGGCGTTATTTGTTTCAATTCATCGATGTAATTCATATATTTACACCTCTTCGATTGTTTTTATTTATACCAAACTGTTGAAATACATTTTTCTTTTGAATAGGATAAACTTCCCGACCTGTTAATGCATTAATAATGACTGAATTACGATGAGCACCTAGCCCAAGATCTGGAGCACCTATGCCATGAGTATGAACCTCACCATTCTGTACAAAAATATGACGCTCTATCTGGTTAGTAAGTTGTAATTTATAATCTTCTCCAACAATATACCGACCTTGTTCATCCCAGGTAATCTGTGAGCGAATATCTGAAATAAAAGAAGGAATTGGATGCCTATATCCCGTAGCAGCAATAACAATTTCACTTTCTGTCTCAATTGAAGTATTTTCCTCAATCTGCTGTAAATGCAGTTTATACTTTACTCGCCCATTTATATTCATTTCCTCAGCCTTTTGCAATTCTGTTAATGCGAGCATATTTACGGGTATTTCTTTATTCGCAATAGTTAAATGATAGAGCTGCTCATAAATGTCAGCGATGGTTTTAGCACTAATCCCCTTATATAATAAATCTTGCTTAGGTAATATCTGATCCCGTTTTGACTGAGGCAATTGATAAAAATATTGAATATAATCAGGAGAAAAGTGCTCTAAACCAAGCTTGGAATATTCCATAGGAAAAAACCCTCGTGAACGTGTAAACCAATTTAATTCATATCCATACTGAGGTTGTTCTTTTAAAAGTTCATAAAAAACTTCTGCCGCACTTTGTCCTGATCCAATAATCGTAATAGATTCAGCACGTTTAACTCTCTCTTTTCTTTGTAAAAAGAGAGCAGAATGAAAGATATCCTCGTTTGAAAATGGACCAAGCATATCCATCATATAAGGTTCACTACCTATGCCCAAAACAAGATGTTTAGCAAAGTAACTGTTAACTTCATCATTAGTTTGATCACGCACTTCTACTTTGTAAAATGAATCGTTACCTTCCTCAATAAATTGGATATTTTCAACACGATGATGAAACATTAATGAATCAAGTTGTGAGCTTACCCATTGTCCGTAGTGATTGTATTCTTTACGCGGGACTAAAAAATGCTCTAGAAAGTAAAAATGATATAATCGTTGATGAACCTTTAAATAATTCAGATAGCTAAATGGGCTAGTAGGATCAGCCATTGTAACCATATCCGCTAAAAAAGGAACCTGTAATGTCGTACCTTCAATGAGCATTCCTTCATGCCATTCAAATTGCGATTTTTGTTCAAAAAATAGAGCTTCGATTTCTGCAACTGGATCTAGTAAAGCTGCAAGTCCTAAATTAAAAGGTCCTACTCCAATTCCAATGACATCATAAATCTTCATACTTCCATCTCCTTTTAAAACGTTCACGATCACAAAACATCAACATCCCTGTTTTGTCTGGTAATTCAACGGACTTCACTTTTTCAAAGCCACATTTTTCAAAAACATAAATCATTTTATCGTTACGAATATCTGGCTCTGCAATGACTTTTTTTGTTTGTAAATGCCGAAATTGAAATTTCACCATAGCTCGTAAAAAAGGCAGAGACAAACCTTTACCAATGAATTCTTTTGGTCCGATTAATAGATGAATGCCTTGATCATATGAATCAACATTGTAATATTGACCAATGATATCTTCCTTCGCCCAATATGCTTCCCAGTAGCTCATCGGTGCTCCATCCAGTTCACCTATATATAATATTTGATGATTATCATTCAAAAAATTTTTAAGGTGTTTTTCATAATCTTCTAAGGATATTGCAAGATTCCAAAATGGAACGACATGCGGCTGGTGCATCCAATTATGGAGTCTATTCACATCTTTTGTTAACTCTACTGGACGAAAAGAGATCGTTTTTTGGATTTCTTGATCAAATATCTTGAAGCTGACCAACACGATAAACCTCCTTAGCAGTGAGTGGATTCATTGTTTTGACATATACAGATTGTGTGGCTAATGATCCAACAAGCTCATCCATGTCATAAAATCTAGTTAATAAATTGCCTTTACTAGGAAGTATTTTTTCATCTAGCAGACTATCTAATAGCTTAGAAGGCATACGATTGATTGGCCTTAATTGCTCTAGTTGTTCTCTTAACTCTGCTAATAATTTATGTTCCTCGATAAGACCGCTGCAACCAAAGGCATTAATTATTCCAAATAAGTGATTAAAAAAGAAATAATAACGAAATCTCTCATCTGCTATCTCATCTTCACAGGTCGTTTGGCTTTTCTCGCTAATGCCAGGAAGAAATTGCTCCAAGGTTTCGTGCATAGATTCACAAAAATAATAACCTTGATTATCTCGATAATATACCTTTTCTGGATAACCCTCTTTTAATCTAACAATACTATTTTGTTGGTGAGCTTCCAAAGCAATTCCATACGTCATATACAACCAAACGAGAGGCTGCAAGGATATGTTTAAATAATTGCGGAACCAATCCAAACTGACATCTTCTTGTGAACGTCCCTCCTGTTTTGCTAAATGTTGAATGATTTCACCTAATAAGGTGGTCTTATTATCTAACGGATGATCTTGACCTAGAGCAACAATCGGCATTACATGATGCTCTTCTCCTTCTTGAAAAGGATTATCTCGAATCATGACTTCAAAACCAGACTCTTCTTCCCCATCCAATCGAATGGTTAAATAAGCAGGGTCGGTAATAATCTCAAAATGAGGAAACTTTTTCTTCCACTCCTTGCCAACTTCTGTATCTAATAAACGTTTTACTTCAACCCCTCGCTCTAATTCTTTACGCTTATTCACTCGCAAGGAATTTGTGATTTTAATATTGAGCGACAGCTTGTACATCATAGAAGCTCTTGGATGATATACCGATCTTAATGAAGAGGTTGCATAAAATGCAGTGCCTGCACTTCCTAGATATTCTAATTCCCCTTTTGATATCAAATCTTTGACTTGTGGTTTTTCTAATAAGTATTGAGCTTGCCAAGGATGTATTGGAATCAATGCATAATCGTCTGTCTGACAGTACTTTTGTTTAAAGGAGCTTTGTACTTCAGGATCTTGCAACAATTCATTTTTAATCAACTCTATTGCTGATTTTTCAACGGCTGAGTCTTCCTCTACAATCGAACGATGAGCACGGAAATAATGAAGACTAAACCGCCCCTTCATTTCTGGTGAGTAGATGGGTAGCTCCTCTTCACTGAATCCCTGCCGGCTTTTAGGGGTTGGGTGTAATAAATGACCAAAAAGAAGAGCTTGCTCTGTTTCAATAAATGTTGAATTTAATGAAAATAAATCCTCAAATTCATGGTTTCTTGCCTCTACAAATCGAGATATTTGTTGGCAGCTTTGAATCACTCTTAGCATTAACTCATCCTGTGTTTCTTGATGATTTTCAGACATTGTTAACTCTTTACATAGAAGTGAGATGAGGGTAACATAATCAAGATCAAGTGATTTGTTCCCTCCATCTGTCTCATATTTCACAGGAAAATCAAATAAATGACGCCCTGTTAGTGAAAAATACTCAACCTTCACTATCAGTTCCCCACCAACATGTTGTAAAGGACATCTGATCATTTTCGTTTGCTCATCCCACTCATAATGATTTGTTTCTTTTAAATAACAATTAAAAAAACTTTGCATCGTAGCCTTTTCAGCAATTTGTTTACTGGATAACACTTTTTTAACTCACCCTTTCTTGATCAAAAGACTCACCAATTTGTTTAATCTGATTCAATATGTGTTCAATGTGACTCATTTCAGTACGAGGATTTAATAAAGTAAATTTCAAGCTAACCCAACCGTCTATTTTTGTTTTTGCAACTACTGCTTCGCCACTTTGTAATAATTTCAATCGAATATGCTGATGCAATTTGTTACTTCTAGTTTGTATATCCATTGTTTGAATCAACTTAGGCCTGTAGCGGAAAACAACAGTGCTTAACGTTGGATGTTGTATAAGATCATAAGATGGATCCTGATCAATATAAGTAGCTGTTCGTTTCGCTAGATGAATGGTGTAATCTATCATTTGCGAAAAATTCTCCAGCCCTACATGCTGTAAAGACATTAAAAGCTTTAAAGCATCAAAACGTCGAGTGGTTTGTATAGATTTCCCAACCAAATTAGGAATGCCTGTTTGCTCATCTTCCAGTGAATTTAAATAATCCGCATTGCGGTGTAAGGATTGAAACACCAATCTATTTTTAACTAAAAAAGCACCGCAACTAATAGATTGATAAAACCATTTATGAAAATCGATCGTGCAAGAATCTGCTCTTTCAATTCCTGTTAATTTTAGTTTATGTTGATCACTGAATTGAATCGCTCCACCATATGCTGCATCAATATGAAGCCAAATGTTATAGGATTCAGCTAGTTCACCTATTTCAGAAAGTGGATCAATGCTGCCAAAATCAGTTGTACCTGCTGTTGCTACAATGACAAACGGAAAGTAATCGTCATGTTTCAAAGTTTCTAATTTTTGCTTTAAAAGATCTGGGCACATACAGGCATCTTCGTCAGTATCAACCGTGATCACTGCATCCTCACCTAATCCTAGCAAAGCTGCTGATTGTGATACTGTAAAATGTGCTTCTTTAGAACATAATATTCTCATTCTGCTTGCTTCAGGTGGCAGACCCTTTTGCTTTACATTCCATTGCCACTTTCTAAAAATGTAATGATCTCTTGCTAACAAAAGCCCCATGAAATTTGATTGGGTTCCTCCACTGGTAAAAATACCATCTGCTTGCAAAGGAAAACCATAAATTTGACATAACCACTTCATCATCTGTTGCTCAATATGGGTGGCCATCGCACTCTGATCCCAAGAATCCATTGAAGCATTCATCACATTCATGATGACTTCCGCTGCAATAGAAGCAGTAAGAGGGGGAGTGTGTAAATGCGCAACACAAGTCGGATGTGTAACTCCAATTGAATTTTCAAGTATTTTGGCACCTGTTTTTTCAATAATTTTATTTAAATCCATTCCAATTCTTGGAATATCCATCACTTCACTGCAAATATCATTTAATTTATTTGGATTTGCCCCTTTATATGGTTTGGATTGTTCTTTAAAAAAGGTTTGTACCACATGCTTTACCATTAACATCGCTTGATCAAACATTTCTATACTATTTTCATTATTAGCTGGAAAATAGTGATCAAAAATCGATGACTTTTCTAACGTTTTAATTGATGCCATGGTTTAGACCTCCTGCATCAACTTCATCTCTTGTTTATCAACTGCTTCAATGGCGTCATAAAAAATAGAACTGATTTGTTCAATTTGATCTTCGTTGACAATTAATGGAGGTAAAAACCTTACAACACTGCCATGTCTTCCACCTAATTCTACGATCAGACCACGACGAAAGCATTCTGCTTGTATACTACGTGCTTTATCTGGATCTGATGGATAGGCACCTAGTTGGTCAGGAGATTCATTAGAATTTACAATTTCTACGCCAATCATTAACCCCCGTCCTCGGACTTCTCCAATACTTTTGTATTCGTTTTGGATTTTAAGTAATTTGGACATGAATAAATCACCCATTTTTTTTGCATGTACATCTAATTTATTTCTTAGCACATATTGTAATGTCGCAATTCCCGTTGCCATAGCCATTTGATTTCCACGAAAAGTTCCTGCATGTGCTCCTGGTTCCCAGCGATCCAATGATTCATCATAAAGTACAACAGAAAGCGGTAAAGATCCACCTATTGCCTTAGAAAGAATCACTACATCAGGTGTAATATCTGCATGTTCAAATGCATACATTGCACCTGTTCTACCAATGCCTGTTTGAACTTCATCAATGATAAGAGGTATATCTCTTTCTTTTGTTAAACGTCTAATCTCACGCACCCATTCATCTGGTGCAGGGATAGCACCTCCTTCTCCCTGTACCACCTCCATAATCATTCCAGACG
Source organism: Chengkuizengella marina (assembly GCF_009910845.1). GTDB lineage: Bacteria > Bacillota > Bacilli > Paenibacillales > KCTC-33759 > Chengkuizengella > Chengkuizengella marina. Next base: position 113,025 of record NZ_SIJB01000028.1, on the reverse strand, counting down.
GGGATACGATTCCACTTTCAGGATCATCAAGTACGTTTTGAATATAATGAATTCCGGTAGAAATTCCTAAATCTCCACCTAAACCAAACGGACAACGATATTTATATGGAAACGGGAGAAAGTGAACATCTGACATCAAACCCGTAATTTTCTCCTTTGGACTCGTATTCCCCATCAAGCTAAGTGCTCCGTGTGTCATGCCGTGATATCCACCATGAAATGAAAATACACTTCGATTTCCTGTAGCTGTTTTTACTAGTTTTATTGCTGCCTCTACTGCATCAGCTCCTGAAGGACCGCAAAATTGAATTTTTGCCCTTCTTGCAAATGAGGGTGGAAGGCTTGCTAACAATTCATCTACAAACTGTTCTTTAACTGGCGTTGTAATATCTAACGTATGTAAGGGATAACCCTCTGATAAAAATGACTGAATCGCTTCTACTACAACGGGATGGTTATGCCCTAAAGCCAATGTCCCTGCCCCACCTAGGCAATCAATATAAGAATTCCCTTCTACATCTTTGATAAAAATTCCTGATGCTTCTCGAATTGCAATCGGTATGCGTCTAGGATAAGAACGAGCGTTTGATTCTCGTTTCATTTGCTGACTTAATAACATTTTGTTATTTGAATTAGTTTCATGATTCCATTGCAAGTGTAATCACTCCTAAATTATATTGAAATTGATAATCATTATCATTGTAATGTCAAAAAAAAACTCTATCTCACCTCCTTTAATATAATAAAATGACTATTTAGATATCATACATTTTCTAACAGACCGTTATCTCCCTCTTATAGAGAGGGAGTCTATCGGAATGTTGATACAGGAAAAATGGATGTAATATTAATCGGCAAATCATTCTATTTCATAAATCTGAAATAATTCATCCAACATAATATTAGCAGCTAAAACTCCACCAGCTGTATTCCAAATCGCATCACTTACTTCATGAACATTTCCATCATTTATAACATCCAAATTATTCCATAGAGGATCATTCAACCATTCTTCTTTTGTTTGTGTTCCTAACCCACTTCCATCGTCATATGTAAAGTAGAATAAAAGATCTCCATCCATATTAGGAATACTCTCTTTTGAAACTTCAATCATAAAATCATCGACATCTTGAACAGCAGGACGTTTGATTCCAAGCTGATCTAAAACAACACCAGAAAATGATTGTTTATGATAAATTCGAGCCGTACCTGGTAAGAATCGTACAACAGAAACTTCTTTTTCCAACTGATCCCCTGCTTTTTGTTTAAAAACTTCCGTACGCTGATTAAACTGTGCAATGACCTCTTGACCTTCATCTTTTTTATTTAATGCCTCAGCATAAAGATTAAAGTTTTCTTGCCATTCTCCCTTTAAAGTTTCCGAGAAAATTGTAGGAGCAATGGCAGATAACTGTTCATATACTTGTTCCTGTCTCACTTTAGTGCCAATAATTAAATCTGGCTCTAACGCGATAATTTCTTCTATTGATGGTTCTATTTCAGTACCTAAATTCACTACATCTTCCATCTGACTTGCAATATGTTCATACCATGGATCACCTAACCAAGACTGAACAGCCCCAACTGGTTTTACACCTAATGCCAATAAAGCTTCTGTGCCTTCATTAGTTAAGATAACAATACGTTCTGGTGTTTCAGGAATGATAGTTTCTCCCATTGCATGATTTACTGTATATGAAGTTTCTTCTGTTTCTACTGGTTCAGTACTGGCTTCTTCTGTCTTATCTTCATTACCTCCACATGCCGATAAAACAACAATAAAAATTGCCATTATTGAAAAAAGAAACCCTTTTTTTGTCTTTCTAAAAAAATTCATGATTACAATTCCCCTTTTTTTGTAGTATAATTAATTCAGAATGGTCAATTGAGAATGATTATCAATATTGATTAAAATGTTAATTGTTTAATTCATAAATGTCAATACTTTTTATAAATTTATTGAGAATGATTATCATAATCAAAATAAATTCATATACTTTATTGTCAGGAAGGATACCTACATATCAATGACTTCTGTATTTAATCATACAACTAAAAGATGGTTGGGTCTGTTCTTATTATTTAATCTTTTATTTATCCTTTTCATTTCTAGTATAAAATTTGGGGAGTATTCTACTCAGTGGAAGGATATCCTCTATGCGTTTACTCACTTTGATTATTCGAATGAACACGTGATTATTCGAGATGTACGTTTTCCCAGGGCATTAATTGCTATCTGTATAGGGGCTAATTTAGGTATAGCTGGAGCACTATTACAATCTTTAACTCGCAATCCTCTTGCAGATACAGGTATATTGGGAATTAATGGTGGAGCATCTTTGCTAGTCGTGTTAGCCGTAACTTTATTCTCGATAAGTTCATTAAATCAATTTACTTGGATTGCTTTCTTAGGCGCCGCCATATTTGGAACCATTGTATATGCTTTAGGACAGACAACAAAAGGAGATCATTCTCCCATTCGTCTAACATTGGCTGGTGCAGCTGTTGCTGCTTTTACAACTTCTTTGAGCCATGCTTTTTTAATTATTAATGCTAGTGCACTTGATGAAGTTTTGTTTTGGATTTCAGGTTCTATCGCTGGAAGAAATATGGCAATGCTTATAGAAATTTTTCCTTATATGTTGATTGGTTGGATAGGTTCTATACTTATTGCAAAAAAAATAGATGCATTACAACTTGGTGAAGATGTCGCCAAAAGTTTGGGTCAGAACACTGTCTGGGTAAAATTAACAATGGGACTGCTGATCATTATATTAGCTGGTAGTTCTGTAGCCATAGCTGGCCCTATTTCTTTTGTTGGTTTAATCATTCCACATATGGCTCGATTTTTTGTTGGTCTAAACTCACGTTGGGTGATCATTTACAGTGGTTTATTAGGGGCAAGTTTACTGCTGTTAGCAGATATGATCTCTCGTTTGATCGCAATGCCACAAGAAGTACCAGTAGGAGTAACTACCGCTATCATCGGTGTCCCGTTTTTCATTTATATCGTTCGTAAAGGAAGAATGCAATCATGAAAAAAATGATCACTATTCAAACATCTAACTTTTCTTTTTTACTTTCGAGTAAAACAATGATCGTTTTAATCAACCTATTGATCATTCAAATTATATTATTTTGGTTAAGTCTTTCGCTAGGGAAAACTTTTGATCCACTAACATCATTAAAAGTCCTTCTAGGTCAAGGATCAATGAAAGACAACTTGTCAATTATTCATCTACGTATGCCACGAGTCATCATAGCATGTTTAATTGGTTCAGCTCTTGCTGTTTCAGGTGCAATATTGCAAGGTATGATCAAAAATTCTTTAGCTTCACCAAATGTAATAGGGATTAGTGGAGGAGCATCAGTAGCAGCAATAAGTTACATCACTCTATTTCCTGCTGCAAGTATTCAATTTTTACCCATAGTAGCCTTTGTTGGTGCTCTCATTAATGGAATGATCATTTACTTTCTAGCCTGGAAAGGTGGCATCTCTCCAATACGATTAGTATTGATTGGCATTGGCATGTCAGCCGTATCCACTGCAATGACTACGATGATGATAGTAATGGGACCCCCACATATAGCAAGTAAATCTATGACCTGGTTAACAGGCAGTATTTATGGGGCTAGCTGGACTCAAGTATATATATACCTGCCATGGATTATTGTATTCCTCCCTGCAGCGTTTCTCTTACTGCGAAGCTTAAATGTGACACAACTCGGTGATGACATTGCTATTGGGGTTGGCAGTCCATTGCAAAAACAGCGTATTATATTTTTTATCATTGCTGTGGCCTTAGCTGGCTCCGCTGTAGCTATTGGTGGAACGATTGCGTTTGTAGGCTTAATGGCGCCTCATATTGCTAGAAAATTAGTTGGACCTGGATTTGGTGGTGTTCTCCCAACTTCTGCTTTGATTGGGTCCATTATTGTTATGTTATCAGATCTAATAGGTAGAACTGCATTTCAACCTATTAGCATCCCAGTAGGGGTTTTTACTTCCGCTATCGGTGCCCCTTTTTTCATTTATTTATTATTAAAAAAAACTCGCTAATTAGCGAGCTATGATAAAACTTTTAAGGTGGGATAAACATGTCTTTAACCACAAGTCAAATCACGATGAAATACGGTGAAAAATTAATTCTTGACCAATTAAATATTAAGATCCCAGAGGGCAAGATTACTGTTTTCTTAGGAAGTAATGGTTGTGGCAAATCAACTTTATTACGAAGTATGGCACGACTGTTAAACCCTGAAGCTGGAACAATTGTATTAGATGGTAAAAACATTCATCAGATGTCAACCAAAAAATTAGCAAAGCAACTTGCCATATTGCCACAAAGCCCAACCGCTCCCTCAGGACTTACTGTACTAGAACTCGTAAAGCAAGGCAGATATTGTTATCAAAGCTTTTTGCGTCAATGGTCAAAGGTAGATGAAGAAAAGGTAATACAAGCTTTACAAGAAACACATATGGAAGAATACAAGGATGTACCTATTGATTCACTATCTGGTGGACAAAAACAAAGGGCATGGATTGCCATGACTTTAGCACAAGATACAAACACAATCCTTCTAGATGAACCCACAACTTATCTTGATGTAACGCATCAGATTGAAATTCTTGACTTATTATTTGAATTAAATGAAAAAGAAGATCGTACCATTATTATGGTTTTACATGACATCAACCTTGCATGCCGTTATGCTCACCATATTGTAGCGCTTAAAGATAAAAAAGTATTTGTAGAAGGCAAACCAGAGGATGTTATTTCACCCGAAATGATTCAACAAGTATTTGATCTAAAATGTAAAGTTGTCTTTGATCCCATTTTTTTTACACCGATGTGTATTCCAACTGGAAAAGGTAGAAGAATTGAAAGAAAGGAACTAAATCATGTTATCGTTTGAACAGGAGCAATTTATCAAAGAAAAATTTCATATTGTATTTGAAAAACCGGATCATCCTACTACTACCTTGCTAGGTAAAGACTTAATTGATGAACAAAGATTAAAAACGTGGTTATTCCGATTTGCAGAACAAATAAAAACAGAAGATTTGGCTGCTGCTGCGTCTATTTTCAGCAAATACTATGCGCATATGATGTGTGCTATTCCATTTATCATGAGTTTTTATCGTAAACCTATTGCAACTGACTTAAAAAATATTACGATCTATTACGTAAATAAAAATACTCCTTATATTTATATCGTTCCATCAGCCTGGATAGAAAAATCAGAAAATATATTTACTGATAGAGATAATACTTTGTCTACTTTATTTAAAAATAATTTACAGCCCTTTTTTGCTCTATTAAATCAGATGACAAATCTTAAAACATTAATTCTATGGGAAAATGTATTAGTATACATTGATTATTTGTATAAAGAAGGGCTTAAAATGGTAGAAGATCATTCAACTCGTAATCTTATTGAACAAGATTACTTGTATATTACTCAGAATGCAAAACCTGAATTGTTTGGTATAAATTCTACAAATCCGTTATCTATTGATGGTAAAATGATAGATCACCCTGAACAAAAAGGAGAATCTTACCGTATAAGAAAAACATGCTGCTTAAAGTACCGAACAATGGAGCAAACCCATTGTAGAAACTGTCCTATTGCTAATCAATAGTGTATACCAGCGATTCACGTTTTTTAATATTGTACCTGAATCGCTGAGACTGATTAAGAAATAGATGTAGATTTTTGTGTTCTTTCTCCTTTTTGAAGCTGATACATCTTATGATACCGACCTTTTAGTTCCATCAACTCTTCATGATTACCACGCTCTACAATTTCACCTCTATGAAGTACTAGAATTTGATCTGCATCCCGAATGGTAGACAATCTATGTGCAATCACAAACGTTGTTCTTCCTTCACTTACGACCTTAAGTGCTTTTTGGATTAACCCTTCAGTTTCACTATCTATACTAGCGGTGGCTTCATCTAATATTAAAATGGCTGGATCAAAAGCCAGCGCTCTTGCAAATGAAATCAATTGTCTCTGCCCTGCAGATAAAGTACTTCCTCGTTCAACAACTGGTTCATCATACCCTTTAGGAAGCTGTTCAACAAATGTGGAAGCCCCTACTTTTTGCAACGCATCTTTCACTTTGTTCATATCTATCTCTTCATTATATAAACTAACATTAAACTTTATATCCCCAGCAAAGAGGAATGGATCTTGTAATACAATTCCCATATGTTTCCGTAAAGCTTGTTTGGACAATTTAGTTACATCTACATTGTCAATCGTTATTTTTCCTTCGTTTTGTTCATAAAACCCTAATAGAAGATTCATAATGGAGCTTTTTCCTGATCCAGTATGTCCAACAAGTGCGATCGTTTCTCCTTTTTGAGCTTCAAAAGAAATATTTTTTAATACATTTTCACCAGACTTATAGGCAAATGTCACATCATCAAATCTAACACGTCCCTCTGGACGAGGTGCTTGATCCGCATTTGAAATTTCCTTTCCATCCATGTCGAGTATGGTAAATACTCTGCCAGCTGAAACAAAAGCTCTTTGTGCATTGGTTAGCTGATCAAATATGCCTATGATAGGTTGAAATATACGTCCTAAATAATCTATAAATACGTAAAATACCCCAAATTGAATCGCTCCCTCTAGTGATTGACTCCCAAAGTACCAAATAACCATTGCTGTTACTAGTCTACCAATCGTTCCTACTGCATTTCGAGATGAAAGGGCAAAAACACGAAACTGTTTTAATTGATTTTTATAACGATCTTGATTTAATTTTTCAAATTCCTCCACCGTTAATCTTTCTCGTTTAAATGCTTGAATAATTGGCATTACATGAATAGATTCATTAATCATCGCATTCATATCACTTAAACGAGCACGCATAATCGTAATAAACACTTTTGAATATTTAAGGTGTATATACATGATCAATGCAAAGACAGGCAGAAGCAGAAGACAAAGAAATGCTAATTTAAAATCTAAAATAAATAGAAATACATAAATACCTATTAACTGTACTGTACTTACTACAAAAGTAGCCATAAAACTCATAAATAAATCTCGTATTGCCTCAGTATCATTCGCAATTCTGGAAACAACTTGACCAATAGGTGTATTATCAAAGTAACGTATTGGAATACGTTGAATATGTTTCATTAAATCCATCCGCATATTTTTAATAATGCGTAAGGCAGTCGTTTGTAAGGCATATCCTTGTATAAAATTTAAAACACTTGCTGTAATTAGGAGACCTACATACAGACCAATTAAACTCAAAATAGGTGATATTTCTATAACTTCATTAGAAAGATGATTATCAATAATGATCTGAATAATTAATGGTCCTCCTAATTCTGCTCCAACAGCACCACAAAGAATAAGGAGTGCGGCTATAATTCTAAATTTATAATGAAGAGCATATTGAAAAAGTCTTCTGGAAACGTTTTGTTTAGACTCCATGAAATATCACTCCTTTCAAAATAAATCTCTTGTTTAATCATCTAAACTTGCTTCCATCTGTTGATGCTCCCACTGCTCTTTATACCAACCACCATGAAACATGAGCTCTTCATGTGTTCCTTCTGCAATCACTCGACCTTCATTCATAACAAGAATCCAATCAGCATGACTCACGGCTGATAATCGATGCGAAGTAATTAAAGTAGTCTTTCCAGCACGTTCATTTCTGATTTCATGTAAGATTATATTTTCCGTTTTAGCATCTACGGCTGATAATGAATCATCTAATATTAGAATTTCAGCATCAAGCAACAAAGCTCTAGCTATCGCAACTCGCTGTTTCTGGCCACCAGACAGCATAACACCTTGCTCGCCAATTACCGTTTCAAGTCCATCGGCCATTCTAGATACATCTTTTGTGAAAGAAGCCATTTTAATAGCACGATCAATCTCTTCTTGGGTTGCATTAGGTTTTCCTAATTTGATATTTTCCTTTAATGTTTTAGATAGAAGCATATGCTCCTGTGGTACATAGGATACCCAGCTCTTCATTTGTTCTAGACTAATTTGTTCCACAGGGATATCAGAAATAAATAATTTTTCATTATCGATTGGATATTGCCTCAACAGTTGTTTTAACAGCGTACTCTTTCCACTTCCAGTTCGACCTACAATTCCTAACGTCTGTCCACGTTCTAAGCGAAAAGAGACTTGTTCCAAACTATTTGCAGTAGAACCTGGGTAATGAAATGTAAGGTTCTTCATTTCTATACTTAATGGAGCATTTACTGTTGTTGTAACTTCTCCATTCTTTACATCAGGTTGTTGAGATAAAATGTTATCCATTCGATCTGCAGAAGCACTTCCACGCTGTAAAACATTTATAAACTCACCAAAAGCAATCATTGGCCATATTAACATACCTAAAAAAATATTGAACGTTATTAAATCACCCAGTGAAATTTCATTTTGAATGACTAAATACGAACCGTAACTAATTCCAATAGCAACACTTAAACCAACAATGAGTGAAATTGAAGGTTGAAAAAGGGCATTAAATATAGCCACTTTTCTATTTTTATTTAACACTTCTGTAGTTACATGATCAAAAGCCGCAATATCATTTTCCTCTTGTACATAGGAACGGATTACTCTCATCCCTGATATAGACTCCAAGGCTTGATCATTCATTTTACCAAATGAAGCTTGTGCTTCCAGAAAATTTACTCTTACATTTTTCCCAAGTTTGTTGATCACTAAAGCTAGAAAAGGGAGAGGAATGAAAGCAGCCAGCATCAATTTATAACTAATTAAAGAAACCATCATAATTACAACAACAGAAACACCTACTATCGTGTTAACCAAGGTCATAACACCAAATCCAGCTGTTTGTCCGATTGCGAGAACATCGTTCGTAGCTAATGCCATTAAGTCTCCTGTTGTATTTCTTTGGAAAAAACCTGGAGTCATCTTCGTTAAATTTGTTAGTAGTTTTTTTCTTAAAATAGATTCGACCAAAGCAGAGTTACGAAACAAAGTTGTAATCCACGTAAAAACTAATATGTAAAGTAAAATGGCCAAAAACAGAAGTAAAAGTACGGTTTTGGTTAAAGATTCTGATGTTAACTTATTCTCCCCAATTTGATCTACAATATTTCCTATCATAATCGGTGGAATCATGGTAAGGAGAGTCACAATGGTCATAATAGTAATGGCTACCACGTAACTTTTCCAACGCTGTTTAAAAAACCATTTTAATTTGATTACAAAAGACATATATCTACCCTCTTTTCAAGCTAGAATCAGATACCAAACATATTAAAGATAGCAGTAAATCTACCAATATTTGTTCTTATTGATTAAAAATCAATTTCTTTTAAAACTTGTTGTAACCGTTTCAATTCATCATTTGATAATGTTACACCTTTTCCCATCTTCTCATGGTTAGGAGACCAGTCACGAATGTCATACTTAGGATCTCGACCATTCCAACTAATTAAGTTAAATTCCTTTGTCCAACCTTTAGGTGATTCTGAAAGTGTTGCAATCGTTTTAAGTATTTCAAATTTGATCTCTGCCATGAAGAACCCTCCATTATATTGATTATGATTAAATGAATAAATATATGAAATGAACGTTATTTGTTCTATATTAGAAATATCTTATCATTAGAGTAGTAAGACTTAATTATAACATAAAATAATATGGATACAAACATTTGTTCTAAATCTAGTATATTTAGTAAAAGCGGTGTTCGTTTTAATATTTTCCAAAAAAAGAATAAAAGAAATTTAAAATGAGATTTAAAACCTCCTGACATACAAACTAAAATGCATCATAAACTAAAATAGTTAATATCCAATTTATAGATTGAGGAGCTGTTTTTATGTATAAACGACCTCAAAATCATTATGAATTTGGAATAATACCTCAACCAATAAGAGATGACGGGGCTGGGGCAACTGACCTCGGACCAAGAGATATTATGCGTGATTTAGAGAATTCAGATATGTTCGTACCTCCTGTTACTGATTCTGGAAGAATCCCAAATCTTAAATTTTCTTTTTCTGATACAAATATGCAGTTATATCACGGAGGATGGAGTAGAGAAGTAACTGCCAGAGAACTACCCATTGCAACAACACTTGCAGGAGTCAATATGCGACTGTTGCCAGGAGGAGTTCGTGAATTGCATTGGCATAAACAAGCAGAGTGGGCTTATATGCTTTTAGGAAAAGCACGAATCACAGCCATGGATCAAGATGGAAGGAACTTTATTGCAAATATTGAAGAAGGCGATTTGTGGTACTTCCCACCAGGAATACCGCACTCTATTCAAGGGTTGGAAGAAGGCTGCGAATTTTTGCTTGTATTTGATGATGGAAACTTTACAGAAAGTGATACCTTCACGATTTCAGATTGGTTTGCACATACCCCAAGAGACATTTTATCTGCCAATTTTGGTGTGTCAGAAAACGCCTTTACTTACATCCCCAAAAAACAAACATACATGTATCAAGCAAAAGTACCTAGTTCATTAGAAAGTGAAAAAGTAAAAAGTCCTCATGGTACGGTCCCAAAAAGCTTTACTCACAAATTACTCGCACAAAAACCTATTCAAACATCTGGAGGTACGGTTCGTATAGTAGATTCTACTAATTTTCCTATCTCCACAAGAATTGCTGCTGCATTAGTTGAAATTAAACCTGGTGCAATGAGAGAAATGCATTGGCATCCAAACAACGATGAATGGCAATATTACCTTACAGGTTCTGGGAAAATGACTGCTTTTGCAGCAAATGGAACAGCACGCACATTTAATGTCAGGGCTGGTGATGTTGGGTACGTTCCCTTAGCTTTCGGGCATTATATACAAAATATTGGAGAAGATAGTTTATGGTTTCTTGAAATATTCCAAAGTCATCGTTTTGAAGACATCTCATTAAATCAATGGATGGCACTAACCCCTCATGAACTTGTCCGAACCAACTTACATGTAGGACCTCAATTCATGAATACCTTACGGAAGCAAAAATTTCCCGTTGTTAAATACCCAAAATTATAAAGTATATATCTTAAACTCCTAATGTATGCATAGCATAGTATTATACTGAGATTATACTAAGGGGGAATTAAAGTTGAACAATGAAACACAACTAACTGCGTGGGAAGAGCATCAATTTTGGCTGGAAGTATTAGAAGACCATGCTCATTTCATTCACGATTTTTTAGCCCCATCTGAGCAAAAATGGATAGGAATTGCTTCCCAATATATCCAAGCATTCCGTTCTTTAAGAAAAAAACTGGACTCTATCGATCCAGAACTCTCTTATTCTTCACCTGAAATGAAAAATTTTGCTTCTGAAGTTTATCCAGTTGCAGAAGGATATTATAAATTTGAAGGATATATACAGCACTTAAGACTTCAAAACAAAGTGAATTTAAATATGTGGCCAACTTACTTAAATGGGACACTAAGCGAAAATAGAGAATATCTTAGAATATTATCTTATAGCATGCGAGGTGAAACCCCACCCCCTTTATCATTAGTTGATTTAATGGAACTTTGGTTAGACGATCACCTAGGACACGCACATTTATTTATAGACATCATGGACCCCGTAGAAACCCTTCTAATAAAAGAGGCTGAAGAATCAGAAAAGAAATTTCTAGCACATATACTAAAAAATCGTCAAATTAGAGGTTATTTAATATTTACTGCACCTGGTTTCCCAGTTCAAAGAGCGTTTGCCAAAGAAGTATCTGAATCTGTTGTTTCATTATATCGTTTAGTAGAAAAACTAGTTGAGATGTATAAAGACAGTGAAGTTTTAAATAGGTCAACACTTCGTTTCATTGAACACCATTTCCCTGAATCATGTTATTTCCTACGCAAATTAGCTGCATATAATCCTGATATTTATAAAATCGAAAATTGTCCATTAACAAAGCCATCATTCCAGGAGGGGAATGGATAAAATAAAAAGCCATCAGACTATGTCTAATGGCTTTACAAAACTAATATTTATTTAAACTCATCAAGGTACTCTCTAATCTGATCAGGAGTTTTTGCAAACTTACTGTGTAAATGAGCAATTTTCTCCCCATTTTTGTAAACTAATAAACTTGGAATGCCTCTAACTTCATATTCTTCTGATAGGTTTTGAAATTTTTCTGCATCAATCGCTAAAAACTGTTTATCTGAATGTTCTTCAATAATAGGATCAATGAATCGATCAAGGTTCTTACAATCAGGACACCAAGTTGTATCAAATTTCATTACAGTAAATTTAGCATTGCTGATCTGTTCTTTAAATTGCTCTAATGTTTGAATTCGTTCCATTTAACATCTCTCCTTTATTTGTATGTGCTCATTATAATACTTACTTAATGATAGTATCTGTTAAATATATTACAATTTAACATTTAAACTATGAACCTGACATAACGAAGTTATAGTAAAAGAATTATAAATACGTAGTGTATACCTAGACATGGTTTATTACGTATGTTTTTATATTGAACAATATATTTAAAAATTTATAGCATCTTGAATCCGTAAAACCATCGCAGCCAATAGGGACAATTAATTGTAACAAAATTAAACCTTTGAAATAAAATGACTAGTATAATGATAAAGAAAGCAAACAATATATTACATCACTGATTGATAAAAGGGAGAATTATGTCTTTACTATTAAGTATATCTATAGTATTCACTCTTGCTATACTAGGAAATATTTTTGTAGGGGATGCTCTAACTGTTTGGTATGCGCAGCTAAATAAACCTTGGTATTTAGTACCTTTATGGTTTTTTATCATCGTTGGAATCCTATATTATATAATGGGGGGAATCATTTTATATAGACAAATTAATAGATTTACTGAATCAAAACTTCGAAAAAACGCACTAACCCTTACCCTAATTATGCTGATTGGAAATGAATTATGGAATTATTTATTTTTTGGTCTGGAAAGCATATTTTTAGGCTTTATTAGTTTATTCCCTTTTATTTTGATTGTTAGTTTATTAGCAATTATCCTTAAAAAAATGGATGTCTTTTCTTTTAAAATTCTATTACCTTATATTTTTTGGTTAATATATGATTTAATATGGACATTTGGTTTATATATGCAAAATTAGTAATATTCATTTAAATAAGAAAATAGACCGCTAAAAACGATCTATTTTTGCCCAGTGCGTTTATTTAATTGGTCTAATTGTTTTAATTATTTAAAACACTAGATAAAGCTACTGCAAATTCAGCGCGAGATACTTTTAAGTTAAGCTTAGCATTCAATTCATCATTAGAAATATCAGTTTGAAATGCTTTTGCAATAATTACGACTAATTGCTCATTAGTTAACTTCTCATTAACACCAAATTTACCGTTACCATATCCTTGAAATATACCTGCTTCTGTTACTGCAATGATTGCTTCTGCATAAGGGCTTAAAGTGTCTACATCTTTAAAATCTGACTTATTCTCAGATGTTTCTAAATGTAATGCACGCTGTAGAAGTAATGCAACTTCACCACGAGATATTTTTTGCTCAGGTTTAAAGGTATTCTCGCTATCAATTGGTAAGATTCCTTTATTTACTAAGTCATTAATTGCTCCATATCCATCATCTGATTCTGTAATATCACTATATTTCATTTTATCTCTTTGCAATAATTCAAATATTTTTTTAGCATTGTCAGTGTTGTCAATTAATCCTGCAAAACGATCTTTTTCAGGACCGAAAGCATAGACAGGGACTTCTTCCCCTGTATGTCCGCCGGTTGTCCATCCAGATAAGGAACGTTTATTAAAAATATCTTCTATTGCATTATCAATCGCAGAGTCCCTTTCTTCTTCATCCACTTCTGATGCATCTTTAACAGATTGAAGCTCTTCTTCTGTTAATTCTAAATCAATGTATTCGTTTAATGTTTGTTCAACATCGGCTCCATTCACAATCTCATCTGCCATAAAATCTGGTGTTCTTTTTACAGCTTTAATTGGATCAATGAAGAAGTTATATACTCCATCCGCTCCTATAGAAAATCCACCTGTCGAATGATCTGCAGTAACAACAACAAGCGTTTCACCATCTTTTTTTGCAAAATCAATAACTTCTTTAAAAGCTTCTTCAAAATCTATCATTTCACTCATTGCTGCAACTATATCATTATCATGACCAGCCCAGTCGATCTGACTTCCTTCCACCATCAAAAAGAACCCATCTTTATCTTCACTTAATCTATCAATAGCAGCTTTAGTCATATCTCTTAAAGAAGGTGTATCTTCAGTACGATCAATCATTTTATCCATGCCTTTAGGTGCAAATAATCCTAAAACTTGATCATTATCATCCTTCAAAAGTTCATCACGAGAAGTAACATAACTATAACCATCTGCTTCGAATAACTCAGCAATATTACGATCTTCACGTACAAAATATGATGTTCCACCACCTAGAATAACATCAATTTTATGTTGTCCATCTATTAAATCATCATAGTAGTCATCCGCGATTTGATCATAATTTTTACGAGATTCATCGTGTGCAGCATAAGCAGCAGGCGTTGCATGGTTAATTTGTGATGTTGCTACTAAACCTGTTGACATTCTATTTTCTTTTGCTTGCTCAAGTACTGTTTTGACTTCTGTTGTTTTATCGTTATCTAAAGCAATGGCCCCATTATATGTTTTTACTCCTCCAGACATCGCTGTAGCTGCAGAAGCAGAATCTGTAATATTTTGTTCTTCATCTTCTGGATATGTCGTTTGCAAACCTACCAAATAAGGATCAAAAGCTGTTTTTTCATATTCAGATGTATTTGGATCGTCATGCCAGTATCGAAGTGCAGTCATATACGGCACACCCATTCCATCTCCAACCATGAATATAATATTTTTAACTTTTTCTTTTTTTGGAGCTGCTTCCGATATACTACTTCCCCCGGCTATCACTCCAAAACTACTAACAACCAAAGAACTAACTAAACTAGCAGATAATAATGTTTTCTTCCAATTCATCATTTATTATTTCCTCCCCCACTTATTCAATCCTTTCTTAATGTACTGCTAATGAATTAAATGGGGATGAAATAAAAACCCTATTTATGTTATCTTTCAATAAAATCTATGTTAAATATTAAATTAATATATAAGAGATCATATTCCTGCTTGAAAAAATGATAGTTTTGGATGTTAATTATGATTTTCTTCCATACTTTCATTTAACATCTGAATTGCTTTTTTCAATTTCTCCTTTGGAATCTTAACAATCGCATCTCCAATACTTATCTCAAAATAACAGCTTTCTTCACTTTTTTCTTTTACAAAACTTGTAAAACCAATCTCAGTTTTTTTATAAATAGAAGTAAGTAAAGTTTCTAATTTATCTTTAGAAATACTTAAGTGTACATGAAACATGTTAGAAACTGGTTGTATAGGAAGGGTAGAGACAGCAAAACACTGATTGAACAATTCAGCTATTTCTTTAGCGTACTCATAGTACTGATTCATCTTATCCAATCTCTGCTCAAAATAATAATCAGAGCTTACAATATAAGGATAAAGACTTATTAGATCACCACCGTGTCGTCTTTTCCATACTTTAGATTCATTCGTAAAGTTTTTGTCACCCGCAAGGATAGCACCCGCAATCCCACCTATTCCTTTATAAAAAGAAATATAAACACTATCAAATAGATTGCATATTTCAACTGCTGATTTTTTATAATATGGTAATATTTCAAAAATTCTAGCTCCATCTAAATGCAACATAATGCCTTCATTACGACAATAACTAGATATTTGTTCAATTGTTTTGAAATCTGGTAATTGACCACCTATCTCACGTTGAGGTAATTCGAGTAATAAGCAAGCCACATCCTCCTGCATGTTCAACACATCTTCCATTTCAATCAACCTTGTTTTATCAGCCAGCAATACAGATTCAATGTGATGCAACTTTTTTAATCCATCTTCTTCATGAATCTCTAAATGAGACAATGGATGATATGCCACTTTTCTTAGTTGTTTTTTATCACACCAAATTCTTAATGCTATCTGCTGCGCCATCGTTCCACTTGGGAAAAAGACTGCCGATTCTTTTCCTAAATAAGCCGCCACCTTAGCTTGAAAATCTTCTATAATTTTCCCCTTTCCATACATATCACTTTCTTGTAGTTCATTCAAATCATTTATAGACTCTTTTAATATTTGAATATTTCTTCTCCCATGACCACTAAGTTGATAGTTGGTCTGTTTATATGCTTCAGCTAGAGCATTACTTTGACTCATCAATATAACTCCTTTCAAAGTATCTATTTCTTCTGCAGTAATTCAGCAATGCCAACAGCTATTGCTCCATTGAGCAATCCAAAAAATGACAAAATCATAAATTCATTTGAATCAGAAGATATAAGTGACATAACTAAAAATACAACACTTAAAAACATGGTTATTATTCCAAGGATAAACAAGAAAACACTGAATTTCATAACTCTATTGTCACTACTTTCATTTTTAATACTTACTAACTTCTATTATAATAGAAAGAGGGATTGTCTGTAGATTTAAAATCTATAGACAATCCCTACAATTATTTTATACTAACATAAATGCTAATATTATCAATCTTTTCCCTTACCTTTTTTCTTTCCTTTTCCCTTATCCTTAGTAATAATTTCATAAGTAAAATCTACTGCACCTTTTTCACCATTTTGTGGAGCATACCAGATCACCATGTAATTCGTCCCATTTTTAAACAATCGACGAATTTCAAGTGCATCTTCGTCTGTTACGTTAAATGGTTCAACATTAATAACTCTATATTTCGATTTACTATCATTTTTCCCATATTTACGTTCGTTGATAAAAGTTACTGCATACTCAACATATATTTCTTTTAATTCATTTAATGAATATAATTCATCTAAAGAACTACCACCTTGAGTATAACCAATTTCAGGTATAGAAATATTATCCACAAACCATCCTGAATCATTATAACCCCAATCTGTTAAGTAACGGAATGCTATCCAAACTTCTTGTCCTGTGTATGCAGATAAGTCAAATGTTTCTTTTTGCCAATCATCATAATGTCCTGTAAATCCAGGTAGGTTTTCTTTAATTGTTGGATAACCTTCGTCTACAACATCATAGCGTGTATTCTCATTTTCTAAACTAGTCCACGTTTCCCCTTCATCTACAGAGACTTGAACCACACCGAAATCCCATTGCTCTTCAATATCAATATAATTATCGAATGTTAATGTCGCTTCATCTACACCTGAAAGATCAGCTTTGATTACGACACTATCATCAACCTCATCTCCTTCATTTGCCCATAGTACAACATTATCTGAACCTAATGGATCTGCAACAGGCAACCAATTTGGAGGAAGGAAGTCAACACCATCAAAGTTAATCGTACGAATTCTTTCTTGAATGTCAATCACTTTATAGTCAGCTCCCCAAGCCGGAACCCCTTCTTTCTGAAACTCAGCTGCTGAATCAAAGTTAATTTTTAAATCAATGCTTTCAAACTCGTATTTTCCTCTTCCAGGTCTAGGACTATCTATAGCTAAAGCCGTGCTGAAGTTTCTGAATAATTCACCAAATTCAATCTTTGTATTAAACGCATCTAATTGATTATTTAAACTTTCAATTCCATTTGCCTCATCATTGAGTAAAGCTTGGACAAAATCTTTACCAAATTGCTCACTTAAATAAAGCTGTAATAAATAGGCCTGACCATAATCTGCTAATGTTTCAGGAACCCCGCTATCATAATATTCATCCCATTCTACTAGAGAGTTTTCTGGATGATCTAGGAAGTAATTCACATGTCCCATTGGATGACCATACCCTACAATATATTCTGCGAAATCAGACATACCTTCATTAATCCAGTTCGTCTCATCTCTATCTTTATCACTATGAATAAGATGCTGATATTCATGAGCTACAGTACCAAAAAATGTACTTTCTAATCTAGTCTCCCAATCCGCAGAATCGATAGATATAATATTACGATCTATATATTGTTCATAAGCTGTCCAGAAAAATCCAGCAACGAAAAACGGATAAGACGGATCTTCGAATTGCTCATCAATAATATTATCTACTAAAATAATATTTTTACCTTCCTCAGATAGATAATAATCTTCTGGGAAATCTACTAGAGCAGGTAGTTCTGCATTAGATCCAGTAAGCAAATCAGGCTCTCCAAAAAAGTCTACTACTTTAGGATAAATAGTTTGTTCAAACTCATCTCTCATTAGATCCGCTTGTTCTTGTGTAACCACATGAGCAGGGCGACTATCTCCCTCAGGGAATGAAAGATCATCAGCTACCCATACTTCTACATTATCGCCAACACTTCTTAATGTAAATTCTTTCAAACTTAAATCTCTATTTAAGAAATATTTAGTACCCCCATCAAAGGTAAAATTACCGTCTGAAGCCTCTTCTGAATTAGAATCTTCTTCCTCTTCAGGAAAAATATCCAATTGTTCTCTTATTTTTTCCTCAGCCTCTTGTAAAAAATCTTGATCTTCTGATTGAAGTCTTAATTGAGAACCAATATCAATAACGTCTCCATTTATTGAGGGATTTACCTCAATAGTTTGAGCTGAAGTATTTTCATCGATAGATTCAGCAGAAACTTGACCTCCAGAAAATGCTGGAACAATTAACGAAATAGATAATACCGCTTTTGAAATTGTAGAAATTACTTTTTTGTTCATTATTTTTCTCCTCTCATTTTCTACTTTTTTTTACAAAACCTCTTAAATTACTTACGAAGTGCACTTCTAAGGCCTTGTAATATAAAGTATACAATCATAAATAGGTAAATTGTGTCGAATTTTGTTAGTATAAAGCATAGTTTTTTAGGAACTTTTGTCGTAATTTATGGTATTTTTCAATTATTATCTAATTATGTAATATTTTAATATATTGCTATGTATTTTAATATTTTTATAGTAATAGTTAAAAGAAATACTATATTGTTATTCTAAATTTACATCCTTCAATCTTTCAAAGGTACTAAATTTAAGTATTTTATAGGAATATATTTATTAAAAAAGGACTGCCTTAAGATAGTCCTTAAAATTATTTAAGCTACTTTTTCTTTTTGTAATAATTTCATAGTCTACTACACCTTTTTTCTCCACCTATTGAAGCGTGCCAGACAATCATAAAATTTATACCATTTTTAAATAGTCGACGTAGTTGAAGTGCATCTTTTTCTGTCACATTAAATGGTTCTACATCTACGACTTTATATTTTGATGCTTTCCATCTTTACCTTAAATTCCTCTAATGTATAAGTAATCTCCATAAATAAAAACTAGAAGAAGATATCCTCTTCTAGTTAAATAAATATTTTTTTAAATTAACAAATCTACAACCTAGGATCAATTTCTTTTTCACCCGCAACCTCAAATAACAGATTTGCCACAACTTGCTTGTAGGTTTCATTGTCTTGTTTTATTTCATCATAACCGATACTCAACATCTTATTTCCTAGGTAATATTCGTTAAAAGAAGTACGAAGCTTTTTATTAATCCTCTTCTGTTTTATTAACTTATTATATTTATGTGGGAATCGGTAATCGTAACCGTAAATGATAGATAAGTAATTTGGGTTTCTAACTTTCATATAAGGAACTACACTATTTTCGACTACTTCAGGTTTGATCACAACACCCTCCAGGCCATCTTGGGCAGTTAACTTAGAGAAAAACTGTTTAGCTATTTCGTAACTTTCTGGCTCAGTTAAATCAATGGTGATGAACTCATCATCTGATAGGAAACGATACATTTCCGAAGTGACCCAATCAGGCATTTCTTCTTTTCCATTTTCGTAGACCACTTTTAACAATGCAAAAGGTTTATACTGCAGATCTTCTTCTTGGGCATATAATTCAAGCTGCTCTTTGTAATTTACATAAGCTGCTTCATGCTCTTCTAATGGAACATACGATTTCATAACTTCATTTAAATTTTTATAGTTTTGATAGATGCTTGCACCATATTTTTGATTTAATTCCTTTTTATCAATGTGAAATTGATCCTTTTCAAAACCACTTTCATTGTAATTTTCAGTTAATTCCTCAAGTGCATCCTCAAACCCATTTTTTCTTAAAAAATCAAACTCTGTTTCTAAAGCTTTTTCAATGGGTTTAAACTGTCTCTCAATCAATCCATCTCCAAGTGCTCTCCACGGTAATAATTCTCCATCCAATATGAGCATTTGAATTTTATTCATCTCCATATATCCACCAAATTTGTTTAACAACTGTTGATAAACCTCAGTTAAGTCAATTTGTTTAATTTTATACCCATTACGGCTCACTGCGAAACACTGTTCAAGGACCTTATGCAAGTAGATATTACATCTTGATCCCATATATTTAGGCTGAAGCACAAGCTTCTCAATCCCTTTTTCTGCAAAATAATTCAATCCGGATTTTAACGATTCGAGATTATGCTCCACTTCATCTTTATCTGCAGGAGACATCGTTCCTGATATAAAGTTGATTTTGTTGCGAGAACAGTAAAACAATCTGCGAGCTTCTTCATTTTCTAAATCTTGAATGGATACTTTTCTTTCACGTTTAAACAATGTTGGAAGATCATCCTTGAGAACCGCTTGCTTGGATTGATGTGATTTTATAAAAGGTCTAAAGGAGATACTTACAGATGTTAGTGCATTGCCGTGTGCACTTCCTGTATCAATATGAATTTTATTTTTAATACGAAACGCTTTTTTTGCTGCAACATGCCCAAACACATGATAAGGATAATTGCTTACCGCTTCATCTTCTAAGAAAGTTAATTGTTCTTCTAGAGATTCATCCCGATTGATTCTGAAATTACGTTGATGGCGAACAGAATTCGGATCTAATTTTCCAATGTATTTGTTTTTGCAAGGTGCATGTGTGACAACAAAAGAGGGTCCACTTACACCTATGAACCTATAAAATGGCTTGGATATAGAAACTAGTTCATTAAACTTTTCTAGTAAAATTTCATCTTTAAACAAAACATCAGTAGAATCAAAGTAAGTATGAAGAAGCTCTTGATCAACTCCTTTAATTTCCCCACGAATATACTTATAAACAAAATTTTCATGATTACCCAATACAAACAAAAAGTGCACTTTATTTTCATATAAAAATTCAATGATTTCTTTGGTTTGTTTTCCTTTGTCGATCCAGTCACCGACTAGAAGGATTTTTGTATCTTTTAATTTGTCAGGAACTATAATCTGATTTGCTTTTATGGAGTACCCATGATCCTTCAATAAGCTTTTTAGCTCATGAACACATTCATGTACATCCCCAACAATGATGACCCTTTGGTCCTGAGGTAATATCGTTTCAAAATATTCATCCTTATCTTCAATCACAACGGTATAATCTGGATTTGCTTTCCCCTCAGTGATTGAGTAAAAATTTTTTCCACGCACTTTATGAATTTTACTGTATCCTTCTCTTGCCAGTGAACCAAGTACATCTCTTTTTAATCGATTGATGTGATTTGAGATTAATTTCTTGGAACGTTCAGAAGCGTAATAATCTTCTCTTTTTTTATAATCAAAAAGGATAACTTCTAAGTTATAGTTATTTTCATGTGCAACGTTTTTAACTTTTGCTCTAAAATCCTCAGATAACCCCGTTGTATCCACAATTACGAATTCCGCGTTAACTGGGAATGAAGTCACCATTTTTAGTTTTTCAAACAATAAATGAAAAGCCTGATCACTTGCCTCCAACATAAGCTGATCGTATTTATCATAATCTACACCAAGTACTTCTTGTCGAATGCGATCTGATGAAATGTATTGTATATTGGAATTCACATTTTTCGATTCATCCTCAAACTTTAACTGGGGGATTAAAACCTCATTAGCAAAAGTGGTTTTACCACACTCCGTTGAACCGATCAGCATGAAGATCGTATGCATTTTTGTTTGTATCTGCATCGTTATGCCCCCTTATTCCTTAAAATGACACCTTGCGTTGTTTGAATGTTATTTACTCCATCACCTACAGCTACAAATTCATAGTCTAGGTTTAATTCTTTCGTCACATCAATAAACCATTGTCTAAATTGTTCCTGGCCCATTTCCCATTTGTGATCATCATGTCTAAAATTGTTGATTTCATAATACTGGTTAAAATCAGAATTCGGCGTTGTAATAATAAAGTTGTCAAAGTTGACATGCTTTACAATTTGCAGGATAAAATCTTTAGCTTCTTCCTCGCTCATATGCTCAATCACTTCCGTTAGGATAATATCTACTTGCTCTCCTTCATACCCTTCTAAGAAGTGATCAATAGAATGAAACGTAATCATATTGTTGATCTCTTTAGATCTTGCTTTCAAATTCACATCTCGAAGCAATTCTTTATCGATATCAATGGCATAATAGCTTTCTTCAATTTTTTTTGAAAAAGGAAAGGCATAAAAACCTTCCCCACATCCAATATCTAATATGGATTTATCAAAAGGTAGGGAGTTTGCAATGTAGTTTCTCCGCTGAAAAGCAGTGCCTCCAAAATCAAATTGAATGTTGTAACGTTTTGTATTTTCCAGCGCAACTTTATACTTATTAAATCTTTTTTTAGAAGACAAGAAGTTTCTAACGAATAAACTGCGTATATAAAATGGTGCATCGATGACATTGATACTCTGAATATATTTTTCCAATAACCTATCAGATATATCGAGATACTCGTTACCAAACATAGAAAGAAACAAACACAACACACTTGAAACATGCAATAACTGATATAAGCTTTTTTTAGTAGAAATCGTTAAAGCGTAACTTTTATGTGTAAGAGGCTTCGCATCAAACGTAAAACCCTTCATATGTTTACTAAAAAAATCAATATATCTAATTCTATCGATATGTACCATATTAATGAATAATGAATGCTCATATCCTTCTTCATCCCGTTTATCCCATGTTTTCAGAGGCGTTTTAAAAAACTCATTTATTGCAGCTAAAGGAAATAGAGGACTGTTATAACGAGAGACATTCAAATATTCAAAGCTCTCATTTTTATCTTGTTTAAAGGACACTTCATTGTCTGCATCCTTGAAATATACATTAAATGTAGCTTCATCAGAATACCAGCCATAAGCTTTACCCTTGCGAATGGATTTAAGCATCATGCCTGAATTTGGATTTTTCTTGATCATAAATGAAAAGTTCGGGTTCGTTGAACTTAATTGGACGACTGCCATAACTATGTACCCCCTAAGATATAATCATATCTTATTTAAAAAACTGAATAAGACAAGAATTTGTATGAACGATTAGCATCTATTAATAGTTTATTATATTACAAGGAAGTACTGCATCTGTAAATGTTTCCAGAAGACTAAACAGTGATATTGATGATGTTTTAATAATAAATAATGTAGTCGATAATAGTTTAATAATAATAAATAATGGTTAAGGCAAAGTGTCTAATCCAAATATGAATAACAATGTCATCTATGTTATTCTTAAATCATCAATTGTAACATCAGGAGGTAATCATGAAAATTGAAGTATATTCAGATTTTGTATGTCCATTTTGTTATATAGGAAAAAGGCGTTTAGAAGAGGCATTAGAACGCTCTTCCTTCAAAGAAAAAACTGAAGTAACATTTAAAAGCTTTGAACTTAATCAAAACTCACCAAGAGACACAGATTTATCCATTCATGAAATCATAGCAAATAAATATAGTATATCTATTGAGCAAGCAGAGAGAAGTAATGAAGGAATTGGAAAACAAGCAGCAGCTGTTGGTTTAGATTTTCGCTTTGATAAAATGACTCCTACTAATACTTTCGATGCCCATCGTTTAGCTAAATATTCCTCAACTAAAGGTAAGGAAGCAGAATTAACGGAGAGATTGTTAAAAGCTTATTTTACTGAAGGCAAACATATCGGAGATCATGAAACCTTACTTGAAATTGTTGAAGAAATCGAACTTGACCGAGAAGAGGCAAAAGCTGTATTGGAAAGTGATGACTACAGAGATGACGTTAGAAGGGATGAGTCTGAAGCTCACAACCTTGGGGTTCAAGGAGTTCCATTTTTTGTAATAAACAATAAGTATGCAATTTCTGGAGCGCAACCAACAGAAGCATTTGTGGAAGCATTAAATAAAGTTGCAGCAGAGGAGAAGGAAGGAAATACGCTGCAACCTCTCTCATCAGAAAATGCTGACGGTATGGTTTGTGACGAGAATGGTTGTGAAGTTCCTAAAAATAAAAGTTAGCATAAAGCAATTAAATTAGTAATTAAACGATTATCTAAGCACAAGAGAATTTATTTAAATTCTTCTTGTGCTTTTTTGAAAAGCAAGATTTCTAGAATACTTTGTAAATATTACTCTTTTCGAAAGTCATCTGTTAAAATTCCAGAAAAACCCCAGTTCTCATCCTCAATTTCTTGGATTACAATATGAGTATGTTCTGGATTTTTACCAAGTACATTTACTAGTGTTTCCGTAAATTCTTTTACGATCTGAGCTTTTTGATCACGAGTAGCTCCTTTTGTTATTTGAAGATTTATATATGGCATAGTTTTACTCTCCTCTCAAAATAATAAAAAGTATAACATTTTTTCAATTGAAAAGAACCTTATATCATGAGAATGTTAGACTAATATTGGAAATAAATTTGCCACAATTTAGTGTCACCTTCTTTAAATTCGAGTTTAATAATTAGATCATTTACTGTGGGATTAAATAAAGAAAGAAAAAACGAACGGTCTATGATACATTTTTTAGTGTTTTAAAGTATATAAATTTTTGACTAATAACATAGGCAATTGTCTCATAGCGCAAATTCAATTTATTTATACTCTCTGTTTGAATTTGAATGTTCTATTTTTAATAGTGTATCGTAACTCATCTTTATAAAACCAAAATATATAAAGATAGAAGTAGCGATGGAGATGATAAGCAATAGAAAAACTACTCCATAACTTGAAACATCTTCATTGATTGCTGATTCTATAAATAAAGTGATAGGAGATAGGAAACTTATAACTACACCTATAATTATCGAACGTGTATAAGTTGGATGAAAAGAATCATTTTTGTTTTCAATAGACTTTCTTAAATGTACCGTTAGTTTAAAACGTTTTTCCAAATCCCTATACTTACCAAATGACATTTCCATTCCAGCATAAGTGAACATAGCGATCGCAATTGCAATAAGTAAAAAGAAAGGAATGAGAAGTATATCATCATTAAAATTTTCAGATAAATCAGTTATAACGCCATCCTCTATTATTTGAGGAATTAAAATTAATTGAATTAATGCTAACAAACATATAAACACGCCAGTTCCAAAGAATATACTCCATTTTTTGTTTACTTTCAAATAATTATTCACTTCATCTTCTGTAAGAGTGGGAAGTTCGTCTCTTTCGCCATCAAGCTCAATATCAAACTCTTTCATCAATTCATCAATATTTCCGAATTCTGAAATTACAATGCCTACTGCTTCATTTTCAGACTTGCCACTACTTTTCAGCTCATTGTATTTGTCTTCCATATTAGATAATAAGTCTTCTTTAATGCTTTTAATTTGTTCAGTTTTTGGTAAAGTTGCAAACATATTATCTAAATAATTCATAATTGTCTCCACCTTAAAAACCCTCCTTAATAAATCGATTAATAACTTCCTTCGTTAACTCCCATTCATTACACTTTTCCTTATAGTAGTTTATCCCTGATTGGGTAATTCTGTAATAAGTGCGCCTTTTACCATGTGTTTCTTTCTTAAAAAAAGATTCAATATAACCGTTTTTCATCAAACGATTGAAAGCAGAATATAAGGTTGTTTCCTTTATAATGTACTTTTCGTCTGATAATTCTTTAATGTTCTTTGATATCTCATACCCGTAAGAATCATTGTCAAGTAACATATATAGAATGATCGTATCGTTATATCCTCTAATAACATCACTGCTAATCAAATATATTCTCCTTTCTCTCAATACTTTTGTTGTTATGATTTTAAAATTATAATTATGATCAAATTACTCCATCAGTAGTACTTTATCTGTCGTAGTAATTATAATATATCACAATTACTACGACAGGTAAAGTACTGAGTTTTCACCCTTATTCTTAAATCCGCATTTGTCTATGTCAACATGTTAATTGATGTAATAAGATGGAGTAACAAACACTTTCATCATTTTTAGTACCACTGGCTTTATTTCACAGGAATAAATTATTACTTACTAAATTATTTTCATGATTCTATGGTATATGTATTTAACAAATTATAAGAAGGAGAGACAATATGAGTGAACGTAAGAGTGATAGAGTTGCTTTTATTCAAGCATTAGGGGATGATGTAAAAATTGTAGCAGGAGACAAATTTATATGTGTTCCAAAAAATACTGTAATGGCACACCCTTTCAATACAAACTGGTATATTGAAGGAGATGCAGTTGTGCATACTGTACATGGTCCTATTCATATACGAGGAGAAGTGGATCAATAGTAACCCCACAAAATGGAATTAGTAGACTGGCTTTATGAACTGCACCCCAATTGTTAGACATCATTATACAATTGGAAGTGTAGTTTATTTATGGTTACCATCACAAATAAACTACAAGTCTTCAAAAGATATTTGGAAGGAACGAAAAAAGGATATCAAACCTTGGATTTTTGAAAAAGCTATACAACTTATTCGATTGAAGATAAACTGGAGATACTTCACTATATGAATGAACATGGCGTCTATCCGTAAAACAGCTGAACACATCTACCTATGTGTATCATGAAGGAATTCGTGAAATGCCTTGTACGCATGAAAAAATACTAATCATATAAACCCACCCCATTTTATTTTCAATCCACAATAAAGCCATTCATTATATTTTCAACATAATTTGAACACACTCTAACTTAATCATACATTTCTAACTTCTATTCAAGTTGTAATATTAAATTTTAAACAATAAAGGAGTAATGACCTTGCTATCTTTTATTCTGCCTGATGGTGAAAACCAATTTGTCCTTTTTTCCTTTGAACACCTTTTTTCTTTATTTAGTGTTATTGTCATTATTTTATTTATTTATTGGAATAGAAACAGTTTAAAGCAAACACTCCTTAATGTTATATCTAGAGGTATTTTAATTACAGTTCTCATTGTCTCAGAAATAAGTCTGCATGCTTGGCTTTGGTGGGTTGACGAATGGGGGTATCGTAATGCGCTACCCCTTCACTTGAGTAGCATCTCTCTTTTACTTGCTGCTTTTTTGCTATGGATGAAAAGTTATCGTCTCTTTGAATTCACTTATTTTGTTGGGGTAGGCAGTGCACTTCAAGCTATGATTACTCCAGATATTAGTTTATATACCTTTCCCCATTTTCGATATATTCAATTTTTTATTGCACATGGTGGAATTGTTGTGGCTAATTTTTTTATGGTATTTGTTGAAGGTTTTCGACCTACTCTGAAATCTTTGTGGAGAGCCTTTTTCTATCTAAATCTCTATACACTAATTATATTTATTTTTAATATTATGATTGGGAGCAATTATATGTATGTATCAAGAAAACCAATCAATCCTTCAATAATAGATTATTTAGGTCCGTGGCCTTGGTATATCATTCCATTAGAGATGATAGCTCTTGTTACATTTTTTATTTTGTATTTGCCTTTCTTTTTAACAAGGAAAAAGAAGCATCTGAAAGAAAGTTAAAACTATATCCGCACGAAGAATATGAGCTTTATCAAATTCAATTTTAATGTCAGGATGATCAAAGTGTGAACACAATACATCTAACGTAGTCATAAGCTCATGACCAATGAGGATTTCACCTGTCTTGCATTTATGGATATATTCAAGTAAGTATGAATGAGTCCTTGATACTCCATATTCTTTCATATTCACCCATTTCATCGTCATCATCGTCGATATTCTTTTGAAGGACCCCATTTAACGTTTTAATAGCCACAGCATATCTATTTATGTTTTGCCTGTATTGTTTAGCAGCTTATACAGGTTTTTGTAGTTCTGGTTGTTCAGGATGGACTTTAACCATGCCTGTTTTTAGTAACACCTTTTTAAGCACTGCATTTTCAACCTTGAGGTAAGCAGCATTCTACTAACCCTTACACTAACTTTCTTTTAGACTCTTCTACCTCTTTAAATATCTCGATTAATTTCTCATGTTCTCTTTGATAAATTTCACTTTTCGTATCAATTCAAAAAACCTCCAGTCATTTTCAAAATTTTAGGTCTGTGTGTAAAATGTGTGCACAGTACGGTCATTTAGGTGTATAGTCTTAAAATCAAATGGGGGGACCCTCAACAATAAGAAACTAAAATAAACCATTGAATGAACAACGGCTTATAGCTTTCATATTTAACAATCTTCACAAAGTCCATCAGGAATACTCGTTTGACATTTGTTTTCATCCATAATACTGTTTGTACCTTGGTCATTAATATCTGGGTTGTTTCCTATTAAACAATTGGAACGGACTTTGTTATTATCTCCTAGTATCAATATACCTTCTTGTGAATTGTTTATTATGGTATTGTTGTCAATGATATTGAAATCAGCAAAAGGTCTATCTTCAATTCTTATTCCTCGTACTCCATTGTTCTTTATGATATTGTGTATCATTCTATTGTTATCTTCTTGAATAAAGATTCCATCACGTTCATTATTGCTGCAAATATTGCCCCAAACTAGATTATTACTCTCTTCTACATCAATTCCATCACGGTTATTATTACATGCTTTGTTCCAAAGGAATAAATTGAAATCACGCTCTGCTTCAATACCATCCGCATTATTCAATACACAATTACTAATAATAAAATTATTATTGCTGCCTGGCTCTATTCCTTCAGCATGATTCCCATCGCACAAATTATGAAATGCCAGGTTAAACTCACCCTGATTAAATCTTATACCCTCTTCCATATTTC
Organism: Chengkuizengella marina; assembly: GCF_009910845.1. Taxonomy (GTDB): domain Bacteria; phylum Bacillota; class Bacilli; order Paenibacillales; family KCTC-33759; genus Chengkuizengella; species Chengkuizengella marina. Next base: position 84,082 of record NZ_SIJB01000028.1, on the reverse strand, counting down.
TATTGCACTGGCTACAAACGACATAATTGTGAGTACCGTCTACTGAAATTCCCACAAAATTATTTCCACTCGACTCGCAATTCATGACCATATTTCGTTCGCTTAATCCCATTATGAGGATCCCATCGATTTGATTTTCAAACACATTTACACAATGTAGTATATTATCACTAGTATTAATTCGTATTCCAGAGCTATCAGAATTTTTAACGGTTAAATTTTCTATGGTCACAAAAGAAGACCCATCAATATTAATTCCTATTCCACCTAGACCTACCCCATCTATGATGGTTTTTCCTTGTCCAGCACCGATGATGCGGATGCGATCTTTCCCTAGACCAATATTAAGGATTTCAGGAAATGTCCCTGCACCAACTCGAATCGTAAAGCCTTCAGTTGTTGTCACTGCACTTATGGCAGCTTGAATACTCTCACCTTCATTTACTATCACTTCATTGTTTTTCTGACATAAGCCCGCTGGATCACTTGTTATACATTTGTTGTCGTCGAATACGGTATTAATACCTTCATTCACAATATCTGGATTATTTCCTCTTAAACGATTAGAACGGATCACATTACCATCAAAAAATTGATCTGCAATTATTCCTGCTTGCACATTGTTCTCAACACAGTTATTATCGAAAATATTTGTATTTCCATTAATCTCAATGCCTCTATCATTTTGTTTAATCCCATTTTTTACAACTTTATTTCGGATAATTCTACTATTATTGCTATTAACGTCAATGCCATCCTCATTATTCCCCTTTACTTCATTCCTCCATAACAAGTTATTATCAAGAGCTGCTTCTATCCCATCATCACCGTTACATAATGTTTTGTTCCATAATAGTAAACTAGTATTATTAATGATAAATCCATCAGTTCCATTTTTAATCGCCTGATTACAAATAAATAAATTACAATCTACAACATCACCATCAACTGCATTAAATCCATTGAACCCATTTTCTTTTGCACAATTTAAGAACACAAGATTGTTGGAACTGTTCAAGCCCAATCCATCATCTGAATTTCCAATGAATTTGCATTTCACTATATAATTATGATCTCCATTTACTTGAATACCATCTACATCTACTTCTGGATTTACATTAAAATTAGCTTCAGATTCAATAATTAAATTTCTCTCAGCATCTGAAGCAATTTCCATTCCATTATTCTGATTGCTTTGTGATTTGACTTGATTTATGATGTTTTCACTTGTTTGTATCAAAATCCCTAGATCTCCGAAGTTTTGAATCGTCAGTTTTTCAATTGTTACCATAAATGAATCTATCTCTATGCCGTTCACTACACCTAATTCAGTTCCATCAAGAATCGTTTTTCCAACGCCCGCTCCTACAATTCGAATACAGTCTTTATCCATACCAATATTTATGGACTGGTTATACGTCCCTTCACCTAAATTAATTGTATCTCCTGGATTTACAAAATTATTTATGACATCCTGAATGTCATTGGCTGGTGTTAAGTTGAATACAGCCATGCAGTTCCCCTCCATTTTACATTGAGCTTATGTTTTATTTTATTCAAAGATGTTGACATGGTTTGGACGGGTGCGGATTAAAATATACTTTTTATTTACAATTACCTTTATTCCTTGTTACTTCTTTAAGATCATTTGTTTCAACGCCCATCTCAATCAACATATTGATCAAACCACTTATCAATGTACACTCGCCATTCATCCTGCCTGTATCTTCTATTAACGTCTATTTCTAATCTATTAAGACACTCTTCCTTTGACACATCACAAAAGATAAGTTCAGCCATTAGATCATTCACAACATTCTCACGTTTATATTTATCTGCATATCCACCTATAATCCAAGTATTATGCACATACCATGTCTGACCTTGATGTTGTCTAGTAACTGGATGAGATCTCACATTCATTAAGAGATTGTCAGGCTTATCATAATAAGTCTGCAAAGATACAGCAGTGATTTTCAGTATCTTGCATTTTTTCAATATCTATAGGATTAAATATTTTTATTATTATATCGGATCTTAAAAAACAGCCTTACGAAGGCTGTAGAATGGCTAGATCATTAAATCTAACCCTGTTTTAAATGTTAAAAAGCCAAAAGTTGAGCATCAAGAAAGAAAAGTATACCCTCCTGAAGAAATTCATGATCTATTTAAAGTTCTAGATTGGAACCTTTTCACTGGAAATTATATGTGTTTAGAAATTCCGTCCCCAATTCGTCCCCATCTATAATATACTATTAGTCAATCCCTTGATATACCAAATAACCAACACACTCCACATGCACTGTATGTGGAAACATATCCACAGGCTGAACTTGCTCCGTTTTAAATCCTCCATCTTCCAAAATACGCAAATCTCGAGCCAGTGTAGCAGAATCACAAGAAACATAAACAACCCGCTTCGGTTTCATAGCAATAATCGTCTGCAACAAAGTCTCATCACACCCCTTACGAGGTGGATCAACCACGATCACATCTGCTTCAATCCCTTGGTCTTTCCATTTTGGAATCACTTCTTCCGCTTTGCCAACTTCAAATTCAACATTGCTCATTCCGTTCAACTCAGCATTAATTTTAGCATCTTCTATCGCTTCTTTTACAATCTCAACACCATAAACCTTTTTAGCTTTCTGTGCTAAAAATAATGAAATGGTTCCAATACCGCAATAAGCATCAATCACCGTTTCCTCTCCTGTGAGTCCTGCATATTCCAAAGCTTTTTCGTATAGAATTTTCGTTTGAACTGGATTCACTTGATAAAAGGAACGGGCAGATATCGCAAACTTCACGTCTCCGATATAATCATAGATGACTTCTTTACCCCAAAGAGTTCTAGTTTGATCGCCAAAAATAACGTTTGTTTTCTTTGTGTTGATATTTTGGCATATACTTACCACTTGACTGAATTTATCACGTATTTTGGTTATGAATTGTTCTTGTTTTGGGAGTCGTTCTCCATTTGTCACCAATACAACCATAAGTTCATTCGTATGAAAAGCGATTTTGACCACAACGTGTCGAAGTAATCCCTTATGAGATACTTCATCGTAAGCTAATATCTCTAGCTGTTGCGCGATGTTTTTTACTTCACGAATAACATCATTATTAAGATCATGTTGAATCAAACATATATCCATATCAATAATTCTATGACTGCCTTGTGCGTAAAAACCCCCAACTAAACCACCTTCATGTTCACCAATCGGAACCTGTGCTTTATTGCGATAGTTCCATGGGTTGTCCATTCCAAGAGTAGGTAGGGCGGTAATACCATTACTTAGAGGGAGATTAGTATTTAATTGCTTACCTTTATTTTCATTGAGCTTCTCACGATCTGATTGATCCGCGTCAAGATGCCCCTCTAGATTTACATCCTCCCCCACTACCACCAGCTTCCCAATTCGCTCAAGATTATTAATCACTCGCTGCCTTTTCCATTCAAGCTGTGCAGAATATTCCATATGTTGTAGCTGACAACCGCCACACTGATTGTAAATATCACAAGGAGCTTCTGTTCTACTTTCACTTTTTTCAACTATATCCAACAGTTTTCCGTAACCGTAATTTTTCTTAACTTTGATCACCTTTGCTCTTACCTTTTCTCCAGGAAGTGCGCCCTTTATAAAAAGGGTATAACCGTTAATTCGGCCTACCCCTTCTCCACTATGACCTATGCCTATAATTTCTACCGTTACATCCATATTTTTTGTAACAGGTGGATTCTTTGTTGTACTCATGTTTTATGGATCACTCCAATTTAATCGTTATATGTCGCCTTGCCTGACTCATCAATAAATATAGGGATATGTGATGGAATTAAAGAAAAGGTTTTAGGTAATGTTCCGCCGTACTCCCCGTCTAAATTAATTTGGGTATAATCAGAGGATGAAATTTGAAGATGGTTTGATTTAAAATGGATAACATGCGGGTCATTTACATGAGCTCCTTTTAAAGTTAAGGTTACAATTCTTATGAATTCTGCTAAATTACATTTTTTCAAAATAAATACATCAAATAAACCATCACTTAAACTTGCCGCAGGTGCAATTTTTTCTATCCCGCCTACTGAATTGCTATTTGCAATTAAAAAGATCATGACCTCTTCTTCCTCTAACATTACTTCTTTAGATTTTAGAGTTAAATGAATTGGACGAAATTGAGGAAGTTTTTCTAATCCTTTCATATAGTAAGCTAATTGTCCTAACATCGTTTTTAACTTACTCGGAACCTCATAAGTTAACTCCGTTAATGAACCTCCGCCTGCAATGTTTATGAAATATTCGTCATTTACTTTACCTATATCAATTAACTTCGTGTATTCATTTAAAATAATATCACACGCTCTTGACCAGTTCTTTGGAATTCCTAATGCTCTTGCAAAATCGTTTGTAGTGCCCAGAGGAAGTATACCTAACTTTGGTCGATAAGGTTGATTAGCCAATCCATTAACAACCTCATTTAAAGTCCCATCTCCTCCTGCAGCAATAACAACGTCAAACTCTCTTTTGACTGCTTCTTCTGCTGCACTAGCGGCATCACCTTTTCCTTTTGTTTCATGTGTGGAAGTTTCAAAACCACCACTTTCTAATTTTTTCAAAACTTCCGGCAGCCTTTTTTTCATCTCTTCTCTACCTGAAGAAGGATTGTATATTAGTCTTGCTCTCTTAACCATTAATTCCACCTACTTTTTAATGCGTGAGCTACTATACTTATGACTTATTTTTCTAATTATAACTTAATTACATGAAAAAGCATAACACTCAACAGGTGTCAAAATACCAACAATTTCATACATTTTGACAATATGCCCTTTTTATAATAAATCTTCCTTACTATCAATATGTTTAGAAACTTGTTGTTTAATCCATTGAGAAATTTTTTTGTCAGGTAAAATCGGCTTACCGTTGTACAAATATGTAAAACCTCTTAAACGACTTGGAATCACTTCATTTGTAAAATACCCTTCACTTAAAAATAAAGGAACAATAATGACCTTATATTCAGGATATTTTTTATTCAGCACCTTTATTTTACATGGCACTTGATTCGGTAATAACATCGCTGATTCTGATCCAGCAAAATTTCCAATCATTTGTACCCGCTTGGCTAAAGAATCTAATCCACTTCTCCATCTGGCATAGAATCCTTTTTCCTTTGATCCGTGTCCAACTAAACAAAGCACTTCCTGCTGTGGATTTTTTGATAAATCACTAATTCTTTCATATAAAATATTAGCAATAATTGGATCATCATCTACAGGTACACCTAAATGTATTTTTGCATTAATATCCATGGGTTCCAGGTCAGTTTCTAATGTTGGTTTTGATGTTACTCTCAAAGCATAACTGATTTCATCCAAATGCGTACTTCCAGAAGAAACAAATAAAGGAATAACAATGATATCCGTTACCCCTTTAGCTTCTAAACGATATATTCCATCTTGAATGAGCCGATTTTCTACTAGTTCTAAAAATGAAGATTCCTTTGGAATGAAATTTGGCAATTGAACCTCATCAACAGCTTGGTCAACTAATTGGACCCACTTTTTGTTTCTAGAGCCGTGACTTATAACTAGTAATCCATACTTCATATGTCTCCTCCTGATGGACATTCTCTATTTATTTTTTGATACGTTCTAATGCCATTCTGTAACCATCATTTCCGTAATTTAAACATCTTTTCACTCTGGATATTGTAGCTGTGCTAGCACCTGTTTCTGCTTCGATCTGATTGTAGGTACTCCCTTTTCTCAGCATTCGCGCCACTTCAAGTCGTTGTGATAACGATTGAATTTCGTTGACGGTACATAAATCATCAAAAAATACATAACATTCTTCAATATCTTCTAAAGACAGAATCGCTTCAAATAGTTGTTCTATTGATTTATCATTAAATTTCTTTAATTGCATCTTTAATTCATCCCCTATGTAGATCTTTTTCTTCTATTTTATCATATCATACTTTAAGTGACTAATGCATTCAAACGTTCAAAGGCATAAACTTTACTGAACAGATTGGAATAGTATATCAAAAGGACATAAAATGTAGACTTTTACATGAGCACCGGACTTCAGAATTTGAGAGCAAAATTCGATGTTGTTTTACTTCAAAGATCTCACTCTCATTAACTTTTTAACTCTCCTCTAAATTTTTTTTTTATAACCGTGACAATCGTCCATACATCACGAATGCCTACTACATATTGTATAACAAAATCATAAGTAGGTAACCTTAATAAAACTTTGTCATTCTCTATTTTAAGGTACCTATAAAAAAGGATTGTGGGCAAATTGAGAAGACATAATCAATATCGTAAAGCGACAAATGCAACTCCACCAAATAACGGCTATTATAGAGCGGGTATTAGAAATGAAACGGGTGCAGGTCAAGTCCCAGCGAATACAAATTATCCTCCCGCCGTCCCATACAATGGAGCACAAACCCCATTCAATGATGCACCGACGCCTTTTAACAACGGAGCGCAGGCACCGTTCAATGAGGCACGAGATCATAACCTCCCTGTTCCGTCAACAACTACTGGAGGGGGGAGTAACCCATTAGCTAATTTACCCATTGGTGATATTAAAGCCATGGTTGAAAAGTTAGGTGGAGTTGAAGGAATCTTTAATACAATTAATAAAATGAATGGATTTATGAAACAAGTTCAACAGTTTTCCCCTATGTTAAAGTTGCTACTAGGTTCTTTTGGAAAAGGAGCGGCAGCTGCTACTGCTGCTGATGCTGCGCTTTTAGAAGATAGAAGGAGGAGAAGAAAGAGAAGAAAAAGAAGAAAGTCAGGATCTTCAAAAAGAAGGTCATCTAATGGTAAACGCTCAAGTTCAAAAAGATCAACAAAAAGAAAAAGAAGAGCAATAAGATAATGGAAGTGAACTTAGAACGTATGGATAAAAAAACATTCTATACGTTCTTTTCTTTATTACTATCGACAATTAAGAACTAATTTCAAAGATGAATTTGATTTAAGCTCTTCATTTTTGTAGTTTGTTTAATGGAAGAAAACCCTCCTGGCTGACAAAAATTTGATCGTCTGAAAAATAGTTCTCTAATTGTTTTTTCACTCGTAAATATGCAGAAGGAGTATACCATTCTTCTAATTTCTCCTTTATATAAATTTGTTGAATACCTAATCTTTGTGTCCTTTTCCCCTGCATTCCATCCCCCATAAAATAATCATCAACACAGACACGAGTTACAATTGATGATAATTTTTTTGCAAATGTTTCTGAACTCGGCAGTACAGGTGATATTGCAGCTTGTATTGGTAATCCTGCTTCTTTTAAATCTTGCAAAGCTTTAAACCTTGCTGTAATTGGAGGTGCACTTGGCGTAAATATTCTACGCATTTCATCCAAGTCTGTTTCTATCGTCATGCTAATAAGCACACTTTCTTTTAATTCCTTAAAATATTGTATATCCCTTGTCACTAGAGGGCTTCTAGTTTGCACAAACAGAAAATCCGGTTGTATCTCAACCATAACTTCTAAAAGTGAACGAGTAATGAAATGTTTCGTTTCTGCTGGTTGATAAGGGTCTGTACTGGACGACATGAAAATATGAACAGGTCCTTTTTGGTTAGCTTTCGTTAGTTCTTTTTTAAGTAAATCAGAGGCTCCTTGTTTCACCTCCACCCAAGTTCCCCATTCTAACCCTTTAAATTTTGCAATTGGCATTTCTCGAACATAACAGTATTTACAAGAGAAGGAGCATCCTGCATAAGGATTTAGAGTATGTGTATACCCTTTTAAATAACCTGATGCTTTTGTTAAAATTTGTTTTGGTTGTTTGATTTGTAGCTCCATACATTGCCCCTCCTACCGTACTTAGCTTAAATTATTTTAAAGTAATATCTCCAGATGAAGCTCTAGCTTCTATGTTATATTTTCCAGAGCCAATTTTTCCAATTGCTTTTGAATCAGATTTCTCTTCAAATAAATAACCTTCTCTTCTAATATCCACATCTCCTGAAGAGGTTTTAAAATCAATCAATAAAGATTCATTTTCTTGTTCAAAGTCAATTGTAATATCGCCACTAGTTGTTTTGGCTTTAATATCTCCTTTATGCTCATCATTATATATAGTTATATTACCACTTGATGTTTGTAAGGTTGATGTTTTTACTTCATTATTCGTGAATTCAATATTGCCACTAGTTACTTCCAAAGTTAGTATATTGCTGATTATATTTTCTGTGTCAATGTCACCGCTTGAAGTTTCGATTAACATATTTGAAGATATGACTCCATTTTTAGCTGAGATATTCCCAGAAGTAGCAGTTAACTCAACATCACTTGCATTTAATTCTTCAATTGTAACGTCTCCTGAGCTCGTAGATAATGTAAGGTCATTTGCTTGTAATTGTGCAACATCAATATCTCCTGAAGTTACATCTACTTTAACTGAGTCATACAGTTTTTGAGGAATTTCTACTTGTAGATCTACTTTATTAATGACAAACCCTACATTAAAAAAAATATTCTTTTCTTTTAACTCGATTTGTAACATATCTCCCCTTTCTTCCAAAACCAAGTCATATACCTCTTCATACCGTTTGCTTACTTCACCACTTAAAGTGACTATTAACTCTTTCTTTGCTGTAGGTATAACATTCACATCCACTGAACTTGTATCAATTTCAATATTTTTATATTGATTACCAGATACTTTTTTTTCTTCAAATATATCAACTGTTTCAAATGCGTCGTCTAAAAAAGTGAATGCTCCTACAGCTCCTACAATGACTAGAATAATGCCTAAAAAAGTAAATTTTCTCAATTTATTTTCCTCCCTTAATTGTTCTAATGTTAAATTTAATATAACGAAGTGTTACATTATACAAGAATTTACCAATATGAATCATACCAATGCTCATTAAAATCCCTAATCCACATAACATAATCGAAGCAAAAAAGTTCAATTCAATATTTGCAAAACCGTTAAACATAACATTTAGAATTAACAACAAAGGAGAAATCGTGAGAACAACAGAAGTAATACATAATGCTAAATACACTCCAAATATTCCGATGACAGGTCCTACGATAAATACGATATTGAAGAAACTTAAACTGAATGTTGCTAATATTGCTTTATACATATTCCCGATTGATTTATCTTTTTCAGCCTTAGTCACTCTATAATCAGCTAATAAATCCTTTGCAATGACTTTTGGATCTCCAAGTTCTAGAACAAGCTCTTCTTCAGATTTTCCATTAGCTAACCCAATATCAAAATGTTCCAAAAAATCATACAAAATTTCATTTCTATCTGATTCATGTACATCTTCTAATAAAAATTCCAATTGATTCAAAAATTCATTTTTATTCAATTTAATACCTCCTCTATAAAATCATTAACTGCATTTGAAAATTGATTCCATTCCTCAACTAACAAATTCATGTATGCTTTGCCATGATCAGTTAATGCGTAATATTTCCTGGCAGGTCCTTCTGATGATTCTGCTAAATAAGTAGATAAATATTGTTCTTTGGTTAATCTTCTTAAAAGTGGGTATAACGTTCCATCTGCAACTTCAATTTTTCGTGAGATATTTTGAGCTAACTCATAACCGTATTGATCTTTTTTAGAAATTAGAACCAACACACATAATTCAAGCACTCCTTTTTTAAATTGAACGTTCATGCCCCCACCTCCTTCATCTATATTCACTATTGATTAATGTATAGTAGTTGTTTAAAAAATTTTTTTCTGTATTTTACATGTATATAATACTATACACTAGTGAACATTGCAAGGTACTGAAAATAATAAACCACTTTTTTAAATAACCAATAATTAATAAACTTCAACACCTATTTAATTATTAATATTGATAAAAGACCAAATCAAAGTTTGATTTGGTCTGTCTATATTGCTGTTCTAATATCTCTAAAAATAAAATTATGTATTATGATTAACCACTTTTTTATAAAAACAAAAATTAATTTTAATATAGTTCTAAGTCTATTGTATTTTAATCTCAGAACCCACCGGCACAATATGTATCCATGTTTTACCTGATAATAAAGGAATCTCTTGTTGGTTTTCATCAAAAGCACGAATGATCCCATGAACATATTCCCAAGTAATTGATTTTACTTTTCCTGCTTGAATAATATAACCTGTTCCTGGTCCATACACATCTACATCTCTTCGTCCAACATTGTCCAAAATATAATGATTTGCTTCAGCAATAAGAATATTATTTGCAATTAACTGCTCATCTGTTTCTCGATCTTTGTGTGCTTCTCCTGCCATATAACGATAGTAAATATTTTCTTCTTCATTAAATTCATAGTTTACTTTATATCCAAGTAAATAGGGAATTTCAACCTGATTAGCAGGATCTCCATCAAGTATGGTCTCAACATCAGCAAATGTCATTTCTACATCAGTCCATGTTTCACGATATCCTTTATTTGCTGCACCTTTACGAATTAATTCCGTATTGGTGTAGAGATTATGTGGAGGTCTACGATCATTACTTCTCCAGTAATAAGCTCCATCACCATATACCTCATCAAAGTTAGGAAGACCACGTGTAGAAATCATATTCATCGCTTCCTGACTCCAGCCAGCATGTACAATTAATGCATCTAACCCTTCGCTAATTTCAACAAAATAAGGTCTAATACTACGAACAGGTCCAATGATTTCTGGTGATTCACTTTGAAAAACAGCTACAAATCTTGTGATTTCACCCTCAGCTAAAATCTCATAAACGACATCAGCTAGATGTAACCCACTCTGCGGCCTTGCTAATGGTGAATTTTCCACCATAACTATTACCGGACGCTGTACCGCTTCCTCTTCCGTTCCTAATCCTGTTAAAGGAAAAACATAAGGATAATTAATCTCTGGTTCCTCAATTACTTCAGTAGTTTCTTCAATCATCGGTTCTTTTTCAATCACTTCAACTGACTCAATGACTTCTTCTTCACTTGGAAGGGTTTCTCCCGTACACCCTACAAAAAAAATGGAACAACATACAACAAAAATAAATAACCTTAAACTTCTCATTCTCACGTATCAACCACCTGCTATGAATTTTTTGATAGATTTGGCAATTCTATTAAACCATAGATTAGATAAATTTTACAGCTAAAAATTTCCTTTGTTGTCATATCAGTTTTTATATTAAAGGATGTATATTATGATAGGACAAATAAATGTTAACCCTATTTTTAACATAAAAAGGGTGCTATCTCATGATAGCACCCTATTGTATTCTCAAATATTAATCTCTAGATAACCCTAAAAATTGTAACAAGTACAAAAACAAATTAATGAAACTTAAATATAAACTAAGCACAGCCAGTGGGATCATTTCATCTGCAACCCCGTTTTTATAACGAGAAATATCATATAGGATAAATCCAGAAAAGATTAAAATCCCAGCGAATGAAATTGCAAGTCCCATTGCTCCTGTGTGCAAGCCTGGAAGAAATAATCCAATTAAACTTAGGCCAATTAATGCAAATAATCCTACCATTAGAAATCCGCCTAAAAAGCTAAAATCCCTTTTTGAATTATAAGCATATACTGATAACCCAACAAAAATTAAGACTGTTAACAACAATGCTGTTGTAACTAATGATCCTGCACCTGCTGCAGCGTAAGCACCAATGACACTATACAATGTAATCCCACTAATGAAACAGAAGGTATACGTAAATACATAACCAATTGGCTTTCCTCTACGACGAACAAACATAGAGGCAACAATCATTACTAATTGTACAATGATAAGTGGAAACATTAATGCTGGTGGTACTTGTGTGCCTACTAAAGTCCCAACAAATGAGATCAGTAGAGAAAATGTAAACATTCTCATTAACTTGTGAAAGGAATGATTATACGTATCCTCATACTCACCTGCAAAAGTTTGGTTTTGTTGATACTCCATATTACTGAACTCCTCACTTTCAATCATAAAATCAAACAGATAATACTATTTTACCATATATCTATATGTTTTGCTTTTCCATCTATGTATTTTTAATACCCTCTTTCAAAAACCGACTATTTAGTCTAAAATGAACTATATACAAAATCTATGGGGGTGTAATAATGGATACCGTTTTGGTTGCTGGTGCAACTGGATACTTAGGACGTTACATAGTAAATGAATTAAGTGATCATGGTTACAAAGTAAAAGTTTTAGTAAGAAATCCTAAGAGCTTAAACCATCAAGGAAAATATTTTGAACCAGCAGTTATAAATAAAATAAATGAAATCATAGAAGGAGATATTACAAAACCAAAAACATTAAAAGGAATGTGTACTGGTGTGGACTATGTTTTCACTTCTGTGGGCATAACCAAACAAAAGGATGGATTAACATATATGGATGTAGATTATCAAGGGAATTTAAATCTACTTAGAGAGGCAGAATCCAGTAACGTGAAGAAGTTTATGTATATCCATGTTTTAGGAGACCATCTAGATGTTCCTGTGTTACAAGCTAAAAAAAGATTTGTTCAAGAACTAAAACAAAGCCCTATAAATCACCTAATCGTAAAACCAACAGGATATTTTTCTGATTTAACGGAGTACTTGGAAATGGCTGCAAAAGGAAAGGTTTATCTTATAGGAGATGGCAATAACAAAATGAATCCGATTCATGGTAGGGATCTGGCAAAATTCTGTGTTAATCATTTTGAGAAGGACAACGTTGAACTTGAGGTTGGCGGTCCAGAGGTGCTTAGCTATAAAAAGATTGCTACCCTTGCATTTAAGTCTTTAAATCAAAAGGAGAAAGTGATGAGTGTGCCAATTTGGATCGTTAAACCTTTGATCCGTATGTTAAAAATATTTAATAAACGTTATTATGCATTAGCCTTATTCTTTTGCACTGTGATGACAAATGATATTGTTGCATCTACTTATGGAAAAATAAAACTTGAAACATACTATAAAGAATATGTGGTGAAAAGGAAAGAAAATAGATAATGAACAAAATATCAGAGAAATCGATAAAAAAAAAGGAGCATATTTTACAATCAACCATTGAATTAATCGCAGATATAGGATTGGAAAGATTAAGTATCAACAAAGTTGTAAACAAAGCAAATGTCAGTAAAGGCGGGTTTTATTATTATTTTTCAAATATTGATGAACTAATAAAAGAAACTTTCATTTTTTCAATAAACAATAGCTTAGAAGAGATGAAAATAGAATATGGAGTGTCTCTAGAAATAAGCCTAAAACAATATATTAGAAAATTAATTAGCGCTATAAAACATAAATCAGAAAACCTGTCCATGATGTTTTTGTTTATTAGTAAATGTTTTCAAGATCCTAACTATAGGCAGGAATTCATAAAAATGAATAAGAGAATTGTAGAAGAAAATGTAGCTTCCAAAGAGTTAACATCTCACTACAATATGGATCAGAAGCTATTAAAAATATTCGATATGTTAAGCATTGGAATGATTGTACATGCTCTAATGGGTGAAGATGAGGATGAACTTATTAAGTTATGTGATCATTTTGTGGATAAATTGTTAGTAGAGTAACGATAACCTGTTCAATAAGTTACGAACATGTTAATAATTAAAAATGCCCTTACTCTAATTTAAGTAAGGGCATTTTTAACGTGAATTGAATGTTGTATTTTCTGGGAAACTTTTAATATCTCCACCTTCTATTGTTGTGCAACAAGTGCTTTTTGAGCTATATCCGTACGATAATGTTTTCCATCATATTGAATCTTTTCAACATCAGCATACGCTTTTTGTCTCGCTTCTGAAATGTTAGCTCCAGTTGCAGTCACACCTACCAAACGACCTCCATTTGTTACGATTTGCCCATCTTTTAAAGCTGTTCCTGCATGGAATACAACAGAACTTTCTACTTGATCTAAACCAGTCATAGGAATCCCTTTTTCATAAGATCCTGGATAACCTCCTGAAGATAACACGACACAAACTGCAGTTTCTTCACTCCAGTTGATTTCCAGTTCTTTCAGATTACCATTAATCGTCGCCAGAAAAATATCTGATAAATCCGTTTGTAATTGGGGCAGCACAACCTGCGTTTCTGGATCACCGAAACGACAGTTAAATTCAATCGTTTTTGGTCCGTTCTTGGTAATCATCAAACCAGCATACAAAATACCTTTAAAAGTCCTTCCTTCACTTACCATCGCTTTTGCAGCTGGTACTAGAATGGTTTCGATGGCTTCATCCACAACAGCTTGTGGAATATGTGGAACAGGGGAATATGTTCCCATCCCGCCAGTGTTTGGTCCTTTATCTCCATCAAAGATGGGTTTATGGTCTTGTGAAGGAACCATCGGTCGAACGACTTCACCATCCACAAACGCTAAGATAGACATTTCTTGCCCTTGTAAAAACTCTTCGATGACTACATGATTACCCGCTTCACCAAACACCTTGTCCAACATCATGTCTTTTAAAGCCGCTTCTGCTTCTTCCATTGTCTGAGCAACAATAACACCCTTACCTGCAGCTAATCCGTCGGCTTTTATCACGATAGGGAGTTTTTGTTGATGTAAATAATTCAGTGCCTTTTCATATACATCAAAAGATTCATATGTTGCTGTTGGTATGTTGTATTTTTTCATCAAATCTTTCGTAAATACTTTACTTCCTTCAATAATCGCTGCATTTTTCCTAGGACCAAATACAGGAATATGAATGGATTCAAAGTAATCTACAATCCCAGCAAAAAGAGGGTCTTCTGGTCCGACTACAACGAAATCAATGTTTCTCTTTTTTGCAAATTGTCCTAACTCTTCGAAGTTATGTTCATTGATGTCCACACATTCAGCCAATTCAGCAATGCCCGCATTCCCAGGTGCACAATAAATCTGCTCTACATTTGGACTTTTGTTTAATGCCCATATGATTGTATGTTCTCTTCCACCTCTACCTATGACAAGAACTTTCATTTTTTTACCCTCTCTTTCAAATTAAAATACAACTTATTTATGGGTTTTAATGTTTAAAGTGTCGCACACCTGTAACTACCATGGCAATTCCATGTTCATTTGCAACTTTTATAGATTCTTCATCTTTTATAGATCCACCTGGTTGAATCACTGCGGTTATTCCTGCTTTTGCAGCTAATTCTAATGTATCACCCATTGGGAAAAACGCATCAGAAGCCAAAATTGATCCTTTAGCTTTTTCACCTGCTTGTTGTATTGCAATATTAGCAGCACCCACTCGGTTCATTTGTCCTGCACCTACCCCAATTGTCATATCATCATTTGCTAATATGATCGCATTAGACTTCACATGTTTTACAACTTTCCAACCAAATAATAACTGCTTTAATTCTTGCTCAGTAGGTTTGCGATCCGTTACAACTTTAATATCTTCATTCGTTAATTGATACATATCTATATCTTGAATTAACATACCACCGTTCACTGATGTAACAATACGATTTTGTTTGTTAGGTTGTTGCGCTGCACCTAGTTTTAATAAACGAATGTTTTTCTTTTGTGTTAAAACTTCAATGGCTTCGTCTGTATAACTAGGGGCAATAATAATTTCTAAGAAAATCTCATGTAGTTTCAATGCTATTGCTTTTCCAATATCACGGTTAAAAGCAACAATACCACCAAAAATGGAAACAGGATCTGCATCATACGCTTTTTGATAAGCCGCATCAATGGTTTCTCCGATTCCTACTCCACAAGGATTCATATGTTTTATAGCTACGACTGCAGGTTCATCAAATTCTTTTAAAATTTGTAATGCCGCATTGGCATCGTTGATATTATTATAGGATAATTCCTTCCCGTGTAATTTCTCAGCTGTAGTAATATTTCCTTCATCTGCTAAAGGTTTACGATAAAATGCCGCCTTTTGATGAGGGTTTTCCCCATAACGTAAATCCTGTACCTTTTCATAAGTGACTGTATATCTTTCTGGAAATTCCTCATCCATTTTTTCTGATAGATAGTTTGAAATAAGAGAATCGTAAGCTGCTGTATGGCGAAAGACTTTTGCTGCTAGTTTTTTTCTAGTCTCTAATGAAGTATCTTTATCCTTTTTGATCTGTTCAATCACTTCAGCATAATCATTGGAATCCACAACTACCGTAACAAATGCATGGTTTTTAGCAGCGGATCTTAACATCGTTGGTCCACCAATATCAATATTTTCAATCGCATCTTCGTAAGTCACGTCTGGTTTCTCTATGGTTTGTTGGAATGGATACAGATTAACAATAACTAAATCGATATAATCCAATTCTAATTCACTCATTTGCTGTTGATGCTTTTCACTATCACGTACAGCTAGTAAACCACTATGCACTGCTGGGTGGAGTGTTTTTACTCTGCCGTCTAACACTTCAGGAAAACCTGTCACCTCTGAAATACCGATAACAGATACTCCTTTTTCTTCTAATAGTTTTTTTGTTCCTCCAGTAGATATGATTTCTACACCTAATTTGGATAACTGATCAGCGAATTCTACAATTCCTGTTTTATCCGAGACACTGATCAATGCTCTTTTAATACTCACGTATTGTTCCTCCCTGTAAAATGTATTTAGATGAATTAAGCTACTTTGCTTCTCTTCACTTTTTTGCTTTTATCTGGGGTCCCCGGAAAGTATTCGGCTATACTTCATTGAATATTGTTCACTATTTGGGGTTAATTTCTGGGTCCCCGAAAAAGTATTAGGAATAAGCTACTTAGCATACTCATCACTTTTTTGGGGTTAGTCTAACTTTCCTACCTTCTAATTTAACTCTTCCTCCAGCAATCCAATCAATGACTTCTGGATAAATACGATGTTCTACTTTATGAATATTTTGTTCTAGTTCTTCTATTGTATCAGTTTCATGAATGTTTACTGGCTCCTGTTTAATAATAGGACCTGTATCCATCCCATTATCTACAAAGTGAACCGTAACTCCTGTTACTTTTACACCATATTCAAAAGCTTGCCCAATGGCATCTAATCCTGTAAATGAAGGTAATAGTGATGGGTGAATATTAATCATTTTTCCATAGTAAGATTTAACCAAAGTATCTGTTACTAGACGCATATAACCTGCAAGTACGATAAGATTGATTTGTTTTTCTTGCAATTTATTTACAATCTCTTGTTCGTAACCCTCTCTGGAAGGGTAATCCTTAGGACAAAATGCAAATACAGGAATTCCTGCTTTTTCAGCTCTTTCTATCACTTTTGCTCCAGGTCTGTCACAAACAAGAAGCTCGATATGAATATCCAGCTTCTGTTGATTGATATGATCAAAAATGGCTTGGAAATTTGATCCACTTCCTGATGCAAAAACAGCTATACGAAATGAACTCATTTTATTTCATCTCCATTAAAAGTAACCTTTTGATTTCCTTTTGTTACTTTACCAATATGATAAATTGATTCACCCTGTTGCTTTGCAATGCGAATGACTTCTTCAGCATCGTTAGTGGATACAACGATAACCATACCTATTCCCATATTAAATGTTCTGAACATATCTGATTTACTAATGTTACCTTTACTTTGCAATAAAGAAAATATTGCTGGCACTTCCCAAGAACCATCTTCAATATCTACATTTACACCTTCAGGTAAAACGCGAGGAATATTTTCGATAAATCCGCCTCCCGTAATGTGTGATAGTCCTTTAAGCTGAACTTTATCCAACATGGACAATACAGGTTTTACGTACAACTTTGTTGGTGTTAAGAGTATGTCACCAAGCTTGCCGTTCAATTCATCTACATAATCATCCAACTGATATCCAGCGTCCTCAAGCAATAATTTACGAACTAATGAAAAACCATTGCTATGCACCCCACTCGATGCTAATCCAAGCACAACATCTCCTTCTTGAATAGAAGAGCCGTCGATCATTTTATTTTTGTCTACAACACCAACAACAAAACCAGCAATGTCATATTCTCCTTCAGCATACATTCCTGGCATCTCCGCAGTTTCCCCACCGATTAATGCACAACCGGATTGTTTACAGCCATCTGCTATGCCTTTGACAATAGACTCGATTTTTTCTGGAATGACTCGATCACAAGCTAAATAATCTAAGAAAAATAAGGGTTCTGCACCTTGAACAATAATATCGTTAACGCACATTGCTACAGCATCAACACCAATAGTGTCATGTTTGTCCATTACAAAAGCAAGTTTCAACTTCGTACCAACACCGTCCGTTCCAGAGACAAGAATGGGCTCCTCATATTTATCTTTATTTAATGAAAATAAACCTCCAAATCCCCCTAAATCCGTTAATACCTCTGGACGAAATGTATTTTTTACGTGTTTTTTCATCCGTTCAACCGCTTCATTTCCAGCGTTAATGTCTACACCAGCCTGTTTATAAGCATCAGACATTTTCTCTCACTCCTCAAGAACAAATTAATTACCAGTACAGGAAGTACTGGGTCTATATTCACCATATAAATTCTTTAATACCCACTTAACAAGAGGGTACATTCGTTGGGTATTTCTCATCAAAACAAGCAAAACACATTCCATGTGTCTCCACATTTTTGCCTATTGATTTTACTAATCCTTCTTGACTTAAAAAGTAGAGTGAATCCGCATTAATTGTTTGTCTGATTTCTTCTACCTTTTTGGCGGAAGCAATTAATTCTTCTCTACTTGGTGTATCTATCCCATAAAAACAAGGATTCTGGAATGGAGGAGAAGTAATTCTTACGTGTACTTCTGTGGCACCTGCTTCACGAAGTAAATTAACAATTCTTTTACTTGTTGTTCCACGTACGATTGAATCATCAATCATGATGACACGTTTACCTTCTACGACTTTGCCAACTGCACTCAGCTTCATTTTTACACCTTGTTCACGTAATTCTTGATTGGGCTGAATGAACGTTCTCCCTGTATATCTATTTTTAATCAAACCTAATTCGTATGGAATTCCAGTTTGTTCTGCAAAACCAATTGCAGCGGAAATGCTTGAGTCAGGCACACCTGTAACTACATCTGCATCTGTAAATGCTTCGGTAGCTAATTGTCTACCCATTTGTTTGCGAACGGTATGAATATTATTATTTTCTATATCACTGTCTGGCCTTGCAAAATAAATATATTCCATGGAACATAAAGCTCGTTGTTTAGGTTCAGAAAAACGATCTTCTCTCATTCCATTTTCATCTATAATAATCATTTCTCCGGGATTCAAATCACGAATAGCTGTAGCTCCTACAGCATCAAATGCGCATGTTTCAGAAGTAAACAAAAATGCATCACCAAGTTTCCCCATTGAAAAAGGACGTAATCCATGAGGATCTAAAGCCGCAATCAATTTATGCTGTGTCATAAATAAAAATGCAAACGCTCCCTCTACTTGTTGCAGAGCTTCCTTCACTGCGTCTTCCAGCTTTTCATGTTTCGATCTCGCAATTAAATGAGCCACAACTTCCGTATCACTAGAAGTTTGAAAAATGGAACCTAGCTGTTCTAATTTTTTTCTTAATTCAGGGGCATTCACTAAATTTCCATTTGTTGCTAATGCTAAATCTCCTTCTTTATATTTAAAAACAAGAGGTTGAGCATTATTAATTCCGCTCTCTCCTGAAGTAGAGTAACGAACATGTCCTATTCCTATGGAACCAGCTAAATCCAGAAGTTTATCATTCTCAAATGTTTCTTTTACTAAGCCCATCCCTCGATGGTAATGAAATTGTGAGCCATCTGATGTACAAATACCTGCACTTTCTTGTCCTCTGTGCTGTAAAGAATGGAGTCCGTAATAAGAAAGGAAAGAAGCCTCAGCGTGTCCAAACACACCAAAGACTCCACACTCCTCTTTTAATTTATCAAAAACTTCAGGGTCCATTCCTTCATTGTAGTAATTGCCTGTCCAAAGTGGGTCTTTTATTTCATAAGACATGGAATCGCATCCTTCCAAACCTTTTCTAGTTGTTCAACTGATGACTGGATGACTTGCTGATCATTCACATAGATTTGAAGGTCTGAGTTGTTAGTCACATTTCCTATTTTTTGATAGGGTACTGCTTGCTCTGAAAGCCATTTTTCTAATTTCTCTGCTTGTTCAGGAGATGTAGATAATAAAATCCTAGACTGACTTTCACTGAATAAAGCAATGTCTGGGCGTAGATCAGACTTGAAATTAATTTCTGCTCCTTTTTCCCCACTAATACATGATTCTGCTAGAGCAACAGCCAACCCACCCTCAGACAAATCATGTGCAGAAGCAACTAAACCTTTTTGAATGGCTTGAAGAACAGTATCTAATAAAAGTTTTTCTTTTTCTAAGTCTATAACAGGTGGTTTTCCTTCAGTTTTTCCTTGAATGATTGTTTGAAACTCACTTCCACCTAGTTCATCTTTTGTATCTCCTAATAAGAAAACGATGTCTCCATCATTTTTAAATGCTTGCGTAGTAATGTGATCAACGTCGTGTACGAGACCAACCATACCTATAACAGGTGTAGGGTTAATTGCACCTTTATTATTTTCATTATACAAACTTACGTTTCCACCTATAACAGGTGTATTTAATACGTTACACGCTTCAGCAATGCCTTCTGCTGATTGATCTAGTTGCCAAAAAATTTCAGGTTTATCAGGATTTCCAAAGTTCAAATTATCTGTGATTGCAAGTGGCTCTGCACCAGAGCAAACAATATTTCTAGCTGCTTCACTTGTTGCTATCTTCCCTCCAACCTCTGGATCAAGATAAACGAAACGGCTGTTACAATCGGTAGTCATCGCTAATGCTTTACGTGTTCCACGAATTGTCACTACAGCAGCGTCTGAACCTGGTTGTACTGCTGTACTTGTACGCACCATATAATCATATTGATTATATACCCATTCTTTACTTGCAACAGTTGGAGAAGCAAGTACATCCTTCAATGCTTGATTCAAGTCCTTCACTTCATCATAGGAAAGTTCTAGTTTTTGATTGCTTTCATAATAAGCTGGTACTCTTGATGGTTTATTATAAACTGGACATTCATCAACTAAAGCTGTTACAGGCATATCTGCAACAAGTTCGCCTTGGTGGAATAGTTTCAAACTTCCGTCATTTGTAACTTTTCCAACCTTTGGACAATCTAATCCCCAACGTTTAAAAATTTCAACAGCTTGTTCTTCATGTTCAGGTTTGATAACAAATAACATACGTTCTTGAGATTCAGACAACATCATTTCATAAGCTGTCATGCCTTCCTCACGTTGTGGCACTTGATCTAAATACAATTCCATTCCGTTTCCTGCTTTACTTGCCATTTCAGAACTAGAACATGTTAAACCTGCTGCACCCATATCTTGAATCCCTAGTACAATACCTGAATCAATTAGTTCCAGGCAAGCCTCCATCACAAGTTTCTCCATAAAAGGATCACCAACTTGCACTGCAGAGCGTTTTGCCTGTGTTTCTTCTGTTAATTCCTCAGAAGAGAATGTAGCACCATGTATTCCATCACGTCCTGTTGCTGGTCCAACATAAAATACAGGATTACCTACACCTTCTGCTACACCTTTTTGAATTTGATCATGATCAATCAAACCTACACACATGGCATTGACTAGCGGGTTTCCTTCATAGCTATCATCAAACATAACTTCTCCACCAACTGTAGGAATACCGATACAATTCCCATATCCAGCAATACCTTCAACCACATGTTCAAATAAATATTTTACACGATCATTATTTAAGCTTCCGAATCTCAAAGAGTTTAATAATGCAATGGGACGAGCTCCCATGGAGAAAATATCACGAATAATCCCACCAACTCCAGTTGCTGCCCCTTGATAAGGTTCTACAGCAGATGGATGGTTATGACTTTCAATTTTGAAAACAACAGCCTGATTATCCCCAATATCTACAATTCCTGCACCTTCCCCAGGACCCATTAGAACACGTTCACCTGTTGTTGGGAATTTTCTTAAAATAGGCTTGGACGTTTTATATGAACAGTGCTCTGACCACATCACACTGAATACACCGATTTCTGTATAGTTCGGTTTACGGCCTAAAAAACCACATATTTTTTTAAATTCTTCATCTGTAACACCAAACTGTTGATAGATTTTTTGATCTACAATTTGTTCCACTGTTGGTTCTTTAACCGATTGCAACGCCATTTTTTTCCCTCCATGCACTTAAAACTGATGTAAACATTTTTTTACCATCTGCTGAACCTAAAAGTTCATGTACTGCTCTTTCTGGATGAGGCATCATGCCAAGAACATTCCCTTTTTTATTACAAATACCAGCAATATTTTCTACTGAACCATTTGGGTTCTCACCTTCATACGTAAATATGATTTGATTGTTCTCCTTTAAAGAAACTAACGTCGTTTCATCACAATAATAGTTTCCTTCCATATGAGCAATCGGGATATCTATCACTTCCCCTATCTTATATTCATGAGTAAAAGGGTTTTTATTGTTTTGTACTTTCAAGTCACTCTGATGGCAGCGGAACTTCACAGTATCATTTCTTCTCATTGCTCCTGGCAGTAAACCTGATTCTAATAAAATCTGAAACCCGTTACAAATACCAATAATGAATTTGCCTTGCTCTGCTGCTTTAACTACTTCATTCATGACGGGAGCAAATCTAGAAATTGCACCACTTCTTAAATAATCTCCATAAGAAAAACCACCTGGTAAAATAATGCAATCATATTTTGAAAGATCTGTTGCTGTATGCCATACATATTCAACAGATTGCCCAGTCGTATCCTCGACTGCCTTATAACAATCTATATCACAATTGGATCCTGGAAATACTAGAACTGCAAAGTTCATTTGATGTTTGCCTCCTTAATTTCTAGATAAAATACTTATAGATGACTCAAAACGAATTATTGGCTGATGGGGCCCCCGAAAAGTACTAGGTTTATGCTATAATGTTACACTTCACTTTTTGGGGTGATTTCAAAGCGATAGTCTTCGATTACCGTGTTCGCTAGCAATTTTTCACACATTTCTGTTACTCTTTTCTCTGCTTCGTTTTTATCCGTTGTATCTAACGTTAACTCCATATATTTACCAATACGCACATCATTTACTTCTTGAAAACCCATAGAATGTAAAGCACCTTGTACTGTATTTCCTTGTGGATCCAAAACACTTTGTTTAATCGTGACATAAACAGTTGCTTTTATCATTGCTTTTAATGTCCTCCTATGACCTATTGATATCTAATTTATTTAAAATTTCTTTATATCTTGTTGATGTTTCCTCTACTACTTCTAAAGGTAACGGATCTGGCTGACTATTTTTATCCCATGTTGTATGTGATAAAAAAGTACGAACAGGTTCTTTATCCATACTATCAATATTTATATCTAAGGCATATTTCTCTTCAGCCCAATATCTGGAAGAATCAGGGGTAAAAATTTCATCTATTAAAATAAGTTCTCCATCAACAAAACCAAATTCAAACTTACAGTCTGCTAATATAATTCCACGGTTTTCACAATACTCATGAGCAAATTGGTATAATTCTAAGCTTTTTACCATCAGCTCTGTCGTTAATGATTTTCCGACTACTTCTTGCATTTTTGGAACTGGAATGTCTTCATCATGTCCGACGTCATTTTTTAAAGAAGGGGTAAAAATAGGGACATCTAACTTTTGATTTTTTCTTATTCCTGCAGGTAGCTTAATTCCATTAATTTCACCATTGTTCTGATATTGTCTCCATCCACCGCCAGTAATATAGCCTCTGACTATACATTCAATATCAATTCGTTCTGCTTTACGACTCACCATTACTCTATCTTTCAGTAATTCCGGTTTTTTTATTACATCAGCTAATAAGTTCACATCAGCATGTACCATATGATTGGGTATCATATGTTCTGTTTGATCAAACCAAAACTTACTGACTAAATTTAAGACTTTACCTTTATCAGGTATGCCTGGTTCTAAAATATAATCAAATGCAGATATACGATCGGTTACCACTATTAAATAATGTTCTCCTAGGTCATAAAGCTCTCGAACCTTACCTTTATAAACTAATGGTGCATCAATCAAATCTACAGCCGTTAATAATGTAGGCGATGAGTTCAAAGGTTAGCCCTCCTTTAATTATTTACCCACAAAAGTGAAGCAATCTAATATTTATCCCCAGTTCATGGATGAACTGGTGTCGGAATTATCACATGGAAGTGTAGTTTATGATCGACTATTACTTTTGCTGGGCCCTAAGCCAATCTAAATACACAATTGATGTTCCTATCCTTTTTAAATAAGACCCAAGCGCTCAAAGATCGTATTTACATGTTTTAAATGCCAGTTCGGATTAAAGCAATCTTCAATTTCTTCAGCAGATAAATGCTGATTAATTTCTGGTTCATTTTCTACAATTTCTCGGAATGACTTCTGTTGTTCCCAAGCCTGCATAGCACGTGGTTGAACTGTATCATAAGCTTGTTCTCTGCTTAAACCTTTATCTATAAGTTTTGTCATCACTCTGCCTGAGAATGGTACATCAAACGTTCTTTTAATGTTCTTTTTCATATTTTCAGGGAATACCGTTAAGTTTTTCACAATGTTTCCAAAACGGTTTAACATATAATTTAATAAAATCGTTGCATCTGGTAAAATCACGCGTTCAACAGAGGAATGAGAAATATCTCTTTCATGCCATAATGGTACATTTTCGTATGCTGATACCATATGTCCTCTGATCACTCTAGATAAACCTGAAATATTCTCGCTTCCAATTGGATTACGTTTATGAGGCATTGCAGATGATCCTTTTTGGCCTTTTGCAAAAGCTTCTTCTACTTCTCTAAATTCACTTTTTTGCAAGGCACGAATTTCTGTTGCAAATTTATCTAAAGAAGTAGCAATCAATGCAAGTGTAGCCATATAATCAGCATGACGATCACGCTGTAACGTTTGTGTTGAAATGGGGGCTGCTTTTGTTCCTAATTTTTCACAAACATATTGTTCGATAAAAGGATCAATATTTGCATACGTTCCAACAGCTCCGGAGATTTTACCAAATTGAACTCCATCAGCTGCTCTTTTAAAACGTTCTAAATTGCGATTCATTTCTTCGTACCAAAGCGCCATTTTCAACCCAAATGTCGTTGGCTCAGCATGTACACCATGTGTTCTTCCCATCATGACCGTGTCTTTATGCTCAATCGCCTTTTCTTTTAAAATAGATATAAATTGAATGATGTCTTTTTCAAGAATTTCATTAGCTTGTTTTATTAAATAACCATTAGCAGTATCCACAACATCCGTTGAAGTAAGTCCGTAATGTACCCACTTTCTTTCAGGGCCAACCGTTTCTGAAACGGCACGAGTAAAAGCAATAACATCATGTCTCGTTTCTTTTTCAATCTCATAAATTCTATCTATATCAAAACTTGCCTTTTCTCTTAAAAGTTTTACATCTTCTTTTGGAATAATACCTAATTCTGACCAAGCTTCACAGGCATTAATTTCTACCTCTAACCAAGCTTGAAATTTATTTTCTTCTGTCCAGATGGCTGTCATTTCTGGTCTACTGTAACGTTCTATCATAAAAGAACCCCTTCCTTTTTACTTAAGTACTTTTTTTCCCAAATTCCTGTTTTATCAATCCATTCCAAGGCTTGATTTATATCAGAAGTCAACACATTAATGTGACCCATTTTTCGTTTCACTTTAGCTTCTTTTTTGCCATATAGATGAACTTTCAAGATTAAATCTTTGTTTGAGCTTTGATTATTCTGTTTCATCCACTTTAATAATGGATCAACATGTTCTCCTAAAATATTTACCATTACAACGGGACATATTAATTCTGTAGATTGTAAAGGTAAGTTACATACAGCACGAATATGCTGCTCAAATTGTGAAGTATAACAAGCATCCATTGTATAATGCCCTGAATTGTGAGGACGAGGAGCCAGTTCATTCACATACAACTCTCCATCTTTTGTGTAAAACATCTCTACAGCGATGAGTCCAACCACATTTAAGGATTCAGCAATATTTGTTGCAAGTTGTCTTGCTCTTTCCTGTATATTTTCGTTTATCCTAGCAGGAACAATGGAAGTATGCAAAATGTTATCCACATGTACATTTTCAGATACTGGAAAAGTGCTAACATGTCCTTCTATATTTCTAGCAGCTACAACGGATAACTCTTTTTCAAAATGAATAAATTTCTCTAATACTAAATTGGTCTTTGCCTTACTTAATGTATTAAATGCTTCAGATATCTCAGTTTTAGAACGAATTACCCATTGTCCTTTGCCATCATAGCCACCAACAGCGGTTTTGAGAACACAAGGAACACCGAAGCACTCAACAGCTTCGGATAACTCTTCTTCTGTTTTTATTTCTTTATATGGAGCTACAGGTACGTTAGCAGCTTCTATGGCTATCTTCTCTCTTAAACGATGTTGTGTGGTATATAATAATTGACTTCCTTGTGGCACATAAGATTTATTAAATAACATATCTGCTACAGAAGCATTCACGTTTTCAAATTCATAAGTAATCACATCTGAAAGCTCAGCTAGTTTTTCACCTGCTTGAAAATCATCATAATTGGCAACAATTTGTTCATCTGCAACCTGACCACATGGACCATCTTCAACAGGGTCTAATGTTACAAAACGATAACCCATTTGACGACCTGCTAATGTCATCATTCGACCTAATTGTCCCCCACCTAAAATACCGATTGTACTACCTGGGAGAATTACTTGACCTTGTTTCATAAATTCTCACTGCTTTCTAAAACCGTATGTTTTATGTCTTCTCGCCTATTTGTAATTCTCATCTGTACATCTTCGTCAAAAGCACCTAAAATTTGCGCAGCTAAAAGCCCAGCGTTTGTAGCACCTGCTTTACCAATTGAGACGGTTGCAACAGGAATCCCACCAGGCATTTGAACAATAGATAATAGAGAATCTAAACCATTTAAGTTTGAAGACTTTACAGGTACACCGATGACTGGAAGTTCTGTTTTTGCTGCTACCATACCAGGTAGATGAGCTGCACCTCCTGCCCCGGCTATAATCACTTTTAAACCTTTTGTAATAGCTGATGAAGCATACTCAAACATAAGATCTGGTGTTCGATGTGCTGAAACTACTTTCTTTTCATAGGCAATTTCTAACTCATCAAGCACATCACAAGCATGTTTCATTGTCTCCCAATCAGATTGACTGCCCATGATGACTCCAACCTTTGCGTTTGTTGACATTTTTATCCCTACCTTTTTATGAGAATATACTCCGAACTTGCACAAGATGTGCTGATCGTCTCCACATTTTAAGAAAAAAGAAAAGTAGGTTCAAAGAACCTACCCTTATAACTACTATGTAAAGTAATAGATATTTAAGAGCTGGTCGGGACTCTCCTATCGACAAAAAACGATACTATCAGCGATGTAGTGAGAATGAAATCCCTACTCTTATCTTATTACTTTGCTCATAGTCCAAAAATTTACGGTTTCTGGGTAGAAACTTTCGGGCCTTATCCCCGATATTATATGAGTTACCATTACTTATTAAATTTATCCTTGTATAAAAAATCCTTTAACTAAATCCTTGTTTAATGAAAGATAATAATTGTTTTTTTCTTCGTTTTTAGTTTAACAGTGTAACATCACCATGTCAACTAATTCACGAACATTTATTATATTTATCTTTAGAATGTTCGCTTTTCATTACATTAAAGTGAAAAAAAATACATAAATTATTCATATAATTATGGAAATTAGATGAAAATATCAAAATAAATATTGTAATTCAGCATATTTATTCATGGATAGATCAATTGAATTCTCGAAGAATAAATTGCGATCCATCCCAAGTATAATAATCTGTATTATAAGTACCATCCATATGATTGTAAAGTGTTTTTTTAAACGTGATTTCATCCACTTTTTCTAGGTTCCCACTGATCAAAATTCCCTTGGAATCCTTTATCGGTAATAGTTCTACAACATTATTTCTAATTGTGAATAATTTAGTAATTTTATAATTGCTTGAACCATATTGTTGAATTATAAAATCTATATTTCCATCATTGTTATAATCATCAAAATGAAAGTCAAAAAAAGAATTAAATGTTAAAGGTGCATTATCATAAAATGAATTTACGGTTGTCTCACTTATGATCTCACCACTACGATTAGATAAAACAAATACAAATACGCCATTCCAATTCCTTCCTTCAAATGCTCCTGGGGTCCAATCCTCAGAATATCTTCCCCTTACAAGTTGAATTGATAAGTACAAATCTAAATAGGTTCCACCTGTCGAAACTTGCGATCTTGCAATCGTTATAGGTGATTCAATTTGGACAGCTATTTTTGACTCTTTCACTAGCTTCTCATCTACATTCAAAAGCTCCTCAGAAAAATCAACCTTCCTAGTGATTGTATCAGTTGCTTCCTCTAATTGTGTATTTGCGTTCTCAGGAATGTACTCTTTTTGATTGGGTAAATTAACTTCAACTTTACTGCAGGAAGATAATAAAGATACAAATAACACTATTGTAAAAGTTAGTACGCAGTACTTATATTTCATATGCATTTCTTTTCCTTTCTGACTTCCAACATTTTTGTGAAAAAGTTGAAATAGATATTTTTTTCAAATATACTTTCACCAAATAAATATTTTAAAGTGGGGGTCCTCTTTCTTGAAAAATTATATAGTAACCGGAAGTATATTAGCCTTTTTAGCAGTAGCGTTAGGGGCATTTGGCTCACACATTATACAAGATACATTAACGGAAGAACGCTATTCTACTTATCAAATCGCAGTACAGTATCATTTATTTGGTTCTCTTGCTGTCCTGATTGTTGCAGTATTTATGGATAAACTGCCAGGTAGCACTATATTGTGGGCAGGAAGAATGTTAGTAGTTGGGACCGCCATATTCCCAGGAAGCATATACATCTTAAGCTTAACAGATATTGGGATTTTCGGAGCACTAGCTCCTATAGGTGGAACTTCCTTTTTAATTGGATTTTTGCTAGTATGTATTGCTGCACTAAAACAAAAGTAATCTATATATCAGTATAGTAAGCACTTTAGTTGTTTACAAAGAAAGCTGTTCTTTTAGCCATAATAAATACTCCCCTTAAGGGGAGTATATTAAATGATATATGATGTGCTTTATCACAGTTTTTAATAATCTAAGATCAACTTAATTTCTTGTAAGTCTTCAGTACATAATTTTACCCCAGATGCCTTTACATTTTCATTTACTTGATCAGCTCGAGATGCACCGATGATACAGCTTGAGATGTTTTGTAAACGTAAAATCCAAGCAAGCGCTAGCTGGGCAACACTAATTTCATTTCTTTCAGCTATCCCTTTTAGTTTCTCAACCTTTTGCAGCTGTTTTTCTTTAAGAACATAGCCCATATACATATTGGCTTTTTGATTGGATGCTCTTGAACCTTTGGGAAAAGCTGTTCCTGGTTTATATTTACCTGTTAAAACACCTTGAGCTAATGGAGAATAAACAACCTGACCTATTCCTTTTTGTTCAGATAAAGGAATAATTTCTTTTTCTATATTACGATGGAACATATTATAATAAGGCTGATTAGAAGCAATCTGATGTAAATTCAATTTTTTAGACAAACAGACAGCATCGTATAATTGGTCTGCACTCCATTCACTTACCCCAGCATATAAAATCTTTCCTTGTGAGACTAAATCATCTAATGCTCGTAATGTTTCCTCAAGAGGTGTTTCTGGATCATAACGATGACACTGATACAAATCTATGTATTCTACACCCAGTCTTTTTAAACTTGCATCACATTGTTCCATGATATGTTTACGAGATAATCCCTTGTCGTTAGGACCCCCTCCCATTGGTAAAAACACTTTTGTTGCTAATACATAGGAATGTCGAGGATATTTATTCAGTGCTTTTCCTAAAACCACTTCTGCTGTACCCTTTGAATAAGAGTTTGCGCTATCAAAAAAATTAATTCCTAACTCATAAGCTCGATCAACAATCGCTTCTGCATTATTACCTTCTGATGTACGTTCATCAATTAACCAACTTCCTAAACCAATCTCACTTACTTTTAATCCTGTTTTGCCTAAACGACGATATTTCATTAAATCCTCCTCCTTGATTTAGCAACATTATTAGCAGTTCAGGATGAAAAGGAATCAGAATCATTTTTTTCTAACAATTAAAAGTGTATTTATTAATACAACTTTTTCATATTCTTCGTTTTCTTGTATCCATTCATCTACTGCAATTTTTGTTTGCCACTGTGGTTCATAATCGTGAATGAGAATTAGACCATTTTTTTTGACTTTTTCGGGATAGTATTTGAGCTCTTTTTTTACATGAGGGTACATATGAGAACCGTCAAGAAACAAAATACTGATCTGTTGATCTAATAATTTATGTGCCTCTTGCGAATCCATTTGCAACACTTTGATTTTGTCTTTCACTTTACACAATGAAATATTTCTCATGAACATAGAATACGTTGATTTTCCTTTTAACATTGCTTGATGCTCTAAACTCCCTTTGAAATGATCTATCGTTATCACCCTTCTATGTAACCGAGAAAGAGTTTCACCCATCGCCAGTAATATTGTTGATAGCCCGGCCCAAGCACCGATTTCTACGATGTCACCATCTACATCATGGTTCATGACACATAAAAGCAGTGCTTGCAGTTCATCCTCAGTCATCATGCCAAATACTTTATTTTTCTTTAAGTATTTCAGGTATTCATGAAAATTTAACATGTATGTTCTCCTTCTTTAACAAATTTAAGAACATATAGCTGTTTTCTAATGAATTTTTCTGGCGTGCTTCCCCATTTTTTATCAACTATCGTTTTCCATTCCATAAATATCCTTTCTCTTTCCGCCTCTGTTAAATGCCCTGTATAGATATCCCGTCTATTTTCAAAATAAGAGATCAAGTCACTTTTGCTCATTTTTTGAATCCATTTAGGTCCTTTTATAATTTCTGTTTTAAAATGAAGTTGCTCAAGTGTACTTTTTAGTTTATATACCACATCTTCTTTATCTGAAATTGTTCCATCACTTTCAGCCAACATTTCCTCCAATTTGCGATTGCCTTGACTTGCAAGCATGTACCACTGTTTTGTCAGATCATCTATATAAAAGTTGTTTAGCAAAATTTCATCACAATGTATATAAGTCCCCCCATCTTTTAGAAGTCGTTTAATCTTTTCTATTAAAAGGGATTTCTCTTCAATAAAATAAAGAACATGGTAAGAAAAAATATGGGAAAAAGATTTATCTAAAAAGTGAATATCTAATAGATCTTGATGTAAAAGTGTCAAATTTTTGGGAATGTGCCCTCCAAGTTTAATTAAAAATTGGGATAACATGTTTTTGGATATATCTACCCCAGTATATTCGTATCCCATTTCAACTAAAGGCAGAGCGGTTCTTCCTGTTCCAACTCCAATATCTAAAATCTTGGAATGATGGATATCCAGTGCAGTTATATCTATGATAAAATCTATTATTTTTTGAAATGATCTTTCAGGAATGTGTCTTGTCTCATCATACTTATTAGCAACGTGGTCAAAATATGAACTCAAATTATACAACTCCTTACCTTCCTATCAGCACTACCTTGTGCTGGGTCTATTATTCTGACAGAAGTTCATTCATCAACTGGGAAAAAACAACTTATGGAACAACCTCTTAACCAATCATTTATTAAGTCTTGTTTCCTTTCTTTGCTTCCTAATTTCTATTAAATCTTCTGAATTTGTATTAGGATCGATTAGTCCTGTAAAACGATCATCATAAGTTGGGTTTAGAATCGCAGTGTGCATTTGCCCATTTCGTAAATATTCGATATGAATTTCTTTTTTGGTGCTGTAGCTTTTTGAAAGCTCCATCACAAACTCACAATAATTGTTAACAGGTTGATCTGATATTGTTGTAACCACATCACCTTTACGAATACCGGCCTCATATGCGGGGCCACCTGGGAAACATTCCAATATATAATTCCCTTTGCCTAGTTCTAAATTATAGGTTGCGGAATAATAGTCTGATACTCCAGTATTATTCACACCTATTCTTGGATAACCAAACAACTCATTTCTTAAATCCAAGCCTAATTCCAGTACGCATTTAAGGTTGATTAATGAACGTCTCCAACCTGTTTCCATGCATTCTCTAATCCATAAATCATGTGGTTCTTCCCCATAACCCGTAACTTCTACAGTAAGTTCAACCATTTCATCCATTTGCTTTAATTTAAATGTTGTGTCTAAGTTATAAGGAACCAAGGTCCCATCTGGTAACATAGATTGATATTGATCTAACAATCTAAACCTTGTAGGAAATTCTGATTCAACACATTTGCTTTCATTCTCTATGTCCCCATATATAAAATGAAACACATCACCTGGCTGTGGATTTTGCGGGTCTCCTGTCGTTTGGGCTTTATCGCTTAAGTATGCATTTGATCCATCAGGTAGAGCTATACCTCTCCATACTTTTTCAATGGATGATTCAATGTGAATGATATTGATTGTTTTGTTTAATTCTGAATTGATCATGGATGATTCCTCCTCATTTCATGAATAATTTTTCTTTTTTCCAAACTCACTAACATTTTAAGGTCATCTTGATTCTTAAAATGTAAAAAATCTAAAACGTCACTGCCTTTGTTACCGAGGTCATATACAATACTGGGGAATGTACAAATCAGTTTTAACCACGCTTGTTTTTCAGCTGATAGCGGCTGATCAGCCCTTTGAAGAGTAGATAACGCACGGTTGATTTGTATATTGATGATTTGATCTCTTTTGGTTTGATAATCATGGAGTGCATCTTCCCACGATTTAATACCTTTAAAATATAAATCAATGGCAATGCTTAATTCTTTTGCAGATAAAACTGCATCATCCATACCTGTTCCTGAAACTGGATGAACCCATGCTCCCGCATCACCGACTAAAGCCCAACCAGATCCAAATGAATGTCTGATAAACATCTTTAATGGACCTATGCCTTTTACCCCATCAATGAGAGAAGCATTTTCTAATCTTAAACGTAAGTTTTTGTTTTTCATAATAGAGTTAAGCAAAGTTGCTTTGACATTTTGTTTCATGTTCCTATAGTGATCGGGATGTGGCATAACTAAAATGGTATGTAAATCATCGTTAGTAGGAGTGCAAAAAATAATGTCACCTTGATTGAAATACCATTCTACACAGGGATGTGTTAGAGGATTTACATCTTTAAAGTAGCCATAAATTCCAGCTCTCATCATTTCTGATTCATAGATATATGGGGAATGAACTTGGGAAGCTATTGTAGAATTTCTACCATCAGCTCCTACGATTATTGTTCCATATTGTTTGGATACACTATTTTTACTCTTCACTTCAACCCCAATCGTTTTACCCTCATTGTCCTTGAGAACTTTATTCACTTTATGGTTTTGTTTTACCGTAACATTCGAAAATGAAGCAGCTTTTTGTAATAAAATGTAATCAAATTCTGTTCTTCTTAAACCTAACGCCCTTTGTGTAACAATGATATCTGATTCAAAAAAAGTACCATCCAAATCAATACGCATTCTATGGAGGCTAGGAGCACCCGATTCTTGTAATTGCTCAAAAACTCCTAATTCTTTATAAATATCAATCTCACCTACAATATGTGTTGATGTAGTATTACTAGGAAATTGAGAACGATCCAACAATAATACTTTGTATCCTAATTTTCCTAGTAAAATAGCTAAAGAAGCACCTGCACACCTTGCTCCTGTGATAATCACATCATAATTCAATTGGTTCACCACGCATATATAAAATTTTTCTTTCATTTTCTCTTTTGATTATCAAGTCTTTGAGTTTAAACTGTGAACAATCCATTAATCTGGAAAACTCTTTATAGCTATTCACTTTCATTCCATTAATCTGCTCAATGATATCATGTGGTTTAAGGTTTATTTTTTCGGCCAGTGTGCCTTTTTTAATCTGTGAAATGGTGATGCATTGCTTATGATTATCCGTACTTTTTTCTGTAAACAGGATACCCAAGTTATTTTCTTTAAAAAGCTGTTTTCTACAATCAATTCCGGTTTCATTTACAGATTTTAAGTTCAATAACACTTTATTATAGGTATAGTCAAAAATATCTTTTATGTTCTTGCCATAATTTCTATGAAAACCAAAAATATCAACTTGTAACAATGTATTATTCTCATCAAATGATTCTAAAGAAAATAAAGTCCTCAAAGGCATAATTCGTTTCTCGTTGTTAAAGCTAATTTTATATATGTTTCTTAATTCAATCATTTTAGGAGGAAGCTTTTTAAAAACAAATCCTGTATTGGTTATGTTTCCATATTGGTAATGAAACTTGTCTCTTACTTGCAATTCGTCGTTACTTTCGTGATAACCGCTATCCGCTAACCAACTTGTTATGCCGTCTATGTGAGCGATAGACCAAAATACTTTTTCAATTTCACGTTCTATTAAAATTTTTTTTGAGACACACATAAATTACCTCCAGAATTGTTTTAAAATACTGACAAAAGCAAAATGCTTTTGTCAGTATAATAGCTAGATTAATTTGATTGGCAGCAGTTATAAATTGTGCCAGCAAATTCACCTTTTTCGTTGTTCAAAGTAATAACATCTTCTGAACGGAACTCAGAATCTTGTGGTGGAAGACCTTTTACTTCACCAACCATGTGGATTGGTTTGTCATTCATCAACACACCTTCTGGTGTTTCGATTTTCCAATATAACCAAGATTCTCCTCTAACACCATCATGAATTGTTTTATTTATTGGAATATTTACTACTCCTTTTAAAGCTTGTCCATGTGATTCTAAACCACCCTTAACAGTGACTTTTTCACCTGGCCATAATACTTTTGACGTTGCTTCAAGATTTACATTGTGAATATCCAACTCCACATTTACTCCACTTTTTAATTCAAAATCTGAATCAGATACAGTGAATTGAGTAGCTTTCACTTGAGTAAACTCTAACTTTTCAGATCTGCCATCCGGTAGTTCTAAAATAGTAGAACTATTAGATGTTGGTAAAGACATTTTAATTTTTTTCAATAGACTTTCTTTTAATAAACTTTTAAACATAAAAAACACATCCTTCATAATATGATTAAGATTTGGCCAAATACTTAATTATATTATGAAGGATGCTGACATGTATTTCTCAGTATATATTTCAAAGCTTCCTGTTATTTTTGATATTTTGTTAGAAAGAGCAGACTTCTAATTTATTACCGTATAAATCATAAAAATCAAAAAAAGATACAGAGCCATCTGCTTGAATGTCCTCTACCTGCACATTTTTTTCTTGTAAATGTTTATGAACTTTTTCAATATCTTTTACGTATAAAATAGGATAACAACTATTCTGAGGCGTTGTAACATTTGGAACTTCATGTAAAGTAATTGGTGTTTCTGATACTTTTAACACGATATACTTTTCTTTTGAATCTTCAAAAGAGGATTCTAAGCCCAGTCGATCCATATACCACTGTCCAGCTTCTTTATAATCCTTCACTTGAATGATTATCGTGTCCACTCTCTCAAATAATTTTTCCATAACACAATCCCTCCATAAATCATTATAAAACAACCTACAAAAGTGAAGTGCATTAAAGTCCTTCTAAGATAGAATGTTTCACTTTCATGTCTGTTTAAAAAATACCATAAATATCATATTTTGTCCAAGTATGGTAATAAAGTATAATTAATCATTGATACAAATGGTTTGTTTCATTTTTGCTGATTGTTCAGCAGCAAAAATTGCTTTTAATGTGCCTAAAAACGTTTTAGCGGAAATAAGAGTAGGCTCTTTCTTGCTCATTACTGAATTCACAAAATAATGGATTAAACCTGAATGATGATACCCGCTTTTTTCTTTTATCAACCAATCTACTTCTACTGTTTCTTCCATATCTCTTTTTAAAATCGTCAATCCAGGTTTGTCAGGGTTTTGCTCTAACAATAATGTTCCAAATTCGCAAGAAATCATAAGTTCATTTTGAACCCAAGGTGTGTAGGTCCAGCTGGTTGTTACTGTACATAATGTATTCCCTTCCGTTTTCATAATAACGGTCGCGTTATCATCTACATATGTAGGTTTTTCAATCGTTGATTTAAGTGATGAAACATCAGTGATTTCCTCATTTAAAAACCAGCGAATAAGATCAATTTTATGTATCCCCAAATCACCTAAACTCCCAAAAAAACTTTTTTCTCTATCAAAAAACCAGTTTTTCTCTCCTTCTACACTCCAATGTTCTGGACCACCATGACCAAAAGAAGCTTTAATTTGATAGACTTTGCCCAAATCACCATGATCTAAAATTTCTTTTATTTTGTTATGTGCCGGTACCAATCGCTGATTTAAACCAACTGCCAAAAACACATTTTTTTCCTCTGCTAATTTAATCAAAGCTAATGCATCCTTATAATGAGTGGATAACGGTTTTTCACACAACACATGTATTCCTTTATTTAAACAAACTTCTGCAATCTCTTTATGAGTATGATTGGGTGTACATATTGAAATTATATCTAAGTCTTGGTTCTCTATTAGCTCCTTTACATTCTGATAATAGTGTTGAATATAAAATTTATGTGCTACTTCTTTAGCCCTGCTTACATTTGCATCAACCACGCCTACGAGCTCAACAAATCTATTTTTTTTATACTCGGGGATGTGTCTATTCTGAGCAATCGCACCTGTTCCAATCACTCCCACTTTTAGTTTTTGGATCATTTTATTCATTCCTCCCTGTTAAATGATCTAGTATTTTAGTTAAAACATGATCTAAACAAAAATCTATATTCTCATTCAGCTTTTGCAACTCAATTTTATAGCTGGTCGAATGGATCACCTTCGATATGACTCTCTGCATCACTTCCTTATTCAAATATGTTGGTACTACATATTCACCTATTCCTAACTTTTTGACTTGTCTCGCGTTAAATTCTCTTTCAGATATGGTTGGTATAATGATTGAAGGAGTTTCATATTTCAGTGATGCCATACAACTGCCATGACCACCATGATGTATGAACAGTCTCTTGTCTTTTATCATTGAAGGATTAAACCACCTAACAATCTTTATATTAGTGGTTAACAAGTTGGATATTTCTTTAGGAAGTTCTTCATCTTTAGCAATGGATACTAAAACCTTATAGTGACTTTGGGTGAGCGTAAGCAAAGAATGATATAAAACAAATAGTCCTGAGTTTCCTGCCCCATCCTTTAATCTCCCTGGATAAATTATAATATCAGGATGAAATTCTGATTGTGACACTAGCTCTTCCTCTATTAAAAAATCATTAACTAGAGGACCAGTATAGAGCACATTATCAGCAGCATGTATAGGGTCAAAACTCGGGATACTTGGAATAATATCCAGATCACCTCGATTTAACTCTTCCAAACAGCTAATCTGATTTATACCTAACTTACTTAGTACTTTATTTACAACATATACAATGTCAGGTAGGTTTTCAGGTTTGTTTTCCCACCACCTTATTCTTAAACCGTCAGGATGAAAACAAGATTGATTTATTGTGATATGCGGTATATCTAAGTATTTAGCAGCAATGGCTGTTTGAAGACTTAGATCAGATATTACGAAGTTTGGTTGATATTCTTGCAACAACTTGATTCTTTCCATAATTAAAGTTTCAACAAAATGTTCATCCATAAAGCCAAACCTTGCATAATACGTATTTAAATCATAAAATAATGAAGTAGGCATAAAAGTATATCTTTTCTCCGGAGGGGGAATATGATCCCAATCACTTAAAACATGATAACCAAGATCCACTATGAATTTTTCTTCATTTGCACCATAAGTATTAAAGCTAATCTCATATCCTTTTTTCTTAAAAAATTTAGCAATAGGTTCGGCTCGAACAATAGGACCTAAGCCACCGCTTAATCCCCAAAAAATTTTTTTCATTTATATCATCTCTCTTCACTTTTTTGGGTCTGATTCAAGTTATTTATCCAAATATTTTTGTGGGCATTATAAATACCATGATTACTTATCACATAAGCAGATAACCAATGTTGATTTATTTGAGTATCAGGGCTTAATTTGACTTGAAATTTGACTTCTTTCACTTGTTTTGGTTTACATTTAACTTGCTGTTTTCGATCAAACACCTCCACCCCCTCACCTTTTCCATATACAAATTCTAACCCTGTTAAATACGTGCAAGAATGTGGCATATGATTTATAACTTGAACCCATACGGTATGTGTAGAGTGAACAGATAAGGATTCTTCAGAAATGATTTTCACTGATATAGAACTATTTTTAGGGAGGTCATTCACAATGCCACAGACAGGACACATGATCACATTTCTTTCAAACTGATAATCAACCTTGCCTGTACCACGAATAAGTAAACTTGGTTCTTTGCAATATGGACATGGAGTTGAAGTCTTATAGTCACATATCAAATCAATATTATTCCAGTAAGATTCAGTAAAACCGAATCTTTGCTTTTTTGTCACTTTTAAGAGATATTCAAGTAATAATTCCTTACATCTTTGAATAAGGTCTTTCAACTTATGAATCGTTGATTCCTGTTTCTCTTTATAGTAAAAGCAAAAAGCTGCAGATTGTGATACATTTAAGAAATTTTTTTTCAAGGATTTTAATTCATTTAGAAGAGATTTACATTTTAAAATATTAATATTATAGTTGTTTAAATTTTCAAATAATTGGATGGATTGATCTATCGATGTTATGTTTAGCGGCGGTTTTAATTGTAATTCTATCGTTTTTAACGGATATAGTGAATAAATGTAAATATAAACCTTATTTTTTAAGTTAATAATGTTGTAATATACCTCTTTTTTTTGATTGCTTACAAAAACATCTAACTCTTTATTTAATAACGCCTTTTTAATACGTTCGTTTGTGATCTCAATGGAAAGGAAACACGTATCTTCACATGTAAAAATGTTATGGTCCAATGAAGTTAACTCTGCATAATGTCTTACATTTTCATCCTGTTCTTTAAATGTTAATATAGGATCTCCATACAAAAATAACTGCGGGAAATCGTTTTGATTATTTAGCACACTTTTATTTAATAGACTTGTAATTTTTCCTAAACTTTCACCACTGGATAGTAAATAATGAAACAATATGTTTTCATATGATTGACCATTTTTAACAAAAGGGGAGGCTATTAATGCTGAGGTTTTACCCTTTAAAAATGAAGAGCTTAAGAGGTAATTTTGATCAAAGTTACCTTCACCGATCCTAAATCCTAAACACGTATTTAAAAAAACAACGTCTGCCTTTACTTCCGTTGCTTTAATTAATAATTCCTCTGAATAAAAACATTCTCCAAAATGGGCACAATGTGGAAGTTTATGATGATCAAATTCCTCTAGAGATGTATCTAGATGTTTGCCGCATAACAATGAATCGTTAAGTAAAACCTCATTATCTCTACCATGACTAATCATATTAAAAGTTTTTAATGGATTACTAACTAACTCTTTCAATTCGTTATTATTCAATGTTTCAGATGAAAATGTTTGCAAATGAGCTGACTTTGGAAATTCCCCTTTGCTTGTATTTAAGATTAAAACATTCTGAGTGCTGTTGCTATTAAAACACTTTAAACTTTTGTCCAATTGGTGCACTAACTCTTCACTATTTTTGGGTATAAAAAATCCAAAATCAATGTTAAAGTCATGTTGATATAAAACTTTTTGTACCATTAATAAATGTTTGTTTTGAATAGCGGGATAAATACCTAGTAAAGTGATTGTATTTATACTTTTTCTTTTTAATAGAGAAGTGATTTTTTTTTCTAATAATACTGGAGAGACAATCTCCACCTTTTTATTCGTATGTAAACCATAATATAAACTATAGGCTAAAATGTTATAATCATCTGTGACGGTTAAGAGAATATCTTTGCTTTTATGCTCTTGCAACTGATATGTTTTCCAAAACTTTTTGACTTCAACCTCTTTTATTTGTGCAGTGTTTCTCAAGTCCGTTTGAAACAAAGAAGGTATCGTATTCATTGTATTCCTCCTTTAGTATTTTATTAATGTGTAAACGATTCTAGCTTTTCCATACATAACCTTGTAATTTGATTTATCGTTTGAAAGTTTTCTGGCAGAAGCTCTTCATCATCAAATAAAATATGAAACTTTTCCTCAAGATCAATGATTAATTCAATCATTTCAATGGAATCAAATCCATACTCAGCAAGGTAATCGGTATTTTCAATGTTCTCCTTTGTTTTTAAAATTTTTATAATATTTTTTTTTACGATAATAGAAACTTCAGCTTCACTTAAATTGTAATCATATTTTGATTGTTCCATTTATACATCACTCCCATGATTATATTTGTGTTCAAAATGGTTCAGTTTATCCTAATAAGTAATGGATAGGACAACCTTATAGAGAATTTTTGAACAACCTACTTATATTTTTAAGTTTACCTATATGTATTATTTGATGACTCTGTTTTTCCAGATAAACTATCAGCTAATTTTGTCATTTTAAACACCTGAATATATTCATTATTTTAAAAGTAGGATCTATCGTTTTACATTTATCATTAAAATGTTTAATATGATCTCGATAGGATGAAAAATTTGACATAATTTTGTTGTATTGTTCTAAGATTTTTATTTGTGAACATTCAGAAGGGTCAACAATTTCACCTAAACCATCACTAGCTACAAAGTTAGTGAAATATTGACTATCCCATCCTTGTGGAACGGTGATTTGTGGTATTTGATTTTTAATGCTGTTATAAAATGAACCATAACTTCCTTGATTTAGAACTAGTTTACAATTTAAATAAGGCATCATTTGAAGTCTTTTACAGTCCATGAATAACACATTTTTTTGCTCCACCTTGATCTTTTCCATCATAGACGGTGTACAGCGTATGATGAGGTTTTCTTTATCGTGCAGTGAACGGATACATTCTTCAATTAAATGAACAGTCTGGATTAAAAATTGAGGATTATCATAAGTTAATGTCTCTATTAATACATAATCTTCAAATTTGATCTTTTTAATGTATTGCTTGTTGTTTATATACAACTGTGGACCGATAAAGAAAAAATGACTGGGTGTTTTTACTTGATTGATATTGTTAGCTGGGATCATGTGCAAATAAGGGGAAAGGCCTACATATGAAATATTCGATCTCATGCTGCGAGGGATTGGTGCCAACTGATATTTTTTTCTTAATTGATTTAAATATCTCTGCATAAAAAGAATAATTGCTTCGCTCTGTTCAGGATCATTTTCCTGTTTTACTTCTAAAGTAAAACTAGCGGGTTCAACACTAAACCATGGGATTTTCTTTATTTCACATGCGTAGGAGGCTCCAGCAAGACTTGAGTCTAATAACACAGCATCTATATGATGATGTTCAATCACATTTAACATTTCTTTTAAATGTTGTTCTTCTTGCTGGAATTCATTTTTAATTTCATGTGCTAAAGATTGGAATGAAGCGTTATCTCCAAAAGACATTTCTTTACATTTACTTTCTATAAAGTTCCATTGCTCCGTTATTGGTATTTCTTTAAAGGCAGGTACGGTTAGAACAAATATTTCCACTCCTTGTTTGGCAAGAGATTGACCTATATTATATAAAACTAGAATATGTTCCAAAATAGGTTTTGACGTCATCAGAATCCTCATGTTTCATTCCTTTCTTCCTTTCGCTTTATTGTGTTCATGTTCTGATGCTTACGTTGTCCTTCAATTTTTTTCACTTTTATGGATAACTTGAATGATATAATCAACTGCTTTAGGATGATCATGAAAATAGTAAACGTCAGGAAGTTTAATGATAGATATTTCAGGTAGATTTTGATTTAACATTTGAATACTTTCCTCATCTTTTTCACCTATAACAACCTTTATATTATTTAATTGTCTCAGTTCATTGACAAAATTTAAATTGTCTATTTCATTAATAAGTTTATAACTGCACTTTTGGCCGTGTAAGTATAACATGTAAGATCCTAATCTAGAAAAAAAATCAACTTGCTCCATGTTAAAATCACTAAATGTATAATAATCCATTCCAGGGCATAACTCTTGAGTGTCCATGCTGCCCTTGCTTTTTAAATCATTTAACATTTGTTTGGGAAAAATTTGTTCGATTTTTTTTATTTTTTGTATTGGAGGATGAATAAACAGAAGTTCGATTTTTATTTTATTGTTGAGCAATTTGAGTACTTCATTTGCAATTACACATCCCAAACCGTTGGCAATGAATTGTACTTTAGTCACTTCTGGATTGAGTTCATCGTCTATTACTTGCATGACGCTGTCAATCATAGTAGATAAGCTAACTTCTCCTAGTTCTCCCATGCTGTCACCATGACCAATATAATCAAATTGAATAAATTTATAATTTGTTAATATAGGTGTTAGCACTTTACGAATCGTTGAAAATAAATAGTTTTTTTCACTCATTGCTTGTCCATAGCCTGGAAAAAATAAAATGATGGCCTCTGGATTACAATCATTTTGAGAAACAACTCCATAAATTTTCTTATCTATCCCATACTTCTTCTGAGTTGTGATCATCTTCACTTACCTCCTCATTAAACTGTTTTAATATCCAATGATAGGTTTTTTCCATCAATATGTTTTCAAGTGGAACAGAAGTAAATAAATGTCCCGCTTTATTTACAAAATGAATATCTGATTTTTCAATAAACGGTTTATAATTCTGCAACTTAGACCATGTATATCCTGCGATTGGATCATCATCACTATATATTTGCAATAGTTTACCACTAAAATGATCTACTTCTTTTTCTAACTGAAAATTTTGATAATCCTGAAAATAATTCATCCCTAACCAAAGACCAATCCAGGGTTTCATGATCGTTTTATACTGAGGATGAAATATAAACTTATTTTCTGCTGATATTTGTTTCTCATCGTCGACAATATCCCAAATGATTGGACTCCACATCATGACTTTATTTACTGCACTATGATTAGCGGTTTTAAGTGCTATTCTTGCTCCATCACTAAACCCTAATAAAATCACATTTTCTGCTTGAACTACATTTTCCTCTTGTAGAAATTTCAGCGCATGTTGAACGTTTGAAACCTTTGTTGTATTCGTCATTTCATGATATAGACCATCACTTACACCAATACCATAATAATCAAATCTAAAAAATCCAATTCCTCTATCACATAAGTATCTAGCAAATTTTACAGCGAGTCTATGAACTTCATATCTTTCCCCATTCATACCTGGACAATATATAACGATAGGAGTACTTTCATGTTGATAATGGTCAGGGAGGTGCAAAACGCCCAATATATTTCCTCTATCTTGAAAGGTAACAAGTTTTTCCATATTCACTTTATCGCCTCCTTCATATACGACAATAGTTTTTCTTCTAATTGAATGCAGGTCTGTAAATATTGTTTCATTTTATCGTTATAGTTGTTTACTTTAGAAACCCCCCATTTCAGAACATATCCAGCTACGATTCCCCAAGCTTGTGTTAATTGAACTAAAATATACCCTAAGGATTCCGTTTGATATTGTTCTGGAAGCAGTCCATTTTTCCAAGCCAAAAATAAAACTTCTCTTGGTTTACGAAAAAAATAAACGACATAATCCAATTCTTTTTGCGATGGATAATCACTATAATTCCTCCCAAAATGATCAAAAAACCAATGCAAATTATTCATTCCATACGACTCCATATTTGATATGGATTGCAGCACGATTTCATGAAATTCCTCTTCCCAACTTACTGTTGGTTTCGTCATTTCCACGTATGAAATGCTTTTTAGAGAGGTTGGATTCATTAAATCATGTATTAATTTTTTAGGAACGGTTCCTTTGTTATAAGTAAAATATGTAGC
The DNA here is from genome assembly GCF_009910845.1 of Chengkuizengella marina. Classification (GTDB taxonomy): domain Bacteria; phylum Bacillota; class Bacilli; order Paenibacillales; family KCTC-33759; genus Chengkuizengella; species Chengkuizengella marina. The sequence goes on along the minus strand of NZ_SIJB01000028.1, from coordinate 40,164 downwards.
AATCCCAGAATCATCCAGCAGATCATAAGATAGATCATCATAATCAAAAATCATAGACCAGTGAGGAATGGAAATATCGTTATAATAACTTGAAAATTGTGCATAGGAAGAATCGAATTCTATTAAACAATGTCCAACTTTATCCATCAACTCTTTAATTAGAGCAGGATCATAACTATAATGACGTTTATGAAGTTTAATACCTCTATTAAAACCACTCGGTTCATTTTTTATTTTTATGCCATCCAACTCACAGTTTAAAGCAATAATAAACACTTCAATCAAACTCTTTCTACCTTTTTGCTGCAACCATTCATTTACACATAACTGTAAACAGTTTAGATGTTTATGTGAGATACCTAATTTAGAAGGCAACTTCCAATTGACTTCCTTTGTGTGTAAAAATCTACTCAATCTTGACACCACCAAACTAAACGTTTTCTTTTTCCAATTTTATTTTTAGGAATTTCTTTTACTAATTTCACTCTATCAGGCCAAAACCTTTGAGGCACACTTCTTGACTTTAAATATTGAAACAAATCTATTACTTTAAAATCTACCGACTTTGCAACAAGCAAACAAACAATTTCTTGCCCTAATTTATTGCTGTTTACGCCATACACAAAAGACTGTTTAATGCTGCTACTGCTGTTTATAATCTCTTCAAGCGTATGTGCATGCAGGTTCACTCCTGCCCGGATTAATAAATCATCTTTACGCCCCATAATGGTAATGGAACCATCTTTTTCCTGGATCGCAATATCTTTGGTTCTTAACCAACCTTCGTGTTTTACTTCATTTGTTTTATCCTCATTGTTCCAATAACCGTTCATAATGTTCGGTCCTTGTATATAAAGTTCGTCCTCTTTGATTTTTAGTTGTATGTTTTCTAATGGCTTTCCTACATTGTTATAGTTTTCTTTTGATACATTTAAATTAATACACACTCTTGGACTTGCTTCGGTCAGACCATAAGCATTAATGATTTGTGACTGATCAAAATAATTTGATATTTCTTCAATTTGTTTATATTTTGGTATTTCTCCGCTGAGCACAATATTTTTCACAGGTAATTTCTCTGTTTTTTTTACTTTTGTGAGCTGATACATGATCGTCGGGGTAGAAAATAAGGTGTCTAGCTCCTTCTTTTTCACATCCTGTAAAAAAGAACTAGGAGTAAAATTTTTTTGCCTAAAATACATAGATTTGTTTAAGATTAAACCCGTAAATACTTCTGCTACGATAGCTGACGCATGGTATAAAGGTCTACTAATATAAAAGCGTTCTGAATCTAATTGATTTATGACCTTTGCATTAGCAATCACATTATACATAATATTGTCATATGTTAACTTTACTGCTTTCGCTTTTCCTAAAGAACCTGAAGTACAAAGAATTAAAGCGATATCATTTAAACTTTGTCCTTTATTGCTCACTTCTACATTGCTTAAACATCCATGTTCGTCAACATGGCCTTGAGAAATTAACGTGTAAGAAGCATATTCTTCTGGAAGTTCTTTGAAATCAAATGGCAAAACCGTAATCCTACATTTAAAAAATGCAAGTAAAATAGGAACTAACCTCCAGCCAAGATTCGTATCCAAAATAATTAAAGTATCGTGATGAATTTTATTTTGTTTAATTATGTTGATGTTGTTTTCAACTACATTTTCAAGTTCCTTGTAAGTAACCTTTGGATTTATGGACCAAAGGCAAGTTTTGCAATGAACAAAGATGGAGTTAACAAAGTTATCTACCATTGTTTTCATATCATTCATCATCCTTCATCTGAATTAAAAACTAGTACATGTGAAGAAGCTTGATTGTGATTCCATACTGGCAATTTGCCTGAAACTTTTTGTTCAAATTGCTGTAAACTTAAACTGCCAAGGAAAAATTGCTTAAAATATTTCATTTCATCTTTGGGATGGAGTCTATATAAAATTTCTAAACTCTCTTCTATCGATTTTTTATAAAATCCAGTTGGCCTTTTATGTGCCAAATGATAATTTATGGCTGACTTATTATATACAAACTGATAATTTCGTTTAAAAGCTCGATATCCCAACTCAAAATGTTCAAATCCCCATTTTAAAAACGTCTCTTCAAACATTCCAACTCGTTCTAAAATCGATCTTCTAAACGACAAGTTTCCACTGAAAGTACTGATCCATGGGATACTGGAAATTGACATACCAGCTTCGTCATAACATTGATAAACCATTTTACAGTAGCTAGGTATTTTATATAACTTTGCATCCGTTACACAGGACTTTATGACATCCCTATTATGTTGAATGTTTGAGAAATACAATTCACGTATTTGACCAACTGAAATGAAGTTACTATTGTTACGATGGAGTATATGATGTGCTTGAATAAAATGGGGATCTGGTATTCTATCTGCATCATTAAGTACAACAACATTTCCTCGTGAGATTTTTAAACCCATATTTCTGGCACTTGCTCTACCGACATTTTCAGTTCTTATATAAATGAGATGCTCTATTTTCCCCTCCCATTTTTTAATGAAAGGGGTGATGTCATCCTCAGAACCATCATCAATAATGATAATTTCAAATTGAATTTGACTCGTAGTTTGTACACAAAATCCTTCTAAACATAAATCTAAGGCATGCGGTTGATTATACACAGGAATAATTACTGAAACATCCATATGTTTAACCTTTATACTTGGAAAAGATAATTTTTTGAAACTGTTCAACCGACTCTTCCAAGCTTAAATTTAATACTTCATCAGGTATTTCTTTTCCAGTTCTATTTTCAAGATGAATTAAGAATTCTGCGAATTTAAGAGAATCAAACCCTAAATCTATAAAACGATTTGAAAGAATGATTTCTTCTTTTGGCAACACTCCGCATCCTTCTTCACTAAGTAACTCTAAGACGATCATTTGAAATTGTTCCATAATATACCTCCGATTGATAAGTCATTACTTTTCGATTCTCTATGACTGCATACGATTTAATCAACTGGTTTAGAAGTTGAACATGAATGGTTACGATGTTCCCTGCAGGAATGATCTCTAAAAATCGAACATTTACATTTTTTAGTATAAATTCACTTCTTTGTTTTTCTATGATGGTTTCCACTCCTTGAATGACCGCTTCTGTAAGCAATAGTCCAGGAAATATACTCAAATTTTCAAAGTGGCCTATTAATAAAAAATCCCCGTTTGACACAAACTTCTCAAAAATAATTTCTTTTTCATTTAATGTGATACATTGATCAATTTGATTTATCGGTTTTTTAATAGATAGGTTATCGTATTTTTTATTCATGATGTTCACCAACAATAATGGCTCCTAAGGGTAAGTCACCCTCATTTAAAATAACCTCACCATTTTTGTAACCTGTTTCTTTGAGCGCATTTTCCCACTTTAATTTGCTTTGAAAACCATTTATAAAATATTTCCCGTTTTGATAAATTTTGTACCCAGGAAGTAAATTAAATATAAATTCTTGATGTAAGTATGAATGGTTTAAATCTCTAATACATTCTGATAAAATCACTTTTCCACCTGGATTTAAGCATTTCTTGATCCTGGCTAGCGCATCTTGTATATCAAAAGAACAATGAAGGCCATTAATCGAAACAATATAATCATATTTTTTTCCATTCAGCTGAGTAAAAAGATCTTTATCAAAATTTACAACAGATGTTTCTATATGGGAAAACTCTCTACCTAAATGTCTGACAATCATAGGACTTACATCCGATGCAGTATAATGAATTTTCTTATTGTTTAGATTATTTAATATACATCTTGTTCCAGATCCATAACCTGCTCCCAGCTCCAATAAACTTTGGCCACCTTCTATTATTGGGTTCAAATATAAAGCTAACCACTGATTATGAACGTAATACAAATCACTGGGATGTTGAAAGTAATCTTTCCAGATCTGTTCACCTTGAGATCCAAATAATAAATGAATTGGAGACTTCTTGCCTGATAGAATGTATGCCCAATGATCAGCAACGAAATCTATCATTTTTAACGAGTGTTTGATATTTGTTTCTACATTTATATCTATCCATGACTCCAATGTTTTTTCTGTTCTGCTATAGTAATCAGCATCTTTTACATCTTGAACAATATACAGCTCCTGTACTAAAAAATTTAGCGCAAAATCTAACGAAGGAATAAATGCTTCTGTACACTTTAATTTATCTATGATCTCAAGCCGTTGATGGGTACTGGCAGCACGTAAAAACAATCCATGTAGATTGAATACTTCTAATATTTTCTCAGCGGTGTAACGACTAGCATATTGATATGCAGTAAAATATTTCTCTGTAAATAAATTAGTAGAAAGCCCCATATTCATTTCTCCTAACGAATTGATTTGGCAACGCTTAATTCTCCCTTACAAATGACCTTATTTTCTACTGAGGCTACCCCATATAAAACAGCTTGACTATCAAAGATTTTAATAGGGGAAATTTCATATTTGACTTTTTCTAAATGCCAGGGTAAATCTTGAAAACTTTCCATTTTGATAGAACCCAACAGCGGGACCTCATTTTCTTCCAAAGGTTTTGTCTCTAAAGTAATAAAAATAACAGCTAATTGAGCTAAACCTTCTGTTATGAAAGAAGCTGGGAAGGTTTGAATTTGATCTTTTATGATCGATGTTGTTTGTGAAATATAATACGTTCCTCTAATATATTCCCTTTGTTTATATGCTGTAATATGATCTATAAAGCGGAATGGCCATTTTTGGGGCAACATATTAACAAGTTGTTTCATCTTCCGTATTATCCTCAACAATATCTATTGGTTTTTCAATAATCGTTAAAAAAGTAACACCATCCTCGGTTTCTACTCTATGTTTTTCATTTTTTCCTGCAGTCAAAAAATCTCCGGGACCTAGAATATCATCGCCAACCTTCATGGTTCCCTCAATAACATAAGCATACTCCCTGCCTGGATGATCATGATATGGGATGAACCCTCCCGGACCAAACCTGACAATAAAAGCCTGTGTCTCTTTTTCTTCGTCTGTTTCAGAATATAACATTTGATATTCTGAATGATGAAACATACCTTCTATCCATTCTCGATCTTCTTTTTTAATGACAATATGATCTTTGTTCATTTACATTACTCCTTTCCTGCTACAATAACGATTCTAGAACTTCGCATGTGGAAATCGTCTAATTTCAAACTTCCATATAACTTCTGTACTTTAAATCCGATCGTTTCTAGTAAATTTATTAATTCATGGGCTGAGTAAATTCTTACATTAAGAATAGAGCTTTCTATATTGTCATCTTCATTCCAACTGATCTCTTCACGCCATCTGCTATTTAAAGGGTTGAATTTTCTTTTGGACCAAACGATCTGGTCACCCATTTCATTCCATGCATTTTCACTATATTGATGAAGCATAAAATCTCTATTTTCCGTATCAATTAATAACTTTCCACCTTGGTTTAACATGTGATATATTTTTTCCATTGTTTGTTTATCTTCATGATCATCAACATAACCAAAAGCTGTGCCAATACTTAAAATGGCATCATATTTATGCTCACTATCCAAATCTTTAATCTGGCTTTCAATCCAAGTAATCGGTAAATTTCCAGCATTGTTTCTGGCGATGTTTAGTGAATAATTTGATCCATCAAAACCTGTTAGATGATAACCTTTATGAGCAAGAGGGATTGTAATTCTACCGCTTCCACATCCCAAATCCAAAATTTTGAAATTTGGTTGTAAATCTAAAATTTTCTCTATATTTTCTACTTCAACTTTTGTTCTATCTTCTGTAAGTATATATTGAGAGAATTTTTGATAGGCTGCACCAAAAAAATGTTTCCATTCATTATTATTACTCATTGATTTAATCTCCTAATCTATTAATAATATGCTTGATTTTAGCGCATCAATCATATAATCCATATCACTCTTTGAAATGTTTAATGGTGGATATAAACTAATGACGTTATGGGAAAAGGTTGCTAAAATCCCTGATTTTTTTATATTGCTCTTGATGGTGTTAAATCTCTCAATCTCTTCCTCTGATTCTATGTTTAGCTCTATTCCAATCATTAGACCCTTACCTCGAACTTCCCTAATGATATTTTCCTTATTTAGTCCTTCTCTTAGTTCATTCATGATATATTCCCCTGCTTCTTTCGCTCTGAATGGAAGATTTTCTTTTTCAAAAATTTCCAAAACTTTGATTGCGATGGAACAACCAACAGGATGTCCACTTAAAGTGGTGCCATGTGGAAACCCAGATCCATTTTCAATCAAATGATCCGTAATTTGAGAAGAAAATAAAGTGGCTCCTAATGGAAAATATCCAGCGGTTAATCCTTTAGAAATTGTGATAATATCAGGGTCTAACTTGAGTGAGGAACTGGTTAACCATTCACCTGTTCTACCAATGCCTGTAGTGATTTCATCTGCAATTACTAGAATGTTATATCTTCTCGTAATTTGCCTCACTAATTGAAAATATAAATTTGGAAATACACGAATGCCATTTACACTCTGTACAGGTTCTATTACAAAAGCTGCAACGGTTTCTGGTCCAGCTTTTAAAATAGCTTGTTCTAATTCATATGCTGCTTGTTTCGCATGACGATCATCTAACTTATCTTCTTTTTCACGAAAATCTTCAGGTGAGGGGACGCTTATACATCCTTGTAAAAGATCACCAAAAACACCCTCAAACCCCAGGTTTGTAATGGAAAGTGCGCCTATGCTTGATCCATGATAACCACCATTCAAACTGATAAACTTTTGTTTATTTGGCATATCTTTTTCAATAAAGTATTGTCTTGTTGCTTTTAAGGCTGATTCCATTGCACCTGTTCCATCATTTGAGTAAAATACTGAACTAAATTTTGGAGCTAGATTTAAAAGCTTTTCAGCTAATTTATTTGCAATCCAGTGCCCCTGATTTACCATAATAGAGGCTGAAAGCTTGTTATACTGTTCAAAAATGGCTTTTAAGATGATTTCATTTGATTGATCTAATGAGTAGGCTGCATTGGATAAATTTAAAAACGCTTGATCATCTTTGTTTAATACCCAATGCCTTTCACCTTTATTGGCCATAAAGAATCGATTATTGACCTCTTCCTCTGTTAAATTGCTTTTTTTTGGCATAGTCGTAAAAGGATGTACCACATAATATCTACTCATTATGATCCCTCCTCCATAGGCAGGTTGTTATTCTCTTTAATATGAAGCGTTTGATTGGCTTCAATATTTTTCAAAGATTGAATTCTTCCACTAGGCCATTTTATGATTATTTCATCAACTTTCTTCCTTTCTCCAATTCCAAAATGTATTCTTGGGTCACTTTGACCACCAAATCCATTCCCACCATCTTTTTCAATCAGTGTTCTTTTATCTCCCTGCACAATAGTTACCCTTGCACCAATAGCGTCTCGATTACTAGGATAAACACCTTGTAAACTAAGTTTTATCCAATTGTTTCCTTCTATTTGATTTTTATAAACTCTTGCCTTCCCTCCTTGGTTTGCAAAAACCAAGTCCAATTCACCAGAATTATCAAGGTCTACGACAGATACCCCTCTTCCATCTTCTGTGAAATCAATGCCCGCTTGTAATGCAACATTTTCAAACCCATTGTTTGACTGCATAAGATTCAGAAATAAAAATTTATTTTCGTTTCCTGATAAATCTTTCTTTCCAATTGATGGCCAATTTTTCGTATCTTCAACAATACTCTCTGGTGTTGTAGCAAGTGTTCCTAAATCAAACCAATAATTATCTTTACTTTTTCCTGTGATGAATCCATTTGTGACGATTAAACTAAACTCCCCACTATTATTTGTGTCGAAGAATTTAGCTCCCCATGAAAACCCAGCAAAATTCAACCCTAATTCTTCTGCGATATTCTCGTATTGTCCTTCATCATTTGGGTACCAAAAATCGTTCCCTTCAATAATATAAGTAGGTTTACTTACATTGCTCACATAAATACCAAGTTCTCCTTTATGGAAAATGTCTACAAAATCAGCATTCATGCCTTTATGCGTATCTAATCCAATGCCATTACGTTGAATGATTTTTTTGAATTTCTTTCCGTTTTCATTTATATAGAGTACATCAGGACCAAAATCATTTGCATTATATATATCAGGGTAACCATCATGATTAACATCAGCTGAACCTGTAGCTAGTGTCCAACCCGTATCATCGAGATTAATTTGTTCTGCTATTTCAGTAAAAGTACCGTCTCCATTATTTTTATATAACTGATTAAAACCACCATTTCTAGCATGTTCAAAATCATCATGCATAATTTTTGTTGTTTTTAGGTCCCACAAGTTATTCTCACTTCTAAAATAGTTGCCTACATAAATATCTAAAAAACCATCTTTGTCATAGTCTAACGTGATTGCTTTCGCTGCATAAGAGAATAAATTAACACCAGCTTCTTCAGAAACTTCTGTAAACGTTCCGTCTCCATTGTTTTTGAAAAGTTTGCTTTGACCCCAAAATCCAACAAATAAGTCAGACGTGCCATTATTGTCATAGTCTAAAAATAAAGCCGTTGAGGATATTCCTTCCTGATTGATATCTGATACAATCGAATCAACCTTGGTGTAAGAGCCATCTCCATTGTTTTGGAACAAAATATTTAAACTTCCTTTTTTGGAGTTTGTAAAATAAAGATCCATATACCCATCATTGTTGTAATCCCCAGTTGCAACTGATGCACCCGTTGAAGCTAACCAGGGCATAATGTTGTTCACCTTTTCATCAAAAACAGGGATTTCATGATTGAACTTAACATTCGCAACCTCTGTTACCTCTTTAAAATTAAAATTTAAGTCCACTTTTTCTCCTGCACTAAAAGTGTTACAACCTGCTAAAATTAAAATACAGGAAAATAATAAATATAAAATGTTACGAACCTTCATAAAATTTACCTCCTCTTTTCTCTACACACTCTCTTACTAAATCAATCCATAAGTAATAAAACTCACCTTGATTGATTTCATCGTTCTCGTATAATTCTTGCTTTACAGCGTCCACGATATCCAGTAAGGCGGTTACTTCTTTTCTTTGATTCACATTTAATGCCAACAACATATTTTTAAATAGTAAGGGATTTTGCAATCTCCTTGCTTCAAAGCCAAATCCCATTCCTTGCAAAAAAGCTGCCTTTAGTAACGTAGGAATTTTATTTGTTGCCATAAAAACTTGATCCATTTGATCAAAAAAACTATATGCAGCAGCTAACCCTAAACCTGAAGCACAATCTTTATGATATTTATTAGGTAAAGCTGCCAAACTATCGAGAGCAAGCACTATATCAAATTGTTTTAAAAACCATAAACACCGTCCAATTCCTTGATATAATACTCTTTGTTCTTTTTCTTTCAAAACTTGAAAACTAGCAATGAAGTGTTTGTCATGGTCGAAGCGCTCTAAGGCAGCTGAAAATCCAATTCCATCATAAATCACTGGAGCTAAACGAGGGTCTAAGTGAATGATCCATTTTTGATATCTTGCTCGGTTAAATATATGAAGCTTATATAACCACCACCCTAAACCAACATAATATTGGTATATATTTGTAGGATCCACTTTTTTAACATGCCTTTCAAAATATTTCTTTTGACCTGTAATCGTCAATTTCGCAGCAATTCCCATACTATATCCTTCATATGCAAATCCATGATAATACGGCTTTACCTTTTTCATCATTTTTTGTTTCACATAATTTGGTATGGTGATCCACTGTAAACCTAATTTCAATCCATAAAGAAAACTAGACAGAATTTTTTGAAAAAAAATGTTGTAAAAATCTTTCTTATTTCTATCGATGTACCGATGAAACGTCCTAAAATTTATTATTTTTAAAATCAAAAATTTAATAAACACAAGACCAAGGATAAGTAGTACAATATATAAAGCAACCATCGTTAAACCTTTAACTTTCCTAGAAGATCATTTATACAAGTAAGTTCTGCTAGTTCCTGTTCAGTAATTACAATGGATAGCTCTCTTTCAATATGGACGGCTACTTCAAGTGCCATCAGAGAATCTATTCCTAGATCAGGGAAAGGTGTATCAAAATCTTGTTCAGTTACCTCCCTTTCAATTAGGTCACTTATATATTCAATAACCACATCTTTAAACATAATTCATTCTCCTTTTCTATAAGTACGTGTTCAATCTATAACAAGCCACCATCTGGTATAATTACTTTCCCAGTAATATATGAAGAAGCTTGAGATAATAAAAACATCACAGTTGCAGATACTTCACAAGGTTTACCTAGTCTTTGCAAGGGTATTTCATGTGTCATATTAATGCCTTTCTCTTCAATCAATTCATGGGTCATATCCGTTTCAATATAACCTGGGGCAACACAATTTACCCTAACTCCGAAAGACGCTAATTCTTTGCTTAATGATTTAGTAAAACCTATGATACCTGCTTTAGCAGCTGAGTAATTGGTTTGACCCATGGTACCCGCTAAGCCGGATACAGAAGATACATTCACAATACAACCTTTAGCTAATGCTAATTTTCGAACGAATTGTTTTGAAAGTATAAAGGCGGACATGAGATTCACATTCATTACATCTTTCCAATCTTCCTCGCTTAATAAATAGATTGGTTTATCAATTTTCATTCCTGCATTGTTCACCAAAAAGTCCAAATTAGTAACTTTTCCTAAACATTCCGTTAATTTTGTGATATCATTAGTTTTTCTAAAATCTACTTGAATACCTTGGATTGTTGAAGAAGAATGGCTTGATAAATCCCTAACGATTGATTGAGCAGCTTCTTCTTGTGAAGAATATGTAAAAATCACATTTGCTCCTGACTTTACTAAATCTTGAACAATCTGCTTGCCTATTCCTCTTGTTCCCCCTGTAACCAATGCAGTTTTATGTTTGAAATTAAATTGAACATCACTCATTGTTTATTACCCCCCACCTTTTTAAATTTTTGAAAATAGTGAAGCAGAATGAAATCCTCCATATGCAGATACAGTTTTCATGACGTGATGAAGATCTTTATTCTCAAACTCTGTTGCAATAGTAGGAAGTGGTATTTTATGATCTACCTCTTCATAATTTAAAATGGGTGGTATCAAATTGGTCACAAGCGATTGAATCAGTAATACCGTTTCACTTAAAGAGCTGGCTCCTAATGAATGACCGATATAAGGTTTAAATGCCGTAATTAAAGGCATCGTTTTATCTTGGAAACACCTAGCAATTTGGTTTGCTTCATATTTATCCCATAGGGGACTGCCTGTTGCATGTGGAACTAGTAAATCCAATTGATGAATGTTTATATCTTCCATAATTTTTTCTATGATTTTGGAATAAGTATGTTTTGATACATCAGGCAACGTCATTTTCCAATGGTCTTGTTGCAATACTGCACCCTGATAGCAGCATTTAACCGGTGCATTTCTGGCAGCAGCATGATGACTTGATTCCAACACAATACCTGAAGCACTGTCACCTAATACAGTGCCATCTCTGTTTTTATCAAATGGACGAATCATCCCTGATTCAGAGCAAAATCCTCTTTGTTGTAGCCAAAGATACTCTGTAAAATGGGCATAATCGGAAGAAACAACGAGTACAACATCACTTTGATTGCTGTTGATAAGCAAATTTCCTAATTCCAATGCATAGGTTCCTGAAGCACATGCATTATTCACGATAAATGTTGATCCGCTTATATTTAAAATTTTTGCTAAGTAAAAGAGATGCGGAAACGACTGTAAATTGTAAAATTGCTGCTGATGGAGTGCAAATTTTTCACTCACATTTCTAGCTTTATTTATATAATCATCATCCATAAACATTCGATCGATTAAACTTACAACTCCGGGATTCTCATGGGCAATAATAAGTGATACTTTGGAGTCTGGTTTGACTTGTAACTTCGCATTTTTTAGTGCCAAGATGGAAGATAAAACAAGAAGTTTAAAATCCAAATCATCCATTAAATGATTTTCAATCATAACATCGATCTGTTTTTTAGAGAGCCAGTTGCTTAAATCAAAGTTTTCTATTTCATATACTGGATATTGAATGCATTCATTATCTTTTAATGTTTTTATCCTTTGAGTGATCTTTTGTCTTTTTTCCAATATGGACTGCCACACTTCCTCAATACCTATTCCTCCAGCACTTAATATGCTTGTCCCAGTTACAAGATTAGCTTGCAAAATCATCACCATCCTCACAAACAAAACAATTTGCATCAGAACTTTTTTTTAAGTAAATGTGATTTTTTTGTTTTAACAAATACAGGAGTTCCAAAATTGCATAAGATGTGTTTATTTTATTTTCTGCCTTGATATGCATCAGTTTAGGTTTTTTGTCCATAACGATTGTATTTGTAGATGGTTGTGTAGAAAGCAATAAAGAAGCAATGGATTCTTTTTGGATATGACCAGAAATTAATCCATGAAATAACTGAGGAGGTTGTAGATTGAGTTCACATATTACGACATTTTCTACTATTTGTTTTTTTAGCAAATCCAAACTAAACTCGAGTGCTTTTAAACCAGAATACTTACCTTGTGAAATGGTAATGTTTGGTCCAGCGATATTAAACATGATAGAAGCATAACCACTTATGGAATTAATAACTGTATTGGGAAAAATAGCTGGATTAAGCTTGTCTGCACCAAATTTTTCAACATCTTTATATAACTCTACGATCGGGTTTAAATTTGAGAAAGTACTAGCAATGATAACAGCAGTTTGATTACATTTTTGTTTTGGAATAGGCTTCCCACTGTTTTCTAGAACTTGTTCAATTGCATAACAAGCTAATTTTGTTTCTCTAGGTAATCTTTTAAAACCTCTAAATCCTAAACGTTTTCCAACCAAATCAACATTTAAATCCAATTCTTGCTTTTCTTCTTTAAAATAATCCTCAAGTCTATTGCCTGGTAGTTTTTCTAAACCTATACTGTTAGGGGTTAGCACGCTGCTTCCTTTAATAAAAGTTTCAAACATTACTAACACTCCTTCTACTTAAATACAATCGATATGGAATCATAAATAAAATCGTGCTAATAAACAAGGCATAAAACGGAGCATTTGGAATCCGCTGTATTCTTAAAATTCCATCTACAACTGCTATGAATATGGCGAATAAAATCCTTCCTTTTCTTGTATTTGGTGTCGTTTTGGGATCAGTGATCATAAAAAAGGTAAATAGTTGCATCGATGCTCCTAACAATGGTCCTAAGGCAGCTAATAACGGGGCACCAAAAACAAAAGATCTTACGAGTGCAATCATAGTAAATGTGGACAAAAAGGCAATAACAGTATCTAACCTCTTAGCAAAGTAGGCTACTACAAAACCTAGAAGCAAAATGATCGCCATCACTTCAAAGCCATTTGACCATTGTTTTGGAGTTGTCACTGCAAACTGAGGCAAAGTGAATATGACGATAACTACACCAATATTGTTTGGGTTAAATAAATGTCCTCCCTTAAACCGTAAAATATACTTAATACATATGGATAAAAATGCAGTCAGCACATATGGCCAAAGTAAGTAGGAATTAATTAAAAGACTGACACCTAATGCAGTAATAAAAGCACTTTTAGGAATAATCCATTTTTTTAATATGATCCTTGCTAAAGTCAGTTCCGTAGTGACTGTAGTAAGAATCGATACAAGAATCGCATCTACTCCTTGATTAAAATTTAAGTATGTTTGTCCAGCTACAACAAAGGAAAGTAAAAAAATCAAAATTAAATTCCTTGGATCAAATTTATAATCTGTCCATGATGTAATAAGATCTAACTTTTTTTCCACCATTATGGCCTCCCTATAATAATTGAAGTATTTACTCCACCAAACGCATAAGCATTTGACATCAAATAATGAACATGAGTTTTGACTGGAGTCTCTTTGATCACATTTAATTCTATTTCAGGGTCCTGATTTCTCAGATGAATATTAGGAGGTAAAGTATTCGTGTTAATGGCCTGCACACATAATGCAGCCTCAATGGCACTTGCACCACCTAACGTATGTCCAATTTGACTTTTTATGGAACTTACATATGGATTCGTATGGCTAAAAACAGCCTTAATTGCCTTTGCTTCCATCAAATCATTTGCCGTAGTTCCAGTGCCATGCGCACTCACATATTGAATATCCTTCACATTGATCTCTGCCATCTTTATCGCTGAATTCATTGCTTTGATCGCTCCATGACCATTTGGATCCGGTTGTGTAATGTGATGAGCATCACTGCTTAAACCGCAACTTAACAATTTAGCACGTGGCAATTTGTTTCTTTTCATTAAATGACGTTCACTCTCAAGAATTAAAACGCCAGCTCCTTCGCCTAAAATTAATCCTTTTCGTTCCTTATCAAATGGTGTGCATAAATCCGGACTCATAGCTTTTAAACTCCTGAAACCATGAATAGCGATCCAAGAAAGGACATCCACTCCTCCAGCGATCATCACGTCTGCATGTCCATAAATAATTTCATCCATAGCTCGACTAATCGCAATATTCCCTGCTGCACAAGCATTTGTAATCGTCCATGAAGGTCCATTTAAATTTAATAACTTATAGTTTTGATTAGCTATCGCATCGGGACCGCCTTGAAATTTTGCATGGAACGACTTGTTTAACAATCTATTCTCTAAACAATCAATTTCCCCCATCGTTGTACCGATGGCTAGTCCAATTTTGGCGTTGTCACTCATCTCTAAATCCGCATCTTGTATTGCTTCTTCTGCAGTTTTCAAGAACAACTTTGTTGCATTTCCGATGTCATTCATGTGGGAAGAATTACAATGAAGCTCATGAATATTGGGTATTTCACAAGCATTCAGTTCTAAACTTGGAAACTTGCTTATTTTTTTAGTTCCATGTTTACCAAGCAGTATATTTTCCCATGTTTCCTCTACCGTAGTTCCAACAGATGTACATACACCAATTCCAGTAATATAAACATTCATACTCTCATCTCCACTACCCTATTTTTGATCCCAAAGTCTACTGATATCTGTTAACCTTTTGTCAGGTCTTTGGAAAATATCGATTCCCCTTTCTTTTTTTACGATTGAATAAGCACCCTCTTCACCTGACTCTACTCTTTCTTTTAGTCCAATATTGTCTGGATATAAGTTATAACCATCCTTCCATACTTGAAATCCAGTACTAACTTCACCACCTTTAATCAATGCATCTCCATAAGCGATATAAATTTCCTGCCAGAGTGGATTCTCGTAGTTTTTATATTTTTTTGCGATAGATAAACAATAGGATAAATCCTGTATTGCTTTATCAATTCTCTTCAAACCAAGGGGCCAGTACAAATTATTTAATCCTCTAGCATAATGAGCCAACCAGTGGTATTCATCATTTTCAATGATTTTATTTAATTCGCGAATTGAAAGAGTTGAGAGTTTTCCAAGAGAACCAGTTCCTAAGTTTAGTTCTTGTAGTTTGTCAATGTAGGCTAGGGCGAGTTGTAAGAGGGCTTCTTTGGAGGTGTATTTCATTTCGTTTATATAGTCAATGTACTTTTGTATCTCACCATTGTTATTCATAACAATCCTTAACTCATTGAGATAAAAAAGGTTTTCCTGATCTTCTTTTATATGCTGTTTTAACTTTTCTACTACCATCTGATATTGTTTTTCATTATGTAGGTTTTGGCTTTCACTTGTTTCATTAGCATATTTTTGATAAGAAGTTCGTTCATTTTCAAAATTTAAACTCAAATCATTTTTAGAAAGATCTGCATCCACATTTGGAAGTTCATATGGCTTTAAAAAATCATAAACAGCATAACTAATGGTTAAAATTACAAATGCCACTAATATCATTACAATTTTTTTATGCAAATTTTATCAGTCCTCATTTATTATTTTTTTGTATTGTGATGGATTAACACCTACTAACTTTTTGAAAGTTCTAGCAAAATGTGTCAAATCAGTATAACCTATTTCATAACAAACATCTGTCACTTGTAATTTGCTTTCCAATAAGAATTTTGCCTTCTCAATTCTCTTCTCAGTAATGTATTGTTTAAATCCTTTTCCCATATATCTTCTAAAAAATCTTGAATAATGTGCATGGCTAACAAACATTGTATTTGCTACTTCTTTAAGGGATAAGTCATTTCTGCACAAATTTTCTTCAATGTAAACTAAAGACTCATAAAATAATGGAGAGTTGGGCTGTTCTTTTAAACTCATGCCTAAATCATTTACTAAATTGATATATTTTAATGTCTTTAGAAAAGAAACCATTTGAAGCCTTCCCACTCCCAACATACTAATGACCGGGACTGCTAGTTCTTCTAATTTAAAATGACTTGGAATTTTTTTGAATGGAGACATGAACACCAGTAGTTTATATTTTTCAGATAATAGTTTTTCTTTAATATTGATTAAACAATTTATAACTTCTACTTTAAAATCTTTTGAAATTTTTTCGAGCAAATTATTATTATCATTCTGATAAATTAAAACTAGAATTTCATTCAAAACGTCTCCCTCCTCGATACCTTTTTTGTTATAAAATTCCCTTCATCATAATTCATAAAAATTGTAAAATTCATTCGTATTTAAATAAAAATATTCATGTTGTAAATAGGGTAAATACAAAGAACAGCTAAAATTAACTCTAGAAAAATACATGCTCATTCACCTCCTTTCAAATGATTACCATTATTATCCCTTAGAGATATCCAACACGACTCAGCAAGAATTGCCTGAAATCATGCAGAAATTGTCAATTAAATGAAAATAAAAGATATTTTTGGAAGAAATAATGATGAAAAAAAAGCAAGTAGATCATCCTTTATTTGATGAGAATCTACTGGCTTCTTAAAAGAACAAAATTTTAACTATCCAGTCATTATGCTGGTTTATTTATTTGGCAGAATATCCTCCGTCTATTGGTAATTCAATTCCTGTTATATAGGCAGATTCATCAGAAGCTAAAAATAATACACTGCTTGCGACGTCATCAGGTTTTCCAAATCGAGGTAAAGGGGTTAGATCCTTAAACATTTTTTTTATTGCTTTATTGCTTATTAGATTTTCTAACATCTGTGTTTGAATGAAACCAGGGTGTACAGAATTCACTCTAATGTTTTGTTTGGCATAATCTATGGCTGCACCCTTTGATAATATGCGTATTGCACCTTTTGAAGCTGAATAAGAATTTCCTCCTAAACCTCCAGATAATCCAGTAATAGAAGAAATATTAATAATAGAACCTCCATTATTTTCTATCATCTTTGGAATTACATGTTTCATACCTAAGAAAGTACCTGTAAGATTAACATCAACAGTTTTCTGCCATTGTTCTACACTATCATCCAGTAATGAAGCAGCATTTACTATTCCTGCATTATTTACTAAAATATCTATTTTCCCAAATTGTCCAAACGTATCCTTTACAACTCGAATCCAGTCTTTTTCTGATGTGACATCGTGATAAAATCCGATAGCCTCTCCCCCATTTGAGTTAACTTCTGAAACGAGATCATTTACTTTGTCTTCTAAAATATCTGTCACTACCACTTTGGCACCTTCTTTTGCAAAAAGAAGAATTTCTGTTTTCCCCATTCCACTCGCAGAACCTGTAATAATTGCAACTTTGCCATCCAATCTCCCCATATTTTCTCAACCTTTCAAAATCATATTTTGATAAATTTTAATTTTACTGAGAATCTATCTTTCACAATAGAATTATTATCTCTTAAGGAGAGATCACATGACTCAGCACAAATTGCTTTAAATTAAGGATAAATTGTAAAATAGAAGGATATAAAATGAATGGTCAAATGTCAGGTTTCATCTCAAAAAGAAAATAACATGAACATATTTCTCTTTTTTAGATATAATATGGAGTACAATAAGAATAATATATATATATAAAACACTGAACTTAAAACAAATCCATAAAAGTAATTATTTTCCATTTTTAGCAATACATCTTTAGATATTAGAAAAACGAAAAATACCCGCTCTACTGTGATAGAGGGGGTGTTTTTATATACTTTTTTTTCTTTATTGCAATAAAATTTATTCAGTCTATGATCTACTATATTATCGTGTATTTATAATATTGCAGTTTCTAGCGTAATGACAGTAATTTCAGGTCTGCAAAAAAATCGAAAAGGATAAATTGTTGTGCCAATCCCTCTATTTGTATATACCTTTAACGAATCTCCTACTTCATATAAACCATTTACGTATTTTTTACTCAAAGGAGGTGTAATGATATGTCCAATTAAAGGTAATCTAACCTGTCCTCCATGACTATGGCCAGAGAGCTGAAGATCAACTGGATAGTCTTGTACAATATCAGCAAAATCTGGCTCATGTGCAAGTAAAATGGTGTAAGTATCTTGATTAGCTTCTAATAATGCTTGATCCAAGTTGGGATTGCCAATCAATATATCATCTACACCACTAATATTCATCACTGCATTCTGTCGTTTGATTTGTACATTTTTGTTAATAAGAAGGTTGAAATTAGAACGCATTAAGGCTTCTGCAACGCCAGCTACAGCATCGGATCTTATTTTATCATGATTACCTAATACAGCAAATTTACCAAGAGGAGCTTTAAACTGTTGTAATTTAGGAATATAATCTACTAAATTAGAAGCATCCTCATCTATTAAATCACCTGTAAAACAAATGACATCTGGCTGTTGAGCATTTACTTGTTTTATTAAATCATCAAAATATTGATCATCCATGTGAAAACCAAGGTGCAAATCACTAAAATGAACGATCTTTAATCCTGAAAATGGTGAAGGTATTCTTTTTGAACTCAACTTGATCTGATTTGTTTGAAGCCACTTTCTCTCACCAAAATAAGAATAGGAAGGGATGGATACTGTTAATCCCATTAAAGTTAAGCCACTTTTCCATATTTTATTCAAAAAACTTCTTCTGGATATTTTTTCTTTCATTCCAATCTCTCACATCCCAATAAATACATATGTTTACACTATAACAGATTTAAAACCTTCATTAATAATGTTTATTCAAAAAGTCAGTTCTCAGCAATGAAAGATTATACGAATATGCAGAATAAACACCTGTTGTATAAACATTGGGAATACGTTGTAAATCTAATTTGCTAAAATCTCTCAAGATTGAATTTATTAATCATTGTTATAGATCATAACTTGCTCTGGTAAGCTCTCATCGCTAGTGCAAGTGCCCCCTTCAGTCCGGCATCATCCCCCAACCCTGGTGGAACAATATATTGAGCAATATTTTCTTGTGACAACTCATTAAAAGATAGGTAACCATTTAGTTTATATTGAACCATTTTTTGAATAAGTGGAAATAACTGATGTTGCTTCATGACTCCACCACCTAGGACAATTTTCATCGGTGAAAGGGTTAAAATAAAATTAACAAGCGCTTCTGATAAATAATAGGCTTCCAACTCCCACACTTGATCTACACCTTTCAAGGCAACGCCTTTTTTCCCCCATCTCTCTTCTAAAGCAGGTCCAGCAGCAAGGCCTTCTAAACAATCATGATGATACGGACAACAGCCTTCATAATGGTCTTTAGGATGTCTTCTCACACGAATATGTCCCATTTCTGGATGTGAAATTCCACTTAACATCGAACCTTGAACAATCATACCTGCTCCAATACCTGTGCCGATTGTAATATATAAACAGCTAGACAGTCCTTCTGCGGCTCCCCATATACTTTCCGCAAGGGCAGCAGCATTAACATCTGTGTCAAAACCAATAGGCACGTTCCAAATTGAGCTTATCGCTCCAGCAAAATCAAAATCCTTCCATTCCACCTTCGGACTGTTTTTAATATATCCATATGTTCCACTGTTTCGATTTAAATCAATGGGACCAAAAGAACCGACACCTATTGCATCCAATGGAGTCCCTCTAAAAAAATGTTTTACTTGATCCATCGTTTCTGTCGGATTCGTAGTAGGAATGGATATACGATTTGTAATTTCTCCTTTTTCATTCCCAATGCCACAAACAAATTTTGTTCCACCCGCTTCAATTCCTCCAATAATCATTTATATCTTCACACCCTGTCATTATTTATTTGTTTGTTTTAAAAAATGATACAATGCCCCTAGTTGTCCAGACTGATTGTAGAAATGACAATGGTCAAGTTCTGTTAACTCTAAAGCTTCTGGGAGTATGGTACTAATTTTTTGTTTAATTTTAGAGATGAAATTATGCTGTGAGCTGATTCCACCACCGAACAATATTTTCTCAGGTGCCATGACATGAATGATGTTTAAAGTTCCTATCGCTATTGTATGGTAAAAAGATTCTACCTCTTTTGTAACTCCTTCATCTTTCTGCTCGTATAAAGTAAATATCTCTCTTCCTGTCAAAGGTCTCTCTAATTTCTTTGAAATTCTATCTTCCAAGTTCCAAGTTGATCCTAATCGGCTAAATGAATATTTCTCAAATAGAAGATGTTTAGGTGTTTTTGAATCAGCATGAAGTAACATTAAACCAATCTCTCCAGCCATGCCTTGTTTTCCTCGATATAAGTTTCCATTTAAATATATCGAACCCCCAATACCTGTACCTAATGTAAGGCAGACAAAGTTATCAGTATTGACAGCATTGCCTTTCCATTTTTCGGCTAAAGCCACACAATTCGCATCATTTTCTAACTCAATCGGAAGTCCCGTTTCTTTTAACTTTTCTTTGACATTTGAATGCATAAGATCTATGACAGAACCTGCATAATACACCTCACCTGAGTTTATATCCACAGCACCCGGAATACTTAAAGCGACCCCTTTGATAGGGTATTTTCTCTTACTCTCATTGATTAGTTGTATTAGCAGTTCATAAATTTCATCGTTTCCTTGCGCTGGTGTAGGATATGAAAAAGATTCAATCGCTTCACCTTCCGCATTCATAATTGCATGTTTCACTGTTGTTCCACCAATATCAAATATGACATATCGTTCCATTGTGTTCACCTACAAATAAGATTAAAATCCGTTATTCTCAGCTAACTTACTAAACCAATGTCCGCTTTTTTTAACCTTTCTAGCACCATCTCTATTTAAATCAACAGATACAAGACCGTAGCGATTTTTATATGCGTTTAACCAAGACCAATTATCCATGAACGTCCAAAGATGGTAACCTTTCACGTTGACTCCTTCTTCGATAGCCTTATGGACCCACCTAAGGTGACCTTTGATAAAGTCAATTCGATAATCATCATGTATGCAGCCATCATCATCTATGAATCTCTGCTCATTCTCCACACCCATTCCGTTTTCAGAAATAAAGCATTCAATATTGCCATAATTGTTTTTTACGTTGATCAAAATATCGTAAATCCCTTTTTCGTATATTTCCCATCCACGATGAGGATTCATTTTGCGTCCTGGCATTTCATAATAATCAAAAAATTGCTCAGGCATGAAAGGGGCGTTAGG
Source organism: Chengkuizengella marina (assembly GCF_009910845.1). Taxonomy (GTDB): domain Bacteria; phylum Bacillota; class Bacilli; order Paenibacillales; family KCTC-33759; genus Chengkuizengella; species Chengkuizengella marina. The sequence continues at coordinate 18,696 of NZ_SIJB01000028.1, read as the reverse complement.
ATTAGGAATATGCTCCTTCGCTTTAATCCTTCTCGGTTGATAATAATTGATCCCTAACAAGTCAATGGTATTCTCTTTTATCGTTTTTAAATCTTCTTGCTCAAAAGAAGGTAAAAAGTTGTGATTTCGTAAAAACTCCACAAGTTCTACAGGGTATCTACCCTTAACAGATGGATCTAAAAAAGAACGATTGAACAGTAAGTCGGCAATATTCGCTGCCTTTATATCTTCAGGATGAGCACAGCGAGCATATGAAGGAGTTAAATTGATAATAATACCGATTTTCCCATCCTGCCACAGCTGTTTGTATACCCTAATCGCTTCTGCACTGGCCAACATAGAGTGATAAGCTACTTGAACCGCTTTTTGAAAATCACATAGAGCAGGATAGTGATGACCATATAAATAACCACATTCTACCGGTACGATCGGTTCATTGTGAGTAAACCATTTTTTTACTCGATCACCAAAAAGCTCAAAGCAAGTTTTTGCATAGTTAACATAAAACTTGACAACATCTCGATTTTCCCATCCCCCTATTTTTTGCATGTCTAGTGGCATATCAAAATGGTATAAATTGACGAATGGTTCTATTCCATGTTCAATTAGCTCGTTGATCACATTGTTATAAAACGAAACAGCCTTTGGGTTGACCTCCCCTACTCCTTTTGCAAACATTCTTGACCACGAGATCGAGAATCGGAAACTGTTATGCCCTGTTGCCTTCATCAGTTGAATATCTTCACGATATTTTTCGTAAAATTGCGAAGCTTGAGTTGGCCCTATCCCATGATGAAAACGATCAGGTTCTGTCTCATACCAATAATCCCAAATGTTTGCTCCTTTCCCATCTTTATATGCTCCTCCTTCCATCTGCGTAGCAGATGATGAGGAGCCCCACCAAAAATGTTCAGGAAACTCAAATTGTAAATCTCCACAATGATCATCATAGGTTTGTATCATACATTTCACCTTTCAATAAACATAGTGCGGATGATCCATTCATCATCCGCACCAGTTTGTTTAAAATCAATTGTTTATCGTTCTAGATATGCCTAAGCGAGTTATTTGCCTTGTGCTTTTCTCCACTCATCATATTGCTTTTGCATTTCTTCAATAACAGTATCTATACCAGCATCCTTAAACTTTTTATTTGCTTCAGCCAAGTATTTTTCTGGATCTACAGCTCCGTTCATTAACGATTTGTTGTACTGCTCCGCTACGTTAGAGATAGCTGCTATTTCAGTACGAACAGAATCTGTGTCAAATACAAATCCTAACGTAGGTGCATTAATTGATGAATCATTAAAAGTTTGGAAAGATTCCCACTTATCTTCTGGATCATCCTCATATAGAGGAAGAATGAAATGATTCCCTAAGGCGAAGGTAGGTACTGCATAACGCTCTGAGCGCACTGTACCAATATCTCTAATTTTTCCACTATCAAGTGTTTCATAATGGACACCTTCAACTCCTTTATCAATGGTAGTACGGACAAAAGGATCGGTATTCAGTAAATTCATAAACATCATTACACGCTCTGGGTTGTCTGATGTAATTGAGATGGCATGCATAGAGCCCAAAACTGAGTTATTAAACGTAATAGGATCATGCATCGGTTGAACGACTAACTCATAATTACCAGAACGCTGCCACAAAAGTTCTGCATAAGGCTGGTACATTTCTTTTCTAACGAACCAATTTTCTACTTGATAATCATAAGTCGCATTTTCATTTGTACCGGCATCAGCAGGTATGTAACCTGCATTATAATACTTATGCATTGTTTTTAACGTTTCCATCGTTTCTGGTTCTTCATACCAATTCACTATTTTCGCTTGATCCCCATCCATATTCACTGCAAACGGTAATTTTTCTTGTAAAATATAGTCAAACGGCAAATATGGTGAAAATGGTGCGATTGGTGCTTCTATATCTGCTTCATTATTTTTAATCATTTTTAAAAACGGTTCTAGATCTTCTAAAGATTGAATCGTTGAAATATCCATATTGTGTTTATCAACGAGTCGTTTGTTGAATACATACACGCTTTGTTGCCCAACTTCTTTGTTCACAGGAACAGCATACAATTCCCCATCAATTTTTGCACCCTCTAAGAATGCTGGATCAATTACTGCCTTCATATCTTGTCCATACTGATCCATAAGATCATTCAATCCTAGAAAAGCACCTTTTTGAGCGTTTATTATATAATTTGCTGCCCAAGAACTAGTAAAAGCGATATCAAATTTATCACCAGCAGTAATCATTGTTGTCATTTTTTTGTCATACTCACCCCAGTCGATAAACTCCAAATCTAGAGTAGCATTAATTTTTTCCTTCAAATATGGATTAAGCTCATCCAATACCAAATCAAGATCTTGTGGAGGTCCACCTATTGCGTACCACTTAATCTCATACAGCTCAAGCGTGGGATCCGAATTTGTTTCTGTATTCGTTGTATCTGAGCCAGGTTCTGTTGTATCATTATCACTACATCCTACAAGTACAAAACTAAAACTTAACACTACTGATATTAATAATAAAAACTTCTTCATTATAAAACCTCCCTTATAATATCAATGTATCTATTCCTTAACACTTCCTACCGTTAACCCTTCTACAAAATATTTTTGGAAAAACGGATAAGATAGTGCGATAGGTAATGTTGAAATAACTACCATAGCCATTTTAGCTGAATCTTCTGGTATAGTAATACCCGCCTGTAATCCAGATATCAATTTCATTTCCTTTAGAAATTCAATGTTGCTTTCAATCTTGGAAAGTAACGCTTGCAGCGGATATAAATCTGGATCAGTGATGTAAAGAAGTGCCTGAAACCAGTCATTCCAATAAGTCAGTGTACTGAATAAGGCAATTGTTGCTATAGCGGGTAAAGATAAAGGTAGCACAATTTGCATAAATATTCTAATTTCACTTGCACCATCAATACGTGCCGATTCAATCACCGCTTCCGGTACAGATCTTATAAAAAAGGTTCTCATAATGATGATCCAAAATGCTTGGACAACAAGAGGTAAAATCAATGCCAAAATGTTATCTCGTAAACCAAGAAATTGTGTCACAACGATGTAAGTTGGTACTAAACCACCACCGAACAACATCGTGAAAAAAGCTAAAAATGTAAATAATCTACGGTATTTGAACTCTTTTCGTGATATTGCATATCCAAATAAAGAAATCATTACTACACTTAACAACGTCCCAAATACAGTAATAAACAGGGTAACCCCAATCGAACGTAAGATTTGTCCCTGTGACTTCCACAAATATTTATACCCTTCTAAACTCCAGGAATCTGGAATAATCTGGAACCCATTTCGTATTAAACTTTCTTCAGCAGTGAAAGAAATAATAATGACATAAATAAATGGAAAGAGGCAAATGAACGAAAAAACTGCCATCATGATGCTCAAGATAACATTAGAAATCCCTTTTAAGCCATATGGAGTATATCCATTTGTCAATGTTAATGATGAATTATTTGCTTTTTTTGGCATGTTCATGTTCCCCTTTCTAGAATAAAGCATAATCTTCATCAACTTTCTTCACTACATAATTTGTTATAATCACTAGGGCAAAACCTACAACTGATTGATAAAATCCTGCAGCGGCCGTCATACTCATGTCCCCTAATGTTGTCAGCCCATTATACACATACATATCGATGGTATTTGTAACGTCATATAATGCACCTGAATTTTGTGTAACTTGATAAAACAATCCAAAATCAGAGTAAAAAATTCTTCCAATATTCATAATGGTCAATATCATCATTAAAGGAGTAATCATCGGAATCGTTATATGGCGGATCTGCTGCCATTTCGATGCTCCATCAATCATTGCCGCTTCATAGTAAGAACGATCAATACCGACGATAGCTGCTAAGTACACAATCATCTGATATCCTACACCTTTCCACATCGCCATAAAAACGAGAATGAAAGGCCAATAGATTGGCTCGTAATACCAAGAAATCGCTTCCACTCCAAAGAAAGATAGTAGACTGTTAATTGCCCCCCGATCAGTGCTTAAAAAGGTCATAACAAAATAACTTACAACAACCCAAGATAAAAAGTGAGGAAACAGCATGCCCGTTTGATAAATTTTTGTTAGCTTTTTATTTGCTAGTAAACTTAAGCCAATTGCAAAAGCCACCGCTAAAAACAGTCCTAAAAAAATAAATACTAAATTGTATAAAATCGTGTTTCTTGTTATCTCCCAAGCCACATTTGTTTTAAATAAAAATTCGAAATTTTTAAATCCAACCCATTCGCTATGCCATAGGCTGGCGAAAAAGCCATCTCTATGAATTCTAAAATCTTTAAATGCAATAACATGTCCAATCATAGGTAAATACGAAAAAATGATAAACCAAATGGTTGCTGGTAAAACAAACATTAGCCATATGCGATTAGCATATAAATCTCTTAGAGTATTTTTAAACCATTTCATGTAGCCCTCCGATCCTTTCAATTAGATTTCTCTCCCTCTTCTATATTGTATAACCGTTCAATCCCACTCGGTAGTTAACAATTATTAGATTTGCTGGACTAATCTTATTTCCCTAGAATCTACTATGTTCATAACCTGAAAAGCTAATACAATATCAAGCTCCTTAGTCATTACATGATGTAAAATCACACTTTCCTAACATTAAAAAAACTCACCTTTATGTTACGTAAAGATGAGAAAATAGATCAATTTTTTTAAACTTGTTTACTTCGCCACTCCGTTGGGGTTAAACCGATGCTCTTTTTAAACTGTTTGTAAAAATAAGTAGGATCTGAATAACCGACCATCTTTCCAATTTCACCCACTTTATACTGGGGGAGTTTCAGCAGTTTCTTTGCCTTTTCAATTCGCAGGTGGTTAATATGATCTGAAAATACGGTACCCACTTCCTTTTGGAAAAGCTGTCCCAAATAATTGGTATTCACATGGAAACGTTGGCTTAACGTCTTTAGGGAAAGCTCCTTATGCAAATGTTCATGTACATATTGCAAGACACTTTTAATAATAGGACTCATTTGTTGATTATGCCGCTCAATATTATCAAAGGTTTCAATAATAAACTGGTTCATCACTTGTTTGAGCTCTTCAATCGTATTTGTATGCATAATTCTTGTGACCATTTCTGAAAAGACGTTTAGATCTATTTGAGATTCTATTGCGTTTAAAACAATGGATAATAGTTTAACGGCAAATCCTTTAGATAATTTTGGTATATCAACTGATATCACTTCGACAAATCGCTGAAATGCCTGATCAACCCACTGCATGGCACCATCTAAATCACCGTTCAATACATGATTGACTAGGTCTTGAAAATTGTAATCTATCATCAGATTTGATGTTTGCAGATAATTTTGAGTTAATGTTTCCGTAATCACGTGCGTGTTTTCAGGTAGAACAAAGCGATAAGTCCTTAATTCTTTAACCCGATAAAAGCTTGAAAATATTTCTTCTATTGAATTCGCTTCTGACCCAAGAGCGATAAAAAATTGAACAAGTTTTTTATGTTTACGCAGTTCGGCTTGCAAATGTTTAACGTGCTGCTGGACATGACTCACTTCTATACCAGACCAAATTAAAATAAATTCCTGCTCTGGACTTAAAACACAAATACAAGAAAAACAAGATTCAATCCACCTTCTTAATTCAGAGAAAGATCCTTTTTGGGTGGTTTGATCAAATTCCACTTGCAAAATAGCTACAACCAATGGATTAATAAATGGTGCCATCCCATACAATTCTAAGCGATCTATAAATTCTTGATTGCTAATGTCTTGGTTCAGCCATCTCCATATACTGTTATCTCTAAGTATATAACTATCTTCATCATCATGTTTGGCTTTATCTAATTTTTCAATAGCATTTCTTAACGTAGATATAAGTTCTCCTTCATCTATTGGTTTTAGCAAATAATTTTCAATGCCTAAAGAGATCCCTTTTTTCACGTATTGAAATTCTTGATAACCAGTTGCGACAATAAACTTCATATCTTGATTTCTCTGTTTAATTACCTTAATTAGATCAAGACCGTTCATATTTGGCATCATAATGTCAGTGATCAAAAGATCACATTCCAGATTTTCTAATGCTTGTAATGCCTGTTTGCCGTCATACGCTACTCCAATAACCTGAAGACCATAATCTTCCCAATGAATAATGGACTTCATACCCTCTACAATAAATGGTTCATCATCAACTAAAAACACTCTATACATGCGTTTCCCTGCCTCTGTTCCAAAATGGAACCAGAATGTTAATTGTAACCTCGGTCCCTTTATGCTCTACACTATTAATCTCAAGTCCATATCCATCTCCAAATTTCAAACGAATTCTTTGATGAACATTCGACAAACCTAAAGAATCAAGCACTTCACTTTCATCATTCAACATCGCTCTAATTTTATCTAAGCGTTCTTTTTTAATACCTATTCCATTATCTTGAATTCGAATACATAGTGTCTTCTTCTGCTCTTCGATATGAATTGTAAGTAAATTCGAGTATTCATTCTTCCTTAATCCATGTAGTATATAATTCTCAATAATCGGTTGAAGAATAAATTTTGGAATAGGATAAGCTAATATATGCTCTGGAATTTCATAGACTACATTTAATCGATTTGGATAACGAATTTGGAATAAATTCAAATAACTTTTTACATGTAAAATTTCATCCTCTACGGTCACTTCATCATGATTTTTCATCGAGTAACGGAACATTTTCGTTAAATGAACAATCATTTCACTTGTTGTCTTGTTGCCATCCGCAACGGCTTTCATCCGAATCGCTTCTAAAGTGTTGTACAAGAAATGAGGGTCAATTTGTGATTGCAATGCTCTCATCTCCGCTTCTTTTTGCTTAATTTCAGACACAAATACAAAATCAATATATCGGTTTAATTCTTCTAACATTTTGTTAAAACTATTCGATATCGTGCTTAATTCATCCCTTTGTTTATTATTTTCCGGAATTCTTACATTTAAATCCCCGGTTTGTACTTTTTTTATTGATTGTTCAATAGACTGAATACGCTTTGAATATTTTCGCATAGCCCAGTATGTCATTGTGATGGCTGTCGAAGCTAAAGCTACAGTCAATAACAGCATCACAACATGAACTGTTGTTACTTGTTCAACTTCTTTTTTTGGTATCATACCAACAAACATTAACTGGGATCGTTCATCTACTAACTTGTTAACATAAAACTTTTCTCCATCGATCTGAATCGTATTTATAGACGTTTCATAACTAGGGGCATTGATATTTTTTAACTGAGTCCCCTCTGCTGTGGGATATAGAAGTTTTCCCTCTTCGGTATATACATACACCGTTCCTTTTAACTGTTCCTTTTGTGAATCTAGTAAATTATTGATTCCAGCATAATCATAATGTACATTTAGGATACCTAACAGCTCCATAGCATTTCCGTAGTACAAAGGATGGGATATTTGAAATGTATTTTTAGATTTTTGATCCATGCGCCGTCTAGAATATAGTTTTTTTTCACTGAGTGATTTTTCACTTGTTAAGGTAACTGCTATCACATCTTCTTCTTGTCCAAAATAGTCTTCAAAAAATGACCAACTACTAACGATTTGAAAGGAGCTGCTTTGCATATATTTATCTAGACGATATTCAATTAATTCTTGTTCACTATGATCCAATGAAAAGACAATTTCATCCATTATTTCTTTGTTTGTATTACTAAGATCATGAACCGCTGTTTTCAGCAAATCTTGTTTATGATTAAAATAAGTTTCCATTCGTTCTAAAATGGCAGTATTAGCGTCAATTTTTCTCTGTACCTCTATTTCCGTATAGTAGGACCATAGAACAGCAAAGAGTAGAAACATAAAAATGATAATAATTAAAGAATTGGCTAGCAATATTTGAAAAAACACTTTATGTCGATATTGTTTAATTTTGTTGAACATTGTTGAATATACACCTCCTGATCCTGTTGTAAATAAATGTGTCCGGATAAGCATATAAACTTAGCATCTCTGAAAGATGCTAAGTTTATTATATACTAAAAAGATGTATTTACTTCTTAGGAATTTTTATGACGAATGTTTTGATTTCATAGGGTTTAATGGAACAATTGATCGAATTCCCCTTAAAAATGTCGGATATCGGTTGTTCCATTAGATCAACCTCTTGCCATTCTTCAATACCCCAGTCCGAAGAAATTGTTGCTTCAGTTCTTCTTCCTTCAAATTCGTGAAGACGTACAATAACCGCATGATCATCCTCTGCTTTTTTAATGGCATCGATATGAACGTGATGGCAAGATAAATTCAAGAATGATGAAAACGGAGCAGTTAACCTACCTTTTATTGCCTGTAATGGCTGGTTTAAAAACCATGCTTCACGTACCGTTTCGGCTTGTCTCCAATCATCTTGATGTGGAAACAGTGAATATGTGAATTGATGCTCCCCCTGATCTGCTGTAGGATCAGGATAAGTGGCTGATTTAATCAATGTCAGTCGCATGGTGTTGTCCATAATGTCGTAACCATATTTGCAATCATTAAGCAAGCTGACTCCATAACCTGTTTCTGATAAATCAGCCCACATGTGACCGACACTTTCAAAACGTGCCATATCCCAGCTCGTATTTTGGTGGTTTGGCCGCTTCACATTGCCGTATTGAATATCATAGGTAGCTTCAGTTGTACGCACATCTACAGGAAAGGCCACTTTTAACAATTTCCTTTGTTGATGCCAATCTACGTTTGTACTGAAATCAATCCGTTTCGAACTTGCATAGACAATCATATCTTGACTTATGGTTGATTGCAGGTAAGTCCAGTTAAAACGAATTACCGCTCGCAATAGGCCACATTCAACCAACTCCACAGAGGTGAGGTCTGTTACTTCCTCCATTTTTTCTTTATAGAAAATATCAATGTCCCATGCATCATGCGCCAACGGTTTATCCTCAAACACTTGAAGTATGTTTCCTTTTTCCCCATTTACAAACACTTGTCTCTCGGCAACCTTATCATACATCTGTACAATCTGTCCTGAATTATTCCATTTAATCTTATAAAAAGGTGTATTAATCGAAAAATCTGTATAATCAAATAAACTCACTGATTCTGTTTGATGCTTGTTGGAATGAGGTTCAAATAATAATTCTGTACCAGCAAATCCTTTTAGACCTAAGACATGCACATACCATCCGTGTTCGGATCTTTGAGAAACTAAGTGGTTTCCTTCCTGATCACGCCAATATCCATCTTGTTGATTTACTTCATCATATGTTACGTACACCAGCTCTCCTTGTTGCCAGTGTGAAGCGTTCAAAACCGTATACTGCTGTACACTAGAATCTATTAACCCAGCCAATGCTTGATTAGATACACTTCGATGCAGATCCCAACACTGCTCATACTCCACTCTGGAATCCTCATAAACTTCCTTGATTGAAGAACCTGGAATGATGTCATGAAACTGGTTACGCAGGATGATCTTCCACCCTTCAGCCAATTCCGCTTGAGGATACTCATTCCAACCCCTGGTCAGAGCATTCATCACATTTAACCATTCTGATTCACGATAGGCCAATTCCAATTTGCGGTTCATTTTTTTATTGTGTGCTTGGCTTGTATATGTACCACGATGGTACTCAAGATACAGCTCACCGTCCCATGTATGCACGTAACCTTCCGTATTCTCAACATTTTGATGGAGTTTGTCAAAAAATTCTCCCGCTTTTGTTGGTTTCACTTGAGGAAGACCCGGCATACGATCTAATCTTCTTCTTAACTCTAACATATGACGATTAACACCACCTCCGCCGTCACCATAACCATAGGATAACAACAAATCCTGATTTACATCTTTATTTTGATACGATTTCCATAGACCTTTAATCGTTTTCGCTGATACAAGTCCATTGTACGTATAAAACCAAGAGTCATCTGAATTCCAAGGCTCAGGTGTAGTAATAAAATGAGTTAAGATTTCACTACCATCGATTCCTTTCCAATGAAAAGTATCATGCGGCATGCGATTATATTGATTCCAACTAATCTTAGTAGTCATGAACGTTTCAATTCCTGATTTGCTTAAAATTTGCGGTAAAGCCCAACTGTAACCGAATACATCAGGCAGCCATAAATATTTACAGGTCACACCAAATTCTCTTTCGAAAAATCGTTTTCCATATAAAATTTGACGTACTAATGATTCGCCACTTGTGACATTACAATCAGCTTCAAGCCACATTGCTCCTTCGGGCTCCCACTTACCTTCTTTAATACGTATTTTCATTTGATCATATATTTCTGGATAGTCCTCTTTTATATATTCGTACAGTTGCGGCTGTGTTTGTAAAAAAACATATTCTGGATACTGTTCCATCAAACGAAGCACGGTCGAAAACGAACGAGCCGCTTTTTCACGCGTGTGTTTTAAACGCCACAGCCAAGCAACATCAATGTGTGTATGACCTATACAATGGATTGTCACTGGGTGCTGTTTTTCAATTTGGGTGATCTTCTCATTTAAGTTTGCTTGCGCTTCGTAACAAGATTGATAAAAACTTTCACTGCCAGGTAAAGACCAATCAATCATTAAGTAAGTTTGGTTCAAGGCATTTAGTAGAAGTTGTTTTTCTGGTTGATCTTCGCTCAATTCTTTCACAGTTTGCAAAGTAGCAAGCGAAGTATAATACAAATCATCCACTTTTTCATCCAACCAAGCAATTTGTGCCGTTTTGATCTTATGCTCCTGCTCTTTAAGAAGACCTCCTCCTTCGAGACCAGACCACAACCGAAAATCCAAACGATTTGTTTTCCCTACTGCATCTTCTGGAAAAAAGACTTCCTGATGGTTGGAATCAACACCTTGATAAGGACGTCCGTTAAAGAACAATAACGATTCAAAGCCTGAATTATTCCCCCCACCAGTATTTCCAAAATCAAATAAACCGACAGTTTTTCTCCCTTTCCATTCTTGTGGGATGTCCACATCCGCCTGAAGCCAGATATATTTATCCCTTCCTTTCCAGTTATCGTCAACGTCTATGGTTTGATCAGAAGTCAACTCAAGTGGATACTGACCAATCTCCCCCTCATCCTCCTGACAACGGAAACTGTAAATCTCCCTTTTCTCCTGGTATCTAAATGTTAACAGCTCTTGAATTCTCGCCTCTAGTTTGTTTTCTGTATAAAACAAATCCACTTCTTCCTTTCTGAGCATTTAGTTTAATGTTTAAATTTGGACCAAACGGATTCTTCCTTAAAAAATACATTTCGGGAGAAAAAAATATCATTTCCCCCGAAATAAAATAACTAAAATCAAATTAGTAAATGAATTCATTAAGCGTAACTAAGCTAATCACTGAGCAGTAAATCCATAAACTTCAAATTCGTAAATTCTAGCTGCTTGATCACCGCCCTGTGTCGGTTGATTAACCCATAAACGTACATATCTTGCTGAAGTTAGTGCAATTGAATCCTCTGAAATAGCTTTTGTGTTCTCCGTCACTTCAGTAACAATTGTCCAACTCTCACCATCTGTACTGACTTCAATCGAATAGGCTTTTGTATTATAAGCTGCACCTTCACCACCAGCTTCAGCATGTTTTGTCACAAATTTAGCGATGGAATACTCCGCTCCCAGGTCAATTTTCAACCAGTGAGGTGCATCACCTAATGCACACCATTTATTCGTTACTGTCCCGTCCACAGCAAAAACCGCTGCTTCAGAAGGAGCACATGCATGGTCGGCCTCTACAGACTTGTTCAATGCAACATTCGTCATGTTTTCAGCGCCTTTTGTAACAAAGATCAAATCTTCTTTTGTTATTACGTTTTCACCTTCACTATTAATAGCAGTTAGGGTTACCGTATAAAGACCTTCGTTTGCAAACGTCACAATTGGATTTTCTTCTGTACTTGTTGCTGGCATTCCACCTTCAAACTCCCAGTACAATGATTCTGTCACTGATGAAGAAGTATTGAAAAACTCAATTTCCTCACCTGGACCAATCACTGTTTTATCCACTATAAAATTCGCTACAGGAACTGGATATGAGGGCCACTCCATCTCCACTTCAGCATCTTCACTTTTTTCAAAATTCGAACCTACAGCTACGATTTCAAACGATGTTTTCGTTTCTTTTCCGTCACGTCTCATTTCAGATATAAAGAATATTTGATTAGGTGTAGCTCCGATAAATTCCTTACTTCCATCTGCCATTATTCTGTAGATCTCGTAATGATCTGCGTCAGTTACTGCATTCCATGTAAGTGATACATTTGCAAAAACAGCATTTTCGAATGAACTATCTTTTACTTGGAATAATTGTGGTTGATCTAAATTCAATATCTCTTTTTTGTTGTACAACTTTATCTCGCCAATATTCATCGTGTAATCTTGAACATCTTCTTCACTATCAAAATATAAGGAAATAGCTGCAATTTGTTTTCCTTCATATTTTTCCAACTTTAATACTTGGGTTACCCATTCATCTTTTATACTGTTATCTTGATCTTCATCATCTTCTTTATATAAGTAAATAAATTGGTCTGGATCATCTAAAAAGCTGATTCCTACCTTCATATTTGCTTCATTCGTATTCGTCTGATAAGTGATGGATAGTTCTGTATCCTTATCTACCGTTAAATTCGTTTTATACAACTTAATATTTGTTGGTTCATCTGCATCAACTGTCCCTGATATCTTCAAAGAACTTCCACCATAATATGCCGTTTCCCAATCAAATTCAGGGGTAAGCAATTGTCCTCCTTCTACTGTCCAGCGCCAAGTCGGTAAAATGTCCTGTAGACTGCGATTGTTCCAAGACTGCTCCATCATCACCTTTCCATCAACTGTGAAAAGATTACCGCTGCCCGTATTAAAATGAGTAACAAAAGGGTATTTATTAATCACTGTTTTGCCTATAAAATAATTCGCCATGCCTTTCCATCTTCCAGGATCTTCTGTATTAGCAGGATCACCATCTAATCCTACCCAAAAGTCTTGCTCTTTTTGGTAAAATTGCTGCATTGTATCCGAAGTTTTATATGTCCAATCTGGACGGTAAATACCTAAAGATGCATAAGATGCTTTGCCAGATGGGAAAAGCCCGTTCCATGGTACATTTGTTGAAGTTCCAGCCGCTTCAGTATCAATTCCAGCGAATAAATCATATGGACTTCTGCCAATGTCATTTGCTTTGTTATAGCTCTGTTGTTGATTGCTCCACCAAAAGTTCAAAAACATGCTGTCAGAGACACGCTTTTCTCCATCTTGCACAAAAAAGCTGTTTGCATCTGTTAAATAATTTTGCCATGATATATTTCCATCTCTAGTCATGGAATCATACCACATAATATGCATGCCTTCGGGTTTCTTCTCTTGGATATAAACGAGGAAGTCCTGCATTTTTTGAGCTGTTTCTTTGGTCCCACCATTTGTTTCTTGGTTAAAAAACCACCCATCAAAACCATAGTATTGTGCGACTTCAATTAATTTGTCCGCAACTGGGAAAGAACCATCTGCTTCCTGCTCAAGCATTTGCTCTATCCAAGCAAACTGCCCCCCAAAAACTCCTGGTGGAAAGAAAACGCTACCTAAGATAGGAACACCATTTTTGTGGGAGACATCAATTACATCTGCACTTGGTGGAACAATGATCCCCTCACCTGCTGAACCAGCCCAATACACCATAATATCTACATACTGCCAGTAACCAAATGTGTTTGAGTAAAAGTCTTTATTACCTTGTGATGGTACACCGCTTGTTTGTTGATTTAAAGCCGATAATGCTACAAGTTTTGCATCAGATTGTGCTGAGTCATTCACAGCGTACAATGTATCCCTCTCTGCTAAGGGGACCTGGCTCCGGTTGTATACTGCATCTGGATCAGTTTCCGGACTCCATTGCATCAGATCCTCTGGGAACCAATACGAGGAGTGCGGTTGTTCTAATGCTGAACTTATGGTAGGAATAATAAATAATAGTCCCATGCATAACAATGTACCTAACAACAACTTTGACTTTGACATCATTGGACAACTCCTTTTGGATTAATATTTATTTTGAAGCCTTTGATAAAGCGGACTTCCTTTGACAGTAATGTTGAGTAAACTTAAAACAAACTCACTAAACATCGAATTGGCCCAAGAAAACCAATCTCTTGTGAAGTTCTCAGGATGATCAGCATCAAATCCTTCATGCATAAATCCAGTTCCTCCATCGGTTTGTTTAAACAATTCTAGAATATGATTTTTTTCTTTTTCATCATTGGCAGTCATCCCCTGAATGGCTAATGCAATATGCCATATATAATGATCAGGTGTATGTGGACTGCCGATTCCTTTTGCTTTTTTTCCTTCGTAATAATAAGGGTTGTTACGGCTCAATATAAAGTTGCGTGTATTGATATATGTTAAATCATTAAACTCACAGTACCCAAAATAAGGCATGGCAAGTAGACTCGGTACATTCGCATCATCCATGAAATTGTAATTTCCAAATCCATCCGTTTCATAGCTGTAGATTTTGTCATAAATCGGATGGTCAAATGTACTGTAGTTTTCAATACCATTTTTAATTTCTGCAGCTAACACTAGACATTGTTTAGCAAGATCATAATCTTGCAATACTTGTTCACAGATCTCAACAGCATACTGCAACACGACGACGGCAAACATGTTAGAAGGAATTAAATATCCATAGTGGCAAGCATCATCGCTCGGACGAAATGCACTCCAGGTCATTCCAGTTTTTTTCACTTCTCCACCTTTTCCATCACGAGTTAATGTATCTGATTGACGAACATCATGACGCTCAAAACGATATGGAGAATCTTGTTCATGATCTTGCTCTGTCTTCCATACTTTTAAAATGTTATTTAAACCTTGCACAAAGTTGTCATCGAAATGAGTGGTCCTGTCGCTGGATTTCCATAGCAAATAAGCGAGTTGGATCGGATAACACAGAGAGTCAATCTCATATTTGCGCTCCCATATCCATGGAGTCATATCAGTTCCATCCGATTGATGCCCATTTCTATTGAAGTTTTCATTGAATGCATTGGCATATGGGTCATGGTTAATGTATTGAAACTGTCTGCGTACAACACCCTCAATGAGTTCAGCCATTTCTTCATCTTCCTCAGCAAGGATTAGATAGGGTCTTACCTGTGCAGCTGAATCACGAAGCCACATTGCTGGAATATCTCCAGTAATGACGAAGGTTGTACCGTCATTTTGTGGCTTTAATGTTGTCAGGTAAGTATTTACGAAACACATCTCAAACATGTTTTGCAGTTTTACATCATCAGGAAAGTTCTGTTTAACTTTATCTATTAGATTTCGCATTGATTGTGGTATAATGATATTTTCTTTTTTCATGCTGTCTGATCTCCTTTTGATAGATTAATAGGTCTTGTTCTACCTTTCACGTCTTTTTTCCATTCCCCATCCTAAAGTAATGATTTCATACGGTTTAACTGATTTCTTTATTTCATTTCCTTCATGAACACTGTATTTTTCCTCGACAATGTTGCTATGAAAATGGGATGATGTATCTTCAAATGTTGCAGTTAAGTTTACGTTTTTATCAGACGTATTAAACCAACGGGTCATGATATCATTGCTTTCTTCTGCCAGTTTTACAGAAGTCAGGGCGAGTGACTGTCCTTGCCATTGCAAGAAAGATTTTTCTTTTGGTAAATCTCCATTATGCATATCTGTTTGAACAACGATCAATGGTGATTGGTATTCATACATTTGTTGTGCGATTTGTGAAGTAACCACATCCCCTATGTGTGGGATGATGGTCCATTCTGCTGTATTTTCACCTAAACACTGCGCTTCAGGAGTCGGAAAGACTCCCCAGTCACCTAATTCAGAAACTGATCGAAGGATTGTGACTGCTATTGTATTTTTTTGAGGCAACACTTCGTACTCATTTAAACCCTTATTTCCAATCGTTAATCCTTGATTTTCATCTGACACACTGATAAACGCTTGCTGATGATGATCAAAGTTTGGGTTTTCCCAATCTATTTCAGGTTGGTTGTTTCTTTTCACAACTTCAAAAATACTATCCGCATAATGTTGAGAGCTGTCTAGATTCGTAGGATACAAGACACGGATACGATGATCTTTTGCCGAATTATGAATCAAGGCTTTAATATGTGGACCCTTTGCTTTTTTATCGAGTGTAAGTCTAGTTCGTATTTGAATCACTGTTGTTTCATCCGAACGACCAGATGTCCGATTTTTGTGCCATGTCAGTTTCAATTTTTCTTGTTCAAAACTTTCAGCAGCACATTTAGGGATTTCCCAGTTATGAACAATTTCTACAGCAGCACGAAGTGGATTATTTTCTATTACTGTAATGTCTGCGACTAATTGTTCAGTTGTCAGCGAATCATCTTGCGCTTTTTTGAACATGTATTCATTTCCGATATCACCCGTGTTTTCGTAAATTCCGAGTTGATGAAATACTTTACCCGTTTCTTTGTGCGTTAACGTATAAGAGCCGTTATTATGAATATCGATGTGAACAAATTCGTTCTCTAGTTCACGATCCGAGGTTAAAATATTTTGTTCTGTTGTATGATGATCGTCCATTTTGACGTCTGTTACATAATAAGTGCTGTACCCCAATCCAGGAAGTTCTTTAGCCATAAACTGTACTTCAATGATCTTTGCAAAATACGCTTTTCTAAATCCATCATCAGGTAAATCGTAGCCAAATTTCACACCTTTATCTTTTATTTCAGATAACTGTACGATGCCATTACTATCAGTTATGTTTAATTTTGGCAGTGGTTTTGTTTGCAAATAATCTGGAATTTGCTCATAAGGCATGTCTTCAAAATATATTTTTTCAAATTCAATCACTTTAGTAATCACTTTGTTTCTTTTCTTACCTGAAG
Source organism: Chengkuizengella marina (assembly GCF_009910845.1). Taxonomy (GTDB): domain Bacteria; phylum Bacillota; class Bacilli; order Paenibacillales; family KCTC-33759; genus Chengkuizengella; species Chengkuizengella marina. The sequence continues at coordinate 1,755 of NZ_SIJB01000028.1, read as the reverse complement.
CGTTAAAAACGACAAGTGGAACGCTGTTTTCTGCATAATTAAGGTGGTTTGTATGGATATTTGCAACAATTTCCGCTGTTTTATCATCAATAATCATTTCTGTCGTTTGTTTTGCCTTCTCAAAACGAGTTACCATTTCACGGTGAACCTCATCTACGCTACAACCACAAATACTATCGTGTGGATGATTTTGCATTAGTGTTTTCCATGCATACCGCAAATAATGGTGTGGATATTCAAAACCAAGTGAATAGGCCATTACGGATAATGGCTCAGCAGCTTTTTCCAATAAAGATTGACACTCTTGATTCATCTGTTTTAGGTAAATCCTTGATGAAGCTGTATTAACGAGTGTAGACCAGCCATCCGTTCGCTGGTTGCGTAATTCTCCATGAATGGATTGCAAATTTTCAGGTAGATGCTCATGGATAGCTCTGATGTAATCATCAAAGTTAGAATGTACAAATTCGATATTCGGATATAGTTCTTTTGCTTTTTCTATCGCTTCCCCAATGTCTTTTTGAACGGGTTGATGGTCACATCCATTCATAAACAACAAATGTGGGGTTGATGCATATTTTTGTGCAGCATTTAATTTTTTGTCCCAGAATAACTTCACATCTTCATCTGCCGGTATTTCATTTCCGTTGGAGTACCAATTTGCAAAGAGAATACCTAGCACAGAAGATCCATCTGGTGATAACCAGTTCATTTCAGAAAAAGGAGATTCATAACTTTGCATCTCTCCAACGGTATTATTAAATCCCGTTGGTTTTACTCCCCTGCCAAAAGCTGCGGTCTCAATTCCTGCTTGTTTCAACAGTTGAGGGGCCTGTCCGTAAATTCCAAATGTATCTGGGAAGTAACCGAGTTTTGTCATTACGCCGTATTGTTTGCTGTCCTGTAATCCGTACAATAAATTGCGTACATTCGCTTCACTACTTGTCAAAAAAGCATCCTGTAACACATACCACGGACCAATGTATATTTTTTTATCTTGTATTGCTTGCATTAACTCCTGTTTGCGATCTGGACGAACCTCCAAATAATCTTCTAAAAGAACGGTTTGTCCATCCAAATGGAAGCTTTTAAACTGAGAATCAATTTGAAATAAATCCAACAAAAGATCAATCAGCTTGACTAAATCATAACGATGTTTTTCAAATGGCATGTACCATTCTCTATCCCAATGTGAATGCGATATAATATGTGCTGTCAACTTTTTTTCCATTTTTCCACTTCCCTAATGTAAACGTAATCAATTTATTTACTGGTAAGTCATGATTTTACTCTACTTATCCTTACAATATTTTTATCCCAAGTTAAAGTCAATTCATCTTCTAAAGGAGATAAAGTTTTTCCATCATATCTAAAAAAAATCCATCATTTAAAAAAACAAAAGATCCAGGGATATCGGAATATTCAATAGATTGGGGAGTTAAAAAGAATATATAAGAACACTAAATTAGTAGTGAAATGTACACGCGGACTTATGAAAATTATGAAATTATATATTACAGAGGAGGTTGTTATAATTAATAAGAATTAAAAAAAGACTCTGGTAATGAATACCAAAGTCTTTTTCTCTAAACTTCATATTTGCTTGGCAACGTCCTACTCTCCCAGGACCTTGCGGTCCAAGTACCATCGGCGCTGGAGGGCTTAACGGTCGTGTTCGGTATGGGTACGCGTGGTACCCCTCCGCCATCATCACCAAACGAATATAAAGAGCGACTTGCACTCTCAAAACTGAAA